>CAZMQV010000001.1:0-184900 GCA_964568675.1 uncultured Paludibacter sp.
CTGATTGTCATTTCGAACGAAGTGAGAAAACTCATTTAATGCATGTTTAGTCGGTAAGCAATCAATCCAAATAATATTTTATCTGTCAAAATACCCGATTTGACTTGTTTCATTCACATTTAAAATTCTTATCTTTGTCAATCTTGAGTTCTGAAAAACAGGAATAAACAGTAATCATTAATTCAAAATTGCTATGAAACGAAAAGTATCCATTCTTTTTTTTATTGCCGCTTTCTTCACGGTTTCAAATGCTCAAAAACCGCTTGATTATGTCAGCACATTGGTAGGCACACAATCCAAGTATTCGCTTTCTACCGGCAATACCTATCCGGCTACCGCTTTGCCTTGGGGAATGAATTTCTGGACACCCCAAACGGGGAAAATGGGAGATGGCTGGACTTACAGTTACGATGCAGATAAAATTCGCGGATTCAAACAGACACATCAACCCAGTCCTTGGATTAATGATTACGGACAATTCTCAATAATGCCGATAACGGGTAAACCTGTTTTTGATGAAAACAAACGGGCGAGTTGGTTCTCACATAAAGCGGAGATAGCGAAACCACATTTTTATCAGGTGTATTTGGCCGATTATGATGTGCTAACCGAATTGACACCCACGGAGCGTGCCGCCATATTTCGCTTCACCTTCCCCGAAAGTCAGTTTTCGGCGATTGTAGTAGATGCTTTCAACGATGGTTCGTATGTAAAGATAATTCAGGCTGAGAATAAAATTATAGGTTATACTACAAAGAACTCGGGAGGCGTGCCCGATAATTTTAAGAATTATTTTGTCATACAGTTCGACAAAGCCATCAACTATAAAGCAACTGTTTCTGAAGGTGAAATTTTCGAAAACACCTTGGAGCAAAGTTCAAAACATGCCGGAGCTATCGTTGGTTTCTCAACCCGAAAGGGCGAGGTAGTGCATGCGCGGGTAGCATCCTCTTTTATCAGCATGGAGCAGGCTGAGCAAAATCTGAAAGAGTTGGGCAGTCGCGACTTTAACGCAGTGAAAGCCGATGCCGAAAGCCGGTGGAACGAAGTGCTTGGTAAAATTGAAGTACAATCGACTGATATTGACCGCTTGCGTGTGTTTTATTCCAACCTTTATCGGGCAGTGCTTTTCCCACGAAGTTTTTATGAATACGATCGCTTTGGCGCGGCTTACCACTATAGCCCATACAACGGGAAAGTGATGCCGGGATATATGTTCACCGACACCGGTTTTTGGGATACGTTTCGTGCGCTTTTCCCTTTGCTCAATCTGGTGTATCCGGATGTGAACCTGAAAATGCAGGAAGGATTGATTAACGCGTATCTGGAGAGTGGGTTCTTCCCCGAATGGGCAAGTCCCGGACATCGTGGCTGTATGGTTGGCAATAATTCAGCATCCGTGCTTGCCGATGCTTATTTGCAGGGAGTAAAAGTGAAAACTCCCGACTTGCTTTGGGAAGGTATTGTGAAAACTGCCAACAGCGTTCATCCCACAGTGTCGTCAACCGGTCGCTTAGGCTATGATTACTACAATCGCTTAGGTTATGTGCCTTGCGATGTGAAAATAAACGAGAATGCTGCACGAACTTTAGAGTATGCCTACAACGATTGGTGTATTTATCAGCTTGGGAAAGCCATGGGTAAACCGGAAAGTGAGATTGGAGTTTATGCTTCAAGAAGTATGAATTATAAAAATTTATTCGATAAAAAGTATAATCTGATGGCTGGTAAGAAAGAAAATGGGGAGTTTCGCGAGTCATTCAGTCCATTCAAATGGGGTGGCGACTTCACCGAAGGCAATTCTTTGCATTATACCTGGTCGGTATTTCATGATCCGCAAGGTTTGATAAATTTGATGGGAGGTGATAAATCATTCAATCAGATGCTCGATACCGTTTTCGCGTTGCCTCCAATCTTTGACGAAAGTTATTACGGGTCTGTGATTCACGAAATTCGAGAAATGCAGATAATGAATATGGGTAACTATGCGCATGGCAATCAACCCATTCAGCACATGACGTATCTTTACAACTACTCGGGTGAGCCATGGAAAGCTCAAAAACACCTGCGCCAAATTATGGATAAACTCTATACGGCAGCCCCCGATGGCTATTGTGGCGATGAAGACAATGGTCAGACTTCGGCATGGTATGTTTTCTCCGCTTTGGGTTTCTATCCGGTATGTCCCGGAAGCGGGCAGTACGTGCTTGGTTCGCCTGTTTTTCCCAAGGCGGTGGTAAATTTAGCGAATGGCAAGAAACTCGAAATAAGCTCGCAAAATAGTGGTAAGGATAATGTTTATGTCAAAAGCCTCACTGCCAACGGAAAAGTTTATACGGCTAATTTTCTTGAAATTGCAAAAATAAAACAAGGGATGAAGCTCAACTTTGTGATGGATAAAACTCCGAACAGACAACGTGGAATCTTGCCTGCGGATAAACCCTATTCGTTTTCGACGACGAAAAAATAACTGATTGAAGGAAGAGCTTTCAAGGGATATAGAAGAGATTTTCGGTTGAATTGACATTATCAATTTCGCTGAAAATCTCTCTCTTTTTTAGAATGAAGGAGTACTTTTGATGTAGATTATTCACTTTCAACCCGACTGCCTACACTGCCATCGGCAAAATGTGTTTGGAGCTTGTCGCCCGGCTTCAACTCTTTTTTTGAAGTAAGTCGCTTTCCGTTTTGTGTGGTAATGGTGTAACCCCGTTCATGTAGGAATTTGGGCGAATGTGAGTTGATATTCGTGTTTAAAATGGTCAGTTTGTTGTTTTCTTCAAGTACACGTTTTTTATAAGCCGACTTCAGGCTGTAAATGTAGCGATTCAGATGGTTGGTTTCATACATCAGACTGGTTCTTGAAGCTTGTTTAATTTTCAATTTCAGAAATTCAAGTTTTCGCGCTTCATTGCTTAGCGTTTCAGAAACGTTATTCTCAATCCTCGCAACGACTGAGTTGAGGTTTTCTTCGGTGTTTAGCATTTGTTCTATCAGAAATTCGGCAGCGGCAGTGGGCGTTTTCACGCTGGTGTGTGCTACCAGGTCGAGGATGGAACTGTCGCGCTGATGTCCAATACCCGCGATGATAGGAAGTGGAAATTGTGCGCAATTCAATGCCAGGTTGTAGGAGTCGAATGCTGCCAGGTCGGTAGTGGCGCCTCCACCCCGTATGATAATTACCGCGTCGAAGAATTTGCTATGCGTGAAAATCTTTTCCAAAGCCCGAATGATCGAGTTTTCAGTATTCGCGCCCTGCATGATTGATGGGAAGAGTTTGGGGTAGAACGCGTAGTTGTAGCTGTTGTGTTGCAATTGATTTAGAAAATCCTCATAACCCGCAGCCGTAGCCGAGGTGATAACAGCCAAACGCTGTGGTAGTGGAGGGATTTTAAGTGATTTATTCATCTCCATCACGCCGTCGGCCTCCAATTGGCGAATGATTTCCAATCGTCTCGCCGCCAATTCGCCAATAGTAAATATGGGATCAATATCCCGGATATTCAAGCTAAAGCCGTAAACACCGCTGAACTCAACAGAAACAGCCACAAGTACATTCAGTCCGGCGCGAAGTGGCTCACCGGTGCTGCTTTCGAAATAGGGTTTTAGCATCCGATAAGTGTTTGCCCAGATGGTGGCGCGCGTTTTTGCAATGACATTGTCGCTACCTTGCTCTTTCTCAATCAATTCCAAATAACAATGTCCACGGTTTTCGCGCAGTTCGCTGATTTCGGCGCGCACCCATAGCGCTTCGCTAAAGTTGTTGCGAATGACATATTCTATTCTTTCTGTAAGTTCAAGTAGTGTGATTGATTTCATTAAAATGGTTTAATATGAATGATGTAAGCACCAGCTGCCAAGTTTAGCGCGGCTGTATTTAGTTGGGAATTTATAAGTTTTCCGCTCAAAAGCAGTTTCCCTTGTGTCGAGTAGATGGTATAGCTGCAGTTTGTCGCATGTTTCGGTAAAGTTAATACTTTTGATTGATTTAGTTTGCCGACAATCAGCTTAAAACTGTTTTGAGTAGTTGGTGCCGTAGCATTAATGTCGGTTACTTCGGCTGAAAGTAGCATTTGGTAGGCTGTTTGGAAATTGGGAATCCCGTATCCTAAATTGTTTGATGGGGTAGCATACGAAGTGGCAGACATATAAATGTTTTCTCTGATTTCATTTAATTTTAGATGTGGCGCTTTATGTTTGGCGGCTTGTAGGTAGCAAGCTGTAAGCCCAGCCATGATAGGTGTTGCAAAGGAAGTGCCATTCCCCGATATTAATGTGGCGGAAGGACTAACTAATGCCGATGCCGTACCCATGGCGCAAAGTTCAGGTTTCACGCGTCCGTCGGGTGTGGGTCCGATGGATGAAAAAGCGGAGTAGGAGCCTGCGGCGTTAACAGAGCCTACGGTAATAACTCCTGCCGCATCGGCTGGCGCGCTCACATATTTCCACGATTTATTTCCTTCGTTTCCGGCAGACACCAACATCATGATACCTTTTTCGAAAGCCATGCTTGCCGCTTTGCTTGCACGAATGGTTTTGCCGTCCAGGTCGGAGTATTGGTAATTCATGCCTTCGATGTCAAATGAGCTGTAGCCCAACGACGTAGTTGCCAAGTCCACACCTACGCTGTCGGCATATTCGATACCTGAAATCCAAAAATCCGGTTCGCATAAGTATTCTCCTACATCGGCTTCGGTGCGGATAAGCAGGTAAGAGGCATTGGGAGCAGTTCCGGTGTAAGTTGCTGTACTGTCGGCTGCCATGGTGGAGAGTACGTGAGCTCCGTGATTGTGTTCGCTGTAAATGTTTGAATTGGAATCTACAAAATCTTTTGTGCCAATAATTCTGCCATCAAGATTTAGCTTTCTGAAAAATGGGTTAGAATTTACATTCAAAAATCCGGCATCTATCACCGCTATTTGCATTCCCTGCCCGGTATATCCGGCTTGGTGAAGCGATTGGCCATAGAGTTGGTTTATCTGCGAGTAAGCTGTTCCATAATTAGATGTGTTTGCCGGTACTCGTTTCGCCATTGCTCCGGAAGGTGGGTTCAGGTTGGTGATGCCGGTAAATTGTGTGAATTTTACAAAAGGAAGCGTGCGCGTCTGCGCCATCTTCGACGAGTCGGCAAGTAAAACAGTAACACCGTTCAGCCATTTGGTGGTGCAATGGATGTGAATGCCTAAATCGCGGATTTGCTGCAAATAATTCGGGTTTACTGGCAAATCGGTGCTATCTATCGGAATGTCGAAAAATGCCCGTCGTTCAATAGCGCGTTGCGACAGGTATGCCGATGGGTTGTTAAGCGTATAGGGTGAGTTGTTTTTGTCTGTCAGCTGAATGTAAAAAAAATAGCTTGAAGCGTTTGCTTGAATGGCTGCAAGTAGAAAGCAGAAAAACAAACAGCGTTTTACTGACTTCAATGTCATGGCATATAGGGTTTTGTTCATAAATCAGGGTGATTTGATGAGAATGCGTTTTCATACAATGAATAACAAAATTAAGCAAAAATATGTTTTAGAAAAAATAAAAAAACAATCTGAACTATTTAGCTTCTGTTTTTCGTTGATGTCATTTCAATTTCCGAGATTATTATATTCCTTCGTACTTTGTTGCTAAACGCCAACTAATCACTCGCTTTCCCAAGATTAAGCATTATTGCTGTCCGGGGTAAACAAATCTATAAGCTCATTTATCCAATTACTATCTATTTGCAGCATCGCTCGAGCGTCAAAATAAAATCCTAAGCCCTGCTATTCGAATAGTGAGGGTGCGGGAGGAGAAAAAATGTTCTGTGAAATGATTTTCAACCAAGCTTATCTGCAAGTCGTTCAGCCAAGTTTTCAATGTCGTCATATCTCGCTATTTGTTGTAACCAAATCTCTGGAATATTATCAAATCCATAAAGTAATCCTGCAAGCCCTCCTGTAACTGCACTTGTAGTGTCGGTGTCTTCACCTAAATTTACTGCCTTCAAAACGGCTTCTTTGTAGTTGTCTGTTGTGAGCAAACACCAAATACTTGCTTCAAGTGTATGCAAAACATAACCACTACTTTGAATTTCATCTTCGGAAATCGTATGAATTTCTCTTTTCAGCAGTCTGTCAAACAAGTCAATTTCTTTCGGATTGATTTCAAGGTTTGTCAAGTGATTTGCAACTTCTGTTTGCAAATTTCGGTAAATTTCAAATTTGTCTTTACCTTCCCATATTTGTTTAGCAAATTCAAGATAATAGAAACAAGCAATTACAGAACGAATGTGTCCGTGCGTAATTGATGAAACTTGTCTTGTTATTTCGTATCGTTCGTTTATTGGTTTGTCTTTAATGTAAAACAGTAAAGGTAAAATCCTCATAAGCGAGCCATTTCCATTGTCAATATCTTTAGAACCACCTGCGAATTCAGGTTTTTCACCCTTTGCTATTCTATCAATAGCTTGTCTTGTTCCAATGCCAATGTCAAAAACTCGTCCTCTTGGAGTCCAATATTGATGATGAACCCAATTTATAAAATTTTGACCGATTGCATTTAGGTCGAAATCTTTCGTTAATGCCTCGGCAAGACAGAAAGTCAATGAACTGTCGTCCGACCAAGTACCTGCTGGTAAATTATATGTTCCATAACCAATCATATCGGTTACAGGATTTTTACTTATTGTCTGTCTGTCATTAAATTCTACGGGAACACCCAAAGCATCTCCTACTGCAACGCCAAAAAGAACTGATTTTATTTTTGCTAATTCTTTACTCATATTATGTTTCTAAAGGTAATATTTCCGTTCGTTGGACAATGTTTTTATTTGCTTTCCTTCTGAAGTTTCCCAATAGTCAGTAGGAGAGAAGTAATCAGCAAACGCATAAGGGAGTTCACCTTTTCCTAATTGTGTCAGCATTTCACTATACCACTTTTCGTATTCTTCATTTGTTCCTTTACAATATTGAATAAACTCAAAATTTTCTTTTACAAACAAGTCTGCCAATTCATCTATTGTCATCTTAATTTCTTCTGTTGAATGCTCATTTTCATGATGAAATATCCAATTAGAAGCAATCAATTCGTGGTTTTTTGACTCGTCAATGAAACTACATCGCCAACTCATTCCAGATGGTGAAAGTGATGGAATTATTCGTAATTTGCCATAGCCACGTTTATGTAATTCGTGAACCATAAACAATATTTTCTGTCTGTTCGTCATATAAAAGTTCTCTTCCATTCTTGATGCTTCATTGTTTGTTTTGAGATTCTGTTATTTGATAGCCACTAACGTTTTCGGGCTTGGCGTTCGGGCGGGTTTCGGAGCACAAAACTGTCAACCCTACACCAAAGGCCAATTGGAAAACTGAATTTGAATTTACGCACTTTACCCTCCATTTTGCAAAAACGCTTGTTGAACTAAACCTCCGGCAGTCCTCGCCCTTAGTTCATTTTCGTTAGCTTTGCAAAGATAATAATACCTTTTAATAGAAAGCATTTTGACAATAAAAAAAGACTCTTGAAGAACTGAGGGAAAACAAACTAATGAAACGCAATTGCCGTGAAGTGGCGAAGATTTTTACCGTGAACTTCAATCGAAGCAGGAACTCTGATTTTATAACAAATATCAATCGTAGAAGTTTCTGCCCCTTCCCGTATGGACGGGACAGGCTTTACCATTTTCTTTAGCTGATCGCCTATTTATTATTTCTGTTTATTGCAAACCGACCTCCTCCCCCTCGAATCTAACGTAAATATCTGTCATTCAGAACGTAGTGAAGAGTCTAAAAATTTTAGTGGGCAGTAGTGTTTAAGAATGACAATTACCACAATGGTAAAACCGATTTTTATTTTAAGAATGGCAATTACCACAATGGTAAAAACCGTTTTTTATTTTAAGAATAGCAATTACCACAGTGGTAAAATCCCTTTTTTGTTTTAAGAATGGCTATTACCACGATGGTAAAATCCGATTTTTGTTTTAAGAATGGTAATTACCACGATGGTAAAATCTGTTTTTTGATTTAAGAAAGGCAATTATCACAGTGGTAAAATCTGTTTTTTATTTTAAGAATGGCAATTACCACGATGGTAAAAACCGTTTTTTATTTTAAGAATGGTAATTACCACGATGGTAAAAAACCGATTGAAGAAGTGCAATATTAAAAATCATCGGGATGAAAAAGCCGATTGTCGGTGAGCAATGGTAACAATCAAGGGTGGCGGTATGAAACGATGGGGATTGCGGGCAACTTTCCTGCCGTGTTACACCGAACTTGGTGTGGGTCAAAACAAACGAATAACCACCTAAACCCCAAAGTTTTATAAACGGTGTTGAACTAAACCTCCGGTAACCCTCACTCTTAGTTCATTGTTGCTAGCTTTGCAAAAATAATAATACCTTTTAATAGAAAGCATTTTGACAATAAAAAAAGAGGCTCCCGAAGAACTGAGGGAAAACAAACTGCTGAACCGCACCTGCCGTGAAGTGATGGGTTTCAGCGAACTGCTGGTACGCTTCGAGCGCAACATTTCAGCGCTTGGGCGAAGCAGCAAAACATTCTCCTTATCCTCTGTCGCTTCATCACGATATCCCCATAATGTTCCGGTTCTCGATAAAAACGGGACAGGCTGTTCAACATCGGTTTATCTCATTCAGTATTTGATTTCAATGGTATTCGATGATTTCCAATTCATCGCTTGCCCTGCAGGCACGCCGAAACCTTAGGTGTTACTAGCAAGCCATCATTTAAGCAGCTTTTCATGAATAAATTTATTTGTTGTGTTCTGCGATATATTTTTTAATTTCCTCAATACCGACTCCCACTTTTAGTTTTTGTAAGCGATGTGTATCATTTAAGGTTAGAATTTTCAGGTTTTTAAAGTTGTTTTTTGCAAGGAACATGCTTTGGTCTAAAACTTCATCTCGAGTTGGGATTATAAGCATAGCATTGTTCGGTTGTGTTATTTTAATAAGATACTGTTGGATATTTTCATCAAATTCCATTTTACTAATACGTTTGGAGAAGTCAAGTAAAGGAGCACTCATAATCAAAATAGTCTTTTTCCCTTTATTTAGTCTTTGTTCTCGAAGCTGATAAGCAAAATTAGCTCCGGTTGAATCTCCAAAAAGGATAGGGTTTTCTTCGTATTCTAATTCGTCATAAACCCTGCTTAATATTTTCCCTATATTATCATTTAACCTCCAAACTTCATTCTTCATTTCAAAGGATTCTCCAAAATGTTCTTTTAACATAATAAATTTACTTGAGTTGATTCCCGAGCCATATCCGTGGAAAAAGTAGAATTTTGTTTTCATTATAAAATTTATTGATTACACTTTAATTGATATCTTTTTTTTAATTGGTTTGTCTGTAATGGTTTGGGTATTGGCGAAGGCGGGGAATTCGGAGCACTTCACTGTCAACCAAGCACAAATGTTGATAGAAGCACTTCAGCCGCAATATTGCAAAACCGCTTGTTGTGCGGTCGCTCATTTTATTGTTTTTTTTATCTCAAATTTCTAATAATGTTGGTTTATTTATAAGTTCGTATTGTCCGTTCATTATCGCCGAATTTACAAAAGTAGTTTTATTAATTTTCTTGATTCCGTTAGCGTTATGAATGTGTCCGAACAAATGATAGCGAGGATTTATTTGTTCCACTACGTTCAATAAATCACGGCAACCGTAATTTATGTTATCATCAAAATCTAAAATTCCGAATGGCGGACTATGTGTGATTAATACATTTATGTCGTGGGGAATTTGTTTCATTATTTGTTCTGTTCGACCGCCTTTTAGTGCATCGCCCATAAAAAGCGGAACTCCCCAAAATTTCACATTCTCAATTTCAACGCCCGAATAACACAAATAATGGCAATTATCAGGCAAACCTTCAATTTGTTCTCCATACAAACAATCATCGTGATTGCCTGCTACAAAAATTTTATGCGCATAATCCAAATCGCAAAACCAATTTAAGAAATCCAACACTTCATTATCCGAACCCGAAAATGAAGCATCGCCCGAATGAACAATAATGTCGGCTTTGGGCAAGTTTTCTAATAGTTTATGACTATTATGAGTATCGGAAATGTGAAGTATTCGCATAATTTACCAATATCTTGTTTCTAAATATTTTTTCAAATCAGCATATTTATCAGCATCAATGTTAGCTAATAAATCTTTAGGCGAAATAATTTTGTATTTATTGGGATTGCTTAAATTTTCTATCCACGTTGTTTTCATATCTTTTCCACTACATTTATATTTATATCTGCTATCACTTTTCAACAAATCTTGATTTTCGCTTGGTATGATATGAGCGTGAATAAAGTCCTCCGCTGAAACTATCTCTGAATTTTTATTAGCAATCATTTGCTCTGCCCACAAAGTTTGACGCATTAGTTGATAGAATGGCTCAAAAAAATAGACAGAGCCTTTATAATTGTCATACTTTTTTAGCTGTTCAGAGTTGTTTATTAAATCGGAATATCTTTTTAAACGTTCTTGTCCTTTTCCATTTGTTCCTCTGGGTTCGCCCTCTCTATCTTCTGTTGATTTGTCTGTATTGCTATAATGCTCTGTATATTTCCATTCAATTGGAAGAAGATAATTTTTCCCATTTTTATGTTTTGCATAAATCAATGCATCAATGGAAGTGCAATGACTACCTCGAGTTGGTTTTTGCTCATCTTTGCATTCGTTTAGATAATCATAGTCGCTCACAGCTTCAAATGCAATATAAGCGGACTGATATTTATCCGATTTGATTTCCATTACATCAATAATATCTTCGCATATAATTTGTGCAATTTTCAAGACTTCGTTTTTGTCATTCCTGATTGGAAATAAATGATTTAAACAAGCCATTTGAGAAGACAAAGTATGTCCTGTTGGAAATTTCCCACCCCACCATGAAATATTGTTGCCAACTTTTTGGTTAAAATAATTCAAAACATTCGGTAAAATTGACGAGTAAAAATTTTTTTTAAAATCAACAAGCACGAAAGGTCTTTCTTTGCCCATAAACTTTCCACCTGCTTTGCAGCTCTCAAATAATTCGCTATTTTCTATTAAATCAACAGACTTTTCTCTTTGTTCTTCTTGATATTTGCTCATTATTTTTTCATTTTTTGTTTCGCTTTTTATTCCTGCAAAATGTGCTGGACTTTCCGCGAGTGTCGCACAACGTCCTGTTTACGTAACAAATATACAAAATTCTTAAATACAAACTACATAACATTCGTAAATCAATTTGTGAGAAAAGTGGATTTGCTTAGTATGATGCAGATAAACAGGTATCTAACGCGAATAAAATATTGAATTATTTTGTATTTGCGAATATTTTCTTGTCTTTGCCATTTACGCTTATAACCGGAAGACCTGGATGTTGACAGCTTTATACTTGAATTTGTGCGGAAACTCGTCATGAAGCGCTACAGTGCAAACTCTATCTCTAACTGCAAAAGTGGCGTTTTCTTGATCTTGCGAAAAGGAATTTCTCGTATCCGGCTGAAATCGACTGATCTTAGCAACTATGTTATTCTGCTCAAAAGCTTATCAATACAACTCGAAAAGCTTATCAATACAACTCGAAAAGCATATCAATACAACTCGAAAGCATATCAATACAACTCGAAAAGCTTACCAATAAAACTCAAAAGCATATCAATACAACTCGAAAAGCTTATCAATACAACTCGAAAAGCATATCAATACAACTCAAAAAGCTTATCAATACAACTCAAAAGCTTATCAATACAACTCAAAAGCATATCAATACAACTCGGAAAGCTTATCAATACAACTCGGAAAGCTAGTCAAAGTAACTCGAAAACACTTTAAACTAACTCAAAAAGCTAGTCAAAGTAACTCGAAAACACTTTAAACTAACTCGAAAAGCTATTCAAAGTAACTTGAAAACACTTTAAACTAAAAGGGACTTGATGCGCTATTGATGTGTGGAATTAAGTTGCCTTTGCCGCAAACCGACATCCTCCCAGACACCTAACTGACTGATTGTCATTTCGAACGAAGTGAGAAAACTCATTTAATGCATGTTTAGTCGGTCAGCAATGAATTTCTTTATCCAATTAAATTCGCAAATAACTACTCGTAAAGCCAGAATGCTATCTTTAAAAATACTATTTTTGTATGAAATATATTTTTATCGGAATATGGCAAATGGTAAAAGAAAATGGTGGATGCTTTTTGCAAGTAATTTCCTGGGTGTTTTTAATGATAATTTTTTGAAAAATTCCATTATCTTCATTGCGATAGCTTGGCAATTGCCCTCATGGATGTCTTATTCGCAATTGATTTCGATAACCGCGTCGGGCTTGGTACTTCCTTATCTGCTGTTTTCGCCCTTGGGCGGTCGATGGGCGGTAAACTACTCGAAGTTAAAGGTATTTCGAGCAATGAAACTTGCCGAAATACCCATCATGTTGGTTGCTTGCATCGCATTCTATTTTCAATGGATTGGTATTGCCGTTTTGTCTATTTTCCTGATGGGTATTCAAAGCAGTCTTTATTCACCCGCAAAATACAGCCTTATTCGCGACATCGGTGGTGAGTCCGGTGTGTCGTACGGAAGCGGCTTGTTTGAAACAATGGCTTTTTTGGGGATTCTACTCGGTACTTTTTTTGCTTCACTTATTTCCGACCATTATTCGGTCTGGATTTTCAGTATTATCATCCTTGCAGTGGCGGTGTTGGGTTATTATTCCACCACAAAAATTAAAGTAGTGGAGCAGCCTACAGAGGAGGAAGTGGACTCCCGGCTCAATCCAATTCAGTTTGTGCGTAACAATTACCGGTTTGCGCGCGGTCATCACTTAGTGAATAGCTCCATTTTTGGTTCTTCATCGTTTTGGCTTATATCCAATATGCTTCAGATGAACGTAATCATACATTGTAAGCATGTGTATCAAGTGTCCAACGCCGCGACGGGAATGGTAATGGCATTTGCCGCTATTGGTATCGCTCTCGGAACCGGCATCACCGGCTATTATTCCGGCGCCATTGTACGCAAAGCATTGATTATCCCTGCATTGGTGGGCGTGATGCTAAGCCTGTTGCTAATTCTGCTCATAGCTTTGCCATTCTGGGCGTTTATCCTGATGGTCATGCTTTTTGCGTTTATGGCAGGAGCATTTCAGGTGCCGCAAATGGCCTTTGTGCAACGCGCGAATCTTGGTCGGAAACGTGGCGCCGTTATAGCCTATCTCAATATGGTGAATTTTGTGTTTATCCTCATCGGTACCGCGCTTTTCTCACTCACTACAGCTCTTTTTTCCGAAAATAGTTATGCGGTGTTTGCTGTGATGATTGGAGTAACTTTGTTGGTACTTGTTTATTTTCTTTTTCGTTATCCCGACTATCGTGAAGAGACGAAAAAATTATTATTTCATAAGAACGAAGCGTGAAATGAACAGTTACCATTGAAAATTTTGTACTTTTGTAGTCTTAAAACATTGCGCAACGATATTATGCGAACGTGCTTGAATTCTTCTCGGCTCGTTTTTTTTTGTAAATAATTATTGTATTTGATTTTAAAAATGCTTTTCAATGAAAAATAAAATTTGTTTGATTGGAATGGCTGCGATGGCAGCTTTTTTTGTGGCTTGTAATAAACCATCGCAAGGTGTGGCGGTAGGAAATGATTCGACTCAAGTGGTGCAAGATGATAACGAACTCAGAGCTCAGAAACAGAATAGCGCAGCAGAGATTTACGCTAAAAAGCAAGTGCCGGTGCTTTGCTATCACCGCATCGAGAATGGACGAAATGACGAATATACGGTAACACCTGCCACGTTCGCGGCACAGATGCAAGCGCTTGCCGACAGTGGCTACCACAGTATCCTGCCCGAACAGTATTACGATTATTTGGTGTATAACAAAGAGCTGCCTGCTAAACCGGTGATGATAAGCTTCGACGACTCGCGGGTAGAGCACGCTACCATTGCTGCGCCGGTGCTTGAGAAAATGGGTTTTAGAGGTGTGTTTTTTATTATGACCATCACCTACAACAAGAAAAACTACATGACTACCGACCAGATAGCCGCGCTGGCAAAAGCCGGGCATACGGTGGGTTTTCACAGTTGGGATCATACGCGGGCTACTCGCTATGACAATGACTCCATTCTTCGCGTAAACGTAACGGAACCACTTGCGAAACTGGAAAATATAGCTGGCAAACCGATTGAGTATTTCGCTTACCCCTACGGACTGAGTAATGAAAGTACGCATATACGCATGGCGGAGCACTTCAAAATGTCGTTTATCTTATCCACAAAACAAGATTCAATCACTCCATTGCAATCTGTAAGGCGAATGATAGCCTGCGAGTGGAAACCACAAAGCCTGATGCGCGCCATGCAAAAGACTTTCAGCCGACGATAGTTTGTAAAAAAAAGCGTTGAACCCGATTTCAGTTCAGCGCTTTTTTTTGTATTCTATTCTATTCAGAATCAACCATTGAATTTTTAACGGTTTCGATTTTTTTCAGCCTTTGTTAGAAAGGCAAATCGGTATTCGAATTGCTATTGTCCATGCTGTCGAAATTACTTCGCCATTCGGGAGCTGGTGCAGCGTTCAAGTCGAAGGGTGGAGGAGGCATATCCTCCGGAGCTTGAGCGCCAGTTGCTTTTGTAACATTCCATGCGCGGATGGAGGTGTACCAGCGTCCGTTGTATTCGCGGCTTTCAATGTCGAAACTGATGTTTACCGTATCGCCTATTGCAATCGGGAATTTTTCAATTTTATCATTGAAAAGATTGAAGCAAACTTTTTTGGGATATTGATCGGCGGTTTCCAACACATAGTCCTGCGAGCGCCATTGTCCGTTTTTTCCCATTCCGCTTTGTTGTGGCAGAATGGCGATAATTTTTCCTGAAACTTCCATGTTTTTGTATTTAGTTATTTATTATTTCTGATATTAATCGTGCAAAGATAGTGAACTTTCGGTGGTTTTCCTTGCGTTTAAAAGAGAAAAACAGTAGCGGGATTCAAGTAATTTGAAGATTCATTTCCTGAATTACAAGATTAAAATAACTCCTTAGCTGGATATAAATAAATTAATTCAACTAAATGCGAATTGGATTCACTTGGAAATGTTTGAGTTTTTCAAGCTAAAACAAGGGGTAATGCTTACCTCATCTTGTTGTCGGATTACTAACAGAAAAAAACAGTGTCGGCAACGATGTAGGGCATGGAATATGATTTCAATGCGCAGGAGTATTTGTCAGTAAAGATGTTGTTGAGTGGTTGTTGCCCTAATTCATATTTCATCCAATATTTCGGCTATGTCCTCCAAGTTTGGATGGTAATTTACAACACTTTCGGCAAGTTCCCATTTTTTTGTCTCTCTGAAACCACACGATGGTGTGTTTTTCTCCTTCATGTTTGTAATCTAATGTTTTCCGGTGAGCGCTGTCAACTTCAAATTGATGTTTGTTGTATCTGAATTTCAGATGGAGGGCGAGTCGTAGGTCGATTCCGGCCTCGATACTTATTACTGCTTGCGGTGATATCGTTATTTCTTTGATATCTATCCCATCGGCATTTACTTCAAAATCTCGAACGCATTGCATCACGAATTTCTGAATATAATTCGTTACGCTGCTTTGAGGTATCTCTATAAGGCGCTTTTCGAAAAAAGGAAGAAGTTTTTTTGAGTCGATATCTTCGAAATAGTGTAGATGTCTATCCACTACGATTTGCGCCTTCGGCGAATACATCACCGCATAGTTCTTTTTGTAAAGTTCAATGATTTCTTCTCCGTTTCTGATTTGCGCCGAGTAGGTGAATTTTTCTGCATTATTGAAGTGGAAAAGCATGGTAGAAGGCTTGGAAAGCACAAATATTGACTCTTGGATATGCATTGATCTTTTTTTCCAGAAAAGCGGGGTTTGAGTCTGATGTGTCAGTTTTAGTTTTTCTTTGTAGCTGGTTTCAATAAGCGGGCGTATGAAGTTATTAATTCTTGCTTCGTCTATTTTGATGAAAAAATCGGTTAAGTTTTTCTCTCGCAAGTATAGTTTCATTAAAATATCATCTTGATAACGCTCAGTAAGGCTTATTATCTTTTGTTCCGCCTCACTAAGGATGGCGAAACAAGTTGATTTTTTTCGAGCAGCTTCAACAATGCTGAAAATCTGATTCTTTTCATCTTAAGATGTGAAATAGGGAAGAAGTATGTAGCCAAATCTCTGATGCTGAACGATAGTCAGAACTAAAATATTGTCTTTATGGTTATTTGTAAATGAATTATCAGAAGGTAACATGCAAGGAGTCGTATGTTTTTAAAAGAGGTTGTTCGTATCAGAAAATGAGCTTTTGATATACATCAGCTTCAGTTCTTTCTATATCCGATTTTCAGAATAAAATATATTTAAAAAAGAATAAGGGATTTCAAACCTATTTGAAGCTCCCTTACTACTTTATTATCAAAATAAAAACACTACTTCATTACAGGCCAAAGCTAAATAGATCGATTTTGTCCATGAAGAAGTTGAGCAAGCCGGCAAGCAAAACACCTGTAGAGGTCAAAATCAGGTTTGTACGGTTATATGCGTCGGTTTTAATAGTCGGTATCGGGTTTTCGCTGCTGTCAAGAAACATCGCTTTTACTATCAATAAATAATAGTACAATGAGATGATGGTATTTACAACCGCTATTAAAACCACCAAATAGTAACCTTGTTGGAGGGCTGCGGCGAATATAAAGAATTTGCTAAAGAATCCGGCGAAAGGAGGAATACCTCCAAGCGAGAACAAGGCAATCATCATCACAAAGCTCAATTTCGGATTGGTGCTGTAAAGTCCTTTGTAGTCGCTGATGTTCAATTTTCCCGTGCGACTCTCGATGGACGAGATAACGCCAAATACTGCCAAATTGGAAAATACGTAGATAAAAACGTAATACACCAATGTGGTCATACCGAAGGCAGTACCCGAAATGATACCGAGCGCCAAGTATCCAGCTTGCGAAATGGAGGAGAAGGCGAAGAATCGCTTCAGGTTGTTCTGACGAATTGCAAAAAGGTTGGCTATTGTGATTGTAAGAATAATAATTCCATAGAGAATACCTTGCCACTGCACAATCATATTGCCAAAAACTTTGTAGAGCAATGTCATCATCACAAAAATTGCAGAACCTTTGGATACTACCGAAAGGTAAGCGGTAACATTGGTGGGCGCTCCTTCATAAACATCGGCAGCCCAAAGGTGAAACGGAACAAACGATACCTTAAAGAATAAACCACTAATGAAGAATACAAAAGCCATGATCTGAAGCGCGTTGGCACTTATAAGCGTTGGCATGTCGGCAAAATAGAGCGTACCTGTAGTGCCATAAAGATAAGAAATTCCAAACAGCATCACTCCGGACGAAAAAGCGGCTAACAAGATATATTTAGCTCCGGATTCAGCTGATTTTTTGCTGTGTTTCTCGAGAGCGGCCAATGTAGCCATTGGAATTGAAGCCATCTCGAGACCGATATAAAACATCAGGAAGTGTCCGCTCGAAATCATAAAATACATGCCAAGCAATGTGATAAGCATCAGAAAGTAATATTCGCCACGTTTGTTGCTTTGTTTTTCACTGTCAAAAACATGTTTCGATTGCAGAAATACAAATAATGTCCCCAAATTTAGCACCGCTTTTACAATGGAGTGCATGGGTAAATATTCATACATTCCACCAAATGAGCTCCCTGCCTGATGTGGTAGAAAACTTATGATAGTGTGCACGACAAAAACGGCAATAGCCACCGGTTGGAAGTATTTCATACCTTTTTTGCCTGCTATTAAATCAAAAAGCAGCAGAAACAAAATAGTTGCTAAAAGCGATACCTCGCTGCGCATGAACAAAAAATTATTTATATAGTCCATAGTGTATTTGAATTATCCTTCTATGAAATTGCGAAATTGAATATCCGGATTGTAGTATTATTATTAATTATTATTATCGTGTTAATTGAGCCATTACATCGGCAAGACTGTCGTGAATCATATTCGAAAGACCGAGTGGGAGAGAGCCAATATACACAATCCCCGCAATTAAAACAACTACGGCAACACGCTCAAACCATACAGAAGCCGGAATTGTAGCGTGTTCCGAATTTTGCATCGGGCCGTACAAGAATTTTCCAACCATGCGCAAAATGTAAACCGCTGTGGATACAATGGCGGTAATTGAAGTTATTGTCAATACGCGACGGAAAATGTCTGCGTTTTCGAATGAACCGATAAAAATGGTCATTTCAGCAGCAAATCCGCTCAATCCGGGAAGTCCAAGCGAGGCCAACCCGCCAATAACGAAACTGGCTCCAAGGAAAGGTATCACTTTCATCAAACCTCCCATTTCGGTTATCATTCGAGTGTGCGTGCGCCCATAAATCATACCAATCAAGGCAAAGAAAAGGGCTGTCATTAATCCGTGCGAAAGCATTTGAAGTATTGCGCCCGTCATCGCTGTTTGTGTCAGCATCAGTATAGCGAAAAGCACTAAATTACAGTGACTCACAGAGGAGTAAGCGTTGATGTATTTCAAATCTTTTTGGTGGATTGCCGATAACGCGCCATATACAACGCCGATACCCGTAAGCACAAGGAATATAGGAGCTAATTCTTTGGCAGCTTCGGGGAGAAGATAAACCGAAATTCGGTAAGCGCCATAACCTCCCAATTTCATCAACACGCCCGCGTGAAGCATGGATACCGCTGTGGGTGCCGAAGCATGACCATCGGGCGACCAAGTGTGGAATGGGAAAAGCGCGCCCAAAACCCCAAAACCAAAGAAAGTAAGAACAAACAGCAAGCGTTGCTCTTCGAGTGGAATGTGAGTTTTTACTATCTCCAAGATATTCATGCTCGTTGCTCCCGATGTGAAATAAATGCCCAACAAACCTACAAGTAGGAATGCGGAAGCACCCATCAGCATCAGAGTAAGTTTCATTGCCGAATACTCCTTGCGTCCACTTCCCCAAATTCCAATTAACAAAAACATTGGGATAAGGGCTACTTCGTAAAACATAAACATGGTAAACATGTCGATGCTCACAAAAAATCCATACACGCCCGTGGATAGAAGACAGAACCACATGAAAAACTCTTTGGTAAGAGGCTCTATTTTCCAGGAAGTGAATGTGCCGGTGAGTACGATGACTGACGAAAGCGCAATCATTGCTACTGAAACACCGTCAACTCCAAGTGAAAGCCCGATGTTGAGTTGCTTGTACCACATCATGGTTGATGTAAACATCATGGGTTCGGTAGCTCCGGCAGCACGTGCGTTCAGGTAAGCAATTACCAGATAAACAGTTGCCACTACCAGCGCTACACTTCCGGCCACCATTATAGTCAATACCTGTTTCCGGGTTTTTGTTAGAAACAAACCCAGCAACATCAGCACAGGTATCAGTACGAATACTAAAAGAAAGTTCATATTATTTAATTTTTCTCAGTCAGTTTAGAAATATACTTTTGAAATACAATTATTTAAACCAACTGTTTTTTATAACTTTATTTTATGATATATCAAATTTATGCTTTAAATAATTGCAAGGAACGTAATAAGTAATGTTCCAAATAAAAACACCCAAGCGTACCATTGAAGGCTACCGGATTGGAATCTTTTTGTTTTTTCTGAAGTCTTGCCTGTAACCCAAGCCATGCCATTCATCGCGCCATCCACAATGTGACGGTCAAACCAAGCGATTGGTCGTGATATGTGGTCGAAAATAATTTTTTTCGTAATGAAAATATATACTTCGTCGATGAAAAACTTGTTGAGCGAACCTTTGTAAAGCGCGGGTACTTTCTCTGCAATCTCGGTTGGTTTTTTGCTCTCTTTGCGATAAAGCACACGTGCCAAGAGTATTCCTATAATTGCAACGACTACACTTATTGTAGCTATCTTCAAATCCAAGTGGATGTCATAAGGAGTTCTGTCGGCTGTAACTAATTTTCCGAATGGAATAAATCCGCCAACAAGGGTGATTAGAGCCAGAAACATGAGTGGATAAGTCATCGTGCGAGGGCTTTCGTGTGGCGTGTGTCCGCCATGCGTTTTGTGTTCTTTTCCCCAGAATATATTATAATAAAGACGGAACATGTAGAATGCGGTGATACCTGCCGTGATGGTCATCCATACTCCCATGCCACCATTGAAATGGTAAACGGCTGTGATAATTTCATCTTTACTCACAAATCCGGAGAACGGAGGAATACCGGCAATTGCCAAACATGCGATAAGGAATGTGATGTGAGTTATCGGCATGAATTTCCGAAGTCCGCCCATGTCGCGCATTTCGTTGCTGTGTACGGCGTGGATGATGGAGCCGGCGCCAAGGAAGAGCAAGGCTTTGAACATGGCGTGTGTGAAAAGGTGGAACATGGAAGCCATATAGCCTAATGCGCCATGGTCTTCGTGGTTGAGCGTCATGCTGGTGCTTACTCCTACCGCCACCATCATAAAGCCAATTTGTGAAATGGTGGAAAAAGCCAAAACCCGTTTAATATCGGTTTGAGTAATCGCTATCAGTGCGGCAAACAATGATGTGAAGGCGCCAACGTAAGCGATGCCGTGAAGTACTTCGGGGGTGTAACCGATGTAAATGGGAAACAAGCGAAGCACCAGATATACACCGGCAACTACCATTGTGGCGGCATGTATAAGTGCCGAAACCGGAGTTGGACCTTCCATCGCATCGGGCAACCAAACGTGAAGCGGGAACATGGCGGATTTGCCCGCACCCCCGATAAACATCAAAGCCATTGCCCAAGAGAGCGCAGAAGCACCCATAAAAGTGGAACCAAGTGCGGAGCTGAAAATTGAACCATCGCCCGACATCAGCTGGCCAAAATCAAAAGTTTGAGTGAAGTAAGAGACTACTAAAATCCCGATTAGAAAGAAGAAATCGGCAAACCGTGTAACGATGAACGCTTTTTTCGAAGCGGCAACAGCCGATGGTTTGGTGTAGTAGAATCCGATTAGCAAGTAAGAGGATACTCCCACCAATTCCCAGAAGATATACATTTGGAAAATATTGGTAGCGAGTACCAAACCCATCATGGCGAAGGTAAAGAGCGAAAGGAATGCGTAGTAACGCTGAAAGCCCGATTCGCCTTTCATGTATCCCAAACTATAGATGTGTACCATGAGTGATACGGTGGATACCACGATAAGCATTACTGCCGATACCGGGTCGATGAGAATACCTAAGTCGATGTGTAGCTTGGCACCGACATTCATCCACGTTGTGTTGTAAGGGATAAGCGTTTGCCACACGCCATTCAAACTCTGTGTGGTGAAGTATTCGTAGGCAGTGAAGTAGGAGAGAGCCGCCACTAATGTAAGCGACAAGGTTCCGATTATCCCGGTTGTCATTGCCTTCAACTTGATTCCCAATAATCCATTCACCAAGAACGACAAAAGCGGGAGAAGCAGAATTAATATTGTATATTCCATAATCAAATTTTTTTCTTGTTCCGAATTGATTTGTTTTATTCGTTTTTATTTAGATTACTCTTTCATCTGTTTGATGTTATCTACTTCGGCATTACCAAATTTACGATAAACGTTGATAATGATGGCAATGGCAACCGCAGTTTCGCAAGCTGCAATGGCAATGACAAAAAGCGCGTAAAACAAGCCTTCCATTTCTCCGGGGAAAAGATAACGGTTGAATACCGCAAAATTCAAGTCCACCGCGTTCAATATCAATTCGATAGATATTAGCATGAGAATCAAATTCTTGCGAGTGAAGAAGCCGTAAATGCCTGCAAAAAACATTATCAGGCTTACGATTAAAAACGGCAACATGGGCGCTGGCGCTCCGGATGTGTTTATTAGTAACTCTCCCATAGTCTTATTTGTCTAAATCATTTTCTGATGGTTCTACATTTTTCTCTTTGCGTGCGATGAGAATGGCGCCTACGATACAAGCCAACAACAGCACACTGATCACTTCGAATGGTAGCAAATACTGATGTTTCTCGGTGCCGAGCATTGCCAAACCGATGTCTTGCATGTTCAGTTCGCTTCCTTTCACGTAGTCGAATACGCGTGTTACATTTTTTACAATGATATATCCGCAGAAAAGAAGACCTGTGATAGCCAGCAATGCCGACGATCTTGTTTTCCAGCTTATTTTTGTGTTAAATTCATCGCCCGGTTTGTGGGTGAGGAAGATAGCCATAATAAATAGTACCATGATGCCCCCCGCATAAACAGTTATCTGTACCGCGAATAGATAGTGGTAATTGAGCATTAAAAAAAGCCCGGCTGTAGCCAGCAATACGAATAGCAGAAATGTTGCAGAGCGAATTACTTTCGTGCTTGTAACGGATAATACTGAGAATATGGCTATTATCGCTGCTAAGATGTAGAATATTATTTGTTCAACCATAATTATTGTTTCCTTTTTCCTTGTTATGGATTTGTATTTATTCAGTTTTCGCCTTGTCATCAGGCTTTGTTGCGGACGTAGTGTCTTCTTTGTTTACTTTCGGCGCATCCACTGTTTCAGATGTTTTAGCCAAATTCGCTTCCTGAGTTTTTGTAACTTCGCTATCGGTTGGTGCTTTTACAGCGGATTTTGGTGCTTCAGTAGCTTCTGAAACTTTTGGCGCTGCAGGTTTTGGTGCTACTTTCTTTTCCCTTAATTTACTTCCCGGCATGTTTATCTGGTGTACCAGCTTGCTTCTATCGAACATCGCGCCTTCAAAATCATTGTTGAAGATGATGGCATCAGATGGGCAGGTAATCACACATAAGTTGCAAAACGTACACATTCCGTAATCCCAAATATGTTTGTCGAGTACTTTTTTCTTTTTACCATCCTCTGTTTCTACCATTTGCGAAGTTACGGTGATGGTGCCATTTGGGCAATTTGTCATGCAAATACCGCAAGCAGTACAGGCATGTTCATTGTTGGCGTCGTGAGGCATGATCAGCTCCGAACGCCAACGTTCTGAAATCACCAACGTATCGCGATTTTCCGGATACTCCATGGTTACTTTTTTAGTCCAAAGCTCTTTCCAAGTTACCTTCATCCCACCAAGTAGGTTTTTCACCGCGGTGAAAATTCGGGAAAAATAATTAAAAAACGGGTTCATGTTATGCTTGTAATATGTTTAGTCTTATTTAATTCGAATAATATCAATAGATTGCCACTTCTTGTTTCGTTATTTTGCAAAAAGCGCCGGAAACCAGTCGGTAAGTGTCCATCCTGCCAAAACCATGATTACCATGAGTAAGATGTTCACTAAGTTGATAGGCAACAAGTATTTCCACTCGAGGTTAAGTAGCAAGTCGATGCGCAAACGCGGGAACGACCAGCGTACCCAAAGGCTTACGAATACCAAAACCGCGACTTTTCCAAAAAACCACACATAAGATGGAATATACCACATTACCTGATTAAACGCGTCCAAACCTTTGATTTGGATTGGCATCCATCCGCCTAAAAACACTGTGGTGGCAATGGCGGCGATAATAAACATGTTGAGGTATTCGGCCAAGTAGAAGAATCCGAAGTTCAAACCGGAATACTCGGTGTGATATCCTGCTGTTAGCTCACCTTCGGCTTCAGGCAAGTCAAACGGACCACGATTGGTCTCAGCATGTCCCGAAATAAGATATGTAACAAATGCGATAATCGCGGGGATATGTCCGTTGAATAGATTCCAAGCGTAACGTTGGTTTTCTACCATTTCCGAGAGTTGCATCGTTCCGGTGAGTACCACGATGGTCATCAACGCGAATCC
Organism: uncultured Paludibacter sp.; assembly: GCA_964568675.1. GTDB lineage: Bacteria > Bacteroidota > Bacteroidia > Bacteroidales > Paludibacteraceae > UPXZ01. Next base: position 23,754 of record CAZMQV010000001.1, read on the forward strand.
GGCTGATAGTTCATAGCTCATAAATTGAGCACCGCTTCGCATGGCTCCAATCATTGAGTATTTATTATTGCTTGACCATCCTGCAAGCAACACACCGATAATGCCGATTGATGAAACAGCGAGCAGATACACGATACCAATGTTGAAATCGACTGCTTGAAGTCCCTGCCCGAATGGGATAGCCCCAAAAGCGAGTACCGAGGATACAATTACAAAGAATGGCGCGGATAAGAAAAGAAGTTTATCCACCTCGTTGATATGGATAAGCTCTTTAATCAGGATTTTAATCATATCGGCGATACTTTGCACTACGCCGTATTTACCCAAACGGTTTGGCCCAAGGCGCGATTGGAAAAAAGCTGTAATCTTACGTTCGATGTAGATGAGCGCAAGCGCTATGATGGCATAAGCGGCTAAAACAGCAATTAATATAATTGCGCCTTCAATCACTGTAGCCCAAAACGACGGTAGATTGTTTCTGAAGAATGTATCCAGATTTGAAATCAGTCCGGTCAGCTCAAATGGTTGTTTATAATTCATAAGATGAAATAATATTAGCCCCAAAATGCTTTTTCAAGCTTTCCTTAAAGGGGAAAATAATACGTTATTGTTTAATATCTGTATTCTGATTAATTTTTATACCTATCTGTCAATGTCCGGTATCACATAGTCCATCGAACCGCCTATACCGATAAAGTCGGTAAGTAATTCATCTTTGCAAATCAATGGCATTACCGATACTGCCGGCATTGAGGGTGAGCGGAATTTCATGCGATAAGGAGTTTTGTCTCCTTTGCTTTCGATAAACACCGAAAATTCACCTTTACCGGCTTCTACGCTTTGGAAGTATTGACCTTCGGGTATGCGGATTATTGGCTTCACTTTTGCTACGATATCACCTTCCGGTATTTTGTCAATCAACTGCTCGATAATGTGGAGCGATTGTTCTATTTCATCCAATCGGTTCAAATAGCGCGCATAAGAATCACATTCGGTGCGAATTATCTCTTTGAACTCTACCTGATCGTAAAGTGAGTATGGTTTGTATTTGCGAACATCGCATGAAAAGCCTGAACCACGACCTGCAGGGCCTGTTACCGAGTATTTAATAGCATCTTCGCGTGTCAGATTTCCCACTTTTATCATTCTGTTGAGGGTGATGGGATTGTGGGTGAAGAAGTTTTCATATTCTACTAATTTCTCACGCATGTAGGGGATAAACGCCTTTACATCTTTTTGAAAATCGGGGTAGATGTCAAACATCACGCCGCCCACTACATTCTGATTCACAATAAGGCGTCCACCACAAGTTTTGTCAAAAATATCGAGAACGTATTCGCGTTCGCGCACTCCATATACAAAAGCGGTAGTTGCTCCTAAGTCGTTGCAATGCGCTGCCCAGGCGATAAGGTGTGAACTAATGCGGTTAAGTTCGTCCATGATGACACGGATGTATTCGGCACGTGCCGGCACTTCGATTCCGGCAGCTTTTTCGATACACATACAGAGCGCGTGGCGGTTGATGCTTGCCGAAAGATAATCGAGGCGGTCGGTGAGGTGAAGAGTTTGCGGATAGGTCATGTTTTCGCAAAGTTTCTCTATGCCGCGATGAATATATCCGCTGTGAACATCAATTTTTTTAATCACTTCACCATTTAGCGCAGTGCGGAAATGCATTACGCCGTGTGTAGAAGGGTGTTGAGGTCCGATATTTATAATATAATCGTCTTCTTCGAAAATATTTATTGTGCTTTCTACCAAATTGCCATTCTCATCTTCCATGATGCGGGGAGCAATGTCCACAATTTCTTTCGGAGCAATGGTGATGGGATTGAGTTTCGGGTCTGCGTCATAATCTTTACGAAAAGGAAAACCATTCCAGGTGTCCGCAAGCAAGAATCGGCGCATATCCGGGTTGTTGACAAATCGGATACCAAACATCGCATACACTTCACGTTCGTTCAGATGTGCCGATTCGTACATGTCGGTAATGGTGTATAGAAGTGGATTTTCGCGCTCGTCGGTAGCTGTGATAACTACGACTTCCTTGTCCATCGCTTTGGATGAAGAGAGTAGGTAGATTACACCTAACTTTTCGCCCCAGTCCATCCCGATAAGGCTTATCAGATAGTCGAATGGCAAGTCTTTATTTGAATAGAGCGCTTTGATCAGTGTGCGCAATTGATTTGGCTCCACAGTTACAGTTAGCTTCTGCTTGTCTTCGATGACCGCGTCGCTCACTGCTGCTAAAATTACCTCTTTAATATCTTTCATCTTGGTGATATTGAGTGAAATATTTTTTAGAAAAAAAATTTTGATAACGTTATTTATTAATCCTGATTGATACTTTGACTTGAACGCAGATAAGGCTAAAACGTTAAATGATTTACAACGATTCGGGTCGAATAAGGTTGCGCGATATTAACGTTTGTGGGATTAACTCTTATTTTTGTTCGGTTTGAGTATCAATGGCTTCGCCCGTTTTGGGGTCAATCAGTGTGGCCGAATTGTAAGGTCTTACTCGGCGTTGATTTCCAAAGAATTGCTCCACTTTGATTTTCCGCTGCAATTGTAGTAATCCATAGAAAAGTGATTCGGGGCGGGGTGGGCAACCGGGAATATAAACATCGACGGGAATGATTTTGTCTGCTCCATTGATTACGTGATACGAATTGACAAACGGGCCTCCCGAAATTGCGCAAGCACCCATTGCTACCACGTATTTCGGCTCAGCCATTTGATCGTAAACACGACGCAGAAGCGGTCCCATTTTGTGAACAATAGTTCCCGCTACAACCATCAAGTCGGCTTGGCGCGGACTATTGCGCACGACCTCCATGCCAAAACGAGCAATGTCGTAGTGAGCACCGGCAGAAGCCATAAATTCAATGCCGCAACAACTGGTAGCAAATGCAAGTGGCCAAACTGAATTGGAGCGTCCCCAGTTAATCACTTCATCAAGTTTGCCCACCACTACGTTGGTGCCGTTGGCATTCAACTCATCAATGTATGACTGGAGAGTTTCGTTATCTTTAAAATCTTCTGTTGGAAGAGCTTTGATTTTTACGTTTTTTATGTCCATTTCAAAATTCCTTTTCTCCAGGCGTAAGCAAGACCTAAGCCGAGGATTACAATAAATACTAAGATACTAATCAATCCGTTCATCCCAAGTTGGCGAACCACATTTGCCCAAGGAAACAAGAAGATTGTTTCGACATCGAACATCAGAAACAAAATGGCGTAAAGGTAATAACCTACGCGAAATTGCATCCAGGAAGTGCCATGAGTGGGAAGTCCACACTCATAAGGTTCCCCTTTTTGGAAATTGATTGATTTGGGGGAGAGTAACATCGCAGCCAATGTCCCGACTATCACAAGTGTGAGGCCGGCGAGCAGAACGACTACGAAGAGTGATACATTATCCATATTGAAATATTAGTTAAATTTTAAAAATGAATAGGATGTCTCCTGTCGAAAACTCTTTATGTGTTTTTCTAATGTTGTTCCAACTAAAAAGAGTTTCTTTTGAAAAAGAAATATCTTACATAAAAAACGATGCAAAGGTATGGAATTTATTTCAGATTTCGCTTCATTTTTTTTAGAAAATATCAAAATTTGCAATGTCCACTTTGCAAAACACGAAAAACTATGTTGTTCGGCAGTTTAATCCGATAAATTAGTACAATTGTTTGAGATTTATTTAAGATATTTGTATCTTTAATTGTTTTGAGTTACTTTGTAGTCAGACTGACAGATAGATAGCATTCTTTTTTCCAGTACGTGTAATTTTTTACTCTTTTACAATTCTTTTTATTTTGCCTTTGTTGATTGTAATTTCGTCAGCAATTTTGCCAATATAGTTTGCTTTTTGACTTTTCTTTGTCCGGTATGTTTTGAAACTGCCACGCACCTTCACCACTGCCGGTTTTCTGGTATTGTCAATTGTTATTTCGTCCAATGTGATTTTTTTCTTTTCCGCGTTTGTTTTATTGATGTAAAAGTGTCGGAATGCTTGCCGAGTGTAAAAACCGTTGTAGTAATAAACCGGGAAATCGAAATGTTCGAGCAGGGAGTCGATGCTCGCTTCGTCCACAGCGTTTTCATCGGCTTGATAATAAGCGCGAGTTATTTCTTCCAGATTTCCTTCGTTTATTTTATTTTGGAATATCAATACATAGGCAAGTGAACTCAAAACAATGACAGCAAGCGCGATGATGGGCACTGTCCTCCATTTTCTTTTGGATTTAATGGGTGTGGTGATTCTTTGCTTGACAGTGTCATGAGTTTGCATTCTCGTAGGTGGATTTGCAGGAGTCTGATTTTGCTTCGTTTGTGATGTTTCTGTGGGAGTGGCAGCTTCCTGATAAAGATTCATGTCCCATTCCGCCTCCATAGGGCTTAGGCTACCCGCGGTTACTGCTTCCAATAGTTCTTTGCCCGACGTGTAACGTTTTGCCGGACTTTTCTGTAGGCATTTCAGTATTAGTAAATCGAGCCATTGTGGGTAGTCGGGGTCTTCGGGTGTAACAAAGTTGGCAGATTCAATTTTTTGTTTTCTAATGTGCCAGATATTGGGTGCTTTTTCAAATAGTATTTTATTTTTCAAACTTAATTCCTGTTCCATGTCTTCGTAGTTGTCGATCGGGAAGGGAACCTGCCCTGCCAGCATTTCGTATAATACAACTCCAAAGCTATAAATATCCGACTGAGTCCCAATTTTCTCTTCGCTCCATTTTTCGGGTGCTTTATATTCTTTCATGCCATGAATTTTTTGCTCTTTATCGGCTTTGTCGGCATTGGTGAATGAAAGCCCGAAGTCAATCAGCTTGTAAAATGGATATCCGTTTTCATCAATGGTTTTGATGATGTTTTTTGAATGGATATCGTTGTGGATGATTGCCAATTGCTGTGATGTGTCGCCCTCCTTATTTATAGTATTATGACATTCTTTCAGTCCGGCTGCTATCTGTCGGGCTATTTCTATTACTTCATCGGCTTGCAGGTATTTTTCTTCGCGTACAAGTTGTGCCAGTGATTTGCCTTCCACATATTCCATTAGTATTGCTGGTTTGTTGTCAATCAGAAAATCATCGGTGATGCTGACAATACTTTGGTGGCGGAGTTTTTTCAGAAAATCCACTTCCCGGTAAAACTCTTTTAGCTCGTCGGTTTTACTACGGTCGGTTATTTCGAAATCCATGATTTTCAGGGCATAAATTTTCCCATCTATTTTGTACTTTACTTTGAAAACACTCGAAGTGCCCCCATACCCAATTTCGGATAAAGGTTCAAATAGTTCGTCCCAAACGATATTTTCTTTCATGATTTACTTGTTGAATTGTTTCGAGTGCTTTTTATTTGCATATTCCTAATCTATCTTTTTTTTCTACTGAGGCGGATATGTAGGAGTATTTAATCAAAAAACGAGTTTTTCTTCGAGACTATTATCCATTTCTACTACGTTTACAAGTAGCGCCACTTTTTCGTTGAACACTATTTGGTCGTCGTCGCGAAGTGGATATCCTACTTCGGTGTTGTTGATGGATATTTGATTGATGCCATCGATAATTCGAACAATTTTGATAACATGTTGGTTGTTGTTGAGCAGATTCGAACGCATCAGTTCAAAATTGCCATTTTCTTCATTATACACTATTTTGGCGATGGAACGGCTTACTAAACGGTTGATTTCATAACGCGGATCGTCCATTTCTTCCGGCCCTATGAAAGCGATGTCGTTGCTTATTACTGCCGAACGATCTAATACAGGCATCTTGCACCTTCCGATAAAATAGGGTTTCTTACGTGGCGTGAGTTCTATTTCATTTTCCCACAGAAAACCTGTCAGAGCAGATATGATCAACTTTTGCTGTTTTCGGCTCTCTTCAAAAGTGAGCGTCTGAATGCTTATTTCATCCGAAAGTTTGGTGAAGTTATCAATTTGGGGCGACGAGAAGATGATTTTTGTTTTTATCTGATCCATGTATTGGATACCTGCATCACTTAGTTTATACTTCAAGTTGCTCATAAACTTTTCGCTTTGGAAGAGTTTGTCTGCGGCAAGCGAAGTTGGTGCTTGTTTGCCGTTGCGCAGATGCAAACGTATTTCCGAAAGACGTACATCGCTGTATTTGATGGCTGACATGGAATTGATAATCGCTTGAATGCCCAGCTCGTTGAGTTCAATGATGTTGGATATCAAACCCTTTGACGACTCCGAGGTACTCGTTTGCTTTTTTTGCTCGCTTTGTGTCGTATCGCTTTTTTTGCTTGCTTCATCGTCAATTTCTATTGCTTCGTTTTCAATTTCTTCGTCTTCAGAACCATAGCGAAGTTTGTCCATCAACTTTTTGAATAATGATTTCATATTTAAGTCTTTTTTTTGTTGTGATTCAATTGTTAAAATAGAGTTGTTTTGTCCTGTCAAGTATTTTTCTGGCTATTTCTTTGGCGTTGGAGGAGCCTCCTTTGCCTTCAATCCGAATGGCAAAGGCAATAGGCGAACCATCGTATTTTGAATTGTTAATAAAAAATACAAACCAACCGTCGGTGGTTTTTCGCATTCGTGTTTTTTTGTTTTTCGTGTCATAATACCACTCCATCCGTTCGGGCGAACCGGTTTTACCGTAGATGGTAATCCCCGTATTGGCCGATATGTTTGCCGATTGCTCTTTCAGAAACGTGGCTAATAAGGCGTTTATTCCTTCTTTGTTTTCCAAGTTTTCTACCATCGGGGGTACTGTAGTATCGTTGGGGGCTTTCAGAATAAAATTGTTTTCATATAGTTTGCCATTGTTGGCAATCGCTCCCATCAGTCGTGCCATTTGCATAGGTGTGGCTTCCACCGGACCTTGTCCCCAAGCTATCCACGAGTAGTCCGATTTAAGAAATCTATCGCGCGTACCTTTGAATTTGGGACTATTAAAAAGATTTTTTCCAGGTTCTATGCGTCTATACCAAAGGTCTTCGAAATAAATGTCGTTATAATTAACCGGTTTTTTAATGTAAAAGCCACCGATATTGGCAATATTAATACCTACAGTGTTGTACAAATGAAAAAGTTCGGGGTGAAGCGTTTCGTCATTCATCAGCGATATGAAATAGTTGTTGCTGGAATTGACAACGGCAGTACGCATATTCACCGTGCCGGTTGGATCCATTTCATTTCCGGTCTGACGTATTCTTTCCATTGCGCTGATGTGGTAGGTTTTTTTTGCTCCTTCCGTTCCTTTCCGTTGCATGTAGGCGAGCGCGTCAATGAATTTCACTGTAGAGCCGGGCACGGAGCGGTTGAACATGGCATAATCCCTATCGGCGACAAAAGCATTGTATCCAAAATTAGCTACAAAAAGTTTGTGATAATACTTGGGATTAATTTTACTTACTTTCTTGATGTCGCTGAGTTTTGGAGCGGGATTTTGAGCCGAAGCAAGTACATCGCCATTGTCTGTTTTAATGGCGACAACCGAAATTTTATAGGGTTTGTATTCTTCGGTGCGAATGATACTATTGAGTTGTTGGTGGAGGCGCGCGTCGAGCGTTAAGCTCACGTTCATATCAGTGCGCGCATTATGCGCATTGATGAGTTTGCTATTGGCGCCGGCTTTAATAAATGGGATAAAGTAGGAATAGTCGTAAAGTATCAGATCACTCTCTTTTGTTTGTTTAGGCAAAAAGTAGCTTTCGCGATATTCTTCTGACGACGCTTTCACCACATTGGATGTTTTTGTGTCGAAACCGCGCAGCTTTGAGAGCAGACGAAACTCTGCCACATATCCGCTATTTTCATTACTCATGGCATTGTTGTTGCGGTTGCCAAGCCAAAAAATCAGATCGTCGGAAAAAGGATAATATCTTTTTTGATTTTTTATCCGTTGACTGTTAAATTGTTGCATATCCGCCAATGCTTCTTCAGAACTTGTTTTGGAGCGTATAAATTCGTCGCGGCTATCGGTGGCAAGAAGTAGTCCATTGCGGTCAAAGATATCACCCGACTTCAATTTGTCGGCAAAAATCGCGATGCGAGGATTGTAGGAGTAAATCCACTCGTTTTGTCGCGAAAGCGTTTTCACCGGCTTGGCTATTTGAAGGTCGGCACGATAAGTGTAAAAAATCAAAGTTCCGGTGAAAAGCACCGTAATTCCAATGAATGTGAGCAAAGAGTAGGCGTTTACGTTATCAAAGTTTTCGCGAATAAATTTAGTCTCATGCTTTTCGCCTTTGATTTGCGAAAGTATGATGATAAGTAAGAAAAAAGCCAAATTCATTGCCAGTCCCACATTTCCTTTACTTAAAAATGGGACAGAGATGCCGGTCAATGGCATGATGCCGAGCGAACCGGCTACAATGATGCCCAATTGAACCAAAGTAACGAGTGCCACGCCATTGATGAAATAGAAAAGAAACAGTTTGCCGGTTCGACGCGCGATAAGCATGGAGCGATAAAACAACATTCCAAACAGTATGAGGATTATTATCAGACTGATAATGCCGATTTCTTCACCAATACTTTCGAAAATCATGTCGGTGTGATATGCAGGCATGACATTGGCGAATCCTTGTCCAAGACCTTGCCCAAACATGCCGCCCGAATTGAGCGCCCACACACCTTGCGCCACTTGGTCGCCTCCATGCAGGTGGTTGTCCCAAATGTTCGAAAACATGCTGTTACGGTCGGCAAGCCGTTCGGAAAAGTCGGCCGGGAAGTGCGAAAGTAGAATAAAGGACGACATCAGCAGCACAATGAATGCCATGCTTTCGTTTTTCTTTGCCCGAAATGAATAGATACTAATAGCAACCAGCGAAGCCAGCGCGAAAAGTGTAGTTGCAATGGATGACACTTTAAGCCATTTGCTTAATGCAATTAACATCATTGCGTAAACAATGCCTGCAAGCACCATGTTTAGAAATTCATTTTTTGCAAAAGAATAAAAAACAAGGAATGTGATGCAAAGCACGATTGCCGGACCCTGGTCGCCCACACCCACCAAATAAAGTGCGATGAGTAGCACAAACAGGATAGCCATTCGGAAGAAATAATTCCGAAACAGATAGGCGTTGTTGGGTATTTCGCGGAAATATTCGTGATTGGCTGTGAAGTATTTTGCAAAAAATGCAATCATCAGAAATTTAGCCAATTCGCTCACCTGAAACCCAAAAAGATTTACTTTCACACCACTACCTTCAGGACCTGTGCCAAATATCCAAAGCAAAAAAATCAATCCAATGGAAAGAATAAACCACATGTATCCGCGCGACTGCTTGTTGGGGGTTATTTGCTCAGAGATAATTTTCGGTAATTGCCGTTTGTTATGCAAGGTGCGACTAAAGCTATAACGCGATGCTTTCAATATCTTTTTTTCGTCCAAAAAAACATTGAGAAGCGAGAATAATACCATCACCACCATCACTACCCAGCCGATGGATGCGCCGTAGTTCAAATCGCGTAGTGGATCTTGAATGCTGAAAAGCACGGTCATTCCTATTCCGCTTAGCAGCATGAGTAAAGGTAGAATGAACGGATCGTTTTTTTTGTTTTTTAGGAACAACGAAAGGAAAAAGAGCCAGAATCCCACAAAAAATAGCAAGTAGGATTTTGTGAAATCTTTTTTAAAAACTGCAGGGGTGCGCACAGTTAGGATTTTGTCTTTCTTGATGCGGAGATACACTGCTGGTTCAAACAAGCTGAGTTTATGTTCTTTTTCGGTAAAATCATGGCGTGCCGATTTCTGAATTTCTGCGTTACCTTGCAATGTGCCGTATTCTTTGCTAGTTCGAATTGGGATTACTGAGTAGTTTTTCCCTTTTACCAGATTTTTGAACTCGTACCGTCCTTTCGAATCTGTTTTCGCGTAAAATGATTTGAGTTTTACCACTTTATCCAAATCAATACTTTGTAGCTCCTCTATGCTTGCGCTTTTGATGTAAGCGTTTGTGATGCTGTCTTTTACCGTAAGCGGTAATTCTTCGGAAAGTCTGACTACAACGTCGGAAACGGGTTTCCCATCTGAGTTTTTTATTCTTCCTGAGATTTTTATCCGTGAATTGTTGTTGGATGTTTCTTTTACGGAAGTGAATTGTGCTATCTGACTTGCCTCCGGGAGTTCGTCAATTCCCAATTCGACAGCCGAATGTAGGTATCGTAATTTGCCCAACTCACCACCTTGACGCTTTAGTTCATCGGCTTGCACCTTAAAGTCGCGCTTGTTGAGCGCCCCAAGATTGCTTATGTATCCGTTGGATTCGTTAAGTTTTTCCTTTAGCTTCCACGATACATAATTTTCATATTGCGTGTCGGCAAAGTAGTCGCCTTTCGATAAGAGTTTTTTCAGTTTTTCAGGATCGAAATTGGCATCCAAGTTGATGACAGTCCCTTCGGCGTAGGCGCTTTCTACTTCTTTCATTGTCGGGCTGATATTGGCAAAATAGCTTATTGCCAAACTCGCGATGGCGCAGCTTACTACCAGCATCAGGATTATTTCTTTGAATCTACCTTGCATGATTGTTGGAGTTTGGTGTGATGAAAGTTGTGGAGTCAATTTGGGCGGTATCGTTTGACATGCTGTCAGGTAGAATGCTGTCCGGGTCAATCGGCGTGGTACGAAGTGAGTCGAAATCCACATTCATATCAAATTTTGGATCGTCGGTTTTATCTTTGTTCAGGACAAAATAATCTAACGCGAACATCAGTGTAGCGCCGGCAATAAACGCAAGGATGAAAAACATCCAAGTTTTTTTAGGTTTCTTTGGCGTTGGTGTGTTGTTTCTTGAACTGAGTATTACGTTTTCTTCCGATTCATATTGTGAAACAACGACTGAGGCGCTGTAGCTTGCAAGCGCGACGGTAATGTTGTCTTTTCCCCCAAGAGCATTTGCCCTGTCAACAAGCAAATTCACCTTCTCATGTAGCGATGCTGGTGTGGAAAGTATATGGGCGATCGCGTTTTTCAGAAGCAAATCGGTGAGACCATCACTGCAAAAAAGCACAATGTCATTTGCGTAGAAACTATGAGTGCCAGCTTCCACAAAGTCATTGTCATTGCTTTCGATGTGTTTTTCGCCAAGGCTTTTCAATATCTCGTTGCGTCGCGGATGGTTGAGCGCGTCCTGTTCAAGTATTGCGCCCGAATCTTCGAGGTAACCCACAACAGAGTGGTCGTGGGTGAATTTTATAAGCTCGTTGTTGCGGAAGATGTAAGCTCGCGTGTCGCCTACATGAGCAAAATAAAGTAATTGACTCCGTGTGTCGAGTATGGCAAAAGTAGCGACACAGCTCATGCTACTAAGTTCTGGTTTGACTCGGGCTTGTTCCCAAATGGCGTTGTTGGCTTCGATGAGCAACTCACGAACAAATTGGAGTGGATTCGAAAGCGCGTTGTTGCCTGCTTGCGCAAGTTTCAGTTCGATATTTTCTTTGCAAATGAGTGCGGCAATTTCACCTCCTTCGTATCCTCCCACGCCATCAATAGCGCCCAATGCTATCCAGCGACGCTCCGGAGAAACGAATTCAATGTAATTATCTTCGTTGTTTTTTCTTACTCTGCCCAAGTCGGTGCGGACAGCATATTGAATATGAGGTGTTTGATTCATTGGGTTTGAATTTTATTTGCAAGCTATCTGAAGCGAATCGACTGTGCCAAATCAGGCGGTTATTTTTATCCGTTTAATAGTAACTAACTATTTCAACGCTTGAAAGCGAATGGAGAAAAATCCGCACAAAATGGATGCGTCTTGTGTTAAAGTATGCCACACCGGAGCTGTTATCGGGCTTATCTGCACATTTTGTTCGTTGATGCGTGTTGGCGCGAAAACTGCGATGTGGAAAATGCGGCTGGAAGGGTCGAAGCGTATTTGAAGGTGATTTTCCACAAATCCGCTTTCGTTGGTGTTGATGACAAGTTTTTTAAGCGATGATTTTTCGCCTTCAACAGCTTTTCCTATCGTAATGTGGTTCGTGCGCATGGAGTAATTCATATTACGGTTGTTTTCCCGAAACTTGATTTGGGCAATGATTGCATCATCGTTCTTAGAAGCGGGCGCCGTTGTTGTGCCGGATGTAGCTCCGGCATTTACTATTGTAGGTATTACCTGCGTGTTTGCACTTGTTTGTGGCTGTTGGGCTTCTTCGAAAATCAGATTTTTGTTAAACCTTACGCGTACTTTTCCCCGTTCAAGAATATCAATTTTTTTCAAAATTTCATCATTAATGTCCCATCTTTCATATTTGGAGTGTTTGCCATTGATTGAGATTTTATCTGTTACACCTTCCGATTTCAGCGTATCGCTCCAATCGCGTTCGGCGGTTACTTTGCTGATTACCATTATTTGCTCATTCTTAGGCATACTGCTCGGGAACTCTTTCTGTGCGAATTGAAGATTCCAATAATTGGCGAGTGGCGTGTAGTCGGGATATTTTTTGCTCATTTTTAATATCACGTCGTAAAACAGGTTGATTATTGGCTTCGCAAGAGCGGGTGCCTGCAACGAAACACGCTCGTAGGTGGCAGGTGGAACAAGAATAAGAAAATCGGTGTCAAAAATCATGCGTTGATGCACACTATCGCGTTTTACTATTTCGGTGAATGCTTTCGCTACGCGTTCCACTATTTGCTGGTTGGAAATGCTGTCGGAGTCGTGGTCATTCCCACTTCCGAAAAACATCTTTTTTATTTGGTCAATCAACATGGCTTTTACTATTGTTTTTATTGTTTTTGATTAGAAAGAATTGGCGCGTGAGTTGCGGTTTTGTGTTCATTTAATTACTTATAACTTCTTGATATTTACTTTCCGACTGTTGTTAATCATCTCTTTGAAGTGGTTGTTCAGGTAATTCCCGATTTGACTGTAAGGTAGTGCTACCGTAATAGGTCCAAGTTCGGCCGCTTCCGGTATTTCGTTTTTACCATACACAAGAAATAATTTTTTTGTATCGAAATAGAAATTTCCCGGTTCGCCGGGCAATGAACTGATTTGGCTTTTGTCGATACGTTTGTTGTTGGCAGTTACGGCGTTTTCGTCGAACGCGTTGAGTAGCAGGTCGGTCCATGGCGTGGAGTTGGTGTTTAACACATCGTTCATCGTCAGCGTTTTGCCCTCTGTGTAGTCCATGTTTTTATATGCAACGCTTAGGTCGGGTTTGCTCAGCAAATCCATTCCTTTTTTTATGTTTTTTACAATTTGTAGGCTTAGTAAATTCGCGTCAACAAAGGCAATTGACATTTCTACTTGTTTGTTGTACTCGTAATTCAATATTCCAAAGAAGTTTATCGTATTTTTCTCCGAGAAGTTTATAAATTCGATGTAGTCGTCCTGCAGTGCTTGTTGTAATTGTTGCTTACCATATCCGGCAAAGTTTACATCCAACAAATCGGCATAAATGTAGTTGAGGAGGTATTCGTCCTTAACATCGGGTAAAAACAGGAGCGAGCCGTAGTAGCTGAGCTTGTAGTCGGTAAAGTCTTGCTGTTTTTGAGTCGAAACGTTGCTGTAGCTAAACGTTGCGCGCTCGTTTGTTACATTTCGGTTGGCAACGTAATTTATTTTATACATATCATCCTCTTTTACATAGCCCACTTCGCCACTCACCTTGTAGGGTGTGATTTGAAGAGATTTTCGGTCGCGAAGATTGTAGGTCATGGTGAAGTGAAACATGTTTTCAACGGTTCGCCCAAATTCGGTGATTTTCACATCTTCAAAAGTCCAAGTTTCGGAAAATTTCTCCATATCGGCTATAATATTTTTCCGATTGATGTTTTCTTCGCTAAAGTATTTTTCTGTAGGATTGGCGAATATGTCAACAACCTGGTCGTAATTTCCGTTTGAACGCACATCCATCATCTCCATTATTATTTCACGGGCTTTTGACTCGGAAATATTTCTTTTGAAAATTTGCGAATTGCTTGCTAAATAATAGGCTGCCGCGATGATGAAAATAAATAACAGGAAAATCCAGGCGCGGTTTTTCTTTTTTGAAGTTCCCGAATCCGCTGTTTCCTTCTCTCTTTCTTCAGGTTTACTTTTAAATTCTTCTTCTTCCTCTTCCTCATCTAACATCACTTCCAACTCTTCTTCCTCTTCAGCAATGTAATCATCCGCGTCAGTTGCCGGCTGGTAACTTCCGTATTCGCTCATCGCAGGGGTGTTCAGGATGATGTTTTTAATCTCTTTCGCCGTTTGCACGCGCTGATTCGCATCGCGTTTGAGAGTTTCGTAAAGCGCTACTTTCCAAGTGTAAGGCAGTTTTTCCAGTTTTGGGGTGATGTCTTCATCCAGGATGCTCATCATTATTCCGATTTCACCCTTCTGGCTGTTGGTTTCAAAAAGATCATTTCCTGTAAGTAATTTATAGCAAATTACAGCCCACGACCATAAGTCGGTGTTGGGGGTCAAATCTCTATTGCGTAGCTGTTCCGGGCTTTGATACTGCGAGTATCTGCTTGATGAGTTTCTGCTTTGTGTGGAAGAATCACTGATTTTCGCGGTGTAAACTGTGCCGTCAACCGAGTTTTCAATGTCGATTAAGATATTTTCCGGTTTCAGATTTTTGTGTACGATGCCGTGTTGGTGCAGAAATTCAATACCATCCAGTACCTGTATGCCAATCGAAGCTTTGTCTTCCGGTCTGAGGTTGAATTTTTCAAGAAGTTGTTTCAAATTTCCAAGCTGATAGAAAGGCATAATGGCAAATTCAAACAAACCGGTTGGTTGTTCGAAAACATAGATAAACTCATAGCCCGCAATGTTGGGATGTGTGGGCAAGATGTATGTGTTATCGCTTTCGTTGTCATTATTCCCGTTTTCGTGTTGGTTCCCAGCATTTATTTTTGTGATTTTAAGCGCTACAAAGCGATAGGACTGTGTGTCATAAGCTTTGTAAACACTGCCAGAATCGCTGTCGCCAACTTTGTCGCGATTGATGTCATATTGAAACCGTTCGAAAAACTCTTCCTTTGTCATAGTCCGATTATTTTTTCAAATATAAGTGTTTGAAAATATTTACAAATATACTTCATTTAAATATTTGTTCCACATCTTGAATGAAAACTTTTTTCAGAAACTGCTTGCCGATAAAACAGAAGACACGAATGATTTTCTTTTTCAATCATTCGTGTCTTGTAAGTATTGTCTTAAAATTAAGGCAGATTATCGTTTCCTTTTCAAAAGTATAAATCCATACATTATGCCAATAAGTGATAAAAAGTAAGCGCCTTCACCCACAGGTATTCGGTTGCTTTCGATGGGGTCGGTGGATGGGTCGGCCATCAATACATCATTTGTGCCGGGCGAGTAGGGTAGCGCCATCGGACTTGAGCCACTCATGTTCGATGAATTAATTGCTCCGGAACCGGCAGTAGCAATTTCAGATTTTGACTTAGCGCCTGATGAGCTTAGAATGTTCGCGCTCAATGCGTTGCTTGTACTCGTTTTATTTTTGGTTAAGTCGCTGTTTCGTTTGCTCACGCTTGCGTTGTTCTCGTAATTTGCCAAGCCACCGGCGCGAGCGGAGTTTTTTTGCGCAGTTTCTAATAATTCGGCTGCGAACTTGCTGTTGAAGTCTGCTTCCGGTTGCTCGAAGACGCTTTTCGTCCTTTTTGAGCCACTACCACTGATGTTTGCTTCCGGAATGATGGTCGGGGCGTTTGTGTAAACGATGTATTGCCCGTAATTTTTGTTTGAAATTTTAATATTGGGGGAATAATATGCTCCAAGTCCGATTGCAACGAGTGCAACTAACACCACGATTGCGATATATTTTTCTTTCTTCTTCATTTTCTTGTTTCTTTCTTATTGGAAATTTTCACCTGCCTATTTCAACAATATTTTCACTGTTTCACTGACTCCACCAGCCTGAAGTTTGACGAAATATACTCCCGGAACTGCATCTACCGCTATGCTGTTGGTTGCCGGATGAATGTTTGCTTCGAGAATTTTCTGTCCGGCAAGGTTATATACGCTCATACTTCCGGCACTTCCGGTGTAGTTTGTTACTTTTATTTGATTATTAACGGCATAAGCATACAGCGGTTTAATCGTGGAGCTAATGTCGTTGAAATCCGAAGAATTGACAATTACAAATCGTTTCGAAGTAATATCCTGCTTTTTCGCTTTGAATTGATAGTAGCTTACCGCGTTGTCGAGTGATACCGATTTGCCTGTTTCCAAGTCAAGTAAGTGTAGTCTGGAGTAGTTATCTAAGTTTCTCTTCGTCAGTGTAAGCGTGTATTCCGTGTCGCTGTTTGTGTGGAGGTTAATGACGGTGCCATCAAGGCTTTCATTCGCGTTTACTTGCATTGGTCCAGCTGCCGACTCGGTATATATAAATGCTGTTGGTGTCCCGAAAAATTTACGTCCATCCCACCCATTGTCAAATCCAGGGGTGGTCCCCTCTTTGCTTATCAGCCAAAGGTCGTCGCGGGTTGATTTACTTTCTAAACTTATGTGTAGGCTCGAAATATGATCATCGTTATTTGACTTTACACCTCCTTTTTCGGGCGAAAGTTGCGGTTTGCTATTAGTTGTTACGCCGTTAGTAGTATATTTTAAAGTAACCGTGGCATCCTGACCTCCGAAAGTTGTTTCTGATGACTTGAATTTTAATAGAAAACCTTGCATCGAAGGTATTTGATTTTCCCATATTGCCGGAGCTGCATTAACCGGAATCGCGAGGTAATTTCCAGCGGCGCGTTGGCTCTCGTTGTTTATTAACGAACCGTTTGTCCAATCTTTGAAACGGCCGGTATTATAAAGGAATACGGTCTGTTCTACGGTGTTTGGAAATACCATTCTGTCGATGTTGATGGCAGAGGTAAATGAATTTCCAAAAATGTTTTGACCCAATCCGTAATGGATGTTTGAACCTGTGGCGGATGCTACGGCAGGCGCTTTGCGGGTTAGAGTGATGTCTTTGTCGCAATAAAGCAGTTTACCGGGTATGAAGTAAGTTTTTGCTTCGTCCTGGGTGATTTCAAATCCATCGAATGCCGTTAGAGTGCTACTGTTGTTCAAGTCTATCCATTTGGCATAGTAGGTGGCAGGCTTCCCGGCATCAATTGTGCCGTTTTTGTTTTCGAAGTATTGTCGAAGGAAGCTGCCGTAGAATGTTGGTTCGGCTTGAATGCTTGCTACCGGTACACCAAAATGTTGCCAATGATAGCTCGACTTGAATTTCTGTCCGATGGTTGGACTACCGGTTACATTGTCTGTCCACTCTTCCATCGTGCCTTTGAAGCCTTTGGCGTAGAGTGCCACCGTGGCGTAAATGTCGGGTTGCGCGGATACGGATTGTGCGGGGCAATTAAATATAAATGTACCGTTTGGCAATGTAGCGTCCGCGCCAATTTGAATCTTATCGGGGTTGGTGGAGTTCACAGATGTGCCCGGATTCTTTATTGATACCACTCCGTTCACTGTGATGGAAGCGTTGGCGGCTACTTTGAGATTTTTATCCGATGCGTTTGTCAAATTTCCTATAGAAACAGCTTTGCCCGATGTTAATTGCAAGTCGTTTACTGCTGCGCCACTTGATGGCCCGTTGTTAGTATTGTTCGCCGTAGTCGCAAATTCTACATCATCTCCACCGGAAGGAGTCATATTGGCAGTCCAGTTTGATGCTAAGCTCCAGTCTGTATTGGTTGTGCCTTTCCAGAAGTTTTTCCAATGGAGCAGTGCGCTGCTACTGTTGTTGCTTGAGTTTGTGTCGTCAGCATAAGTTAGGTTGGCGGTATTAGTCCAGGGACCTGCGCCCGTAGGCTTAACCACGATGGTGATAGGCGGATACGCGTATTGCGAGTTCAACGCGTCAGTTCGGGTGAAAGTATAGGTGTTTCCTGAATTTGTGCGTGTCCATCCCGTGTGTGTGCTCGATTCAAAAGTTAATCCCGTGGGTATCACGTCGATTACGCTTACAGGCTTACTTGCGTTGGCAGGTTTGTTGTTCGAACTTAAATTGCTTACCACTATGGTGTAGCTGTTACCTCCGGATAGCGCGATGCCATTGTTGTCAACTCCTTTCTCTATCTTCAAGTCCACATTTGGATTCAATACGATGGTGCTTGCCGATGAGTAGTTGTTTGTAAGGTCGGGGTCGGTCATTCCGATGTTGGACACATTTAATCCTACCGAATTTTTTAAAATTCCACCTGTCGGTATGGAATTTATTTTTCCCACAATGGTGAAGGTCGCGTTGCTATTGCCTGCCAGCTGCATGGTGGTTGTAAATGGGTTGGTGAACCCCGATGTTTTGGCGACTCCGCTTGTGTATCCGGTTGCTGTATTTCCAGTATTTCCGTTATTGTTGAATGTGATGCTCGAAATCTGAAAATTTGATAGACTTACCGCATTCCCATTGCCGTCTTTGATCGTGTCGGTAAGCACCAAATTCGATATCGCGTTCATTGTTTCGTTTTGTACCTTGATGGTGTAGGTGAGGTTTTCGTTGGGCAAAGCGTTGTCTTTATCCACTTCTTTTTGTACACGTACACCACCCGTAGTGGTTATCATCAGGTTTCGCACTTCATGATAATTGAATCCGCCTCCGGTGGATGCGGCAAACCCCATTTTAAGTAGGGTTGGTATCGCGTCGGTAGTTTCGTAGTTGATGTGTTCGATATCCGAGCCCGTTGGTGATGTACGCCAAATAACGCGTATTCTATATTTTGGATTAGTGGGGGTGCCAATTGGTTCGATGTAAATCTTCACCCTGCGAAAAAAGTTAGCGTCGGTTGGGCGTGTAGAAGTTGGCGTGTTGTAGTCGATGGAAGTCTCACCGTTACTGCTTGCGTTGGTTTGCAATTGTTTACCTGCTAAATATCGATACGGCTCTGAGTGTGCAGCAGGTCCGCGTAGAACAATGGAGTTTGGTTTAACACCTTCTCCCATTCCACCTTTTTTCCCTTCACTGGCTATCGCGTAGTTTCCATATTCGTCAAATCCAATGCCTAACCAACCACCCGCAAGTCCAGACTCTGAATTCCTTTGAGCATAACCCAATGAACCACCAAACGCGCCAATACTGAATGTTGGTGTTGCCGCGTTAAAAAGAAAAACGGAAAACCCGTCAGCGCCGTTGTATGAATCATAGCGACTTCTCCATGTTTTGTAATCAAATTCGATGTAAATGCCTTGCGAAGAAGGGAATGAGGTGTTGATATAAGCAAAACCACGTTGATTGGTAGCGTCGGAGGTGAGCCGAAGCCATCCGTTGTTAACCGGGTCTGAAACTCCCGATGTTAAACTTGCAGCAGGATTGCCGCCGAGGATGATGTTACTGCCCACACTACTCCCTTTGAAGTTTTCGGTTATGGTAAATTGGGCTTGCAGCGTGAAGCTGAAAAGAAATAAAAACAAAAAAGGCAGAATTTTTTTCTGCAAGTATTCATTATGACTCATGGATAGGGTTTTGAAAATTTCAATTAGAAAGATGATTTCGCAAACAATCATCATAAGTTAGTAAAACATGAAAAATAAAATCAAGTTGCGCTCTTTATTCGAAGAGTATTTTGACTAAAGAAATATCTGTGCGAATGAAATTCGATTCAAAGGTAAAGCAATTTAATATTCTATCCAAACTTATTCTGAAAATATTTTTTAAATATTGTTATGTGTCTTTGTCTTGCAAAATTAATTGCGAAAACAATATTTGGTTTGTCATCTCATCTTTTTCTTCGTAATATACGATTTATTAGCTGGGATTGGAGTGTAACCATTATTCGTATTTCCATCTGATTATTTAAAATCATAATATGTGTTTGAAGTGGATTAGACATCGAATGTTAATCTGTATCCGGGAATACTATCGTAGAGAGCGAACGAATTTGCTTTTCTCTGTTTTTAAATAAAAAGCAGCCTGTCAGGTTGTTTGACAGGCTGCTTTGAATGCAATATATCTTGTGCTTTTATCCGTTCATCGAGATTAAAAACTCTTCGTTATTTTCTGTTCGTACCATTCGGTCTTTAAGAAATTCCATCGCTTCTATCGGGTTCATGTCCGCCAAATGACGGCGTAGAATCCACATTCGGTTCAAAGTGTCTTTGTCCAGAAGCAGATCGTCGCGGCGTGTACTTGACGACATGATGTCCACGGCCGGGAAAAGGCGTTTGTTGGACAAACGTCTGTCGAGTTGAAGCTCCATGTTACCGGTGCCTTTGAACTCTTCAAAGATTACTTCGTCCATTTTGGACCCGGTTTCGGTAAGTGCGGTGGCTATAATTGTTAAACTTCCTCCGTTTTCAATGTTGCGTGCTGCTCCAAAGAAACGTTTGGGCTTGTGTAGCGCGTTGGCATCCACACCGCCGGACAATACTTTACCTGAAGCAGGAGCTACGGTGTTGTATGCACGTGCCAAGCGAGTGATGGAGTCGAGTAGAATTACCACGTCTTGCCCACATTCAACCATTCTTTTAGCTTTTTCGTGAACCATGCTTGCAACTTTCACATGGCGTTCGGCTGGCTCGTCAAAGGTGGATGATACCACTTCGGCTCTCACGCTGCGCGCCATATCCGTAACCTCTTCGGGGCGCTCATCGATGAGCAGAATAATCATGTAAACTTCGGGGTGATTTTCTGCGATGGCATTGGCTATCTCTTTTAACAATACGGTTTTACCTGTTTTCGGCTGTGCCACGATTAAGCCACGTTGTCCTTTGCCAATTGGCGAGAAAAGATCGACAATGCGTGTTGAAAGCATATCATTTTTGCCTGAGTTGAGGTTGAATTTCTCTTCAGGGAAAAGCGGTGTGAGGTGTTCGAATGATACGCGGTCTCTTACAAACTCAGGGGCGCGTCCATTAATTTGTGAAACGCGTATCAGCGGGAAGTATTTTTCTCCCTCTTTGGGTGGACGAATAGCTCCTTTGACTGTATCGCCGGTTTTAAGTCCAAAGAGTTTTATTTGTGATTGAGACACGTAGATGTCGTCGGGAGAAGCGAGGTAATTATAGTCGGCAGACCGAAGAAATCCGTAACCATCGACCAGTATTTCCAATGTGCCGTTGCCTTCAAGTACTTCTTCGAAATCATAAGATTTTTCAAATTGAGGGCGGGGATTGAACTTTACGCGTTGTTGCTGTTGTTGTTGGTCGTTTTTTTGTTGCTGTTGCTGTTGTTGCTGTTGCTGGGTTGAAGGAGCAATTTCTGTGTTGGTTTGATCTTCCGGCTTGTTGCTTTCTTTCAAGTTATCGCTGTTTTCGGTATCAGTATTTTCTACTGAAGCTTCGTCTTTTGTATTTACTTCGGTAATTTGAATTTCAGTTTCAGCAATGTTGCTTCTGGGCGCAGTTGTTTCACTTGGTTGTTCCTCGTTTTGAGCTTCAGCTTGCTTCTGAACCGGTTTAATTAGTTTCTTCTTTTCGAAAACATTCTTTTGTTCCGGTTTTTGCGCTGTTTTAACATCCGTAGTTTCTTCAGCTTTCACCTCTTTGTTTTCGGTGTTGCTTTCAGCTGTCACATTTTTTTTCGGATTTTGCTTTTTCGTTTTTTGCTTCGCGTCGTTTGCCGGTTTATTTGGCTGGGCAGCATCTTTTTTTTCGGGAACAACTTGTTGGGTTGCCTTGTTATCCAAGTTTGGTTTTGACTGTTCGGCTTTCACTCCTTGTTTCTGTTTGGAGGGTTCAGCTTCGTTTGTTTTTACAGCTTTTTGTCCTTCGGGCTTTCCTATTGCAGGACGCTTCATTTTATTTTTGTCAGCATCACTGCTTTCGGTATTAGCTGCGGTTTTACTCTGAGCGTAAAGTTCGGCTTGTCGGTCAATGATTTCGTAAATCATAATGTCCTTCGATATGTTATTCGAAAGTTTGAGCCCCAGCCCTTTAGCAATTTCTCTTAAGTCTGGTTGGGTTTTTGCACTCAATTGCAAAATAGTGTAATTTGTCATATATAATCTATAAGTTATAAGACGAAAAGAGGAGGGTAATCCCCGTAAATGCGTTTGGAGAAAACGTTTTTATTAAAAATAATATTTTGAAAAATGTTTTTGTGAGTATAATGCTTCTTTCGGACGAATGAAGTTGCTAAGAATACTGATGCAAAATTACAACAAATTTTGAATTGTGCAATTATTTAAGATTAAAAAAATGGATTTCTGCTTGTAAAATCATTTTTTTAAGCTGATTTCCAAAATTTCGTTAGTCCTGCTGTCTGTTTTGAAGCGGTTGTCGAGCCGCCAACCTATAATCCAAACGATATTTTCGTCGGATGTGAGTAACCAGGTTTCTTCTTTTTGAATAATACTCAACTTACTGTCAATAAAGAAATCGCTGACTTTCTTATTTTTACTCATGCCAAAAGGCTGAAAGCTATCGCCTTGTCGCCATTTCCGAATACAAAGCGGGTAGTTTATTTTTTCAGCATCGATGTGAATGGTATCTGTGCTTTTTGAGGGTTCGAAGTCTTCCGTTTTGGCAAATCGGTTCAGTTTTAGCCGAATCGGTTCATCTATTTCCGTGTGTGTGGCTTCAATTTCATATTCCAATGTGGTTTCGTTCGTTTTTTTTTCGATAATTAGATGTGTGCGATCTTTAATTAGTCGATGACTATCGGAGAAAAACTGCAATCCGGGTGTGGAATGAAGGCTTGAGGCGATGTTTTTTATCACATCGCTCTTAAAGTTGAATTCATTAAGCAGTTCAAAAAGCACCGTTTCTACATCAGCTTGTTTTAGCAATCCTTCAATGTCAATTGTGGTTTTGTCGGCAATTTTGCCCACTAATTGCGCTTTTATTTCGTTTATTTTGTCGTTGAATATCTTCCAGGCGCCTCTCAAGTTTTTACTATTGGTGTTGAGTGTCTCGTTTATCGACGGATTTATTTCAGAAAGCAGCGGTGTTATTTGATTCCTGATTTTGTTGCGGGTGTAGTCGTTGGCGTTGTTGGTGGAATCAAGCACCCAATTCAAGCCCTTCCATAAGGCATAATCATGGATTTCGTTACGTGAACAGTCGAGTAAGGGGCGAATGATATTGCCATTTTTGGGTTCGATACCAATCAGTCCCTTCAATCCGGTGCCACGAATTAAGTTCAAAAGAATTGTCTCAGCCAAATCGTCGCTGTGGTGTGCCACCGCTATTAATGTCGCTCCGGTTTCCTGAGCCGTTTTCTTGAACCATTCGTAACGCAAGTCGCGGGCTGCCATTTCGATTGAAATTTTCCTGCTTTTGGCTGTCGCGATTGTGTCAAAGTCGATTTTGTGGAATGGAATTTTATATGATTCTGCCAAATTGCGTACAAAAAGCGCGTCTCTGTCGGATTCTTCGCCTCTTAAATGAAAATTGCAATGCCCAACGATACATTTGTACCCAATTGAAGTTAATATGCTAAGCAATACCACCGAATCCATTCCGCCACTTACTCCTATAAATAATGTGTCGGTATTGGCAATTAGTTGATTTGTGGCGATAAACTTCTTTACTTTTTTGAGCAATCCCATTGTTTTGTCTATATTTGTATCAATAATTACAAAGGTAATCAATTTGTTCAAATTAGATTTCATAAATAACTTTTGAATTGCAATGCAACTCAATGATGAATCAGGTTACAAAAAAATGAATTATAACGAAACAATACAATATCTTTACGACCGTTTGCCGGTTTTTCATCAAATTGGTGCGGCAGCTTACAAACCGGGCTTGGACAATTCGATTAGCATGATGGCTAAGCTGGGTAATCCGCACGAAAAGTATAAAACCATTCACGTTGCCGGCACCAATGGCAAAGGTTCTGTTTCTCATTTTTTATCGGCTGTATTGCAATCGGCAGGTTACAAAACAGGTCTTTATACCTCGCCACATCTGGTTGATTTTGGCGAAAGGGTGCGGTTGAATGGCACGAAAGTTAATGAGGAATTTGTAGTTGACTTTGTGGCGAAAAACAAAGAATTGTTTGATGAAATTCAACCTTCTTTTTTTGAAGCAACCATGGCGCTGGCTTTTGATTATTTTGCGGCTGAGAAAGTGGACGTGGCTATTGTAGAGGTGGGATTGGGTGGCAGGCTCGACAGTACAAATATTATTATACCCGAGTTGGCTATTATAACGAATATCAGCTTAGATCACACCCAGTTTCTGGGCAATACGCTAACGAATATCGCTTCGGAGAAAGCTGGAATTATAAAGGAGAACGTGCCGGTGGTGATAGGCGAAGCTACACTCGAAACGAAAGCAGTTTTTATACAAAAAGCAGAAGAGCTTCACGCGCCCATATCTTTTGCCGAAGATTGTGTCGAAGTGAAATTCATGAAATATGACAACGGGGAAATGCTCGTATCGAGCAATCGGTTTGGGCTACTGGAAAGCGGATTGAGCGGTGTTTATCAATTGAAAAATATCGCCACACTTCTTGAAAGCATCAGACAATTGCGTGAATGTGGTTTTGATATTAGTGATGATGCTGTTAGGGCGGGGATTAAATATGTGGTTTCACTTACTGGTTTGCAAGGTCGATGGCAACAAGTGTGCGACAGTCCGCGAGTGATATTGGACACCGGGCACAATCAAGCCGGTATTGAAAATGTGACGCGTCAGCTTGCCCAACAAAAATACAACCGGCTTCGGATTGTTTTCGGAATGGTTGAAGACAAAGATCCTGCACTCGTGTTGTCATTGTTGCCCAAAGGCGCAGTGTATTATTTTACAGCAGCAAACAGTAATCGTTCATTGCGTCCGGAGTTGCTCATCAATCGGGCAGCGGAATTTGAATTGCAAGGTTGTGCTTTTGGATCAGTGAAAGATGCGGTTAATCAGGCTGTTGAAGATGCTGAAACCGATGATCTGGTTTTTGTTGGAGGTAGCAATTTTGTTGTAGGCGAAGCATTGGAGCTTTTTGACAAAAAAAATAAGTAATTCATCAATAGTTAAATTTTAAAAGAATAAATCAGAAATCATGAAATTCAAAACTTTTAGTATCATTGTGGCAGTTTTGGCGCTTATAAGCGCATGTGCTACTGCTACACCCCAAAATGTGTTGTCGGAAAAAGAAAAAGCCGATGGCTGGAAATTGCTTTTTGATGGGAAAACACTCAACGGCTGGCGCGACTATAACGGTACTTCACTTACAGGTCCTTGGTTTGTGAAAAAAGGAACTATCAAGGCAAAAGGAGGTGGTGGCGACGCAAGTGGTTACATTGTTACCGAACGTGAATACGAAAATTTTATCTTGGAATGGGAGTGGAAAGTGGCGAAAGGTGGCAATAGTGGCGTTCTTTATCACGTTGTAGAAAATCCGAAATTCAAAGTGCCTTATGTTACCGGTCCTGAATATCAGTTGATTGACGACATTGGTTTCCCCGAGAAATTAGAAGATTGGCAGAAAACGGCAGCCGATTATGCCATGCACATCACCGACAAATCAAAGCTAAAAATTAAACCTGCCGGAAGTTGGAACATCTCTCGAATAGTGTTTGACAATGGGCATGTAACGCATTGGCTTAATGGTGAGAAGGTGGTGGAATTTGAAGCATGGACCGACGATTGGTTCAAACGCAAGAATAGTGGCAAGTGGGAAAATGCTCCGGAATATGGTTTGGCACGTAAAGGGGTTATTTGTTTGCAGGATCATGGCTCTGCGGCATGGTTTCGGAATATGAAAATAAAAGAATTGCCCCGTAAAACGCGTGATGTGTCTGTTTTCAATGGTAAAGACCTCACTGGTTGGGATGTTTACGGGCAAGAAAAGTGGTATGTCGAAAATGGAAATCTGGTGTGTGAAAGTGGAGCTGAAAAGAAATATGGCTATCTTGCCACGAGGGCTTATTATGACGATTTCGATTTTTCGGTCGATTTCAAGCAAGAATCAAATGGAAATTCGGGAGTGTTTATTCGTTCTTTTGTGGAGCCTGGCGCGGTGGTGAATGGCTGGCAGGTAGAAGTAGCGCCACTCGGACAAGGCACTGGCGGTATTTATGAATCATACGGCAGAGGCTGGCTCATAAAAATCCCGGCAGAGAAGGAAAAGTATTTAAAGGAAAACGAATGGAACACATTGCGAATACGTGTAGAAGGCAATCGTGTGAAAACATGGCTTAACGGCATGGAAATGGTCGATTTTGTCGATGATAAAATTGGCAAAGGACATGGACGCATCGCCTTGCAAATTCATGATGGGGGCGGTATTAAAGTGTTGTGGAAAAACTTTAAGCTTAAAACTTTATAAATCGACTTGATGTAGATAGAGAAACCGGTAATGTTTAATTGCCGGTTTTTTTTTGATGGAGCTTTTCGTATGTAATTTGCTCTCGCAATGCAATTACTTTATATTTTTGCTCCACTTAGCGACAAAAAACAATAAATCAGTTTTATATGTTGAATAATATTAATAATTTTGCGTCCCGAAATTATCTTGTTTTGATGTTGGGTCAGACTAAAGCAAAATTAGTTCTTATCTGATTTAGAAAAAAAGATTTTTTAGACATATAAAAGATAGAATCAAATCAAATTTCAACCAGATGAAACAATCACATGTTTTTCTTACAGTTCTCTTATTCCTGCTCCCTTTTAATTATATTCAATCAAAGCCGCTTTTGACTAAAAGTAAATACCTGATTGCTACGTATGATACGAATAGTGATGGAGCTATAAGTCCTCACACGGGAAGTTATCAACTGATTTATGATGGTGAAAAAAATGAAGAAAATGCAACGGAAAGCGACTATTGGATAATCAAGAATATTTCGGGCGATTACTACACATTCCAGAACTCGGAGAGCAAAAAATACATTCGATATAATGCCACAATGACCGATAGATACGCGTTGGAGCTGGTTGACGCCCTATATCCCGACAACTCCACATCGTTCACATTGGAGCATAAGCAAACGAACGGCACAAGCTACTATGTCATCCGCGCAGTTGCCAACAGTTCCAAAATATGGAATAAACGCACCAGCCTGAGCGAAGGAGTTTACCCCATTGGTGTTTATTCGGGGCAAGGATCTGCAAATGAAATGTTTGTATTCTACGATAGTTCGGGCACAGCGGTGAGCGACGATGGAAAAATTACTGTTCCGCAAGAAGCTACCCGCACCTTAGGCGCTTTTGCTCCTTATATGCAAAGTTTCAAAATAAATGGTAAAACTCCGGTGGTCGATAAACTTAAGAAAGAGTTTTTTGTAACACTACCCAAAGCTTCAATGCCAGCCACATCACTCAGTTGTTTGCTTGAGTTTGCTATGAAAGACGCATCTGATAAATTGTATATTGATGGAGTTGAAGTTGTATCGGGTGTTAACTTTAGTTTTAATAATGTGTCAAGTGCGCAGTACTTTACATTTGAAATCAAAAAGGCTGGAGCTACCCGGGAAACTGCTAAACTCTATTTCTCATCTTTACCAATTGTTCAGATTTATACTGACGCCAACATTGGTAATGTATATTCACTTGCAAAAATATCAGTAAATGAACCTCTGAAAGAGGGTGAAAGTGAAATAGTGCCCACGAATATCCGAAATCGCGGTGCTACTTCTCTTGGCTTTCCCAAAAAAAGTTTTGCGATTAATTTACGCGATTCTTCAGGAATCAACTCCACCGATCGCACATTCTTCGATTTTCGGAATGATAATAACTGGATACTTGATGCTATGTATGTGGATCCCGCGCGAATGCGAAACCGTGTTTCATTTGATTTGTGGAACGACTTTGCCACAAAGCCTTACTGGGCGGATAAAGAGCCGAAAATAATTAACGGTACTCGCGGGCAATTTGTTGAAGTTTTCATCAACGAAGCGTACTGGGGACTGTATTGCATGACCGAAAAAATAGATAGGAAGCAACTAAAACTGAAAAAACTCCAACAAGACATCAGTACGGGAACACCTGTTTATACTCAGCGTGGAGCTTTGGTGAAAGCTACGAGTTGGAGTACAGCCGTTATGTTCGGCTATCCTTATAATGGTAACAGCTCAATCCCAAATTTTAACAACAATTACATCAATTGGAGCGGTTATGAATATAAGTATCCCGATTTGGATGAAGGTGAGCCTATCGCTTGGGATAATTTTTCGGCTGCGGCTAAGACGGCTTCAAGCTTATATACCAACAACACCCAATTCTTAAGCAATATGTCGGCCACTTTCGATTTGCCGGTTTATCTTGATTATTATCTGTTTATTGAACTGATGCTCGCAACCGACAATCATGGTAAAAACACCTATACATCCATTTACGACCAAACTGTTTCGCCTAAAGTAAGCGTTACACCATGGGATATCGATGGCTCTTGGGGTATTCGTTGGGATGGTAGTAAGTCAATCACATATCCCGAGCAGGATTTTGATACCTTTTTGACTAACAACGAACATGGGCAATTCAATCTGTTCATGCGGATGAAACAACTGGATGCAGATACCTGGAAAACGGTTAAATTAAAAGAACGTTACCAAAGCCTCCGTGGCAACTATTTCTCATACACTAATCTGATGCAGCGCTTTACCAATTATGCCGATGCGATGACCAAAAGTGGAGCCGATGTGCGTGAGAAAGCAAAATGGGGTAAGCCAAATCTTGATATTGAAATGGACTTTCTTGCCAACTGGATTGAGTCGCGTTTGAATTATCTCGACATCAAATACCTTGGAGCGCCTTACACCTCGGAGCCGAAAGTTGAAACAAGCATTGAGTGTGCGCCGAATCCGGTTGTTGATAAACTGACTGTTCGAGGTCTGAACTCGAATGCCGAAGTTGTCGTTTGTAATATGCAAGGAGTAGTTTTGCAGAAATCAAAAGCTTTAAATGGGGCAACCGAAGTGGAAATGAAATCCTATGCGCCGGGAGTATATATCGTCAAATCAGGTCAAAATGTGATGAAAATAATCAAAAAATAATTTTTTAGTCTTCGATTTTTTTTTTGATGGACGTAAGTTACAAAAAAGCGCTCAGGATTTTTTATTCCTGAGCGCTTTTTTTAGTGCATATCGTCATCGTATTTCATTTGGATAATGATATTTTTACGAATTAAATGGCTTGTCGCGCTCACACACTCTTCAACTTCGAGTAATGAATATCCGATTTGTTTGCGAAGCCTTACTATTCTCCTTATCTCGACAAAGCTTCTCCCTATATTGATTTCCGATATTTTCATCAAAAAGCATAGTAATTGATCTGTTTTTCGCGGTAAGTACCATTATCTTGATGATCGTGTAAGAAATCTAAGAGTTGAAATCAGAGGCAATAAATGATAAAATCAGGAAAAGTCTGGTGCTTATGCACCGGAATAAGTTATATAGGTGAAATTGTCAATCGACAAAACGGGTGGTAAATGATTTACAAATGAAATTGTTACATGACAAAACGGGTGATAAATGAGTTACCACTAAAATTGTCAATCGACAAAACGTGTGAAAATGATTTACAAATGAAATTGTTACATGACAAAATGGGTGGTAAATGAGTTACCACTAAAATTGTCAATCGACAAAACGGGTGAAAATGATTTACGAATGAAATTGTCAAATGACAAAACGGGTGAAAATGATTTACAAATGAAATTGTCAAATGACAAAACGGGTGAAAATGAGTTACGAATGAAATTGTTACATGACAAAATGGGTGAAAATGATTTACGAATGAAATTGTCAATCGACAAAATGGGTGGTAAATGATTTACAAATGAAATTGTTACATGACAAAATGGGGGAAAATGATTTGTAAATAGGATTGTTGCATAACAAAACAATGCTCGAAATGATTCCAATGCTCGAATTGCCATTCGGTTGGAACAGCCCACATCCTCAAAAATCAGAAATCAATACCAACAAACGAGCCACAGAACGTAATTCTGTGGCTCGTTTGTTGTATAAATGCTTGTAACGGTTTATTCGGGATACTTTTGTTTTCGTTGTTTTATTACGAAAATTAAATCAGACTGTTGGGGTCTAAACGTTCTTTTTCAATATCCAGGAAGTATTTATATGTACCCACTTTAAGCTCGGAACATGCGTCGTAATCGCAAACAATAATCCCTTTTGGGTGCAATTGAAGTGCGCTGATAGTCCACATGTGGTTAATAGGCTCTTCTACCGCATGGCGGAGCGCACGCGCTTTGCCTTGTCCATTTACGATGATTATCACCTCTTTCGCATCCAATACAGTGCCTACACCTACCGTGATGGAGGTTTTCGGTACATTATTCACATCGTTGTCGAAGAAACGCGAGTTGGCGATAAGCGTTTCGGTAGTCAGCGTTTTTTGACGCGTGCGTGATGACAATGAAGATGCCGGTTCGTTGAAAGCGATGTGCCCGTCGGCGCCAATGCCACCTAAAAATAGGTCGATACCACCCACTTCTTTCATTTTTGCTTCGTAAGCCTCACATTCAGCATCCAGGTCTTCAGCCATTCCATTGAGGATGTGCGCGTTCTCCGGCTTGATATCCACATGGTTGAAGAAGTTGGTCCACATAAAGTTATAGTAGCTTTGAGGATGCTCTTTAGGCAATCCTACATACTCGTCCATATTGAAGGTGATAACATTTTCAAAAGAAATCACACCTGCTTTGTGCAGTTTAATCAATTGTTTGTATGTGCCAAGTGGTGAAGAACCTGTAGGAAGTCCAAGCACAAAAGGTTTGTCGCTCGTAGGGTTTGCAGCAATCAGTTTGGACGCAATGTAATTAGCAGCCCATTCAGAAACATTCTGATAATCTGGTTGAATGATAAGTCTCATTGTCGCTTTTTTTTATTTAATTTGTTTTGGTTGAATTATTTGCAAATTTACAAATTTATTTATGATTATCATAATTTTCTAATGAAATGATTGTAGCCTCATATTTTGCTCGCTTCTATCCAAGTGTTGATTTTTTTTTGAATTAATTTTTCTCCTGATGATTTATTTCAAATTCGTTTTGTCGATGTTATTTCGGTGAAGTAAAACCTCGCAGATTCTTTCAAGAAAAATATTTTACGACAAAAACAAAGCAATGTGTTTGAAAATTGAAAAATATGTGTATATTTGCCGTGCAATTGTTTTAAATTAATCACTTTAATATTAAGTATCATGTCAGTTAACAAAGCAATTTTAGTAGGAAATGTGGGTCGTGACCCGGAAGTACGTTATTTGGACAAAAATGTCGCAGTAGCAAATTTTACATTGGCAACCACCGAGCGTGGATATACCATGCAGAATGGAACTCAGGTGCCTGATCGAACCGAATGGCACAACATCGTTGCTTGGCGCGGTTTGGCAGAAATGGCTGAGAAATACATTCGCAAAGGTACCCAAATTTATGTTGAAGGTAAACTTCAAACACGAAGTTGGGAGAAGGATGGCGTAAAGCGCTATACTACCGAGATAGTGGCTGATAATATTCAGCTTCTTGGTCGTCGCCCGGATCAAAACAGTGAAAATCCGGCTACGCCGTCAGTGGCTTCAACCGGAGTTGTCGAAGCAGAAGCTCCTATCGCGTCGGCCGAAGGGGATGACCTGCCTTTCTAATTTATTAGATTTTAGTTTAGTTACCTCCAACAGGCATACGGAAAAAGTTCTTTTTCTGTATGCCTTGTTTATTTTATTACATATAATGTTTTGTGCCTGATTTTTTTTTTGTTATTTTTGGAGAATGAAATGAGATTTTCAAATTAATATCTTAAAAAAATGGCTTATATAAAATCTGTTCGGGGCTTTACTCCCCAGTTTGGTGATAATTGTTTTCTTGCCGATAATGCTACTATTGTAGGCGATGTGGTGATGGGCGTAGGTTGCAGCGTGTGGTTCAACGCGGTGCTTCGTGGCGATGTGAACTCCATCCGCATTGGCAATCATGTGAACATTCAGGATGGGTCGGTACTTCACACCCTATATCAGAAGTCGGTAGTAGAAATAGGCGATTATGTATCCATAGGGCATAATGTGGTGGTGCATGGCGCAAAAATTGATGCTTACGCGCTGATAGGTATGAGCGCTACTTTGCTTGATTATGTGGAAGTGGGCGAGGGCGCTATCGTGGCGGCAGGCTCGGTGGTGCTGAGCAATACGAAGATTCCCCCTTTTACGCTTTGGGCGGGTGTGCCTGCTAAGTATGTGAAAGATGTGGAGCCGCAGCAAACACACGAAATGAATCGCCGGATAGCTCACAACTATGCCATGTATTCGAGTTGGTATCAAGAAGAAGAACAGACAAAATTGGATTAAATTGCAGTGTAGTATGGTAGTCGGAAAATTATTAAAACAGGAGTTTTTGCGTTCATTTCGTTCGCAAGCATTTTACAAAGGACTGGCGGTTAAGCTCTTGATGGGCTTCATGGCGCTCTATTTTATTGTTATTTTTGTCGTAATGGGTTTTTTTCTGGGCGATATGCTCGGAGAAGTTGACGCTAACTTTACACCCCTTGAGCTTGTCAACGGAGCTTCGCTCTATGTGTTGTTGAGTATTCTTGTTTTTCGCTTTTTTATGCAGGGATTAAGCTCGGTCAATCTTGAATTTTATCAAACGCTACCCATTAAACGAAATACCTTAGTGAATCTCTTGCTGTTCAAGCCATTGTTTCAACCAGCCAATTATTTGGTATTGCTTGTGGTTGTTCCATTTGCCTTGCGCAGTGTTGTTCAGTGGCAGTCGGGCTTAGTAGCAACACAACTTATCGTTAATACCATTTTGCTCGTTTGGTTCAATGTGTGGCTATCTGCCTTTCTCAAACGTCGTTTTGGTTCAAATTTAATCGCGTTGTTCGTTTTGGTTGGCGTGGGAGCGGCATTCGGAGCATTGGAGTATTTCAATATTTTCTCTCTATTTGATATCTCTATGAAGATTTTTGGATTTTTGGTAATTACACCTTTCGGATGGTTGGTAACACTGCTTATTGCCTTTGCCGCCTATGGACTGAATGTGCTGTTTTTCTCAAAAAACTATTATCCAGAACGCTATAATGAGAAACTCAGTAGAAATGATAATCGAATTACCGGCCGTTTTTCTTTTCTGGAGAAATATGGAACTATCGGCGAACTGATTCAGTTGCAGATGCGATTGATATTCAGGCATAAACGAACCAAGTCATTGATTGTGATGTCGGCTTTTTTCTTGCTTTATGGTCTGCTTTTCTATACCAACGATATATATGCCGAAAACGCGGGTTGGTTGGTTTTTATCGGACTCGTGCTCACGGGTATGGCCTCCATGATGTATGGCCAATGGGCTATTAGCTGGGAAAGCAACTATTTCGACGCGATTATGACAAAAAATCTTGATGCGCGCACCTATATCAAAACCTATTTTACGATACTAATCGCATTCAATCTGATTTCGTTTACCCTCACAACGCCTTATTTTTTCATAGGAATGAAAATTGTTTATCTTCATCTCGCGATGTTGCTTTACAACACGGGTGTGAATGTGTTTTTGATGCTATATTTTGCCAGTTACAACAACAAGCGAATTGACTTGATGGCAAAAAGTTCATTTAATTATCAGGGCACAAGCTATAAAAGTTTTCTACTGGTATTGCCGCTGATGGGATTACCTCCATTGTTGGCATTTTTGCTTCAACTTGTCGTGTCGTTTGAATTTGCAATGCTGGTTTTTGCTTTGATAGGGCTGGTGGGTGTAGCGTTGCTGCCGTATCAGATCAATATTTGTACAAAAAATTTCGTACAGCGCAAGTATTTTATGGCACAAGGATTTAGAGAAAAAGATTAATTCAGAATACAATAACAGATTTCAGAAATAAAGAAAAATATGATAGCAATTTCAGATTTATCAAAGCAGTATAATAACATTAAAGTCCTTGATATTGACTCGCTTGCCATTGCTCAAGGCGAAAGTTTTGGGCTTGTGGGCAACAATGGTGCCGGCAAAACCACACTGTTCCGTCTGATTCTCGATTTGATTGAGGCTGATAGCGGTGCGGTGCAAATAGATGATGTGCCTGTGGCGCGCCATGATGAATGGAAAAATAAAGTAGGATCGTTTCTCGATGAAGGTTTTTTGATTGACTTTCTTACTCCCGATGAGTATTTTACTTTTGTAGGTAAACTTTATGGAAAGTCGGAAGGCGATATTGCCTTATTTGTTGAGAATATGTCTGAGTTTTTCAATGGCGAAGTATCGGGAAACAAAAAGTTGATTCGCGAACTTTCAAAAGGGAATCAGAAGAAAGTAGGCATTGCGGCGGCACTCCTTGTCGGACCAAAAATTTTGATTTTAGATGAGCCTTTCACCGCGCTCGATCCTTCGTCGCAAATTCGCCTCAAACGGTTGCTCAACGAACTTCAGGAAAAAGAAAATATGACCATGCTCATTTCCAGCCACGACCTGAACCACGTAACTGAGGTTTGCAAACGTACGGTGGTGCTCGAAAAAGGAAAAATAGTGCGCGACATAGCCACAAATCCTGATACGCTGAAAGAGTTGGAAAGCTATTTTGCGGTATGAAATTAGAATTGTGTTGCCACGTAGATTTACAAATATCCGTTTTTTCTCTTTTCTGATTTTTTGTTGTAACTTTGCAACTTCATTTTTTACAGATCACGGAATTACAAAAAGAGTAGAAAACATGTGTAAATGCTTGTCGAATCTGTAATGCTACTGCAACACAAGAAGATTAAAAAATTAAAAAACAATTATGAAACCAGAAACATTTTCAAGTTTATCATACAAAGTCGCCGACATGGCTCTGGCCGATTTTGGTAGGAAAGAGATAGAGCTTGCCGAGAAAGAGATGCCGGGATTGATGTCGCTTCGTGCGAAATATGGCGTTACAAAACCACTTCAGGGTGCGCGCATCATGGGCTCGCTTCACATGACAATTCAAACCGCAGTGCTTATCGAAACATTAAAAGAGCTTGGCGCTGAAGTGAGATGGGCGAGTTGCAATATTTATTCCACACAAGACCATGCAGCCGCAGCTATCGCAGCCGCAGGTATTCCGGTGTTTGCATGGAAGGGCGAAACGCTTGAGGAGTATTGGTGGTGCACGCTTCAGGCGCTTATTTTCGAAGGAAATAAAGGTCCAACAGTAATTGTGGATGATGGCGGCGATGCGACCATGATGATTCACGTGGGTGTGAAAGCTGAAAAAGATGCCTCTATTCTCGATAAAGAAGTAGAAGTAGCCGATGAAAAAGAGCTTTATTCCATACTTAAAGCTGTATTGAAAGAAGACGCCTCGCTTTGGAGCCGCATGGCACCCGAAATTCGTGGTGTGTCGGAAGAAACAACAACGGGTGTGCATCGTCTTTATCAGATGATGGAGCAAGGCGAGTTGCTATTCCCCGCTTTCAATGTAAACGACTCGGTAACGAAATCGAAATTTGACAACCTTTACGGGTGTCGCGAATCACTTGCCGATGGAATCAAGCGTGCTACCGATCTGATGCTTGCCGGAAAAGTAGTAGTGGTGTGTGGATATGGCGATGTGGGCAAAGGTTCGGCAAAATCCATGCGTGCTTATGGCGCACGTGTGTTGGTTACTGAAATTGACCCGATTTGCGCGCTTCAGGCAGCCATGGAGGGTTTTGAAGTGGTAACCGTAGAAGATGCTTTGGCCGAAGCGAATGTTTATGTAACCACCACCGGAAATAAAGACATCATTCGCATTGAGCACATGGAAAAAATGAAAGATGGTGCAATAGTATGCAATATAGGCCATTTCGACAATGAAATCCAGGTGGAAAAACTGAAAAAATATCCCGGTATTGTGCATACCAACATCAAGCCGCAAGTAGATAAATATACTTTCTCAACCGGAAACAGCATCATTTTACTTGCTGATGGTCGGCTTGTGAATTTGGGTTGTGCTACAGGACATCCTTCCTTTGTGATGAGTAATTCATTCACAAATCAGACTTTGGCACAAATCGAACTTTTTACAAAAGATTATGCGGTGGATGTGTATCGCTTGCCAAAACATCTGGACGAAGAGGTTGCTCGTTTGCACTTAGACCAATTGGGTGTGAAGCTTACGAAACTAACTCCCGAACAAGCGTCTTATATCGGGGTGAAAATGGATGGTCCCTACAAAGCGGAACACTACCGATACTAACGCGAATACAAATCTCTGAAGTAAAGGGGAAGGATTTTTTTTTATATAATTGAAAAGCTAACCGGTGATTAAGCCGGTTGGCTTTTTTCTTTCAGCGCTTCATTGCCACATTCCAATACTCTTCCCGGAAATACATCCACCCAATTGTGGTTGTGGGTAGCTAACAACACCGTTGTGCCGGATTTGCGAATGGAATAGAGCAACTCCATGATTTCGTTTCCGGTTTTGGGGTCAAGATTTCCTGTAGGTTCATCAGCCAAAATGATTTCGGGCGAATTAAGGAGCGCGCGCGCGATTACGATGCGCTGTTGTTCTCCTCCTGAGAGTTGATGAGGCATTTTATAGCCTTTGTTTTGCATCCCAACCTGGTATAACACATTGTCGATCTGTTCGGCAATAGCCTTTTTGTCCTTCCAGCCTGTAGCTCGTAACACAAATTGCAGATTCGCAAGTATCGTGCGGTCGGTAAGTAGCTGAAAATCCTGAAAAACCACACCTACTTTACGTCTTAAGATTGGAATATCTTTTCGTTTTAATTTCCTTAAATTGTAGTTGAAGATGGATGCTTCACCTTCGTTTACAGGTATTTCGCCATAAAGCGATTTCAGAAAGGTGCTTTTCCCGCTTCCCACTTGTCCGTGTATGAAAATAAACTCGCCAACCCCAATCGCAAGATTGATGTTTTTTAGCACGATGTGTTCCTGCTGGCACAATTCTACTCCCTCGTATTTGATTAGCGTTTTGTTTGTCATTTCAGCGTTGTTTCTTTTTGAAGTTCTACAGTGTCGTTGTTTGCTATTTATGCCTTTTTTCCAGCTCTTTGGCTATGTCGGTCAGCGTAAAACCTTTGGATGTCAAAAGTACGATTAAGTGATACACCAAATCGGATGCTTCATAAATGAACCCTTCATTCGTGCCATTGGTGGCTTCTATTACGGTTTCTACGGCTTCTTCGCCCACCTTTTGCGCCATGCGATTCACACCTTCTTTGAATAATGAGGTGGTGTAGGAGCCTTCAGGCATCTCTTTGTAGCGAGTGCCTATAAAGTCCTGAAGATGAGCAAGAAACGAAATGTCGGATTTATTCGTTTCATTCCAGCAAGTGTCGGAGCCTGTGTGGCATACCGGTCCTGCCGGATGTACTTTTATTAAAAGTGTGTCGTTGTCGCAGTCGGCAGTTAATGACACCACATTCAGAAAATTCCCGCTCTCTTCGCCTTTAGTCCAAAGCCGGTTTTTTGTTCTGCTGAAGAATGTAACTTTTCCGCTGTCGCGCGTTATTTGAAGTGATTCTTCGTTCATATAGCCAAGCATCAACACTTTATTGGTGTTGGCATCCTGAATTATTGCGGGAATTAGTCCGCCGGATTTCTGAAAATCAAGAGTCATTCGAATGGGATTTTTAATATTGGTTTTGTAAAGTTGTGAAAGACGATACTTTTTGTATGTCTTGTTTTTATAAAATGCAAATTTAAGCGTAAAAACTCAATTATCAATAGTTTTTTTATAGTTTATGGCACATCTATTGGTGCGTAGTCGTTTGTCGAAGGGAAGAAAACGAGCTTTGTTGTTTATTATATAGCTGTTTTGAATTGTAAAATGGAGCGATAAGTGATGAAAAAAACAAACCCGGCGCATCTTGCTTCCGGGTTTATTCTGCTTTATCAAATTAAAAAAATATCTTCAATTTCACATATTTCTTTCATCTCTTCCGACCATATACTTGCCTGTATTTCACCAATATGCGCTTTGCGAAGAAAAAACATGCACAGTCGTGATTGACCGATACCACCACCTATGGATAGAGGTAGTGTGCCGTTTGTCAATCTTTTGTGGAAATAGAGTTTAAGTCTTTCTTCTTGCCCCGATAATTTGAGCTGGTGTAGCAGCGCGTCTTTGCTTACTCTTATTCCCATGGAAGATACTTCAAACGGAATTTCAAGAACTGAATTCCAGAGTAAAATGTCGCCATTCAGTCCGGGAAGCCCGTTTTCGCCGGGTGTAGTCCAGTCGTCGTAGTCGGGGGCGCGTCCATCGTGTTTTTCGCCGTTGCTCAATGTGCATCCGATACCAATGAGGAATACAGCTTTGTGTTTCTTTGTAATTTCAAATTCTCTTTCTTTCGGAGTGAGATTGGGATACAACTGCAACAACTCTTCGGAGTGAATGAATGTGATTTCTTCGGGTAATTCCGGTTTTATTTCAGGAAAACTTTCGGAAACCAGGTATTCTGTGCGAAGGAAAGCGGCATATATTTTTCGAACGATTTTCTTTAGAAATTCCACATTGCGGTTTTCTTCAGTGATAACCTGCTCCCAGTCCCATTGATCAACATAAAGCGAGTGGATATTGCCAAGCTCTTCGTCAGCGCGAATTGCGTTCATATCCGTATAAATGCCATATCCTTCGGGAACTTGATAGTCGGCGAGTGTTACGCGTTTCCATTTTGCCAATGAATGCACTACTTCGGCGCGCTCTTCACCCATGTCTTTGATGGCGAAGTTTACCGCACGTTCCACTCCGTTGAGGTCGTCATTAAGCCCGGTGCCACGTAATACAAAAAGTGGAGCGGTAACACGACGTAACCTTAGCTCCGATGCCAGGTTCTCTTGAAAGAAATCTTTAATTCGTTTGATTGCCAATTCGGTTTGTTGCAAATCGAGTATCGGCTTGTAGTTTTTAGGTTTAATGAAATACATTTCTAAATGATTTTTTTTATAAAATGCTATTTTTCTTCTTGTAGAAATAGTCTTGCATGATAACCGTCTTCACTTGAAAAATGGCTTTTATTCGTATTATGTGATTTTAATTGTGCAAATGTATGAAAATAAAATGATAATCAAAGCAAAGTGTAATAAGATTTGCTTGTTTGCTGACTAATTTTACAAAATAAAAACAGCTTTCATGTCAGAAAGCTGTTTTTATTAAGAATTTGGTAGAAGTATTTTCTTTTTCTACTTAGTTTTTTGAATATTTGCAAAACGAATAGGGATATGGATTCAGTTCATCGGCGTCGTGTCGCTCACAGCTATCCAATTTCCAAAGTTCTTTGTCAAATTCGGGGAAGTAAACATCGGCTTGAAATTCATGATGTATCCAGGTAATATACATGGTGTCGATACCCGGAAATTCTAAAGCTTGTTTGAAAATGGAAGCTCCACCCATAATGAATACATTTTCTTCCTTTTCGCAGAGATCAATTGCCTCGCGCAGGGAAGTTGCTTCGTAGATTTTACCGATATTTCCCTCGGGTATGGATGTTAGTACAATGTTTCTGCGATTTGGGAGCGCGCCATGTGGTAGGCTCTCATAGGTAAGTCGCCCCATTATCA
Organism: uncultured Paludibacter sp.; assembly: GCA_964568675.1. Classification (GTDB taxonomy): domain Bacteria; phylum Bacteroidota; class Bacteroidia; order Bacteroidales; family Paludibacteraceae; genus UPXZ01. The sequence goes on from CAZMQV010000001.1 coordinate 63,040, forward strand.
AGGCATGTCCGGTGGTGATCTCTTTGAAAAACTTCATGTCGGCAGGCATGTGCCAGGGTAATTTGTTGCTTTTGCCGATTGCGTAATTGTCTGATACCGCGGCAATAATTGAGATTTGTGACATAATATTTTTATTTTAAATTTCTAACAAATCGTTTGCTGCTATGATTAAACAGAACTGCAAAGTTACTCAAAAAAAGTGAATAAGAACATTGTCTTGCTTGCTATTATTATTTCAAAGTTTGAATTAACCGAATGAATTTGTAGATTAAACTGCAACATCACCTTTGATGTGTGGGTATGGGTCGTAGTCAGTTAGTTCAAAATCGGAGTATTGAAACCCGAAGATGTTGTCGATGTTGGGATTAATTAGCATCTTTGGGAGTGGACGTGGCTCACGGCTTAGTTGAAGTTTTACCTGCTCGATGTGGTTGCTGTAGATATGCACGTCGCCAAGGGTGTGGACAAAGTCACCGGCTTTCAGCCCCGTTACTTGTGCCATCATTTTCAGAAGTAGCGCATAGGATGCTATATTAAACGGAACGCCGAGAAATACATCCGCGCTTCGCTGGTAGAGTTGCAGGCTTAATTTCCCATCATTAACATAAAACTGGAAAAAAGCGTGGCACGGTGGCAGATTCATATTGGGTAGGTCTGCTACATTCCACGCGCTCACGATAATGCGGCGAGAGTCGGGATCTTTTTTTATCAAATCTACAGCTTGTTGTATCTGGTCGATGTGTCCGCCATTGTAGTCGGGCCACGAGCGCCATTGATAACCATAGATATGACCTAAGTCTCCATTTTCATCAGCCCATTCATTCCAAATCCGCACACCGTTGTCCACCAGGTATTTTGTGTTGGTGTCGCCATTCAGAAACCAAAGAAGCTCGTGAATGATGGATTGCAGATGTAATTTCTTTGTGGTAATACAGGGAAAGCCTTCTTCCAGGTTGAAGCGCATTTGATGACCAAAAAGGCTGATTGTGCCGGTTCCGGTTCGGTCTTTTTTTAATACTCCTTCATCCAGAATTCGGTTTAACAGATTGTGATATTGTTTCATTTATGAATATGTATGTTGGTTGCAGATGTTTTTTAGTTTAATTCCAATGTTTTCAATATAACCCAAAGTTTGTACTTGTAACAATAAATTCGGTTCTACGGTTTATTTGATTTGTTTTTTCTTGCTCCGTTGCCGGAAGTGTGAGTATAAACTGCTCGTTAAGTTCCACACCTTCGTTCAGAAAAGGGTATTGTTGCACGACATGTTTATCTGTAATAATCGGTTTTTCTTCGCCATAGCCGATAGCTTTCAGTCGGTTGCCGTCAATGCCTGCTGCGATGAGATAATCCACAACGGACTGTGCGCGGCGCGCCGACAAATCGCGGTTGTATGTATTATTGCCAATGTAGTCGGTATGCGAGCTTAGTTCGATGGTGATATTGGGGTTTTCGTTCATCATGCCGATTAGCTCATTCAATCCCTCTTTTGATTCCGGCCGAAGCGTTGCTTTGTCGAAATCATAATAGATATTGTCGATTCTTGTTGATTCAAAACTTGGCATGAGTTTGAAGTTGCGTGTCAAAGTTTCGCTTTTTCTCCGGCTTACCAAGAAGGTTGATAGCGTGTCACTTTTGTTTAAATAGCCATTCCCGGAGGCTTGAAGAAGGTAATTGATGTTGGGTTTCAGCTTGTATCGAAAACTTCCATCACCTTTGGTGTTGATTCGTGCAGTTTCGCCATCATCAGACACTACGTTGATTCGAGCTTCGGGGATAACTTCGCCGTTGCGGGTAAGTATTTTTCCTTCCAAAAAGTATTCCAGCTCGGGTAGTTCAAAGTGCCAGATGGCGTCGTAACCTCGCGTTTCACCTCGGTTCGATGCGAAATAACCGGTGTTGGTAGTACCTTCAAATGTCATCCCGAAGTCATCGTAGCTCGAGTTTACCGGTGTTCCCATATTTACCACATGCCAGTTTTTGGTGCTATCTTCTTTAGTGACTTCAGTTGCTTCAAAGATATCCAAACCGCCCATGCCGGCATGTCCGTTAGAAGAAAAATAGAGTGTTCCATCCGGTTTGAATGTCGGAAACATTTCGTCGCCGGTAGTGTTGATTTGATCACCCAGGTTTTCGATAAATGTAGGCTTGCCTCCCTCCAGTTTAGTGCGCCAGATGTCTTTCCCTCCAAATCCTCCCGGCGCGTCGGATACAAAATAGAGTGTGCTGCCATCGGGCGTGATGGTCGGATGCGCTACGGAGATGGTACTGTCGGAGTAAAGAGTTATTGGCGATGGTGCGCCCCAGCTTCCCCCCGAACGCGCTGCGGTGAGTATTTGCGTGCCATCGCCTTTGGCGTCTTCGGTAATTGAACGTGTGAAGTAGATGTTTTGTCCGTTTTGCGTAAAAGATGCTATGCCTTCGTCATTTTTCGTGTTAATGTCGCCTTCCACAATCTCGGGCTTATCCCATTTTTTCTGGCTGTTTCGTTTTATCTGAAAAAGCGAGTTGTTGGGTTGTCCACTTACTTTGTTGTTCTTTTGTGCTTTTTCTTTACTGCTGACCTTTCGGTTGGATGTAAAAATGAGCAAATCGCCATCTATTCCGGCAAATGAGGGGCTGAAAGAGGAGCTTCGCCCCACGTTCAGGTCGCGTTCTCTTCGGATAATGTAGCGCGATGGGTTTGCAATGAGCGAGTCGGCGAGTCGAGCGCCTTGTAAGCAGCTGATTGCCAGCGCGTCATCCGGAGAGGCGTTTAAGTACGTGTTGTAGTTTTGAATTGCTGCATTAAATTTCCCGTTTTTATGTTCAGCCTGAGCCAGCCTGAAAAATACAATGCTATCCGCATATTTGTTTCTTACAGCGTTCTGATATGCTTGCTCAGCACGAGGTAGATTAGTTTGTCTGTAGCATTCGCCTTGTTTGAAAGCTGCTACTGAGCGCAGATCTTTATCTTTAAATGAGATTTTGGAATATGCTTTTCGATATATTTCGCCTGCAAAGGCATATTCGCCTTTGGCATAGTGCGTGTCGGCTTTCTGAACCATCTTTTTTGCTCCACCGCAAGCCTGCAAGCCGAAAAATAACGCCAGTATAAGAATATGTTGGATTTTATATTTACGCATTACCGGGATTTCAAGTAAATTATAAATAAAAACATAAAAAACGTGGTTTTATTGTATTTTAGGAGTAAGTTTGCCTCTGCTTAGCTCTCAACTTGAAGTATGTGCATCTTTTCTTTTTGATTTTTCTCTGTTGCTACTCATAAGTTTCGAATTTTTCAGATGATTTTTCTTAGTCTTTTTTCAAAATGCCATTTTCAACACTTTGATTGATTAATTCTTCAGCATAATTCCATATTGTTGTCGAACCATTTTTAATAATACTTTTTTTCTCAAACACAGTTGCATATTTTACATCAAACTCACGCCAGGTTCCGCCTTGGTTGGAGGTGTTTTGCAGTAAAGGCTCAAATCGATCCATCGCTTTGGCAAATCGGGCTTCTTCACTTTCACCAGCTTCAAATTCCTCCCATATTGCAATCAATTCGCTTGCCTGATTGCTTGGCAGTAGTCCGAAAATCCGTTGAGCCGCTTTCCTTTCTTCTTCTGTGTTTGAATGATTTTTTTGTTTGTCATACATAAACGTGTCGCCGGCGTCAATCTCCACAATGTCATGAATCATCACCATTTTTATCACTTTCAGCATATCGATGGCTTTGTTGGCATGTTCGGCCAATACAATAGCCATCATTCCCAAGTGCCAACTATGCTCTACATCGTTTTCGTGTCGGTCGCTGTTGAACAATTTGGTCTTTCGTTGGATGTATTTCAATTTGTCAATTTCTTTGATAAACTCAATCAGCTTCAATAAATTTTCTGTTTGCATGTTTTTGTTTGTTTACTCAAATTAAAATTTCAAGAAAAAGAAAATAACCGGCATTATACTTGTGTAAAACGCCGGTTTTATAAAACGAATGTCAAAGCGGTTTGTTCAAATCCCTTTGGTTGAAAATGAAAATTGGATTAGATTAGCTCATGAATTACCAATCCGGAGCGAAGTTTTGGCTCGAACCAAGTTGTTTTGGGTGGCATGATGTTGCCACTATCGGCAATGTCGATCAATTGTTTCATCGAAACCGGATAGAGTGCTAATGCGGCACGCATTTCGCCGCTATCCACGCGCTGTTGAAGCTCGCCAAGTCCGCGTATTCCTCCTACGAAGTCTATATGTTTGTCGCTTCGTAAGTCTTTAATCCCCAGTATTTCATCAAGAATTAATTCGGACGAAATAGTAACATCCAATATGCCAATAGGGTCGTTGTCATCGTAAGTGCCTTCTTTGGCTGTAAGTGAATACCAAGTTCCGGAGAGGTAAAGCGCAAAGTTATGAAGTTTTTCGGGGGTGTAAATTTCTCTTCCTTTGTTTTCGACAGTAAAGCTATTGCTTATTTTAGTTAAAAACTCATCGTCGCTCAATCCGTTCAGGTCGGTAACCAAACGGTTATAATCAATGATTTTTAGCTGGTTGTCGGGGAAGCATACAGCCATGAAATAATTATATTCTTCATCGCCCCTGTGATTGGAATTTTGTAGTTTTTTCTCGTTGCCCACCAGTGCGGCTGCTGCGCTGCGGTGATGTCCGTCGGCAATGTAGAGATATGGTATTTCGGCAAAAATTGATGTTATCCGGTCAATTGTACTTTGGTCGTCAATAAGCCAAAAACTATGTCCGAAGCCATCGAGATCCGCAACGAAATTGTATTCCGGTTCGTTTTTTATAATTTCGGAAACTACTTCGTTTAAGTCATCGCGATGTGGATAGGCTAAAAACACTGGCTCGATGTTTGCGTTGTTTACGCGCACATGCTTCATGCGGTCTTCTTCTTTGTCGCGGCGGGTAAGCTCGTGTTTTTTTATTTTTTCGTTCATGTAGTCGTCCACGTATGCACAAACCACTAAACCATATTGAGTACGCCCGTGCATTGTCTGCGCATAAACGTAATAATTTTCGGTATCATCTTGAATTAACCACCCGTTGTCTTTGAATTTCTTGAAGTTCTCAGCAGCTTTAGCATACACTTTTTCTTCGTGTTCGTCGGTTCCGGCTGGGAAATCAATTTCTGGTTTGATGATATGGTAAAGCGAATAGGGATTGCCTTCAGCCTCCGCGCGTGCTTCTTCGGAGTTGAGTACGTCATAAGGCCGGGAAGCCACTTTTTTAACTAAATTCTTTGGAGGTCGAATGCCTTTGAATGGTTTGATAATTGCCATTTGTCTCTTTTGTTTTTTAGTGTGTTTAGTAAGTTAATTGAGATTTAATACCCGCAAAAATACAAAAAACATTAGAATTAATTGTCGTATTCATACTTCAAAATATGTTTCGACTCTTTTTTTATGTTTTTTGTAAACTTGATTAAGCATAAATTGGTTAATCGTATATTATAGTATATCTTTGTACGTATAATGAGAAACGATAAATTAGTATCGTCCTGCTCAATTTTATATTGATTTTTGAGTCTTTTTAAAAAGGAAAATATCACCAGATTGAAATTTAAAACATGGAAAGTATAAGAGAGATTTTTCGTATTGGTCATGGTCCATCAAGCAGTCATACCATGGGACCCCGATTTGCTGCCGAACGGTTTAATAAAGAGAATATGAATGCGGCATCTTTTCGCGTTACGCTTTATGGAAGCTTAGCGGCTACGGGCAAAGGACACCTTACCGATTTCTCGATAGCCGAAACGCTGAAACCTAAAGAGGTGGAGTTCGTTTGGCATCCGGAAATTGTTTTACCTTTTCATACCAATGGGATGAAATTTGAAGCGCTCGATGCCGAAGGTAAAAAATCAAATGAATGGATTGCTTACAGTGTGGGAGGCGGTAAAATTATGGACGAACATTCGGCTGACGAAGAAAAGCATGTGTATGAACAAAATACAATAGCTGAAATAATGCAATACGTGGAGCGCAAGGGGCAAGATTACTGGGAGTATGTGCGCGAACGTGAAGAAAGTGATTTGTGGGATTACCTGAATGAAATATGGAAAGCGATGAAAAACGCCATTAAGGAAGGATTGGATGCCGATGGAGTTTTGCCGGGTGAACTGAATTTGCGTAGAAAAGCATCTGATTACTTGATAAAAGCGAAGGCATATCGATCCAGCCTGCAAAGTCGTAGTTTAGTAATGGCGTATGCGATGGCAGTTTCGGAACAAAATGCAGCCGGCGGACGAGTTGTTACCGCGCCTACTTGTGGAGCATCGGGGGTGTTGCCGGCAGTGTTGTATCATTCGCACACCAATCACGAAATGAGCGATAAAAGCATTCTTAACGCGTTGGCAACTGCCGGTTTGTTTGGAAATGTTATTAAAACGAATGCCTCAATATCGGGAGCTGAAGTTGGCTGTCAGGGTGAAGTTGGCTCGGCATGTGCCATGGCTTCCGCGGCTGCTAATCAAATGTATGGTGGCTCACCACAACAGATTGAATATGCGGCAGAAATGGGATTGGAGCATCACCTTGGTATGACGTGCGACCCCGTTTGTGGCTTGGTGCAAATTCCTTGCATCGAACGAAACTCGTTCGCAGCATTGCGCGCATTGGATGCCAATCTTAAAGCTATGCTTTCGGATGGGAAACACATGATAAGCTTTGATAAAGCTGTAATGGTGATGAAAACTACCGGACACGATTTACCTTCGTTGTACAAAGAAACTGCAGAGGGTGGCTTAGCAAAATACTGGCAAGACAAACAGCGAGGAAATCTTTAGAAATACACATTGAACTCTCACTTTCTGAGCCAGAGTATCTTGTTTCAATACAAAAAAGATGAATGGGAAAAGTGAAGCGATTAGCGTTGATAAGTACATGGCTTGCTCCGTATATTGATGTTACGCGGAAGAATCAACAATCAAACTAATTTCACATTGTGATAAATTTTGTTTGATTGTTGAGAATGAGAATCACTCATCTCAGAATCGGATACCGATTGAAACTGAGCTTCGCAGAAATACCCAAGGACTTTTTATATTTAAATCTATCGAATTTTCATCATGAAGTTTAGCGGTGTATTTCATGTTGAGAAAATTAATTGATGAATTGTCAATGAAGTATTGGATGTCTTCGCGTTCATCATCCGTCAATTCGCCCTGATATTGTCCTTTAAATTTGCTGTTTGCCAGTCCGGCGTGTGTGCCAATGATATTCCAATCGATTACAATATTTTTCTTTTTTCCTAGTAGCCATTGATAGCCGAGTGAAAGCCCGAGGCTATTGGTGTGGGCAATACCATTCGCTTCAATCGTATTCACTTCTTCGTCAACCGTAATGTAAAAAAGCAATTTGTTCACGTCGAATTTCTCATACCTGAAGTAGGGCGAAAGGTATAAACCATTTCCATACCCGTTGTTTAAATAAATACGAAATTCCGGCGTTATGGAAAAGGTGCTAATATCCAGGCTCTTTATGTTCGCAGTGTAAACGTCAAAAAAGTCGGTGAATGAACGTTGATAATTGATTTGACTCAGTTCTAACGATGGCATATAGGCGAAATTCGCAATTAGGCTGAATTTTTTGTTTAATACATATTCATACGATGCTGAAAGCGTGTTGAAAATCGGGGCGGTTAGATTCGCTTTTAGTATGTTGCGGTTGTTTGTTTCATATTTATCATTGAAGATTTCGGGTTGTTGTGCCGCGATGAAGCCGAATGAGAGCGTGAAAGCTAATATGATAACAATTTTTTTCATAATATCTGTTTATTCGGTTTAAGATTGCATTTAGTCTATGAGGTAGGTGGTTTTGTCCTCGCCAAGCAGGGTGTTTCCAAATACCTCTTTTGCTTCTTTGAGTAGAATGTTTTTGTGTTTATATCGTGCGGAATAATGTCCGATTATCAGATTTTTTACTTCGGCTTTTTGAGCAATTGTGGCTGCTTGTCGGGCAGTAGAGTGCATCGTTTGCTTTGCCCGAACGGATTCCGACTCGGCAAAAGTGGCTTCGTGATAAAGCAAATCTACATTTTCAATTATTTTTATTATTTTTTCATTGTAACTTGTGTCCGAGCAATAGGCGTAACGAATTGGTGGGGTAGGCGGGTTGGTAAGCACGCTATTGGGTATCACGCGCCCATCGTCGGTGGTGAAATCATCTCCAAGTTTTATTCTGCCAATTTTTGATATAGGTACCTGATAAAAGTCAATCATGTCACGTTTGATATGACGCAAGCCTTCTTTTTCCTGAAAAAGAAAACCACATGCCGGCACGCGATGTTTCAGCGGAATGGTGAAGACTTCAACACTTTTATCCTCAAAAATTTTTTCGTGTTTTGCCGGATTAATGGGGTGAAACTCGATGAAGTAGGAAAGTCCCTCGCAAAAGAATCCAAGCATCGGGCTTATGATTCGTTCTAAATCGGGGTGCGCGTGTATATGTAAATCGGCGGTACGCATGAGCATCCCAAAGGTGGAAATAAGTCCAATCAGTCCAAAGCAGTGGTCGCCGTGTAGATGTGATATGAAAATATGATTGAGACGGTTGGCGCTTTGTCCGGTTTGTTGCATTCGGATTTGTGTACCTTCGCCACAGTCAATCATGTATTGTTTGTCGCGTAGCTCGAAAATTTGTGAAGTCGGGAAGTTTTCATTTGTAGGTAAAGCCGAGCCACAGCCCAATATGTGTAACTTGGCTCGATGGCACCCGCCTTTTGTTCCTGAATTAGCGTTATCCTTGCAGGCATTTCGCTCATGTTTCTCGACCTTTACTGTCATTAATTCCGGATTATATTACTCTATTCTCGTTTTCTTTTTAAGTTGGAAGTCGCGTCCCAAGTATTTTTCACGTACCAATGGATTAGCCGCAAGCTCTTCGGATGTGCCTTGAAACATAATTTTTCCTTCGAAAAGCATGTAAGCCCGGTCGGTGATACTTAGTGTTTCGTCCACGTTGTGGTCGGTTATCAAAATACCGATGTTTTTGTCTTTCAGTCGCCACACGATGTCTTGAATATCTTGTACTGCAATTGGGTCAACACCGGCAAAAGGCTCATCGAGCATAATGAACTTTGGCTCAATAGCAAGACAGCGGGCTATTTCGGTGCGTCGGCGTTCGCCTCCGGAGAGTCTGTCCCCAATGTTTTTTCTCACATGACCTAAGTTGAATTCTGCAATCAGAGTTTCTAATTTTTCTTTTTGATAGGCTTTGCTGAATTTTGTCATTTCCAGAATGGAAGCAATGTTGTCTTCTACTGTCATTTTTCGGAATACCGATGCCTCTTGTGCCAGGTAGCCGATGCCACGTTGTGCTCGTCGAAAAACCGGATATTTGGTGATTTCCTCGTCATTAAGAAAAATTCTACCCGAATTTGGCGTAACTAATCCGGTAGTCATGTAGAATGTGGTGGTTTTTCCCGCGCCATTCGGTCCAAGCAATCCTACGATTTCACCCTGCTTTACATTTATCGAAACATCATTTACAACGGTACGTTTGCCATATTTTTTAAAAAGATGTTCGGTGCGAAGTGTCAAGCTGGTTGCTTCTGGTAGTTCTTCTTGCATGTTCTCAGCGCTATTGTCTGATACTTGTTCTGCCAAGGTTTCTTCGGCTATTTCGTCTATCTTGATTGTTTCTTCCATTTACGTGAAAATTATGAACTGCAAAAGTACGTTTTTTTACTTGTTTCACCAAGTGTTTTTATTTTAGTTGATGGTGTGCTGTTGGTTTTACGTCGGAAAGCATTGTTGATGCATTATAATTTGTTTTATCTTTCTGACGACGTATTTAGTTGTTCAAAAAACTGTTCGGTGAGCTTTGATACCGGATATTCATGCAAATTACTCGTTGCTATTTTTATGTAATCGTTAAGTTCGCAGGATATGGATTCAACGTTTACGATGTAAAACTTCGCATAAATTTTCTGATGGCTCAGAATGTGTTTCTTTTGAAAAAATACTTCCGAGTTAAATCTTGCCTTTGAGTCGCTGAAAATTTGTTTGAAATCTTCTGTGAGCATCAATAGTCGGAGCCCGGTTTCTTCATGCGTTTCTATCATTGGCAGTTGGTATAAGTTTTTCCAAATATCGTCTCCGGTTCTTTTTTGCAAGTAGGTGTTTCTCTTTTCCAGAATATAAAAATAATTGAAATAGCGTGCTCTAACCTTGATTTTCCCTTGTTTTTGTGGAAGTTGATTTACAAGATTGCGTTTGTAAGCAATGCAGAGTGATTGAAGTGGGCAAATGTCGCAATCGGGTGAGTTTGGTCTGCATTGCATCGCGCCAAAATCCATCATTGCTTGGTTGTGTTCGCCCGGATTTTTAGGGTCGAGAAGCTCTTGTGCTATTCGGGTAAAATTTTTCTTGCCAATACTTGTGTTAATCGGAGTGTCATCGCCCATTAATCGGGCAAGAAGTCGAAAGACATTGCCGTCAACAACCGCGTAGGCATGATTGAAAGCAAAGCTGGCTATGGCGGCGGCGGTGTAGTGCCCAATCCCAGGAAGCACAAGAATCTCCTCGTAAGTAGTCGGGAAAATACCATTGTATTTGTTTTTTATTACTTTTGCCGTTTTGTGTAAGTTACGGGCGCGGGTGTAGTATCCCAATCCTTGCCACAGCTTTAATACTTCTTTTTCGTCGGCCAGAGCCAAACTGGATACGTCTGGATATTGTTTTGTGAAACGAATGTAATATTCAAATCCCTGATTCACACGGGTTTGTTGTAGTATTATTTCCGAAAGCCAAATTTTATAAGGATCTTTTGTGTCGCGCCAAGGGAGTTCGCGTTTGTTGTTGGCATACCATTGTTGAAGTTTATTCTGAATGTTTTTTGTCTGTTGCATTTTTTACAGAAATCTTTTCGGTTATATCAAATCGTAAATAATTCCTTATTCCAACACGGAAACGATTTCATAAGTTCGTTGACTCTTTGTGTGGAAAAACCAATTGTTTTTTTGTCGTGCAAATTTAGTGATTTCACCCGATTTAAACGAATGAAAAGTGTCGTTATTTTTTTTTGATTATAGTTTGTATGTGCAATGTGTCAAGGCGATATCGTTATCTATACGAATTACATAAAACGTTATTTTTGCCAAAAATACTTTGCTTTGTCATGAAAATATATGAACTTTGCATCCCCTGAATTAAGAAGATATTTTATTCTTATGATGTCTTTTTTCTTGGGGAAAAATATTGGATGTTTTATTAATTATCAGTTGTATGGCTAAAAATTTATTTTCTACATTTTTTGTGTTGATGATGTTGGTGTCATGCCAGCCAAAGGAATATAAAATAACAGGAACGATTGACCAAGCTTGTGTCAATGAGAAGGTTAAAGTTTATTTGAGCGAAAGGGTAAACCGTAATTATATCAATCTTGATAGTGCCGATGTAGTCGATGGAAAATTTGAATTTACAGGTGTGTCCGATTCGGCTAAAGTAGGATATCTGATTTTTATAAATTCTGCCGGCGATAGGAAAATGGGAAACTTTATCCTCGAAAATGGAAATATATATGCTTCAATGGATAGTAGCTGCAATCTTATCGTGAAGGGTACGGAACAGAATGATGTGTTGGCGCTATTCAATTCCGAAGAACATGAAATTGAAATCCAGATGGATCAGCTTATGATGAAAATGGCTGCGGAAATCACAGAGGAGATGAGCAAAGCGAAAAAAGATTCGTTAGAGAGCGCAGTAAAGACGTTGAAAAAACAACTTGAACAGCTTGCTGTAGATTACGCGGATAAGTATGTGAACACCCTTGTTGGTTCGCATCTTTTTATGAGCCGTTTTTGGAATTTTAATGTAGAGCAAAAAGAAATGCTTTTTGCGAAAATGAATAACAAAACAAAGTCGATCCCACGGATAATGGAGCTGATTGAAGCTACTGATGTAGAGAAAAAAACATCGAAAGGGCAACATTATGTCGATTTCTCGATGCCGACATTAGCAGGGGATACCGCTTCTCTTTCAAGCTTTGTGGGAAAGACTGACTATTTGCTTATTGACTTTTGGGCGTCCTGGTGTGGTCCTTGTGTGCATTCATTCCCGGAACTAACAGCTTTTTATCAAAAAAATAAAGGAGTAAAATTTGAAATTGTAGGTGTTTCGCTCGACAAAAACAACGAAGATTGGGCGGGTGCTGTGCAAAAATACAAGTTGACATGGGCACATCTTTCTGATTTAAAGTTTTGGGAGTGCGAAGGCGCAAAATTATATGCCGTCAACTCCATTCCTTCAACGGTATTGATAGATAAAAACGGAGTGATAGTAGGGCGGAATTTGGAGCTTACGGAAATCCAAAAATTGCTCAATCAGTAAGTTACGAAAAATATTATTGGAAAATATATCGTAAAAAAGAGAAGCATTTTTTTTTTAGTCAAAATAAAAGCAGTATATTTGCAGTCCGTTTTGAAAAAAAATAAATCTACTATATATAAATAATTAAATTAAAACGATAAAAAAATGACTAAGGCAGATGTTGTAAACGAAATTGCCAAGAATACAGGGATTGACAAGGTGTCTGTATTGGCAACTGTTGAATCTTTTATGGAAGTAATTAAAAATTCTTTAATAAATAAAGAAAATGTGTATCTGAGGGGCTTCGGTAGCTTTATTATCAAAGAAAGAGCAGAGAAAACAGCTCGTAATATCTCAAAAAACACCACAATTATTATCCCTAAACATAGCATTCCTTCGTTCAAGCCAGCAAAAACATTTGTAAACGAGGTAAAATAATTTTCTAACATTAAAAACTAAAGAAAAATGCCAAGCGGAAAAAAAAGAAAAAGACATAAAATGTCGACTCACAAGAGAAAGAAAAGGCTAAGAAAAAACAGACATAAAAAGAAATAGTCTGTAGGACATTTTTTTCTGAAAAATAAGTCCTAAGAAACAAACTTAGAGTCGCATTTTCTAAAATGCGTTTAAGTTTGTTTTTTGTTAATTAAAAAGAAGAGGAATGTTCCACATTCGATTGATGAAGTGATAGAAACAGCGGTTTCACGCTTAAATCAGAATGGAACGGAGTGGAATATACCTCATAAACAAACTAAATTATTGAAAGTGACAAGCGAATTAGTTGTAGATGTAAGACCATCTCAAATTTCAATTGCGCTGCTTGAAGACAAACGATTGGTAGAGCTTAACGAAGAAGGACGAAGTGAAAACTTCGCTGTCGGGAATATCTACATGGGGAAAGTGAAAAAAATTATGCCCGGTCTCAATGCAGCCTTTGTGGATGTAGGCTACGAGAAAGATGCTTTTCTACACTATCTTGATTTAGGTAACAATTTCAACACTTTGAACAACTTTGTGAAGCAGGTGAAAAGCGACCGTAAAAAGTCACCTGTGTCAAACAAAGTAAAACAACATCCCGAAATTGAGAAAACCGGCTCTATTGGCGACCTCATTCAGACAGGACAGGAGATTGCGGTTCAGATTTCCAAAGAACCAATTTCTACCAAAGGTCCCCGGCTGACCGCGGAACTCTCAATTGCCGGAAGATTTTTAGTACTGATACCTTTTGCCGAGAAAGTTTCTATTTCACAAAAAATAAACTCGGAAGAAGAACGAATCAGACTCAAGCAGCTGATACAGAGCATAAAACCAAAAGGATTTGGAGTAATAGCGCGTACGGTAGCAGAGGATAAAAAAGTGGCGGAACTCGATAATGAATTGAAAATTTTGGTGAAAAGATGGGAAGAAACCATCCCCAAAATGCAAAAATCACAAGGAGTAACGCTTTTAGCAGAAGAATTAGGTCGCACAGTGGGGATTATCAGAGATTTGTTCAACTCCAATTTCAAGCAAATTTTCGTTAATGACAAAGATGTTTTCAACGAAGTGCGCGATTATGTTGAGCTGATTGCACCCGACAAAAAGGATATTGTCAAACTTTATAAGGATGAAGCGCCAATTTTTGATAATTTTGGCATCACCCGACAAATCCAAGCAAGCATGGGCAAAACTGTTTCTTTCAGAAGCGGAGCCTACCTGATAATTGAACACACGGAAGCCATGCATGTGATTGACGTAAATAGTGGCAATCGCTCCAAAGCCGGCAACGGACAAGAATCCAACGCTTTTGAAGTGAATCTTGCCGCTGCCGACGAAATATCCCGGCAGTTGCGTCTGCGGGACATGGGTGGCATTATCGTTGTAGATTTTATTGATATGCACGAGGGTGAACACAGGCAGAAACTATTTGAAAGAATGCGCGATAATATGTCAAACGACAGAGCGAAACATAATATTTTGCCGCTGAGCAAGTTTGGACTGATGCAAATGACACGTCAGCGCGTTCGACCCGAAATAGAAATTGATATTGAAGAAACATGTCCTACCTGCTTTGGTAAAGGGCGTACGAAACCTTCAATTCTTTTTGCCGACCAATTGGAAGGAAAAATTGATTATTTGGTGAACAAGCTGAAAGTCAAAGATTTCAAATTGCATATTCATCCTTATGTGGATGCCTATATTTCAAAAGGAATTCCATCGCAAAAAATGAGGTGGAAAATGAAATATGGTATGGGGACAAAAATTATCCCATCGCAACGATTGGGTTTCCTGCAATATAAGTTTTACGACAAAAAAGGTGAAGAAATTGACCTGCAAGAAGAGATAGAAAAAATATCATCGAAATAGAAGTACAAAAAATAGCTGCAACGAAAATGTGCAGCTATTTTTGTTTTTAAATCTCTCCTCCAAACATCCCTATTGATATTGGATGTAAATGGGGCGTGGTTTTATTTTGAGCAATTCTGCTGGTGTTAGCATTCGGTTTGGTGCCTTTTTCAAGTCGTTTTTATAGAAGAGCTTGAATCCGCTAAACTGTATAGGCTCTTTGTGTATGAAATGGCGGTGAGTGCCAAACTTGAGTTCCGGTGGTCCCCAACCATCCATGTCAATTACGATTTGCGTTTCGGGATGTAATTTTATGTTTTTGTAATTAGTTATCATTCCCTGCGTGAAACGGTGAATAACCAGAATTTTAGGTGGGAGATTGTTGTCCTTTACTAATTTAGCCAGATATTCACTGCAATAATTTATATCTGTCGCGTCAAATGTGCCGATGCGTTTTCCTGGTTTGCTGCCATCTTTCATCGAAAACTCCGGATCAATCCCCAGATGAACGTGAGGAAGTTTTAAGTATTTTTCAAGTAGAGGCAATTCGGCCTGAATGGTGCTTAGCGCTACCTGAATATCGAGAAAAACGAGTGTGCTATCTACCATGTTAGCGATTGTCATAACCGAATCAAT
Organism: uncultured Paludibacter sp.; assembly: GCA_964568675.1. GTDB lineage: Bacteria > Bacteroidota > Bacteroidia > Bacteroidales > Paludibacteraceae > UPXZ01. The sequence goes on from CAZMQV010000001.1 coordinate 78,299, forward strand.
CTGTTTCTCAGGCATCCGAGCGCGGTATTTCCCATCTTTTCCGCTTTCGCCTTGAGCTACTACCGCTATGTAATGAAGTGCCGGAAGCACCGGAGTCGATGGGTCGGCTTCACGCCAGGCTTTCAGTTCTTTTTTTAGCTTTGCCCACATTTCGTTTGGCGCGTATTCGCCCAAAGCTCCCATTTTTTTAGAATAAAGATTGCCATAATAAGCCACAATCCGATATTTAGGCAACAATGCTCCATAAAGAGGCAAGGGTTGGTTTTTTACAGGCCAAAGTCCGGAGGTGTCGCCATTTGCCAATTCCACAAGTTTGTTGTTGTATTCCGTTGAATCCACAAATTGCGGGTGTTGAACTTCTACTTGTTGTTCTTCAGGTGTTTGACCTTCAGGCTTTTCACCACGTTTTCCACCGTTGCAAGCCACTGCGAGCAAACCAAATATCGCAACTATCAGGAAGCAATTAATTTTTGTCATGTAACTTTTAGTTAATTTTAATTGATAATAATGAATACAAAAATAGTCAAATAAACTTAGATTGAAGAATTTTTTTTATTTCAGTTAAAAGAAATTTCTTGATTGACGTAAATGAACTCATATCAAGGTTTTTTGTTAATCAAATATGTACTATTCTTTTTTGTCTTTGTTTTGATGAATTTTATTTTTGAAAATATTGATCAGCCCCGATATAAATTTGTTCGCTCCGAAATGATAGCGCTTTATTTGCGTGCGTTCACCACGGGTGAGCATGCGCAATATATTTCTCGAACCGATGCGGCTTTGACTTTGGATGAATTGATGAGTTGTGGGAATGCATTGTGTGTGAGATGGGAGGAGCGTTTGATAGGATATGTGCTGACCGTGCCACTTTCTCAGGATAAATATTTTCCTTTCTTTCGGCATCCCGAAATTGAGCCAGATAGTGTAAGTTACATTGCCGAACTATTGGTCAGCGATGAGTTTCAAAGCCAAGGTGTCGCTTCGCAATTAATGAAACGATTGATTGAAAATGTGGATAAGAACAAAACGGATACATTGGTGATTCGAGTGTGGGATGAAAATAAGAAAGCGATAAATTTGTACTTAAAATTCGGTTTTTTAGTGTTTGATTCAATAATTCAACAAAAAAAGTATTCCAGGACAGAGTACTTTGAAATGAAAAAACTATATTTGTATCGAACATTAATTGATTGAAAGTATTCACACATATTATTTTAGAAATAATCAGAAGTATAAGATAATCAAAGAGATAATGAGAAATTTAATTACAAAAACGATTGATTTGAATCGCGGTGAGGCTTCGGAAAAACGTGAAACGATTCGCGATTATTTCCTGAAAACATGGGAAATAGATGAAAAACTCTACATGCAATTGAAGTCTGATGAGGTGTTTTATCATCGTGGAGATCCGTTGCGGCATGTTATTCTGTTCTATTTGGGGCATACAGCCGTGTTTTTCATTAATAAATTGATATTAGGAAAATTCATCGACAACCGAATTAATCCTAATTTTGAGTCGATATTTGCCATTGGGGTAGATGAGATGAGTTGGGATGATTTGGATGGTCGACATTACGATTGGCCTCCGGTTTCGGAGGTGCGAGCCTATCGCGACAAAGCAAAAAAGCAAATTCTGAAAGTTATAGATGAAGCTCCTTTGAGTCTGCCCATCAACTGGCAAAGTCCGTTCTGGATAATCATGATGGGGATAGAGCACGAGAGGATTCACTTAGAGACATCGTCGGTGTTAATACGGCAATTGCCACTTGATGAGTTAATTAGCGATCGCTTTGGTGAGCGCTGTAAAGAGAGTGGCGTAGCTCCCGAAAATGTTTTTGTAGAAGTGAAAGGTGCAATGATGCGATTGGGTAAACCGGAGAATCACCCTTTTTATGGTTGGGACAATGAGTACGGAAAATACGAGGAGTTGGTTGAGGATTTCAAAGTATCCAAACAGTTGATTTCCAATCAGGAGTTTTTGAAGTTTATTCAGGCAGGAGGCTATCAGGATAAATCGTTGTGGACTGACGAAGGATGGAACTGGAGAAACTTTAAGCAGGCAGAGCATCCGCTCTTTTGGCGAAAAGATGGTAGCAGTTACAAGCTCCGCCTTGTTGCCGAGGAAATTGAAATGCCTTGGAACTGGCCAGTGGAAGTCAATTACCTCGAGGCAAAGGCTTATGCCAATTGGATGACGAAAATAAAATCAAAAACCTATCGCCTACCTACCGAAGCAGAGTGGTATCGGGTATATGAGGTAAGCGGCTTGTCGGATATGGATAAATGGGGAGATGCACCCGGAAATATTAATCTTGAATATTTTACATCGCCTTGTCCGGTTGATAAATTTATCCATGGTGATTTCTTTGATGTGGTGGGCAATGTTTGGCAATGGACAGAAACACCCATTACCGGATTTTCCGGCTTCAAAGTTCATTCGATGTACGATGATTTTTCTACTCCCACTTTTGATGGGAAACACAATATCATAAAAGGCGGGTCTTGGATTTCTACAGGCAACGAAGCTACTTACCACGCTCGTTATGCGTTTCGCCGACATTTCTATCAACATGCCGGTTTCCGTTTGGTACAATCCGAATCGCCGTTGAAAATTCAAAATGTCGAATATGAGACCGACGAGGAGGTGGCTTTGTCGTGCGAAAACAATTGGGGAGATGCTTTTACATCTCATCCTAACTTTCAGCAACAATTAGCAGGTGTTGTCGCCAATAAATTTGCAGGGAATCCAAACCTACGCATCCTTGATTTCAATGCCGATACCGGAAGGCTTGCTTTTGAATTGGCAATGCATTTTGTGGATATTACCGCGCTTGATGTTACCGCCCGAATGATTCGTCGTCCCATCCAGTTGCAAGAACAAGGTTTTATGCGCTATGTGATGAAAGATGAAGGTGAATTGCTGCATTTCAGAGATGTGGTGCTTAGTGATTTTGGACTGGCTGAAGGGAAAAATAATATTTTGTTTATGCAAGCCGACCCAATGAACATCAAGCCCATTTATACCGGATATGATGTGATTGTTATTCCCAATTTGCTGGAAGATTTACGAAATCCCAAAGAGTTTCTCTCAAAGATAGACGAACGGCTTAATCCCGGAGGCTATCTGTTTATCGCATCCTCATACGATTGGGATGATACTAAAACTGCGCGTGAAAATTGGTTAGGCGGTTTTAAGCGCGATGGAGAGCCGGTTACGTCATTCGATGGCATGTTGCAAGCGTTGGGCGATAAGTTTATGCTCGTTGATATTCCGTTCGAACTTAAAAACCATCAGAAAATGTCAAGTCGCCGTTCTGTAGAAAGCTTAGTGCAGATTTCAGTATGGCAGCTTAAGTAATAATTTATAATCAGTGTTACATGCTTTGTAAATAAAAAGCGACAAGATAAATTTTTTTCTGAAATTTTCTTGTCGCTTTTTGTGTTTTTTGGATTCAAACCCTTTTGTCTGAAAAACTTAGGAGTATAAGCTAACCGAGCGAATTGACCATGAAAAATGAGAAAGCCAAAAGCGGAATAGCAACTAACAACATGATAAGAAATATAACCATAATTATACCCGTGAAAACAGCAAGTTTGCGCATGTTCCTGAATCCTTCTTCGAAGCTGAGTTGATCGTTGTAGCGTAGCGATTTGCGTATTCGTCTGGAGAATAGAAAAAGAAAGTAACTTGGAAGAAAATAAAACATTGCGCCAATTAAATACAAAATCCCGATTACGATGAAAGGAATTGGGAACGGAGAATAAGATTCAAAATCTTGAAAGTCGCCAATAAAAGATGGAATAAACATTATGGGAATGGAACCTAAAACCATAAAACCGGTGAATATAAATCCTATAATGGCAATAAATGAAGTCCACTTTGATGTGGTTAGCAGATGCGATTTTACCACTTCGCTCACGATGAGCGTTTTCTTTATCGGCGTTTCGGATGATGTTTCCTGAATTTCGGGGCTAACAAATTCTGTTTCCATTTTATTTAGAATTAATTTGAGGGAGTTCGAAGTTCTTGTTTGAGCTGTATTCAAAAATTTATTTCTGTAAAGATAAATGAAAAAAAAGAAATATCAGCAGGAAAAGCGTTTTTTCGATTAATTAATGAATTATATCTGTAAATTGACATGAGAAACAAAGTTAAATTGGTAACTTTGCAGTTATTCTTATCGATTGATAATGAGTGTGAAAGTAGAAGTATGAAGTTTGTAAGCTTTTGTTTTTGATTATATTTGTCAGTTTTACTTTCATATTGTTATTTATTGGTTTGAATTTAGTTTTAAGAAACATATATTTTAATAACCAACATATATTATGGCAGACAAAAAATTAAATTTATTGGCTGACTTTCCTGCTGTGTCAACAATTCAATGGCGGGATGTAGTAAATAAAGACCTAAAAGGTGCCGACTACGACAAAAAATTGGTATGGCGCACCAACGAAGGTTTTAATTTACAGCCATTTTACAGAGCCGAAGACATTGACGGATTAAAATCTACCGATGTTAAACCGGCAACATTCCCTTATGTAAGAAGCACGAAACCTAACAACGAGTGGTTTGTGCGTCAAGACATCGAAGTGGAAGATGTTCAACTTGCTAACACCAAGGCACTTGGGCTACTTGGCAAAGGAGTTACTTCACTTGGTTTTGTCATTCATGGCAAGGATATGACTCCGGATTTTGTAGCGCAACTTCTGAAAGGAATTGTACCTACCGCGGTGGAGCTAAATTTCCGTATTTGTGTGAACAAAGCTCCTGCCTTGGCAATACAATTGACGGACTATTTCAAATCGAATGGTTACTACGATGACCCCAAAAAGCTGGTTGGATCTATCAACGTGGACCCGATAAACCGCATGTTGCTTGCAGGCAAAGATCTTTCCGGCGAGTTCGTTGTAGAGAAAGCAAAAGCTGTGATAGAAGCAGCTGCAGGATTGCCTTTTTACCGAGTAGTAGGAGTGAATGCTATTACGCTGAGTAATGCAGGCGCATTTGTAGCACAAGAATTAGGCTTTGCGCTTGCTTGGGGAAATGAATATCTTTCGTCGCTTGTAGAAGCGGGTGTAGATAAATCGTTGGCCGCAAAAAAAATAAAATTCAATTTTGGCGTTGGAAGTAATTACTTTATGGAAATCGCCAAATTCCGCGCTGCACGATTGTTGTGGGCGCAAATCGTTATGGCATATCAACCCGAATGTCGTCATGAATGTCCAAACAATTTGCCTGATGGATTATGTCGATGTGCCGCCAAAATGCGCATTCACGCAGAGACAACACAATTCAATATGACCGTGTTTGACGCGAATGTGAACATGCTACGCACTCAAACCGAAGCGATGAGTGCCGCAATTGCTGGCGTTGACTCACTTACTGTACTTCCTTACGATATCTCATTCAAAAATTCAGACGAGTTTTCTGAGAGAATTGCGCGCAACCAGCAATTATTGCTAAAAGAAGAAAGCCATTTAGATAAAGCGATTGACCCAGCAGCCGGTTCATATTATATCGAAACGCTGACAAAAGAATTGGCGAAACAGGCTTGGGAGATTTTCTTAAATGTAGAAGAAAAAGGAGGTTTCTATGCTGCCGTAAAAGCCGGAGAAATTCAAAAAGCAGTGAAAGCAACTGCGTCAGCGCGACTGAAAGCTGTGTCGAGCCGCAAAGAGGTATTGCTTGGCACAAATCAATTCCCTAATTTCACCGAAAAGACAGCTCATAAAGTGGATAAAGACTTGAAAAAAGATGGCTGTGGACATCATGAAGCAGGGAATGTAGAAACTTTGTTGCCCGTGCGTGGTGCATCCGAATTTGAAGAGCTTCGATTTGCTACCGAAAATGCCTCTAAAACACCAAAAGCTTTCATGCTCACTATCGGAAACTTAGCAATGCGTTTGGCGCGTGCACAGTTTTCGTCCAACTTCTTTTCGTGTGCCGGTTACGAGATTCTTGACAATCTTGGATTCTCGACCGTCGAAGAAGGAGTGGCTGCAGCCCAAAAAGCCGGAGCAGATGTGGTGATTCTTTGTTCAAGCGACGATGAATATGCCGAATTGGCTCCAAAAGCTTATGAGTTGGCTAAAGAGTTCGCGATATTTGTTGTGGCAGGAGCGCCAGCTTGTATGGATGATCTTAAAGCAGTCGGAATCGAACACTTTGTCAATGTCCGTTCCAACGTGTTGGAGACATTGAAAGGATTCAATGCTAAACTTTTAAAATAAAAAATTCAGAAATCTGCCGTCTTAAACAAATAACTCAAACTTGTGGTAGCATTATATTTGTGATGTTGGCGAACTACGACAGCGCTTTATTTGTTCAAAGACTTTAATATTCTAAATTTTTTATAAATATGAAACATAGTGTAAAAGAATGGTTTTTAGTTACCCGTCCTTGGGGATATCCGGCGTCATTGATACCCGGAATGGTTGCAATGTCGTATGTGTTTTATGCATATAAGACGCAATCTCTTATGGACATAAACTGGTGGTACGGAGTGTTAGCAACCCTGGGAGCGGCTATTTGGCAGGCTTCAGGTAATATGATAAGTGATTATTACGATTTCAAATATAAAGTTGATCGACTGGAAACTTACGGCACCGGCAGAATGTTGGTGGAGGGAAATTTTACCCCGAAAGAAGTTTATCGATACAGCCTTTCATTGATGTTTGTAGGCACGCTTATTGGGCTGTATCTCTTGTTCAACACTTCAATTCATCTGCTTTGGATAGGAGTGTTGGGGGCGTTGGGAACCTACTTTTATTTTTACATGAAATATCGCGCTTGGGGCGATTTCAACATTTTTATTCTTTACGGACAATTAATTGCTCTGGGAGTATATCTGGTGATGACCGGTAAGCTCTCGTGGGAAATTCTACTCGTAGCCGCTGCGCCAGGTTTGATAATCGTGGCGATACTACATGCTAACAATGCACGCGATATAAAACATGACGGCGTGGTGAATATAAAAACATTTGCCATGCAGCTTGGGATTAAAAAATCAATCGCATATTACACCGCGTTGTGTGTCGGTAGCTATTTGCTAATTATAGTGGCAGTAGTGTTAGGGGTGCTTCATCCGTTGAGTTTAATTGTGTTATTGTCATTGCCCCTGATGCTGAAAAACATAAGGCAAATGCGAAATGCGAAGGTTGAAACCCCGGAGATAATCAAAACTCTGGACGAACAAACCGCTCAGCATCTTACAGCCTTTGGCGTGCTATTAATGATTGCGAATGTTGTCGCTGGCTTAATTGTATAATCCATGACCAAGTCAAAAGTTCTTATACCAATATTAGTTGCCGCAATCTTGTGGTTTCTTATGTTCTCGGTTTGGACTGCTCATTGGTTCAATTTCTGGGTTGGTATAGCCATTTCGGCGCTAATTTTGATGCTGATTGCATTTGTATTGAAGCGCGATATGGTTAAGTCTTTTCGGCTTAATTGGAGTGGTGTTGTGATTGGTTTATCATCTGCGGTGCTTCTATGGGGCATCTTCTTCGTGGGCGATTATCTTGCAGCTAAACTTTTCGACTTTGCCAGCAATCAAGTTGACAGCATTTATGCCATGAAAGCGGGAAACAGCAAACTGTGGATTGGCTTAGGGCTACTCTTTGTTATGGGGCCTGCAGAGGAAATTTTCTGGCGTGGCTTTGTGCAACATTCTTTGATGGAGCGTTTCGGCGAATGGCGCGGATTTATTTTCGCCACATTAGTGTATGCGCTCATCCACATCTGGTCGTTCAATTTTATGTTGGTAATGGCTGCTCTGGTTTGTGGTATTTTCTGGGGATTGCTCTATAAGAAAACAAAAAATCTTGTTCCCCTGATTATTTCTCACGCCGTTTGGGATGTTGCCGTGTTTATCGTTTGGCCAATATAATTCGTGTAAAGTTTCATTAGTTTAAATAACTCAATTAATTGAAATTATAAAAATATTTCCATAAAAAATAGTGTTTTCAGTCTGAATATCAGCGAGAGAACAAAATAAAAATATAATTATGAAACCAGATTTTAAAAGTATCAACATCGATGATTTTTCGATAGGTACAGCAATTCCCGAAATCGAAGGCTTGTGGCTCACCCCCGAACAAATAGAGGTGAAACCAAGCTATACCAAAGAAGATTTGCAAGGCATGGAACATCTGAGTTATGCTGCCGGTATCGCGCCTTTCTTGCGTGGTCCTTACAGCACTATGTATGTGATGCGCCCCTGGACTATTCGCCAATATGCCGGCTTCTCAACCGCCGATGAGAGTAATGCTTTCTACCGCCGCAATCTGGCAGCTGGTCAAAAAGGTCTTTCAGTAGCATTCGACCTGGCTACACACCGCGGCTACGATGCCGACCATGATCGTGTGGTAGGCGATGTAGGGAAAGCAGGTGTGTCCATCTGCTCTGTTGAAGATATGAAAGTTTTGTTTGATGGAATACCATTGAACAAAATGTCTGTTTCCATGACGATGAACGGTGCGGTTTTGCCTGTTTTGGCTTTCTATATCGTAGCCGGAATGGAACAGGGAGCAAGCCTTGAAGAGATGGCCGGTACCATACAGAATGATATTTTGAAAGAATTTATGGTGCGAAACACATACATTTATCCGCCAAAATTCTCAATGAAAGTCATTGCGGACATCTTCGAATATACATCCAAAAATATGCCTAAATTCAACTCCATTTCTATTTCCGGTTACCACATGCAGGAAGCGGGCGCTACTGCCGACATTGAGTTGGCCTATACGCTTGCCGATGGACTTGAGTATCTGCGCGCCGGGGTTAACGCAGGAATGGATATCGATTCGTTTGCACCCCGTTTGTCTTTCTTCTGGGCTATCGGCATGAATCATTTCATGGAAATAGCCAAGATGCGTGCTGCGCGACTGCTTTGGGCTAAAATTGTGAAACAATTCAATCCGAAAAATCCTAAATCATTGGCACTGCGTACACACTCGCAAACTTCCGGATGGTCGCTCACCGAGCAAGATCCGTTCAATAATGTAGGTCGTACGGCTATCGAAGCCATGGCAGCTGCATTGGGACACACGCAGTCGCTTCACACCAACGCGTTGGACGAAGCAATTGCGCTACCTACCGATTTTTCGGCTCGTATTGCGCGAAATACACAGATTTACATTCAGGAAGAAACTGATATTACACGTCAAGTTGACCCTTGGGCAGGTTCATACTATGTAGAGTCTTTGACCAACGAAATTGCCGATAAAGCCTGGGCGCTAATTGAAGAGGTGGAAAAACTGGGAGGAATGGCTGCTGCCATCGAAACCGGTATCCCTAAAATGCGTATCGAAGAAGCTGCGGCGCGCACACAAGCGCGTATTGACTCCGGCAATCAAGTTATCGTAGGAGTAAATCAATATCGTTTGGAAAAAGAAGACCCTATCGATATTCTTGAAGTGGACAATACGGCAGTACGCGAGCAGCAAATTGCCCGGTTAAAATCACTTCGTGCAAATAGAGACAATGCCGCGGTGCAAAAGGCGCTCGATGCAATAACCGATTGCGTAAATACCGGAAATGGAAACTTGTTGGCATTGGCTGTTGAAGCTGCAAAGCTTCGCGCAAGTCTTGGAGAAATTTCGGATGCCTGCGAAAAAATCGTAGGACGTTATAAAGCAACCATTAGAACAATTTCAGGAGTGTATTCATCAGAAACTAAAAACGACGCGGACTTTACTCGCGCATCAGCGCTGACCGATGAGTTCGCCAAAAAAGAAGGACGTCGTCCACGCATTATGATTGCCAAAATGGGGCAAGATGGTCATGACCGAGGTGCGAAAGTAGTAGCTACCGGCTATGCCGACTGCGGATTTGATGTGGATATGGGTCCGTTGTTTCAAACACCGGCCGAAGCCGCAAAACAAGCTGTTGAAAACGATGTGCATGTACTTGGCGTTTCGTCGCTCGCGGCAGGTCATAAGACATTGGTGCCTCAGGTGATGGAGGAGCTGAAAAAACTCGGACGTGAAGATATTGTTGTCATTGCGGGTGGGGTAATTCCTGCGCAAGATTATGATTATCTTTACAAGGCAGGTGTAGCCGCAATTTTTGGCCCTGGAACTTCGGTGGCTAAAGCGGCTTGCAGCATTATGGACATATTGCTTGAAGATTAAGTAATTACGTTTATGTCGCCGATATAAACCTATTTATTTTGATAAGATTGAAAAAAACCGAATCTATCCCAAAGGATATTTTCGGTTTTTTTGTACATGTTTCTTTATTGTTAAATATTCACTTAATAAGAATCAGAATCGGTAAAAGGAAAAGAAAAATCAAACAGAAATAGACAACTGCTAAGCCATGCAAGAATGTGTAACCAAACAAAAAAATAAGGATAGCTATTGCTTGCTTGTTTTTCAGCGAATGTTTTTGTTGCCAAACTATCAGAAGCCATCCCAAACAATACATGAATATAGATAGCTCATCACCTTGGTTGTTGGTAATAAAGCAGAAATACTTATTTTCGAGATAGCTCGAATAGCTTGTGAATACTTTTAATTGTAATATCTCGGGTTTGTACGCCTCAATAAGGGTGAAATAAACTCCAACGATTCCGGCAAGGATAGCAAGCGGGGCGACTGCAATCAATGCTTTGTCCTTTTGGCTCAATCGCGATTTATCCATTATATTTTTGTGGATTTAAAGATAGTGCCGTCTTCAAGATAGAGTTCGAAACCTACAAGACCAAATTTGTGATTCCCGATAAATATTATTTTAGAATATCCCGGCGAACTCGATGGATGTTCCACTTTCACCACTTTAATATTAAAGAATGCGTATTGATAATCATCTGTTGTGGAATGATGAATAACTTTGTATTCCAGTTTTTTGTTATCTTTGCTTGTAAAAAACCATTTGTCTCCCACCTTAGCGTCATATTTCATTATAACAATTTGTTTGCCGGATGAGTTAATAAGCGCAAAGCCTTCACTGCTATTTGTTGCTTTTATTCTAATTTTTATTTTACCGTTCGAATCGATATAGCTCGATGCTGGCTGGCCAAATAGTTCCATTGTCAAATTGTCACCAATCAAACTTTCTTTTCCTTTAAGAGAATTTGGAACTGGTATCGTAGTTTCAAAAGTTGTAATTCCATTACTGTTTTCTACTACCTTGGATTGGATGTCAGGAATGGAAGTGCCATTCATAGTTGTAATGCCTTTTGCAGTGGCTCCTACTTGGTTTTCAGCAAAATTAGTATCGCCTCCGATAGTAAGGCTTTTACCCCCGTTTTCTTTTTCGCAAGCAATGACCAGCAACATGATGAGTACCGGCATAATAAATCGGAAAGATTTGATAGTTGTTTTCATGATAATGTATTTTTTTAGGGTTAAGAAAATTATTTGGATAAATGATTCGGATTGTGCTCTTAAATTTGATTCACAAAAATGATAATTTTTTTTGTCATTTATTTCCTGATTCGTAAAAATCTTTTCCTGATTCGTAAAATTTTATTGAGAAAGCCGGATAATGCGTGTTTAACTCTTTCGTTTCAATTAAAGTCGAAGATTAATATAGCAATTGAGAGAAATACTCGAAATTTTTTGTTAGCTGTTTCTTTTTTCGATTCTGCATTCTTGTACGCTGATTTTTGCTGATTATTTTCTGTACAAAAATCGGCGAGGATGCTGGATCACTCAGTCTTTGGCTATTAGCCATTAGCTTTTGGCAATTAGCTAACGTGCCACGAACAATGGCCATCATTACCATTAATTTACGAGCTGTAACATACACTTTTGCAACTGAACATTTCTATTTTGTACTACAACAATAATAGAAATGTTTCGATACAAAACTATTTTGTACTACTGTAAAATCAATATCGCAAGCTTTATTTTTTACCCTTAATCACTACGACGTGCATATCTCATACGGTGATTTGGCGTCAACAATATATCGGAATTTTAGATAGGTATATCCCTGAAATCTGTTTATTAAAAATACCTGACAAAAATCGAGATTATAAGAACTAAAGCATATCAACATTCGGTCGAGATTATCATGACAATTCATGATCGCCGATTTTTTCTGATATTTTTCTGAATAAAATTGGTAAGAGAAGATTGCAACTAGTTGATGGGGGATTTCAGAATCGGAATTATACAGCCATTCATTCCTCCCGCACAAACCGGCAGCGCTAACGCATACTGCAACAAACGTACTCTCATTCCTGTAAAACATAAGGTGTTTTTGTGGAGAAGGTAAAGGTAGGCAGTTACGCGAAGACGATGCAAGAATGTGAAAGTGGTATGCTTGCTTTGGGAGGCTTACACGGCTTATTTGAGATGTTTACAACGAAAGCTCCACTTTTCGGTGGAGCTTTCGTTGATAAATTATCGTTTGTATTACAACATGGATTTTACTTGATTGAAGATATTTTCGGCAGTAAATCCAAGCTTTTCGTCAAGTACATTGTATGGGGCAGAAAAACCAAATGACTCAAGACCCCAGGTTTTCCCATTCTCGCCAACCAGTCCGATAAGATTCACAGGCAATCCGGCTGTAAGGCCAAATCGTTTTATACCCAATGGTAAAACTGACTCTTGATATTCTGGGGTTTGGTTGCGGAAAAGTCCTTCACTTGGCACCGATACGATTCTCACCTTTACACCTTCTTTGCGAAGCAGTTCGGCTCCGTCAACCAGAGTGGAAACTTCTGAACCTGACGCCAATAATACAACATCCGGATTGCCATCGCAGCTTACCACATATGCGCCTTTCTCGGCTTGATTTTGACTATTTCCCGGTAAGTTTTTGATGTTTTGACGCGAAAGTATCAGCGCGGTGGGTGTTTTCAAGTTTTCCATCGCCATTTTCCACGAAACGGTTGTTTCTTCTACGTCAGCCGGGCGAAGTACGAGGGTTGAGTTTTCGCCTTTGTGATTTTTTAGTTTTTCCATCAGTCGGATTTGTGCTTCTTGCTCCACAGGTTCGTGAGTTGGTCCGTCTTCGCCTACGCGGAAAGCATCGTGAGTCCAGATGTATTTTATTGGAAGTTCCATCAATGCGGCCATACGAACAGCAGGTTTCATATAGTCGGAGAATACGAAGAATGTACCACAAGCAACATGAATGCCACCATGGAGCGCGATGCCGTTGCACAAACAAGCCATTGTCAGTTCCGAAACTCCGGCTTGAAGGAATTTACCTGAGAAATCATCTTTTTGTAAAGCTTTTGTCTTTTTTAGAAATCCGTCTGTTTTGTCAGAGTTGCTCAGGTCAGCGCTCGATACAATCATGTTTTCTACATTTTCCGCAAGGAAACCCAATACGGTAGCCGATGCGGCGCGAGTAGCCTGTCCGGCTTTTTGCTCTATCGTGTCCCAATTAAGAGTTTGTAAGTTTCCTGAGAAATATGATTCAAGTTTTTGAGCCAATTCGGGGTTTTCCTTAGCCCATACTTCTTTTTCAGCTTTTTTTACTTTAACCAATTCATTAAGTTCTTCTTCTCTGCGCGCATAGATTGCCTTGCTTTCTTCGAAGATAGCGAATGGTTCGTCCGGATTTCCACCCAAGTTTTTAATAGTTGCGGGAAAGTTAGCTTTTGTCGCGCTGAGTGGCTGTCCGTGTGTGTCAACTGTATTTTCGTAGCTTTCTCCTTCGGTGGTAACGGCGCCTTTAGCCATGATTGTGTTCCCAATAATCAGAGTAGGTCTTTTTTTCTCCTTTTTAGCTTCCTTGAGGGCGGTGCGGATTTCGGTTACACTGTGTCCGTCAATTTCAATCACATTCCATCCCCAGGCTTGATATTTCATTTTTACATTTTCGCTCGTTACAAAGTTGGCGTAAGTGGAAAGTTGTACATTGTTCGAGTCGTAGAACATTATTAGATTGTCCAGCCCAAGATGTCCTGCTATTCTTCCTGCGCCTTGCGATACTTCTTCCTGAACTCCGCCATCAGAGATGTATGTGTAGATGGTTTGGTTCATTATTTCGCCAAAACGATTTTTCAGAAATTTTGCGGCGATAGCGGCGCCTACTGCATAGGTATGTCCTTGCCCTAATGGACCCGAAGTATTTTCAATTCCTCGGGCTACATCTTTTTCAGGATGTCCCGGAGTGATGCTTTCCCATTGACGAAACTGTTTCAGATCGTCAATACTGAACTTGTTCGCAAGTGTCAAAACGGAGTAGAGCATGGGCGACATGTGTCCGGGATCTAAGAAGAAACGGTCTCTGCTTTCCCAATTTGGATTTTTTGGATCGTATTCCAGAAACTCCGAATAGAGTACATTAATAAAATCGGCACCACCCATTGACCCTCCAGGATGACCTGAATTGGCTTTTTCAACCATCGACGCACTCAATATCCGGATATTGTCGGCGGCTTTGTTTAATTCTTGTGTTGTGTTCATAATTTATATTGTATTTTTGGTTATAATTTTCTGTTTATTTAATTTTATATCCTACTGTGTAACTCATACTCCAGCCTGAGCCATTCTCAATGCCAAATCCGGGAATATACCAAGGCGTCAGCATTTCGGTTTTGGTTTTGTTTATCAGGAATTTATGTCTTACATTCCATCCCATATAAATGTTTTTGAAAACATCTACGCGGATTCCTCCAACAATTTCGAACCAAAACTTGGATGTCGGATCCGATTTCATCTCCAGAGTTTCCGTTCCTCCCCAGTAATTGTCAGTAATACTCAAATTGCTGTATGAATAATTAAATTGGCTCATACCCAACCTGACGCCTCCAATGGCGTAGTTACTCACATTGTTGGAGTTGACTTTAGGTTTGATTATCGGCACGTCAAGTCCGAGTTTGCCAAATACACCATAAGATTTGTATTGAATATCGTTGTCCGCTGTTTTATTTGCCCCACCGGTTCCGGCTTCTATCACCGGAAAGTATTTGTTTTTTAGATTGAGTTGGACATGACCTTGGAATGCGTATATGCCACTTCCCGGCAATGCCGCTTGCACCAAAGGTGCTACGTCAACCTCCAGCAGTACTCCTTGCCACAGTTTGGTGCTGTCTTTCACTTGCACGGGCTTTTTGTTTTGTGCAAACGTAGGAGCAAGATATCCGAAGATGAAAATACTACTTAATGTGATGTAACTTGAGATTCTCGACATGCGTTGTATTTACGTTTGGTGTTAAGATGGTGATGCTGTCAATGAAATGACCGGTGGTTTGAGCAGATTCAATCGTGTGAGTTCGGATGCTGCCACATTCCAGCGAAAGCACTTCCACTTTATTCTTATAGTTAATCGTGATGGTGTCAGTTATATCCCCCATTATGAATTGAAATTGCGACGCTTCGGCAAACGGATTGAGCGGCGCTTTTATGCTGTTTATATCTTTAGAATTGTTGTAGAGAAGCGAATCGGTGCCGATCCCTTGTACGGATAGTGTGCCCAAAGAAATTTTCTGCTCAGTCCATCTGCCATTAGTTAAGTTGATGGTATCGAGATAAAAACTCATACCTGTTTCTACTTTATTGCTTTTACGGCATGTTTTGTCGTTGCTACACGACACGATTGAGCCAATCAACATTGCGATTAGCGTAATTATTACAGTGTATTTTGTTTTTTTCATCAAAATAGATCTTTTACTTCCGATTTCAAACTTTGTAGCGCGGCGCTGAGCGCGGTTTCGTCGGGTGTGTTATATACTTCTATAATAATGGTTGCAAGTTTAGCCGCGGGTTCATCGGCATTGCATTGTATAGCGCAGGTATTGACGAGTTGCAACAAGTTGTCGCGCGCATTGTCAATTTCTTCCCAAAGAGCCGCGCTCACGTATATTTGTTGCGAAGTATTGTGCTCGAATTCGCGTCGTATGTCGTTCAGGAGTTTGGTTTGAAGCTGAAGGCAGTTTTCGTTTATTTCGGTCTTCTGAATCAGCATGTTGTTTGGGTTCACTCTTTCGAGTAAAAGCGTGAGTCGCTCATACGCTCTTAGTCGGGTAGGAGTGATAATGGGTAAATTAGCCTTCCTAAGCTCCGTATCCCGTTTCTCGCGTTCCATCCTGAAAAGCTGATACAATAATACATAAACAACTATTACGACGATAAGCGCTGGTAACGTATATTTTAATATTTCCATTTTTCAGATAAGTTTCGAAATGTTTATTCCACCAAAAACAGCGAATATTCCACCAACAATACTCAGGATTATATATAAAGCGGAGGTCAGAAATTGTCCGTTCGCTATCAGATTGAAATTTTCATTGGTGAAAGCGGAAAAGGTTGTAAATCCACCACAAAATCCGGTAATAAGCAGTAATCTGAGTTGACTTGATGGCGCATGAGTGGCAAGCACACCCACTAAAAAACCGATCAATAGACTCCCGATGATGTTCACCAAAAATGTACCTGCCGGGAATGAATGAATACTAATTTCGGTATTCAGCTTTGAGATTAAATAGCGTAAAATACTACCCAGAAATCCTCCAAATCCAACAAGCAACATCTGTTTCATATATAAAAATCAATTTCTATTTGCATCCTATCCATCGGGCTGTGTCTGTAAGTTCAAAATACTTCTGATGAATTAATCCGATTTGTATTGTGTTTTGAAAAATATTGGAGTTGTAATTTACAGCTCTTTTTCAATTTTATAATTATTTCTTTCGGGCGCGTTTCGTGTTATCAACTCTCCGATAAATCCGGTGAGGAATAATAATGTTCCCAAAATCATCATAGTCAGAGAAATGAAAAAATATGGGCTATCTGTAACGAGCGAAGCGGGAATATGATTTGCCAGCGCGTATAGTTTACTCACTCCAACAACTACGATAGCGATAAAACCCAATATAAACATCAAACTTCCCATCAATCCGAAGAAGTGCATCGGTTTCTTTCTGAATTTTGATAGAAACCAAAGTGTAAGTAGGTCAAGATAACCATTTACAAAGCGACTTAGTCCGAATTTTGACTCACCAAATTCCCGTTTGCGATGTGTTACTACTTTTTCTCCAATACGCTTAAAACCGGCAGTTTTAGCCAAGTAGGGTATGTAGCGGTGCATGTCACCAAAAATTTCAATGTTTTTTACCACTTCATTCCGATAAGCTTTCAACCCACAATTCATATCGTGGAGATAAATGCCTGTAACCTTGCGTGCTGTGGCGTTGTATAACTTCGAAGGAAGGTTTTTGGTTAGTTTCGCGTCATAGCGTTTCTTTTTCCAGCCCGAAACCAAATCGTAGTCGCCGGAGCTTACCATATTGAATAGCTCGGGTATTTCGTCGGGGCTATCTTGCAGATCGGCATCCATCGTGATGACAACATCGCCTTGGGCTTTTTGAAAACCAACGTGCAATGCGGGTGATTTGCCATAATTACTTCGAAACTTTACCGCGATGATTTTACCGTCAGATTCTTTTTGAAGCTTTTCGATAACTTGCCATGATTTATCGGTGCTACCATCGTCAATAAAAATCACTTCATAACTGAATTTGTTAGCATTCATTACGCGTTCGATCCACTCATAAAGCTTCGGAAGCGATTCTTCTTCGTTGTACAGTGGAATTACTACAGATATATTCATAAGTTTTCAGTTATTAATTTCCTTCAATCTGATTATTGTTTTTATTATTAAACGGGTTGCTCTCCTTTTTTGCAATACCGGCAATCACCAGCGCGACAAAAAAACCGATGGTGAAATTACCCCAGATAGATAATAAACTGTAGTTGAGCGGGTCGGTCAACGTTTCAATCGCTTCGTAGCTGTTTTCGGGCATCGATGGCATGACTTCCTCAACTATTTTCAAAGTATTGTTGAAAATGTCGGACAGATAATCGGGCGCAAAAAAACGAAAGTAAACGAATTTTACTGCTGCCGAAATGATGGAAGCAAAAAAGAAAAGCATGATAACATATACAAAAGCCTTGGAATAACTGATGCTCCCTCCATTTGTCGTATCGCGGTATGAAATTGTAAATTTGTAAACTACAAAAAGTATGACGATTGCCATAAAATTGGAAAGTACACTTAAAATACCGATGTTGCTGGCAGCCATTAAAAAATTTAGTGAGAATAAACCTCCCAATATCAGCCCGTAATACATGGCTGAGTTGATTAATCGTGATTGCATAATCTGTTGTAATAAATTATCTGCAAAATTACAAAAAAATACGATGAAAAACGTAAGGATTTGACGAATAGATGAAAAATACTCTGTATGTCAGTTTATTCTTGTCTCAATCGAGCAACTTTTAGCGGCGAAATAAACCGTATATGTCGATAATTATTTTTTTTGAATAAAGCGACACCAAGCGCTTAGTCCGCAGGTTTCGCATTTCGGATTGCGCGCGGTACATGTATATCTGCCGTGCAATATAAGCCAGTGATGCGCTTTTGGAATCAACATTTTGGGTATATGTTTGATAAGTTCCATTTCGGTTTGCAACGGATTCTTTGAATTTGTAGTTAGCCCTATTCGCTCCGAAACCCGAAATACATGGGTGTCAACAGCCATTGTCGGTTTGTTGTAAACTACCGATGCGATTACATTCGCCGTTTTACGGCCGACTCCCGGCAGTTTTTGCAATTCTTCTATTTTGTCGGGTACGACGCCGTCGAAGTCTTGCGTTAGTTTCTGAGCCATTCCTACCAAATGCTTGGATTTGTTGTTGGGGAATGTAACCGATTTGATGTATTCAAATATCACCTCCGCGTTGGTCGCGGCCATTGCTTCGGGTGTCGGGAAGTCGTTGAGCAATGCAGGAGTAACCATATTCACACGTTTGTCGGTGCATTGAGCCGAGAGGATTACTGCGACTAATAGACCAAAGGGGTCGGTGTAGTGTAGTTCGGTTTCAGCTATCGGCATATTCGTTTCAAACCAATCAATGGTTTTCGCATATCGTTCTTTTTTTGTCAATTTCTTTTTTTATTTAGAAATGAAGGTGTAATCGTTGTACAAGCTTCATTATCAGGATTGATATTTTATTTTGTACAAAAATAGTAAAAACGGTGCTTAGTCCACTCAATTTTTATTATTTTTGCAGATTATATTAAAATGTAAAAAGATAAAAAACTAAATACGGAAGACTTAAACCTGCTGAACTATGGCGCCTAAAAAACCTGTTAAAAAGAAAATAATTACACAAAAATCTTCATCGAATCGCACGCAAGGAAATGGAAGAGGCCTTTTTGGAAATATATTTGCTTTCATCAAGAGCGAAAATACCCACGTGGTGTTGGGTGTTTTGCTTGTCGTGCTGATTATTTTCTTATTCATGTCATTTTTGTCTTACTTCTTTACCGGCGCTGCCGATAAAAGTATTTTTGATAACTTCTCATTCAAAGAATCACTTGATAATCGTGTCGATGCCAAAAACTGGTTTTCGGTAATTGGTGCATTTGTTTCCGAAACTTTTATTGATAATTGGTTTGGCGTTTCGTCATTTGTAATACTTTTTTTCCTCAGTATTGTGGCTGTCCGCCTGATAAAAGTGAAATTAATGTCGCTTTGGAAAGCATTCTTTTATTCTTTCTTTTGGCTGATATGGCTTTCGGTGTTTTTAGGATATTTGACCGATCTGATTCCTTACATTCAACCTTCATTCTACTCGTTGGGCGGCAAGCATGGTGATTATATAGCTACAGAGGTGCTTAATTCATACATTGGGCGACCAGGTACTTTTCTGGTATTGATAGCGGTTTTGATAAGCTATTTTGTTATAACCTGGAGTGGCACAGTGGAGTTGTTGCGCGGATTGTTTGTGAGAAAATCGAAACCGGAAAAAGCCACGGTCAAGAATGCGACAGGCACTTCGGTAGCTGTTGGTACCGAGATTATTCCTGAAGATTGGGTGGTGAGTTCGGCAACAGATGATGACGAATTGGTTGAGCCAATTCTTACCAATGAACCGGAGCAGGAAGATGAAATGACAAGCTCTAACGTTGGTTTTGAAGTGAATGTGCCCGAAAATTCCGATATGCAAGAGGAAGATGAAGATTTAGAAAGCAATGATAAGAATAGCGACCCGAATTATAATGTGGCTTTGTTGGGCAAGTATGACCCTACGTTAGACTTGTCGCGCTACGTTCCTCCCACTCTTGAACTGCTGAAGCAATACGGCTCGGACAAAACCCTGCCGGTAGATATGATTGAGCAGAATAACAACAAAAATAGGATTATCACTACGCTTCAGAATTTTGGAATCGAAATCGAATCGATAAAAGCAACAGTGGGACCTACCATCACTTTGTATGAAATCGTCCCAAAATCGGGAATACGTATTTCTAAAATCCGTAATCTCGAATCGGACATTATGTTGAGCCTTGCGGCTATCGGTATTCGTATCATCGCGCCGATACCGGGCAAAGGTACTATCGGTATAGAGGTGCCAAACAACGAGCCTCAAATAGTATCCATGCACTCGGTGTTGGGTTCCAAAAAGTTTCTTGAATCAAAATTTGAGCTTCCCATAGCCTTTGGAAAAACCATCACCAACGATGTGTTTATCATCGATTTGGCCAAAATGCCTCACTTGTTAGTGGCTGGTGCTACCGGGCAGGGTAAGTCGGTAGGTTTGAATGCTGTTATCACTTCGCTTCTCTATAAAAAACATCCTGCGCAGCTTAAGTTTGTGTTGATTGACCCCAAAAAGGTGGAGTTTAATATCTATGGCGCGATAGAGAAACATTTTTTGGCAAAACTTCCCGATGGTGAAGACGCGATAATCACCGATACTACCAAGGTGGTACAAACGCTCAATTCACTCACTGCCGAAATGGATAGTCGCTATGACTTGCTCAAGAAAGCGCATGTGCGCAATATAAAAGAATACAATGAGAAGTTTGTTAACCGCGAATTGAATCCCGAAAAAGGACATCGGTTTTTGCCATACATTGTGGTGATTGTCGATGAGTTTGGCGATTTGATAATGACTGCCGGCAAGGAGGTCGAAATGCCTATTGCCCGTATCGCGCAACTTGCCCGCGCAGTAGGTATTCACATGATTATTGCCACGCAGCGCCCGTCGGTCAATATCATTACCGGTGTAATCAAAGCCAACTTCCCGGCGCGTGTCGCTTTCCGTGTTTCGTCAATGATAGACTCACGCACCATTCTCGATGCTCCGGGAGCAAATCAGCTTGTTGGGCGGGGCGATATGCTTTTCTCGCAAGGTAGTGAACTTATTCGTGTGCAATGCGCATTTGTAGATACGCCGGAAGTGGAAGAGATCGCAAATTTCATCGGTCAGCAAAGAGGTTATACCACCGCATTCTATTTGCCCGAATATGTGGGTAGTGAAACTGAAACTTCCAGTGTGGCTTCGGTGGATATGAGCAAACGCGACCCGATTTTTGAAGAGGCTGCACGCCTGATAGTTACCACCCAGATAGGCTCAACTTCAAATATACAGCGAAAATTCTCTATCGGGTATAACCGTGCCGGACGCTTGATGGACCAACTTGAAGCAGCCGGTATTGTTGGTCCCGGCGAAGGTAGCAAACCGCGCCATGTAATGATTCAGACAGAATACGACTTGGAGTTTGTGTTGAAGCAATTGTCTGTATAGAACTCCACGAACTTTCATCTGAAAAATTATTAAAAATCGAGTTGTGGCACACAAGTTGTATTCTTCTGTGTCAAATAACTTATGTAAATCAAAAATAATAATCAAAAAACAATGAAGAAGATATTTTATTTACTCTTTGCTTCGGGATTCCTGTTTGCATCTCTGCCGGCGCAGTCGGATAAAGCGGCAGTAAAAATTGTGGAAGATATGGCATTCATTTTACAAAAAAATGCTGTACAAACCAATTTTAGCATGACAGTGAAGCAAGGTTCGTCAACTCAAAAGATGAGTGGCGCGTTTGTGATGCAGGGAAATAAGTTTGCGTTGAACACTTCGGAAATGAAAGTATATTTCGACGGATCAACTCAATGGGCTTATTCTCCGGATATTAATGAAGTATCCATCTCCAATCCCACCGAAAAAGAACTTGCGGAAACAAATCCTTTGGCAATTCTGAGTAGTTATAAAGCTAAATCGACAATACGTTTTGCAAAAAAACAGGATGATAAGTCGGCACATCTCATCTCGCTGACACCGTCGGCAAAAAATGCTGAGTTTAAGTTGATGCAGGTTAAGATAGCAAAACTAACGAATTATCCGCTGTTGCTCCAACTTACTGATAAAAAGGGTAATGTGAGCACGATATCTTTATCCCAATTCAGAAAAGGGGTGAAAACAAGCAAGGATACATTCACCTTCAAACCTTCTCTCTATAAAGATATAGAAATTAATGATTTGAGATAAATTCATATTTTGATTACTTTTGCATCAGATATATTTGCGGAAACGCATTGATTAAGCAACTGAAATCAAACAATAAAAATATTAGTAAAATGAACGAAAAACAACGATGCCTTATTATTGGCTCAGGTCCGGCTGGTTATACCGCCGCAATCTATGCCGCACGTGCAAATTTATCCCCCGTATTGTATGAGGGACTTCAACCGGGAGGTCAGCTGACCACCACCACGGAAGTAGAAAATTTTCCGGGTTATCCCGAAGGAATTACCGGACCGGAGTTGATGGAGGATTTGAAAAAACAAGCAATGAGATTTGGTACTGATGTGCGTTATGGCTTGGCTACTGCAGCCGACCTTTCGGCAGCGCCCTATAAGATTACGATTGATAATGAGAAAGTAATCGAGGCGGAGACGGTAATTATCTCTACCGGAGCCACTGCAAAGTATCTTGGCATTCCCGATGAAACAAAATACTCGGGTGCTGGCGTTTCAGCATGTGCCACTTGCGATGGCTTTTTCTATCGCAACATGAAAGTGGCTGTGGTTGGTGGCGGCGATACTGCGGCTGAAGAAGCAAGTTATTTGGCTAATATCGCGTCGAAAGTCTATTTGATAATTCGCAAAGACTATATGCGCGCTTCGAAAATCATGCAGGAACGTGTGTTGAACAATCCTAAAATTGAAGTGCTTTTTGAACATGAAACCCTTGGGCTTACCGGCGAAAAAGTGGTACAAGGAATTGACCTGGTAAAACGTAGAGGAAAAGCAGATGAAGAGAAAGTTCATTATGAAATCGATGGCTTTTTCCTTGCTATCGGACATCAACCCAATTCAGACATTTTCAAACCCTATGTGGAAACTGATGAAGTGGGATATGTTAAAACCATCCCAGGTACTCCACGTACAATTGTACCCGGTGTTTTTGCTGCAGGCGATGTTGCAGACCCGCATTATCGTCAGGCTGTTACGGCTGCTGGTACCGGTTGCATGGCGGCAATAGAAGCTGAAAGATATTTGACTGAAAAAGGACTCTAAGATAATAAATCGTTTTTCATCCCCACAAAAAAAAGAAGCGACAATTTTGTCGCTTCTTTTTTTTGTGGGGATGATTCTTATCGAATCATTTTTTTTAATTATAGATTTTTGATATACTCTTCACCAAGTATCCGATATGCGGTGTTGAGAATGATGGTGTCGTCAAGCGCTACTATCCCGCCGTTAGGTCCCGGTTCGATATGCAGTCCAACACTTTTGCCGTCTTTGTAGTCGGAGCCTCCGAAGTAATTCTTCACTGTTTCTTTTTCCAGACCAAGTTCTTCGGCAATCTTGGTCATACTCCCGCTTGGCAGTGCATCTTTTACTTTTCGTAAATCGTTGAATGATATTGTCTTACTCATGTTTAAATGTATTTTATGGTTAATAACTTAGTTGCTTTTATTTTGTTGATAAACTTAGTACAAAGTTTTTGAATATCCAAGAAAATCAAAGAAAATTTACAAAGATTATTGTAAATTTATGATAGATTGTTTGCATGTTGATGATTTTCAGGATATTTCATTACTATTGCTGTATTGGTTGTAGAATTCCACGATGGTCTCAATACCTTTTCGATACAAGTCGATGTGAAAATGTTCGTTGGGGGAGTGAATCGCATTCGATTCGAGGCCAAATCCCATCAGGATGGGGCGAATATTCAATACTTTTTCAAAAACCGGAATCACGCCAATGCTTCCACCGCGCCTTACGGGAAGTGGAGTTTTGCCAAAGGCTTTTTCATAAGCTTTTTCTGCGGCTTTATATTCTTTTGAGTCGATGGGGCAAACATAGCTTGCGGCGCCATGAAGCCACGTAACTTTTATGTCCACGTGTTTTGGAGCAAGTTTCTTGAGGTGTTTTTCAACCAAAACAGCAATCTTTTCGTGTTTCTGGTTGGGAACAAGCCGGGCTGATAGTTTGGCGTAAGCTTTTGATGGCAACACAGTTTTACTGCCTTCGCCGGTGTATCCACCCCAAATGCCACAAAGGTCGAGCGTAGGGCGAATACCTGTTCGCTCAATGGTGGAGTAACCTTTTTCTCCATATATTTGCGTGATGCCCAAATCCTGTTTGTATTCCTCTACTTCAAATGGAATTTGAGCGATAAGATTACGTTCTTTTTTCGAAACATCTTGAACATCGTCGTAGAAATGCGGAATCGTAATTCGGCCGTTGCTATCGGTTAATTGAGCCAAAATTTTCGAAAGTTCGTTTATTGGGTTAGCAACCGCACCACCAAAAATCCCGGAATGCAAGTCGCGATTGGCGCCGGTTACTTCTATTTCCCAATACGCCAGCCCTCGAAGTCCGGTGGTGATGCTTGGCTTGTCGGCTGCAAGCATGCTGGTATCCGAAACCAATATCGTATCGCAGGCAAGTAGCTTTTTGTTCGCTTTGCAGAAATCTTCCAAACTTGGCGAGCCGATCTCTTCTTCTCCTTCCAGAATGAATTTCACGTTGCATCGGAGTTGATTGGTTCTCACTAAATACTCGAAAGCCTTGGCGTGTAAAAAAGATTGTCCTTTGTCGTCGTCGGCGCCACGGGCATAGAGTTTCCCATCGCGTATCTCAGGTTCGAATGGAGGCGATGTCCACAAGTCAAGTGGCTCGGCAGGCATTACGTCATAATGGCCATAAACCATCACAGTGGGAAGTTTCGGGTCGATGATTTTCGATGCGAATACTACGGGGTTACCTTTTGTTTCTAAAATCTCTGCTTTGTCCACACCGGCTTCGAGCAAAAGTTTTGTCCAATGTGTAGCGCAATTACGAATGTCATCTTTGCGATGTGAATGAGCGCTAACACTTGGTATACGAATCAGGCTGAATAGTTCTTCGAAGAAACGGTTTTCATTTTCACGAATGTAATCTTTTATTTCCATGTTAATAAAGCTATGTTGTGTTTTTTTTAGTGAATAGTCTATTTCTAAAAATGAGAAATTCAATATCCGGCCATTTTTTATTTATTAAAACGAAAATCCGCTCAGATTATTTCTTGCGAAAAAGGGAAGGATGTGGATGCGGACTTGTAAATTAATTTTTTTTATGTTTTGACCGGATCTTCTTCGCCAATTCGTCCGAAATCTGTTCGCTTATTTGCTTATTGTTTCCGTTTTAAGTATTTTTGCAGTTCTTATTTCTTTTGAATAAAATTACTCGGATAAAATAATAATCAGACCTTTTATTTCGTTTGATATTAGTGTTTGTTTTTTAATGATGATTAATGTAATAAACATTAATACCTTCAAATGTGAATTGTTATGAATGTAAAACTATATTTTTTCTCCTTTTTAGTGCTTGTGAGTGTGTTGGTTGGGTGTACTTCGCAAAAGAAGTTAGCCTACTTCAATGGTGTAAACAACGATTCGGCATTGGTGTATAATTCGCGCTTCAATTACCGCACGGAGCCTAAAATTAAAGCCGGCGATATGCTGGCAATAACTGTTTCGGGTGTCGATCCCAAGACTGTTACTACTTTTAATCTCCCTTTCATCGCTTACTCCTCGCCCGTTTCCGACCAGGTTTACGGGTCGCCAAGCCTTCAGGCATACAATGTGGACTTAGATGGCTCCATTAGTTTTCCGGTATTAGGCAAGTTGCAAGTTGCGGGGCTTACACGGGTTGAACTGATTGATATGCTCAGCAGTAAATTAAAAGTTTATGTTCAGGAACCTATCGTTACGGTGAGGTTTATGAATTTTTCGGTTACGGTTCTTGGCGAAGTAAATCGTCCGGGAAGTTGGCAGATTACCAATGAACGTACCTCCATTCTCGACGTGCTCGGTATTGCCGGCGATTTGACAGCTTATGGAAGACGCGAAAATGTGCTCATTTCCAGAGAAAATAATGGAAAAGTGGAGTTCGCTCGAATCAACCTAAACGATGGTAGTATTTTTACATCGCCCTATTTTTATGTTCAGCAAAATGATGTTATCTATGTGGAACCCAATAGTGTGAAGTCTGTTTCTTCGCAAAATATCCCACTCTATCTTTCTACCATTACCTCAATCAGTTCGGTAGTGGCGATTATTTTCTCTATTTCGCAGTCGAATAAAAAATCGAATTAGATTACACCTAATTATAATAACACTCAGTATAGTAGCAATGAACAATAATAGCGGAACGAATACCTCGCCAAGAATCAACGCGCAACAAAATAAGGATATCATTAATTTACGCGAATTGCTTTTCAAATACCTCCGAAATTGGTATTGGTTTGTACTATCAGTAATACTCGCTTTTCTTGTTGCAACAATCTATCTGAAAAAAACGGAAATTAAATATCAGGTGAAAACCACCTTGTTGCTGCGAAACGAAGACCAGGCAGGAGCTTTGCCACAGCTCAGCATGATGGAGAATTTCGGTCTTTCCGGAGCTAATAAAGAAGTCGAAGATGAAATTCAGGTGCTTAGCTCCCAAAAATTGCTAAAGGAAGTGATTGATACGTTGAAAATTCATGCTAAATATTTCGAGAAAGATAAACTGAAATATGTTGAGAAATATAATGATGTGCCTTTTCGTTTGAATAATGAGCGCCAGCTTGCCGACACCATGAAACGCTCGGTAAAGTTCTTTGTGAAAGCGGAAGATGATAAGTTCTTTGTGAAAATTAAAATAGCTAAAGTTTACACCGGAAAATTTGAGCTAAACAGTATTCACGAAACTATGGATACGCCTTTTGGAAAATTTAGTTTTACGCAGGTGGCTAAACCCAAAAATAATTCTAAATTCATAATAACCATACAGCCTATTGCTGAAATAATAGACGAATACAGCAATAAGGTGAAAGTGGCTACTGTAAACAAACAATCGAATGCTATTCAAATTTCAATCGTTGAGTCTAATATCGAGAAAGCGAAGGATATGCTGAACAATTTGGTAATGTTATATAATTTGGATGCTAATTCGGATAAAAACATTATCGCTACCAATACCTCCAATTTTATCAACGAAAGATTAGCGATAATTACCGACGAACTCTTTGATGTGGAGTCGAATGTGGAGAATTACAAGCGTGCTCATAGCCTGACTGATTTGTCGTCTGAAGCTGAATTGTATCTTAAATCGGCTGACGAATATGAGAAAAAACGAACTGAGTTTGAAATTCAGTTGAACATGATTAAAGCCGTAGAAGCTTATGTAAATAACCCCAAAAACATACATAATTTAATCCCAACCAACATCGTTACCGATGACAAAAGCTTGCCAATGGCTATTCAGGCGTATAACACTTCTGTACTCGACCGGATGAAACTGGCAAAAACTGCTAAGGAGGATAATCCGGTGTTGATACTCGCCGATGAGCAAATTCAGGCATTGAGGGCGAATGTGTTGGCGAGCGTAAGCAGTGTGAAGTCGGGTTTACAAATCGCGTTGAATGACTTAAAGCGTAAAGATTTGCAGTTTAGTTCTAAAATTAAGAATGTCCCTACCCAGGAGCGTCAGTTCTTAGAAATAAAAAGACAACAAGAAATCAAACAAAGCCTCTATCTTTTATTGTTCCAAAAGAAAGAAGAAACAGCTATTAAACTGGCAAGCACCGCGCCGGCTGCCCGTACCATCGACAGGGCATTTGCTTCCTTGTTGCCTGTGTCGCCCAAGCGTTCGGTAACGTATATGCTTGCTTTGATTATTGGACTTTTAGTGCCTTTTGTGTTGATTTATGTGAAAGACCTGGTTAACAATAAAATTGAAGATACCAAAGAATTCCAGCGCTTGATTAAAGCGCCTTATTTGGGAAATATAAGTACAAGCCGTGAATCTGACAAAGTGGTCGTGCGCGAAGGAAGAACATCGCCTATTGTGGAAATGTTCCGATTGGTGCGTACAAATCTGCAGTTTCTGATTGCAGGTAAGAAATCGCCGGTAATTTTGGTTACATCTACATTGGGGGGCGAAGGCAAGTCATTTACTTCAATTAACCTTGCAATGTCGTTTGCCCTGATGAAAAAACGGGTTGTGCTCGTGGGGCTTGATGTGCGAAAACCAATGCTGGGCGAATACCTTAATTTGAACAAGCAAATTGGTGCGACACTTTTTCTTTCGGACAAGAGTTATGAATTGAATGATATTATTCAGCATTCCGGCTTACATCAACACCTCGATGTGATTCCTGCCGGACCCATTCCGCCTAACCCTTCGGAGTTGCTTATGAGCAGTCGGCTTGAAGAGATGTTTGGATTGTTGAAAGATAAGTATGATTACATTATTGTAGATACGGCGCCTATTGGAGTGGTGTCGGATACTTATTTGCTCAATCGGATTGCCGATAATGCCATCTATGTCTCTCGGCAGGATTATACGCCTAAAGATGCCACGATACTAATAAATGAAATAGCCGCTGAAAAACGTTTGAATGGAATGGGGGTGATACTCAATGGCACTCCGGCATCTACTGGTTATGGCTACAGCTATGGCTATGGAGATAAATACAGTTCTTCGCGCTCGCCCCGCATCACGATAGGTGAAAAGGTTTATGACTTTTTCAAAAAAAACAAATAGAAATAAATAATATCTGGCATGAAAAGCAGCAAGAAATTGCTGCTTTTTTATTGCTCCTATGGAAAATAGGAAACTTTGGCAATGAAATAGTTTATTGTTAGCTGGCTTTAGTATGCGGTAAATCAGTATGTTACTGTTTCGTTTTAGATAATTAACAGAAAACTATCTTTGAAATTAGTGTCAATCTAATTTGGAAATTGTAATTTTGTATCCGATTTTCAATATAAAAATTAATTATTTTTAGAGAAAAATGGATGAACGTGCGCAAAAAATAATTGTTTCAGCATTAAAAAGTTTCGAACAATTTGGAGTCCGCAGCATTTCTGTTGATGATATTTGTAAAGAACAGCGTCTTTCTAAGAAAACTTTTTATCAATTCTTTCCAAGCAAAGACGATTTGGTGAGTGAGGTGCTCCAATATCGGAATAATCTTTTGTTTGATAAGTTCGATAGAATGTGTCGGAATAAAAACGCCATCGATGCTTTAATTATCATGATTAAAGAGATAAAAAAATCGAGTAAGCACGACTCGAACGAGAGTAATCCTTTTTTATTCGATCTGGAAAAATATTATCCGGCCATTTTATCTCAAGCGAACGATAAAGTTAGCGATTGTATGCGCGATAGTTTTGAACGAAATCTTCGACAAGGAATCGAAGAAGGCTATTATCGCACCGATTTGGATGTTGAAATGAGCGCGATATTTCATGCCGCAATCTTGAAATCTACATTCAAAGAGTTGAAAAATATATTTCCTAAAATATCCGTGCGGCGTCTTAATGATTTCTATATCGACCTGATTGTCCGATTAATAGCCAATGAAGCCGGATTGAAATATATCGAAAGTCATATTAAAAATGAATCGGTCGAAAACCTATAGAAGTAAAATATTACTTCATTTTATAATAAACATTACGTATAAATATTAAAAAAAGAATTAATGAAAAAAATTGTGATGTTATTCCTCGCGCTCTCATTCCTGCAAATTGGCAAAGCGCAAGACACATTGAGAGTAACGCTTTCACAGGCGCTTGACATCGCCTTGAGCGAAAGCCCTACAATCAAAATTGCTGAAAAAGAGATCGAACGTGTGGACTATTCTAAGAAAAGCGCTTGGTATGCGCTCATTCCCAATTTGGAAGGAACGGGGCAGTATTCAAAATTTGTGGTACCTGCAAAAATGAGTATGTTTGGGCAAGTGATGGATTCTCCTACGGATTTTAATGCCAGCTTAGGTGCTTCATTGTCGCTTCCTCTGTTTGCGCCTGCCTTGTGGCACAGCATCCAAATGACCACGCTCGACATGCAAGTGGCTACCGAAAAAGCAAATGCCTCAAAAATAAATTTGAGAAATGAAGTTACTAAAGCTTATTTCACCTTGCTGGTAGTTCAGGACTCATACCAGGTTTTGCTCGATGGATATCAACTTGCGAAAAAGAACTTTGATGTTGCCAAAAAGGGCTATGAAACCGGAGTTATGGCGGCTTATGATTATATTTCAGCTGAAGTTCAACTCAACAACTTGCAACCAAATATCCTTCAAGCCGAAAATGGTATTGAACAAGCGAAAAACTATCTTAAAATTTTAATGGGTCTGGATGTTGCTCAGCCGATTAAAGCGCTAAACAATCTTTCTGATTTCCGAAAAGATATTGTGGAAGTTAAATCATTGAGCGACAATTCTTTCAGCAAAAACTCCGACTTGAAACAATTGGAAATTGGTGGTATGCAACTCGATAGATCCTTGCAACTGCAACGAACACAGCGGATGCCTACATTGGCTGCTTTTGCGCAAACGGGTTTAAGCGGAAATGGAAATAAGGAAACTTCCATGAATTTCGGAGGTATGCCCATCAAAGTGGAAGCCCGTAAAGAGTGGTTTAGTCAGGGCGCTGTGGTTGGCTTGCAACTTCGTGTGCCTATTACAACTATCTTTACGAATACCACCAAAGAAAAACAGTTGAAAATTCAAAAGGAAGCGCTTTATCTGCAACAAAAACAAGCTCGAAATGGAATCCAATTGCAGGCAATGACCAATTTGGATAAAATGAATAAAGCCGTGAAGCAGGTTGAAGCCGCTACCCGAAGTGTCGATCTCTCCGAAAAAGCTTATGCCATATCTTCTAAGCGTTATGAAAATGGCGCCGGTACCATGGTTGAATTACAAAATGCTTCGTTAGCAATTACTCAGGCTAAATTGACTTACCATCAGGCTATTTCGGAGTATCTCAACGCGAAAGCCGACTTGGAAAAACTAATGGGTGAAGCGCTGTGATAGCTTCAAACTACCTAATTGTAACTAAAGACTCTTTATAAATAAATATAGAATAAACTGATTAATATTATTAATTGAAATGAAAAATAGAAATTTGCTCTTAACGGGATGTGTGTTGCTGACAATGTTCACGTTGTCCTGCAGTGGTTCCAAAGATAAGAAAACGGAAAAACAAGTCGAAGAAAAACCATCGGTGATATTGGCACAAGTCTTTGCCCGCGATGTTTCGCAAATCGCTGAATTTACAGCCACCATTCAGCCCGAAGCTAAAAATAGCATTGCGCCCTCTGCGCCTGGACGTATCCGCCGTGTTATGGTGGAAGTAGGTGCGCATGTCGCCAAAGGACAAAGACTCGTTCAGATGGATGCCGTGAATCTGGAGAATTATCAGACTAACATCAATAACATCCGCCAAAATTATAATCGATTAGTGGAGCTTTATCAGGTTGGTGGGGTTTCGAAACAAGATATGGATAATATGAAAACTCAGCTCGACCAGGCGGAAGCCTCAATGAAAAGTTTGCAGGAAAATACATATTTGATTAGCCCGATTAGTGGTGTGGTTACTGCCAAAAATTATGATAATGGCGACCTCTTTAATGGACAATTGCCGGTGCTTACGGTAATGCAAATTAACCCGCTAAAAGCGGTGGTTAATGTCTCCGAAAGTTTCTTCCCGAAAGTACGTGGCGGAATGTCGGTCGATATTAGCTTTGACGCGCTTCCCAACGAAAGATTCACGGGAGTTGTAAGTAAAATCTATCCGACTGTTGACGAAGCCACGCGAACTTTTGGAGTTGAAATCCGTTTGCAAAACAGTGGAAACAAAGTTCGCCCGGGAATGTACGCGCGTGTAACGATGAATTTAGGCACCGAAAATCGCGTTGTCGTGCCCGATCAGGCAGTTGTGAAACAAGTTGGTTCGGGCAGCCGCTTTGTATATGTATATGAGGGTGGGAAAGTGAGTTATACCGAAGTGAAACTTGGTCAACGCCTTGATAAGGAATACGAACTGCTTTCGGGAGTTCCCACCGGAGCTAAAGTAGTTGTTGCGGGTCAAGCCAAACTTCAGGATAAACTTGAAGTCAATGTGCAAAACGACTCTATTAACTAAACTGCTCATCGACTGGATTATTAAATTGAGGCATTTCGATGTCTAATAGAATTGTACATGCTTTTTCGGGTCTATGGAAAGAGTAGTGTATAACTTAAATTACTAATTAAAGCATAAAATCTTATGAAATTATATGAAAGTGCGGTTCGTAAGCCTATCATGACGATTCTCGTTTTTGTTGGAGTGATCATTTTAGGACTATTTTCCTTGAAAAACCTTTCGGTGGATTTGTTTCCAAAAATTGATATGAACATCCTGATGGTCGTTACTACCTATCAGGGAGCCAGCGCCGCCGACATTGAAACCAATGTTACAAAACCATTGGAGAATGTCTTGAACTCTGTGCCTAACTTGGATAAACTGACTTCCACTTCGCGCGAAAATCGATCGGTCATTACGCTTCAGTTTGATTATGGTAAAGACCTTGATGAGCTTACCAACGATGTGCGCGATAAGCTTAGCTTGATTAAAGCGATGCTTCCAAGTGGCGCGTCCGAACCGGTAATCATGAAGTTTAGTACGGATATGATTCCTGTGATTCAATTTGCCGCTACAGCCGATAAAAGCGTCCCTGCGCTCTATCGGATTTTGGACGACAATGTGGCTAACCGCCTTGCAAGGATAGAAGGCGTAGGCTCAGTTTCTATTTCCGGAGCGCCTCAACGCGAAATACAGGTGTATGTTGATCCGGTGAAAATGGAAGCGCATAAACTCACCGTCGAAGCGGTGGCGCAAAAGATTGGAGCTGAAAATATGAATGTTCCCGCCGGAACGCTCGATGTCGGAAATGAAACCTACTCCTTGCGGGTCCCCGGCGAATTCAATGACCCCAACGAACTGAAAAATATTGTTGTAGGCTCTTTTGCTGGTAAAAATGTCTATCTTACGGATATTGCTACAGTCGAAGACAGCTTTGAAGAACGAGCGCAGGTAAGTTACACCAACGGACAACAAGGTGCGATTATCGTAATTCAAAAACAATCGGGTGCCAATTCTGTCGATATTGCCAATCAGGTGATGAAAGCAATTCCCGAGATTGAAAAAAATCTTCCGCCGGACGTCAAGTTAACCGTGATTAATGATACTTCCAAGCAGATTGTAAATACTATCAATGGTTTGGTCGAAACAGTGCTTTACGCGTTCCTGTTCGTTATTATTGTGGTGCTTTTCTTCCTCGGACGATGGCGCGCTACAATCATCATTATTCTGACAATACCCGTTTCCCTCATTGCCTCATTCATCTATCTGTACGCTACCGGTAGCACACTGAATATCATCTCGCTCAGTTCGCTTTCCATTGCCATAGGGATGGTGGTCGATGATGCCATTGTGGTATTGGAAAATATCACCACACATATCGAGCGGGGTAGCCGCCCCCAAAGCGCTGCCGTGCATGGCACCAATGAGGTCTCGCTTTCCGTTGTTGCATCCACACTTACTCTGATTGCCGTGTTTTTCCCCTTGACTTTAGTTACCGGGTTTGCGGGTGTCATGTTCAAAGAGTTGGGATGGATTGTTACCATCATTATGATTATGTCGCTGATATGCGCCATGTCGCTTACGCCTATGTTGAGCGCGCAGATGCTTCGTTTGGACAGAAAACAACATCCAATTTCGGTGAAAATATATGCGCCGATTCAACGCTTCCTTGATTGGCTCGATTTGAAATATGCTCAGATTATTAATTGGACTGTGAGGCATCGGGGACTGTCGGTTTTGATTGCGTCACTATTCTTTATTGCCAGTTTACTACCCGTTACTACCATCGGCACAGAGTTTTTCCCTTCTTCTGATGAAGGTTATATTTCTGCTAAAATTTATCTGCCGGTAGGCACGCGTCAGGAAATTACGCGCGAACTTGCATTGAAATTGCAGAAAAAATGGAAAGATGAAAACCCCGAGTTCGAAACCGTTAGCTTCACCGTTGGGCAGGCAAGCAGTTCCAATGTCTTTGGCTCGCTTCAAGATAATTCAAGTAATAGCATTACTCTTGATATTCGTCTGGTGGACCTCAAAAACAGAGAAAAATCTACGTTCGATATGATAGCTAAATTACAAAAAGAGCTTAATAGAATGCCTGAAGTGAAAAAGTCAAACATCTCTACGGGACACGGCGGTGCAATGGGAGGACAGTCGCAATTAAACATCGAAATTTATGGTTATGACTTCGATAAAACTGATAATGTGGCGCAGCAATTAAAATCTCGATTGGAAAACGTAAAAGGTTTAACCAACCTGCAAATAAGCCGCGAGGAGTATGTTCCTGAATTTCAGGTGGATTTCGATAGGGAGAAGCTTGCGCTGAATGGATTGAATCTCGCTACTGCATCCAATTTCCTCAAAAATCGCGTCAACGGACTTACCGCCTCGCTTTATCGCGAAGATGGTGAAGAGTATATCATTCGTGTTTCACATGATCCGCGTTATCGTCAATCTTTGCAAGATGTCGAAAATATACTCATTTACAATACGCAAGGTCAGCCCATAAGGATAAAAGACCTCGGAACGGTGGTCGAACGCTTCACCCCACCTACTATCGAAAGGAAAGACCGCCAACGTTTGGTAACGCTTAACGCAACCATTTCGGGCACTACCATGGATAAGGCTGTTGCCGCCGTTAATGCTGAAATTGCGAAAATTGATATCCCGCAGGAATTGTATGTGGAAATTGGCGGTTCTTACAAAGAACAACAAGAATCTTTTGCCGATTTAGGTATGTTGTTCATCATCATTGTCCTTTTGGTTTACATCGTTATGGCCTCGCAGTTCGAGTCGCTCACTTATCCGTTTATCATCATGTTCTCCTTGCCGTTCGGCATTTCGGGTGTTATTCTCGCAATGGTTCTCTTTAATGGCACATTAAACATGATGTCGTTTATCGGACTCATTATGCTTGTCGGTATCGTTGTGAAAAATGGTATTGTATTGGTCGATTACATCAATCTCAATCGCGAACGTGGTATGGGTATCATCCGCGCGGTGGTCAATGGTGGTAAATCGCGTCTTCGCCCCGTTATCATGACTACGGCTACCACCGTGCTCGGAATGCTTCCGCTCGCTCTTTCTCAAAGCGAAGGCTCCGAAATGTGGCGCCCAATGGCTATTACGGTTATTGGTGGGCTCACCGTCTCCACGTTACTCACTTTGCTGATTATTCCCGTTCTCTATTCCATGGCTGCCGGCTTTGGCGTAAAACGTCAGTCCAAAAAGTTTAGAAAGAAATACGCTAATCAAGTCATAGAATAATATAATCACAATTCATACACCGATTGAGCGCTTTTGAAACAAGCTTCTCAATCGGTGCTTATCCAAAAATAAATTATAATAAGAATAGCTATATGCTCCCGTTTGCCTAAGTTGAAACTCCAAAGGATTACATCCCACAGACTATTATACAACGATGAATGGGTGATATACAACTTCAAAAAAAAAAATATAAACATGAAAGCAGTATTTATATCCTTCGATCAGGCTCATAAAGAAGATCTTATTCGGATACTCGATAAGCAACTTATTCGCGGATACACCTTCTGGGAGGCTACTCAGGGGCGAGGCACTACTTCCGGTGAACCGCATTATGGTAGTCATGCGTGGCCATCGCTCAACAATTCGATACTTTGTGTCATCGACAATAAAAAAGTCTCGCAATTGAAAGAAAATCTTAAAGCCCTTGATGAAGCCTCGCCAATGCTTGGGCTTCGACTCTTTATTTGGCCAATTGAAGATATGTATTAAAATAAAAATGCCATCTGAACTTCTTCTGATGGCTTTTTTTATTTGCCAATAACGACTGGCAAAGCTCACTGCTATTTACACGATACATCCACATCACCACCAAAGGCTCTTAATCCGAGTAAAAGTCCATAAATCATCTTGTTTATTTAATTTCATAAATTTGTAAAATTAAATCCGTAATCCTGCTTTTGCTTTTCAACCAAAACAATTCAATAATTAACAAACACGCGGAAACAATTAATTATACTTGCCTAATGAATATAAATCTCTGATTTGATACGAAACTCACACGCTGTCAATGCAAATACATACATTATTATGTCGCATATATATTAATTGTCTAACGCTTACTTTGTTCTTCGTTGAAATCCTCAAATTCTAATACTCTTTTCACTTTAAATCTACTTCACAAAATTTTGTAGAAATTAATCTAAAAAATATTTGTAATTTTCTTGTAAAAAATATTGATAACACAATCTATTTGATTATATTTGCCACATAAATATTTCTTTTTATAATTCTAAAATCTAATTCCTTATGGCAAGTAATTCCGACAACAGTCATGCGAAAAATGTGACTAATTTCGATTCTCTTATTTCTGCTGTTCTTATTATTGGTAATGACTACAAACCTACTAAAGAAAGCATTAAACTACCCGCGCTGCAGGCGCTCCTCGCTTCGGCAAACGAATCTTTGATTGCGCTGAAAAACGCCGAATCTGCTAATTCCACTGCTATTGATGTCCGTGAATTGGCTTATAAACCGCTCGGCAGTCTGTTTACAAAAATAAACAACGCACTGAAAGCTTCAAGCTCTTCTGTTCAGGCAGACAAAACCGCACAAACTATCTTCCGCCGACTTCAGGGCAAAAGAGCAAGCGCAAAAATAACCGATGAAGAAAAAAAATCTTTGGAAGCCGATGGAATTGGAATTAATCAAATTTCTGCTTCTCAAATGGGCTACAATGAAAGAGTCAACAACTTCGAAAAACTGATTGCCTTCCTCCAAACTATACCGGAATACAATCCCAACGAAGAGGAATTGAAAATAGAAACATTACAAACGCTTCTAAGCGATTTGAAAGCCAAAAACAGCGAAGTAATGAAAACTTATCTGGTATTGGAAACCGCCCGTGGTGTTCGCAACGGCATTCTCTACAAACCGCTCAATGGTATTGTCGATATTTCCTTAAACATAAAATCTTACATCAAATCCGTTTTTGGTGCCACAAGCACGCAATATAAACTGATTTCCAAACTTCGTTTCGTGAAAATATAATTGAAATGAATACAAAAACAGCGGTTGCATATCCTGCAACCGCTGTTTTTTATGCGCTAACCTTTAAATAGCTTGAAGCTTCACACGAAAGATATACGCCAACCTACTTCTTATATGCTCCAATCTGTTTAAGAATTATTACAACTTATATTTAGCATAGCCCAACTTGTTTAAGATATATTCCAACATATTTATAACATGGAGCAACCTATTAAACACTTATGCCAACTTACGTTTAATATACCCAAACATATTTAAGACATATACGTACTTAGTTATAACATCGTGCGACCCACGAAGTACATAACCCAAACAGCATTTATCACATAGCAACATGATAAATATACCTTAAAATCAGCAACCACCATTATACCGCTTATATTATTCAATTCCCGACTACCAACACTCGACTATAAATAAACATCCGCATTCTTTCTGATTATTGGAAATGAAAAAGGAGAAGCTTTAAAAGCCTCTCCTCATTCTCTTGAAGTCAGAAGTCAATTCCTTCGGTTTGCTTATCTGGGTACTATTCTTTTACCACCTCGGCAGAGCCTGTTTCTTCTTTGTCTTAGCGTGCCGGTATCACCATTCCAATTCAGTCTATTCACCAACCATTTATGGCTTCTTTGCCTAAATCTTTTCCGTTCCTCGCTTATTATATCCGGGCTTTAATTGCTTTGGTCTCTTCTTCAAATCCGGGTTTTTCGAGCAATGCGAACATGTTCTTTTTATATGCTTCTACTCCCGGTTGGTCAAACGGATTGACGCCAAGCAAATAGCCGCTTATTCCACATGCCTTTTCAAAGAAATAGAGCAACTCGCCAAGATAATACTCATTGAGTTTCGGAATTTCAATTTTCATGTTGGGTACTCCGCCATCCACGTGGGCTATCATTGTACCCAATTCGGCCATTTTATTCACCTGGTCAACTCGGCGTCCGGCAAGGAAGTTGAGCCCATCCAAGTTTTCTTCCGAGTGTGGAAATATCTTGGTATTATTAGGCTCATTTATCGATATCACGGTTTCGAAAATGCTGCGCTCTCCTTCTTGTATCCATTGCCCCATCGAGTGTAGGTCGGTGGTGAAATCTACCGATGCTGGAAAAATACCTTTGTTCTCTTTGCCTTCACTTTCGCCGTATAGCTGTTTCCACCATTCCGACACATAATGAAGTTTGGGGTGATAGTTTACTAATATCTCGATTTTTTTCCCTGATTTGTATAGCTCATTGCGTGCAGCGGCATATTGCGCTGCCGGGTTTTCGTTATATGGTGTGTCCACGCCGCATAATTGCTCCATGGTCATCGCTCCTTGCACCAATTGACGAATGTCGAATCCGGCTACTGCGATTGGAAGCAATCCCACGGGGGTGAGCACCGAATAGCGTCCGCCTACACTATCTTCCAATACAAATGATTTCAATCCCTCTTTGTCGGCTAATGTCCTTAGCGCGCCTTTTGCTTTGTCCGTTACGCAAATTATCAATTTCTGTGCCGCTTCTTTGCCTTGTTGCTCTTCCAGTTGTGTCTTTAGCAAGCGAAATGCGAGCGCAGGCTCGGTAGTTGTCCCTGATTTTGAAATTGAGATTATCCCAAATTTCTTGTTTTTTAGTAATTCCTGCAATTCGTAAAGATAGTCTTCGCCAATGTTTTGCCCGGCATAGAGTATCACGGGATATTTGCGCGTTGTTTGTAGCCAATCGAAACTATTCGAAAGCGCGTCGATTACTGCTTTAGCGCCTAAATAACTTCCTCCAATACCGATTACAACCACTACTTCACAATTCTCTTGAAGAATTTTCGCGCTATTCTCAATGTCGGCAAACCGCTGTTCATCAATTGATGATGGCAGGTTGAGCCAACCCAAAAAATCGTTGCCTTTACCGCTACCACTGTGCAGCGCTTTGTTGGCTACGCTTACTTGCTCTTTGTATCCGGCGATATTCTCTGCCGATACAAAATTCAGAGCTTTTGCAAATGAAAATTGAATGTGTTCCATATTATAACTTGTTAATTGTTTGGTTTATTTTAATTTCGAAGTCAATTCATTTATCTCCAACAATGGAGAGCTTTTTTCATAAAGAATATTATATACCGCTTCTACGATTGGTATATTCACTTGATATTTTTGATTCATCTCATGGATGGTTTTAGTCGCATAATACCCTTCTGCTATCATTTCCATCTCTATTTGAGCCGTCTTCACCGAGTATCCCATCCCTATCATACTACCGAATAGCCTGTTCCTGCTAAATTTTGAGTAAGCTGTTACCAGCAAATCGCCTAAGAATGCCGATTCGCTGATATCACGATGTTGAGGATTCGTAGCTGTACAAAATCGATTCATTTCTTGCACGGCATTCGAGATAAGTACTGCTTGAAAGTTGTCGCCATATTTCAATCCATGACAAATCCCCGAAGCGATTGCATAAATGTTTTTCATCACTGAGGTATATTCCAGTCCATATACGTCGTCGCTTATTCGGGAATGAATGTAAGGATTGATGAATTTGTCGGCTACATATCGTGCGTTTTCGCGCGATTGACAGGCGATGGTCAAATACGAAAGGCGTTCGAGCGCCACTTC
This sequence comes from uncultured Paludibacter sp., assembly GCA_964568675.1. Classification (GTDB taxonomy): domain Bacteria; phylum Bacteroidota; class Bacteroidia; order Bacteroidales; family Paludibacteraceae; genus UPXZ01. The sequence goes on from CAZMQV010000001.1 coordinate 118,075, forward strand.
TTCCGCATGACACGGCCCTCCAATTACAAGCATCTTCTCACTTGGTACATTGTATTTCTCAATAAAGTAATCGGATATCAGCATGTTCTCGTCTGGCACGATACCTTTTATTGCCGAAACTACTATTTTGTCGCTTATCTTCCGCTTTAGTTTCTTTAAGTGCTGCTTGAGAAATGGTGATGGCGTAGCAAAAATAAGAATGTCCGAATTTTTTACAACCTTGTTGATGTCGCTCGAAAATGATATCCTGTCGGTGTTGAATTTCACGCCACTTAAATACGAAGGGTTTTTACCAAGTCGGATAAACTCATCTATCTGCTCTTGGCGGCGCATATACCAATGGATGTATTTCACATTCGAGAGTGTGATTTTTGCAAGCGCCGTAGCCCAGCTTCCACCTCCCATAATTGCAATCCGCACATTGTCATACTCCTTGCGGGGTTCTGTTTCTCCTAATATTTCTGACAATGTTATATTGGAGTTTCCCCATTCGATGCTTTCTGTAATCATATTCTATCGTTTTGCTATGATTAATTATTTTCTTTGGCACGAAAAGCACTGAATTTTCTTTTCAGTGCTTTTCTTGCTTTTTTAATGTCGGAATAAACAGTAGGTTTTTGATTATCTTTAACCGCTATGCCTCTGCGCCCGCATTGTTTATCCAGGCTTCCACTTCTTCTTTGGTCGGATTTTTTAGTTCCAATTTGCTTTTCTTGTTGATGCCGCAAATATCCTGATGTAGTTTGTTAGCGTTCAATCCCGATAAACTTTTGGCGCTTACATATCCGGCTTTTTGCAACACGGATACCCACGCTTCGGGTACGCCCAATTCGGTGTATTTGTCTATCGTATCTGCTTTCACACTCTTCTCCGGCTTCATTTGTGGAAATAAAAGTACTTCCTGAATGGCTTGCTGTCCGGTCATTAGCATCGTTAGCCTGTCCATCCCGATTCCCATTCCCGATGTCGGTGGCATTCCATATTCCAATGAACGAACGAAATCCATGTCTATAAACATCGCTTCGTCATCTCCTTTTTCCGAAAGTTTGAGTTGATCCTGAAAGCGCTCAAGCTGATCAATCGGATCGTTTAGTTCCGAATAGGCGTTGGCAAGTTCTTTGCCATTAACCATTAGCTCAAAACGCTCGGTTAAGTCTGGGTTGCTCCGATGTGTTTTACACAACGGGCTCATTTCGCGCGGATAGTCGGTAATGAATGTTGGTTGAATGTAATTGCCTTCGCATTTTTCTCCAAAAATTTCATCAATCAGTTTACCTTTTCCCATCGTTTCGTCTGCTTCGATGTTAAGCCTTTTACACACATCGCGCAGCGCCTCTTCGTCCATTCCTGCAATGTCTATTCCTGTAAATTCTTTGATGCTGTCGAGCATCGTTACTCGCTTGTAAGGAGCTTTGAAGTCAATGGTTTTCTCGCCAACTTTCACTTCGGTTGTTCCATTCACGTCGATACATATTCGCTCAATCATTTGTTCGGTAAATTCCATCATCCAGTTGTAATCCTTGTACGCCACATAGATTTCCATCGCCGTGAACTCCGGATTGTGGGTGCGGTCCATTCCTTCATTGCGGAAGTTTTTTGAAAATTCATATACTCCTTCAAATCCTCCTACAATAAGTCTTTTCAAATAAAGTTCATTAGCGATCCGAAGATACAGAGGTATGTCGAGCGAGTTGTGATGAGTCGCAAAAGGGCGCGCCGACGCGCCGCCCGGTATCGATTGAAGTATTGGAGTCTCCACTTCAATATATCCTTGCGAGTTGAAATAGCCGCGCATCGACTCATATACTTTTGTTCGTTTTAGAAAAATATCCTTGACGCCTTCATTCACCACCAAATCCACATAACGTTGGCGATAACGCTGTTCAGGGTCTTCAAACGAGTCGTATGCTACACCATCTTTGTATTTTACAATTGGTAAGGGCTTGATTGATTTGCTTAATACCGTAAGTTCTTGTGCGTGTACACTTATTTCTCCCATTTGGGTGCGAAACACAAATCCTTTAATGCCTATAAAATCACCTATGTCAAGGAGTTTTTTGAAAACTGTGTTATACATTTCGGGTTGCGCTTCGGAGTTAATGTCATCGCGGCTTATATATACCTGAATGCGTCCTTTGCTATCCTGAAGCTCTACAAACGAAGCTTTTCCCATGATCCGCCGGCTCATGATTCGCCCCGCCACGCATACTTTGCGCGTCGTTTCGTCTTCATCTTTGAACTCCTGCTTTATGTCTGTTGAAAATGCGTCGGTTGGATACAATGCTGCGGGGTATGGATCGATGCCCATCGCGCGCAAACTTCTTAAACTTTCTCTTCTGAACTGTTCTTGTTCGCTTAATTCCAGATTCATTTTAATTCGGTTCTAATTATTAGTTATTTCAGAAACAATCTTTCTGACACGCTTCCCGCCTTTTTTCAAAAAATAAAGATACGAAGTGTGGCAGACAATATGCACATGACAATCAGATACATACATCTATTTCTAAAGGATAATTCTGTGATTGAATGCTTCTGTGTGCAAGGTGCAAAGGTACAAAAAAAAGAGTGATATTCTGTTGTCTTAGCTCCATTTTATAGCGTTTGCTTGCTTTCGCTACAAAACGCACGATACATTTCTCGTTTTTTATGTGTATTTTTGTCAAAATTTTTCAAGAAAAAAGCGAGGATAGATAAGTACATAAATCTAAAATAAAACGATCCAATGACTACACTAAAACAATTATTTGAAAAAGCGACCGGCAAGAACAATCCCGAAGAAGTGCAAATGGCTGTGTCGGGTTCCAATAGAAAGTATTACCGACTTTGGCAGGACGATGTTTCTTTGGTTGGTGTTGTTGGCACGTCTGTGGAGGAGAATCGGGCTTTTATAGCTATGAGCAAGCATTTTGAGTTGAAAGGCTTGCCCGTGCCGCGTTTTATCGAGGCTTCCGACGACGAATTGCTCTATTTGCAGGAAGATTTGGGCGATGTTTTATTGTTCGATTACGTGAAAAAGGGAAGACAAACGCGCGTGTTCAGTTCTCACGAAAAAGCAATGCTTCATAAAACAATGGAGTTGCTCCCCAAAATTCAGGTTGTTGGCGCTCAGGGATTTGATTTCTCGCTGTGTTACCCGCAGCCGGCTTTCAATAGCCGCTCCACCTTCTGGGATTTGAATTATTTTAAATATAGTTTTCTAAAACCGAGTGGTCTCGATTTTCAGGAAAATAAATTGGAAGATGATTTCGAACGACTCACCAACGACTTGTTGGCAATCCCTGCCGACACATTTATGTATCGCGATTTTCAGAGCCGCAATGTGATGATAAAGGATGAAAATCCCTTTTTTATTGACTATCAGGGCGGACGGCGCGGTCCCGTGCATTACGATGTAGCTTCTTTTCTATGGCAGGCACGTGCTCAATATGGTGCGGATTTGCGTGAAGAGTTGTTGCAAACATACTTGCGCTCATTACACAAATACCTCGATTTTGAAGATGAAAATTTCCGAGCTTCGCTCAATTTGTTCGTGCTTTTCAGGTTGATTCAAGTACTTGGAGCCTATGGCTATCGCGGTTATTTCGAGAAAAAACCACATTTTTTACAAAGCATTCCACACGCGATGGAAAATCTGCGTGAGTTGATGCGCGATACCAGTTTTCCGCACTATCCTTATCTGACCGAAGTACTTGAAAATCTCGCGGACTTAAAGCAATTCAAAGAAATGCAATTGGACAAACCGCTGGTAATCACCATGTATAGTTTCTCTTACAAAAAAGGTATTCCAAACGACAATTCGGGTAATGGCGGTGGTTTCGTGTTCGATTGCCGGGCGGTAAATAATCCGGGGAAATACGAACGATACTACTCCCTCACCGGTTTGGACGAGCCTGTAATTCAATTTCTGGAAGAAGATGGCGAAATTTTGAAATTTATAAGAAATGCCCAGCTGCTCGTTGATGCCTCCACAAAAAGATATGTTGAACGAAAATTTACGAATTTGATGATTAGTTTTGGCTGTACCGGTGGCCAACATCGCTCGGTCTATGCTGCGCAAAAAGTAGCGGAGCATCTTCATGAAAAATTTGGAGTTGAGGTGCGGCTCATTCATCGCGAACAAAATATCGAACAAGTTTTCGAAAGCAAAATTAATTAGAAAACAAGCTCTTTTATCTACACTCGAATTAAACTAAAGGAACCGTCTGGCTAAATCAGAATTTTTTTTTGTGAATTATTATACAGTTTTTCTGCTTATTTTTATAAACTTAGTTTTCGTGCGCTGCGTTTTGTTGGTTATTTCTCAATAATTTAGTAATTTTGTAGTCGCAAAAAATAGATATGAAAGTCTGAAGAATCTTTATGACCACAAACGAACAATATGACCACGTAACGACCTTGTGTCGAGATATTTTTGAGAAGAAATTGAAAGATTACGGAGCATCGTGGCGAATTTTGCGCCAATCATCCGTTACTGATCAAATTTTTATCAAAGCCAGTCGGATTCGTTCAATCGAAACTAAAGGTGAAAATAAAGTGGGCGATGATATACGCGGCGAATTGATCGCAATTGTAAATTATGGAGTTGTTGGGCTGATTCAATTGGAGCTAGGGGTGGCAAGCGCCGACGATACTAATCAGGAACTTGCTTTGTCGCTCTACGACAAATACATTCGCCATGCGAAGGAGTTGATGTTGAACAAGAACCACGATTACGACGAAGCATGGCGTTTGATGCGTCCGCAGTCATACACCGATTTGATATTGATGAAAATTAACCGAACAAAGCAAATTGAAGATAATCAGGGTAAAACAATTATATCGGAAGGAATAGATGCTAACTATTTTGATATGATTAATTACTCTATTTTTGGTTTGATTAAAATGGAATTTGAATAATGATTTTGCGTAACACGGAATGTCTCGGATATGAAAATGAAATTCATTCGAGCCTGACAAGAAATGAAACGCGGAACCCAATTTTTTTTAAGTAGTAAAAATGAAACGCAGAACCACAAACAGATACAACGCTAAAAACAGATATAGTTCGACTCAAGTAAAAACAAAATGGCAAAAATTAGGTGCCATTTCGCTGACAATAATTCGCTTTGTGTTAGCGGCTGTTTTTATTTTTTCAGGATTTGTCAAAGCAATTGATCCGCTTGGTTCTACCTACAAATTTGAAGATTATCTGACTGCTTTTGGCACCCCGTTTTCAAATTTGAGTTTTATGGCGTTTCCTGCCGCAATAGCGCTTTCTACACTTGAGCTTGCCATCGGTTTTAGTTTCTTATTCAAAATAAAACCAAAAACAACTTCAATCATCGCATTGTTGTTTATGCTGGTGATGTTGCCACTCACGCTCTATATCGCGCTTTACAATCCGGTAACCGATTGCGGCTGTTTTGGCGACGCGCTCGTAATCTCCAATTGGGCTACATTTTATAAGAACATTGTGATAACATTGTTCATTGTCGCGCTTTTGGTGTTCAACAAACGTGTTTATCGTTTTTTTATGCCTGCCGCAGAATGGGCTATGATTACCGTTTTTGTAATAATAGGAGTGGGAATATCACTTCATAGTTACTACCATTTGCCAATTCTGGATTTTCGACCCTACAAAGTGGGCGTAAACATTCCGGAAGCTATGAAAATCCCCGAAGGAATGCCCCTTGATAAATACGAAACAAAATTAATATACGAAAAAGGAGGTGTTGACAAAGAATTTACGCTTGAAAATTATCCAAAGAATGATAGCACGTGGCGCTTTGTTGGGCAGAAATCCATTCTGATTGAAAAAGGATACGAACCTGCAATTCACGATTTCAATATCGTGGATGAAAATGGTATCGACCTCACCGATAATTTGATCCACCATGCTGGTAAAGTTCATTTTGTGATTATGTACGACTTGGGAAAATCGAATAGGAATGAAGTGGCAAAAACAGAAAAACTGTTTCAGCAGGCAAAGCAAAATAACGAAACTTTCTATGCGCTTACCGCTTCGACTGACGAGGTGATAGCGAATTTTAAGAAGGAAACAGGTGTAAGTTATTCGTTTTGCAAAACCGACCCGATAACGCTAAAAACCATAATTCGGGCAAATCCCGGTCTGATGACAATTCAAAACGGAACAATAATCAATAAGAAGAATCTCCGCGATTTGTAGTAGTGCGATTCGTGTGAAACAATAGAAAGATATAGAATAATTTTTTAATTTTTAAATAATGTCGCCGGCTTAAGTCCGATTAAAAAATGAGACGATTGAAGTGTGGATGACCTTTTATTCCAAAAAAAGTATGAGAAAAAACATTGTAGCAGGTAACTGGAAAATGAACAAAACCCTGCAAGAAGGTTTGGCGCTTGCCACTGAGTTGAACGGCACGTTGGCCGGAACAACACCAAATTGCGAAGTAGTAATTGGCACTCCATTTATCCATTTGGCAAGTGTGGCATCAGCTGTTGACACTTCGGTGATTCATGTTGCTGCCCAAAATTGTGCCGACAAAGAATCGGGCGCTTACACCGGCGAAATTAGTGCGGCTATGGTGAAATCAACCGGCGCCGACCATGTGATTCTTGGACACTCCGAACGTCGTGCTTACTATGGCGAAACATTCGGCATTCTAAAAGAAAAAGTTCTTTTAGCGCTTAAAAATGAGTTGAAACCTATTTTCTGTATCGGTGAGTTGAAAGAAGAACGTGAGGCAAACAAGCAAAACGAAGTGGTGAAAGCTCAACTTGAAGGCTCAGTTTTTAATCTTTCTGCCGAAGATTTTTCGAAAATCGTTTTAGCGTATGAACCAGTTTGGGCTATCGGTACCGGGCTGACAGCTACTTCAGACCAAGCGCAGGAAATCCATGCTTACATCCGTAGCTTGATAGTAGAAAAATACGGAAATGAAATCGCTGAAAATACGACCATTCTTTATGGAGGAAGTTGCAATGCAGGTAATGCAAAAGAGCTTTTCTCAAAAACCGATGTTGATGGAGGACTTATTGGTGGAGCTTCGCTTAAAGTTGCTGATTTCAAAGCAATTATTGATGCCTTCGCATAGTAACTGAAAAAGATATTCGCATTTGTCATCTAAAAAAATTCCTGCTCTTCGGTATTGAATGCAGGAATTTTTTCTATTTTTGTGTTTTGATAATTTTTTTAGATAAGAAAAAGTGGTAAAAATTTACGAAGAAAATCCGAATCCAATTAAAATTCGCCATGTAGTCGAAATATTGCGTAATGGTGGGATAATAATTATCCCAACAGATACGGTTTACGCTTTCGCCTGCGATATCTTTAATTCCAATGGAATTGAGCTGATTTCGAAGTTGAAAAACCTTGATTACCGCAAGAGCAATCTATCATTTGTTTGCCATGAAATGAGTCAGATAAGTGAATTTGCTAAAATGGACGACAAGGCATTTAAATTGATGAAAAAGAATCTTCCCGGTCCGTTTACATTTATTCTGCAAGGAAGTAATCGACTGCCAAAGCTATTTAAGTTTCGTAAAAATGTAGGAATCCGGATACCTCAGAATAATATTGTACTTGAAATTGTGCGTGAGTTGGGCAATCCAATCATGACAAGTTCATTGCTTACGAATGACGAAATTCAAGAATACTTTACCGATCCCGAATTGATACGCGAAAAGTATGATCAGCGTGTGGATTTGGTGATTGACGGCGGAGTAGGCGGTTTGGTTCATTCCACCATTGTTGACTGCACAGGCGACGAACCCGAAGTGGTGCGCGAAGGAGCAGGGGAGCTTGATTACTAACTATTTTTTTTTAGAATAACAGCTGGTATTTTGTTGACGGTAGGCGTAGGTCGAAACGAACATTTCGACTGAAATCTGCCGTTTGCATTTTGTCAAAATGTCAAAATATATCTGATTATTTTCGTTATTTCGGGAAATACGTGTATATTTGTCAAATAAAATCAATTCAAAGCCGCATCTATGCAAAATATTCTTGTCATCAACCCTGGTTCAACATCAACCAAAGTTGCCGTTTTCGAAAATGATATCAAACTTGTAGAATTTTCAATTCAGCATTCATTCGAAGAGTTGATGAAATTTCCTCACATTACCGATCAGTTTGATTTTCGTTACGAATTAATTATTAAGGCATTGACTGAGCGGGGCATTGAATTGAATTTCTCAATAGTAATGGGGCGTGGGGGCATGTTGCCTCCCGTGCAGTCTGGCGTGTATCAAATAAATGAAAAGATGTTGGACACGCTACGCAAAGCCGAGCGTGGCGAACATGCAAGTAATCTCGGAGCCTTTCTTGCGAATAAAATTGCAAGTCAGATATCCGGCTGTAAAGCTTACATTGCCGACCCGGTGTCGGTTGATGAGTTCGAAGCTATATCGCGGATTAGCGGTATGCCCGAAATACCGCGTCAATCAATATTTCATGCTTTGAACCAAAAGGCAGCCGGGCGCTATCACGCCATGAAGGTTGGACGAAAATACGATGAGTTGAATTTGGTAATCGCGCATCTTGGAGGTGGAATTACAATCGGCGCGCATCGCAAGGGCAGGGTGATTGATGTCAATCAGGGCCTTGATGGTTATGGAGCAATTTCACCGGAGCGATGTGGCACTGTTGATGCCGGGTTGCTCACCCGATTGTGTTTCTCGGGAAAATACACTCAAAATGAGATCCTCAAAAAATTAGCCGGTAAAGGTGGCTTGTCAGCTCATTTGGGATCGAATGACTTGCGTGAATTGGAAGTAAGAGCCGCGCAAGGCGAAGAAAATGTAATATTGATGCTTCAGGCAATGTCTTACACTATCGGTAAAGAGATTGGAGCAATGATAGCCGCGTTGCGAGGCGATGTGGATGGGGTGATACTTACCGGAGGGGTGGCATTTTGCGCTTTTGTAGTAAACTATGTAACAGATATGATTGCGCCTTTGGCACAAGTGTATGTCTATGCCGGGGAAGACGAAATGGCTGCCTTGGCTGCAAACGCGGTGAGGGTGTTGCGAGGCGAGCAAGCAAAACAATTTGAATAAGATTTATGTCAATACGATATCATGTAGTTAAACCTCGGTCTTTTGATTTAGGTTTTTTTAGTACAAAAAGCTCATTCCATGCTACCCAAAGAAGAAATATCATTCCATAAAAAGCGTATTTCATTACATATTCGTGCCAAAAGTCAAACTGTTCGGGGTGCTTGTCGATGATGGCAGTAATGAAAACGATGCGAAACAGATTGAAAAGATACACAAAGATCAGACCCATGGGGATATACCAAAGTTTGTGTTTCCATGGTCCGCTGAAAAAAGCGATGATACAAAAATAAATATAGGCTTGTTTTATTCCGGAACATGACCACACTACGCATACCGAGCTGCCACTAATGCTATGACGCACCACGTTATTTGGAGTTAAACTTGTGTCATATCCGATGAAATTTAATATTTGATGTGTCGAAACAGCGATTTGGTGAGATAAATATACAAAAGGACGAGAAATGTCAATCCCAAAGAAAGTAACCGACACGCCACTTTCATCGCCCAATACAAAATACTTCCAGAAATAATTGGAAACAATCAGGATGATGATAAAGGAAAATACACCCGAAAAAACTTTCAAATTTTTAGGAAGTAGGTTTTTCATGTTTTGCCAAATTACTTTATGCTAACAAATTGCTGACACGCGCGTAGGGCGATTCGTCGAGCTTGCAAAATTGATTGTTTAAGTATTTGTAATAACCCGTGATGGCTATCATGGCCGCATTGTCGGTAGTAAAAGCAAAAGGTGGAATATATACCTCCCAACCAAGTTTTGCCGCGTGGTCATGAAATGCTTGGCGTAAACCGGAGTTGGCGGATACCCCCCCCGCGACAGCAATCTGGTTGATCCCAAGTTCTTTAGCCGCTTTTCGAAGTTTATTCATCAATATCTCGATTACAGTGTATTGAAGACTCGCGCAAAGGTTGTTCATGTTCTCTTCCACAAATTTTGGATTTTCTTTCAGATTATCTCGAAGCAGATAAAGAAATGAAGTTTTAAGCCCGCTAAAACTATAATCGAAGTTTGCTATTTGCGGTTTGTTTAATTTGAATGCCAATGGATTGCCATCCTTTGCCAGTCGGTCAACATGCGGGCCTCCCGGATAGGGCAACCCCATTACTTTCGCACATTTGTCGAATGCCTCGCCGGCAGCATCGTCGATAGTTTGCCCGATAACTTCCATGTCAAGAAAATCGCGTACCAAAACGATTTGTGAATTACCGCCCGAAACGAGTAGGCAGAGAAACGGAAATTTTGGGAATTTCTCATTTTCTTTCCCTTGACTTATAAAATGAGCCAACACATGCGCTTGAAGATGATTAACATCCACCAACGGTGTATTCAGCGCTTGCGATAGACCCTTGGCAAACGAAGTGCCCACGAGAAGCGACCCAAGCAAACCGGGCCCACGCGTGAAAGCAATGCATGTGAGTTCGTTCTTATCTACACCGGCTTCCATAAGCGCTTCGTGCACTACCGGAATGATGTTTTGCTGGTGCGCGCGCGAGGCTAATTCCGGTACTACACCTCCATATTTTTCGTGAATTTTCTGACTTGCTGTGATGTTGGAGAGCATCACTCCATTGCGGACAACGGCAGCCGATGTGTCGTCGCACGATGACTCGATGCCAAGTATTGTAATGTTTTTTTCTGTCATGCTGCTATATCTTGCGCTTTTACTCAACAAAAACTGTTCTTTTTTGACTTCAAATAAAAATTTCTCAACAAAATTACTATTTACGTTTGGAATAACATCGTTTCATCCATGTAAGTTTGTCGTAATTTGTTAATATTGTATTTTATTACGAAGAATAACGACGTAAAACCTAATTAAAAACCACTCCGAAAACGACATAATTCGTAAAAAAAGAGTTACTTTTGTAAGTTAAAACCCTTTGTCAGTATTAAAATAGTTAGAAATATAATTTTAATTGTCGTTTTCACGCTTATTGTGCTGAGTGGCTTGCTGTATATTTTGTTAGGCAACAACAAAATGCAGAATTTCATTGCCGATAAACTGACACAAAGTCTTTCGGAAAAACTACACACCGAGGTCTCTGTTGGCGATGTGGATTATAAACTTTTCAATACATTCCAATTCAATCGACTTTATGTTGAAGACCTTCATCAGGATACCTTGTTGTATGTGGATAAAGCGTATGCCGATTTTGATTTATGGAAAATATTTAAGAAGAAACTGATCTTCAAAGAGGTGAAATTGGACGGTTTGCGTGGAAATCTGACCATTGATACAGCCGGAGTAAGCAATCTCGATTTTCTAATAAAGGCATTGGTGAAACCCCGCAAAGATACGGTGTCTAATCCGCTTGAATTTAATTTTAGCAATATTCGGATTGTCAATTCTCAGTTTGCATTGAACAATCTTCGAAAACCGGGAAGAAAAGATAGCAGCGTGTTTGATGCCAATAGATTGCTATTTCGGGATATAAATACAAAGATTTCCGTATCCTATTTTCGGGCAGATTCATTGGCTACTACTATTCATTCGTTTAGCGCGGTCGAAAAATCGGGTCTGCGAATTGATAACTTAAGTACGAGCCTTACCGGATTAAAAACCGGATTTCGTTTTTCTGAGCTGAAAATTAAATTACCAAACTCAAGTATCGTGCTTGATTCGGTGCGGATGGAATACGATAGCATTGCCTGCATGCGCGATATAATGAATAAGGTGAAATGGACTGCAAAAATCAAGCCTTCTGAAATAGCATTGAACGACTTGAGCGCATTTGTCCCCAATTTTTCGCGAATCAATAGTCCAATATCGGTGAGTGGAAAACTGAATGGTAGAATTTCCAGTTTCAGATTGAAGGAACTGGACATTCACTACCGTAATTCAATAGCATTGAAAGCTGATATTGATCTGAATGGCGTTGCCAAGTTGGATGAAACATTTCTTTATGCGAATATAAAAGATTTTAGAGTAAACAAAGGAGAAGCGCAGGATCTTATTGCGCGCATTATGGGCAAACCCTTTGTTTTGCCTAAAGAACTCGCCCGATTGGGCACTGTGAAATACAACGGTAATGTGAGTGGGTTCTTCAGCAATTTGGTGAGTTACGGCACTATCACCACCGATGCGGGTGTGGTTAAAACTGATATTCTGTTGAAGTTGGAAAATAAAATGCAGGATCTGCGGTATAATGGAACCATTCAATCAAATAGTTTTCAACTTGGCAATCTGTTGGCGAATAAAACTCTCGGAAAAACCGCGTTTAAGATTACGACAGATGGAGCTAAAAGAGCCAAAAAGAGTTTTCAGGGTAGCATTCGTGGCGATGTCCCACTGATTTTTCTAAATAAATATACTTATCAAAATATAAAACTTGATGGAGAATATGATGGTACCGGTTTCGAAGGTGATTTGACGATTAATGACCCGAATCTGAATGCCAATTTTAGTGGTGTGATTGATATGACTCGGAAGCTTCCACTCTTTAATTTTGACTTGAAGGTAGATAACGCCGATTTGAACGCGATAAGACTAATAAATAAATATGAAAGTTCAACGCTAAGATTTAAGGGCAATGCCAATCTGGTGGGAAATTCGCTGGATAATCTTAATGGATTTTTGCTGCTTGATAGCATTCAGTTTGTCAACAAAGACAAAGAGTTGACAATGGAGTTGTTGCTACTTGAGTCGGAGATGGGTGAGAAGTCCAGGTTCACAATCACTTCCGATTTGTTAACCGCAAAGTTTGATGGAAAGTTTAAGTATAGCACCATTGCTCAAAGCGTGGCGTCGTTAGTTCAAAAGTACCTCCCGTCGCTTTCTGGTGAAAATGTGATAAAAAGCAAGAAAAAATTAGCTAATAACAACCTCATCAATATCGATCTGAAAATTAACGACACCAAGCGTCTTGTTGATTTGTTGGAACTCCCGTTGGCGCTCGAAGGTACAACCCTGATAAACGGAGTGATTGACGATGAAAACGATTCGCTTCGTTTGGAAGCGATGACGCCTTTTTTTGTTTTTGGGAAACAAAAAATTGAAAATCTTCGTCTAAAACTGGATAATCATAACAAGCAACTTAATCTGGCTGCGATTGGTCGATACAATATGCCGAAGGATGTTGTTGATCTGCGTGTGCAGCTTTCTGCTTTGAGCGACTCGCTCTATACTCAGGTGGCTTGGCATAATAACGATTCGGTGAATTTTTCGGGTGAATTGCAGGCATTGACCAAAGTGAAAAAAGAGAATAATCTTACATCGGCAGTAGTATCGGTTAGACCTACCCAGATAATGCTATTCGATTCAATTTGGGACGTGAAAGCCTCCACCATTGTGCTTAATCCTGACACTACGATTGATGTACAGAAATTTCGCCTCGAAAATAAAAATCAATATGTTTTGCTTGATGGAGTTGCCTCAAAAAATATGGATGATGTACTAAATGTTGAGATTGATAATATAGATGTCGGTTTTGTTTTGGATTTACTCCATCTGACGTCGGTGTCCATCAAAGGAAAAGCTTCGGGTATTGTAGGAGTAAGCGGATTGCTAAAAAAACCGGTTTTGGAGTCGAATCTGTATGTGAAGAATGCCGAACTAAACAATACGCCTATTGGCAACGCGTCGATATATTCGGGTTGGAGTCCCGGTGATAGTGAATTGTTGGTGTCAGGAGCTTTTCTTGAAGGAAAAGATACCATTGCACTTGCAGGCGGTTCCTATTCGTTTGCATCCGACTCAGTCAATTTTGTTTTTGATGCCAATAAATTAGAAATTGGTTTTTTAAGTCGTTGGTTGGGTGAGATAGCACAAAACATCAAAGGCAAAGCTACGGGGTCGGTACGGATGTTTGGACCAACCAAAAAAATAGGATTTGAAGGTAAGGTTTTTGCGGATGAAGCGTCAGCTACAATTGATTTCCTAAAAACAACATATAGTTTTTCCGACACCGTATATTTGCAACGCCGTTCGATAGCGTTGAAAAATGTGAAGATAAGGGATGCCGAAAATAATACCGGTACCTTAACAGGAGTATTCTCTCATAATGGTAATTTTAAAGATATAAATTACGACTTCAAGATAAAGGCAAAAAACATGCTTGCCCTGAATACGAAATCGACAGATAATGACATTTTTTATGGAAAGGCTTATGCCTCGGGCGATGTACACTTACACGGAACTGATATTGCAACCAATATTGATGTTGATGTGAAATCACAGCCTAAAACCAAAGTATATATTTCGGTAGGAGGCGCCGCTGTTGCAAATGAAAATGATTTTATAAATTTTGTTCAAAAAGACACGGTGGTTATTGCGAAAACTCTTCCATCGAAAACTGTTAGAACTACTCCGCTGAATTTGAGTATGAATCTTGATGTTACTCCTGATGCGGAGATACAATTGATAATCAGTCCTCAGGCTGGAGATATGATAGCTGCAAATGGAACAGGCAGCTTGCGGATGCTTATGAATGGCGATGAAGATATGAAAATGTACGGCGGTTTCACTATCGAAAAAGGTAATTATCTATTCACTCTTGAAAATCTTATACGCAAGCAATTCAAGATAGAGGAGGGAGGTACGATTACCTGGTCGGGCGATCCCATGCGCGCGCAATTGGATATACGAGCAATTCATTCGCTCACAGCTTCGCTCTATGATTTGATGTCAGAAGATATTTTGAAAACGACGGATCGCACCAGTGTGCCGGTCAATGCGACACTTCATCTGACAGACGAAATGATGACACCGAATATTCGTTTTGATGTTGATTTGCCTTCGAGCGATGAAACATTGAAAATGCAGGTGCGAAATCTGATAAATACCGAAGAAATGATGAACCGACAAATGGTGTATTTGCTTCTTTTTGGGAAATTCTATACACCGGAGTATAATCGGAGTTCGCCGGATTTGGCAAATAGTACTTTTAATAATTTTTCGTCATTGGCTTCCAGCGCCGCTTTGGGGCAGGTAAATAATTATTTGTCGCAATTGATCACCAATCTGTCGTTTGGACTAAATGTGCGCAGCACCGGTTACGGTGAGCAAGCAGCTCAAGAGTATGAAACTGCCATTAAGTATCAGCCAAACAATCGTTTGATTGTGAATGGAAACTTTGGTTATCGCAACGATGAATTTGCGCGAAATAAAATCATTGGAGATGTGGATATCGAATATCTGCTCACACAAAATTCGAAATGGCGGCTGAAAGCTTTCAACCACACCGTTGATCGCTATTCGCTTAAGTCAGCACCCTTTATTCAGGGTTTGGGTATCATGTATAAAGAAGATTTCAACTCGTGGAGTGATTTAATGTATCGTTTCAGACAAATAGGCAAGACTTCGAAAACCGAAAATGAAAACCCCATGGAAGAAAGGATTACAGAAACGGGAAAATCAGACTCAATTATTAAACAAGACAATGAGAAATAAAATTGCAATAGTAGCTTTTACCTTGATTTGTAGTGTGTCTTTGTCAATGCAAGCACAGGATGTCATTAAATCCTTTATCGATATGCCCGGTAATTTGTTGCCGACATTTGATAAAACATTAAAGCTGGAACTGGTAGAAAATTATATAAAAAACAATAGAAAAGATTCGGTTGTAAATTCATTTGGTGGCAAGGCGAGGATGATAGCGCTGGATACTTTGTCGAATTACCTGCAGATTCAGCCCACTTCCATATCGCGGATGGAACTGAAGATTTTTGAAAGAGAAGATAAAACGTGGATTGTGGGGATAATTAATACGGTGTGCTCTCCCATTTGTAGTTCCTATATCAATTTCTATGATTCGAATTGGAATGAAATTGATGTGAAACTACCCGAAATAAAAATTGAGAAGTGGTTCAATAAATCTGCGGAAAGTAATGTGGACTTAAATAAGAAGATTCGGGTATTTTTCTATGAATTACGGTTTTCACCCAATAAGACACATATTGAAGTATTAAACAATAGCTTACTTTATTTGGGAGAAGAAGATCAGCTGAAGCTTAAAGATTGTTTTAAGCCCGGTGTAGTCTTAATGGAATGGGATTTGAAAGCTAATTGGAAATACCTTTCGGACGATAAGCAATAAACCGATTAACTCGGAATACTTTAAGTTTTCCGAAAATGATTTTTATCCAAACATATTAACAGTTTATGACGACACAACCGCTTGTTTCGATAATTACTCCTACTTACAATCACGAAGCGTACATCGCCGACTGTATTAATTCAG
The DNA here is from genome assembly GCA_964568675.1 of uncultured Paludibacter sp. GTDB lineage: Bacteria > Bacteroidota > Bacteroidia > Bacteroidales > Paludibacteraceae > UPXZ01. The sequence continues at coordinate 134,290 of CAZMQV010000001.1, forward strand.
TAATTTGTCAGACTTACGAAAATTGGGAGATGATAATCGTTGACGATGGAGGTACGGACAAAACCCTTGAAATAGCACGTCGGTTTGCCGCATCCGATGGTCGAATTAAAGTTTATACACAAAAGAATGTGGGAATTTTTAGGTTAAGCGAAACCTATAATTTTGCGGTGTCCGTGTCATCTGGTAAGTACATTGCTGTACTCGAAGGTGATGATGTTTGGACATCCAATAAATTGTTACTTCAGATAGGAGCAATGGAAAAGCAGCCAGATGCAGTGTTGTGTTGGGGACGCGCTTACAGCTCTACAGCCAATTTGTCGTCAAATTACCGCCTCTTTCCTCTTGAAGATAAAAGCCGGGATGTGTATAACAATACTCCGCGATATGAGGCGTCAAAACACTTGATTTTGAGCTGTTTCATCCCTGCACTCACCGTGATGATTCGTCGTGAGGCACTTCAAAAAGTAGGTGGATTTCTTCAAATACACCATTTGCCATTGGTGGATTTGCCTACCTGGCAGCAGTTGTCGCTCGCTGGTTCATTTATTTATATTCCGGAATTGCTGGGACATTGGCGCATCTATCCCAATCAGGTAACCAAAACTTTTGCTGTGGAAATGGTCGAGGGATTTTACAAACTGGCAATTGATTTTTACACCCAATGCAAACCACTCGGGATATTTGAAGAAGATGACTACAACCGCATCGTGAAACATTATATGAAAATGCACGTCATAAGCTTCTCGCGTTCGGGACGATACAAACTCATTCGAAAAGATTTTGCAGGGGCGCGCAAAGACTATAAGAAGTCAATTCTGAGTTTTGGATGGAATGAGCCTATCTGGAAATTACGCTCTTTGGTAGGAATCATTTTTAGTTATATGAAAACCGATATCGAAAGTTTTGCCAAAAAACTTGGGCGCGTGAGCTACAAGTGATTTCAGGATTCTATTGTTTGAGCATAAACCGACGAAATTCGTTTGCTTATCGCTTCTAAACTAAAACGATCGCTGATTTTTCTGGCGATTAATCGCCTGTCGAATTGCATGTTGACAGCATTGCTAATTGCAGTTTCCCATGCTTCTGACGTGTTTTCGCATAAAATACCATTATCGGTATCAATTAATTCGGGGAGCGCGCCGGTGTTGGAGCAAATCACCGGCAACCCACATGCCAATGCTTCGGCTACAACAATACTGAAGGTCTCGACGTGGCTGGCATGTACAAAAAACTTGGACTTGCGCAGTATTGTCGCTATTTTTTCTTTCGGTAAAAATCCCGTGAATTGAGTATTAAGGCCTTTTTGAGCACAAAGTTTTCGCAGATCCGGCACTTTGTCACCTCCGCCAATCATTATCAGATTTATCTTTTTATCAACTTTGTTTTGAAGCGCAGCCAGCGCGTCAATAAAAAGTTCGGGCATTTTATCCGGTTTCTTTTTGTGCATCCAAGTGGCTACCGCGCAAAAAGTAAGTGTTTCTTCATCCACTTTTTCTTCGGTGTAGTTGAATATATTTGTATCCACAACATTGCCGATAACCTGAAATTGTTTATCGGGAAGCGATGATATGTGCGTTTGAATTTTGTTTTTCAAAAACAACGACACAGGCATAATCGCTTTCGCGGCATTATATGCATTTTTTGCCTTTGTGAAATACATACTTCTTGAAAAGTCATCGAGCCTGCTCCAATGTTCGGTAATCACATGAGGAATGTTGAATTTCCTCGCGATTTTATCACCCCAGATTCCTGCCGGATAAATTACGTGTGAATGCACTAAATCGGGTTTTCCGGATATAGATAGTGAGTGTTTTAGAAGTTTTTGTAGTAGAAAATACTGCAACATTGGTAAATGATAAAATAAATCTTTGAATCTCGAATGTAGTTCGCATTGTGTTAGATTAATCCCGTTTTCATCCGTGTGTTGATATATTCTTCTCTTAAATAACGATTGAGAATAGTGAAGTGAGAGGGAAAGAACTTGTACGTTATGTCCGGCAAGAACTACCGCGCGCGCATGTTCCCTAACAAAGATTCCGAAAAATTTCTGTGATTGATTGGGATACCATTGTGTAACAAAAAGTACTTTCATCAGATGTTATTTTGAAATTCAATCTTTTTTCTTTTTACGATAACTCGATAAGTTCGGATGTTGTATTAATCCTTATTCACGTTACGGAATCTGTTTTTGAGTAATGGGATATTGTCGATAACAAAATTAATAAATCTATTGTACAAATCTCGGTAAAAAAATCGAATTATTGCGAAATAAAGCGAGAGAGCCAATATGAATTGAATACACAAGGTAGGAATCACCGAGAGATGCAACCAATTTATCGGAAAAATCGCCCCGCCAATTATTAAGCCAATTATTATACCCGGGATAATATTAGCCAATTGATTGCGGAAAGTCAATTTCAACTCTTTTTTCACAAACCAAACCGAAACGGGATAGGCGAGAAGCGAGCCGATGACAAAAGCCCAAAGCATAAAGCTAATACCTTGTTTGTAAAGAAAAAATATACCAACGGCTACCACTATTTTTTTTATCAGTTCGATAGCCATGGTGTTTGACGATTTCCCTCGCGCATTCAACGCGTTGATATTCATAACGTAAAATGGTGCCAAAATCGACGCCAGGCTCATTAACTGAAAATAACTGACGGCGGGAAGAAATTTGTCGGTCCAAAGTAGCGTGATAAGAGGCGTAGCAATAGCAATCAAAATACTCACAATGGGGATGCTTACTACCGATGTGCGACGTGTCATTTCACCCAGAATTCGTCCAAAACGGGGCAGGTCGTTCTGAAGTTGTGCGAAAAGCGCGAAAGTGCTTCCGGCGAATATTGATTGAAAGGTATAACTGAATGTTTCGGATAGCTTATTCCCTTGCGTGTATTGCCCCGTTTCGGCTTTGCTATATGAGCGTCCAAGTATAATTACAAAAATATTGTTGAATAATACATTGACTAACGAAGTGAAAAGGATGTTCAGACTATATTTCCAAAGTTCGCGAATTACTCCGAATTGAAACCTGCCACTTGGTTGCCATCTGACAAATGCATGAAGTAATATCAGCTTGATTATCTGATAGGTAAGTTGCTGGACTACCAGCGCCCAAACTCCAAATTTCAAAAATGCCGCGATGATACCCAGAATAGCGCCGGTAGTTATCGCAATCATATTTACTTTCGAAATGGTTTTGAAGTCCAAAGCCCGTCCGAGAGTGGAATAGGGGATAAGGTACAATGAATTGACAATGACAGCCAACGACATCACCCGGATGAGGGGTGAAAGATGTGGTTGATGGAAGAATGTGGAAATAAGTGGCGCGGTGAAAAATAGAATAAGATAAAGCGCGAAAGCCGTAGCCAGATTAAAATAAAAAACAGAAGTGTAATCCGTATTACTGATGTTAGTTTTCCGAATTAATGCCTGTCCAAATCCGCTTTCGACTAAAATAAGTGAAATGGCGACAAAAATCATAATTATACCCATCAAACCGAAGTCTTCGGGGAAAAGCAGGCGCGCAAATACCAGTCCGGCCAGAAACTGTATCAGTTGCTGGCCGAATTTTTCGATCGTGCTCCAGGCTACGGCGCTAATCATCTTTTGTTTTAGCGTATCGCTCATGCTTATGCTTTGTGTTGCCTTTTCGGGTGCCTGTAATTTTTTACTTATTTGAATTTAGTGAAACGCGGCGGTTACGATTTCTGTTCAAGTAATTCGGCTATCTTTACTATCACTCCCATCGCCTTTTCCATATTCTGGATAGGTAAATACTCAAATCGTCCGTGGAAGTTATGTCCTCCGGCAAAAATATTGGGGCAAGGTAAACCCTCAAACGAAAGTCGTGCGCCATCAGTGCCACCACGTATCGGCTTCACGATAGGTTCAATGCCATTTGCAGTCATCGCTTCGAATGCCAAATCGACGATGTGCATCACCGGTTCTACTTTTTCACGCATATTATAATATTGATCGCGTATTTCTACCGAAGCTGTATTCTCGCCAAATTCAGCATTGATTTTGTTTGCCAAATGCTGAAATTCTTTTTTACGACGTTCGAATTTGTCGCGATCGTGGTCGCGAATGATATACGATATTGTAGTTTTTTCTACCGTTCCCTCTACATTGGTCATGTGATAAAATCCTTCGTATCCTTCGGTGTGTTCGGGTGTTTCGTGGCGTGGCAGCATGGTAGCAAACTGTGTGGCAATCCGCATCGAATTTTTCATTTTATGTTTGGCGTATCCCGGATGCACGTTCAGTCCTTGTATCGTTACTTTTGCCGAAGCGGCGTTAAAGTTTTCATATTCCAGTTCGCCCAATGTGCTTCCGTCCATGGTATATGCCCATTCGGCACCAAATGCTTTCACATCGAAGTGGTCGGCGCCTTGCCCGATTTCTTCATCCGGTGTGAACCCGATTCTTATTTTCCCGTGTTTAATTTCGGGATGCGCTATCAGATACTCCATGGCTGTAACAATTTCAGCAATTCCAGCCTTATCATCGGCGCCAAGTAAAGTAGTGCCATCAGTAACGATGATATCGTTGCCAATATATTGCAGTATTTCTGGATATTTTTCAGTTTCGAGTACAATTACTTTTTCTTCGTTTAGAAGAATATCGCCGCCTTGGTAGTTATTAATTATCTGTGGTTTCACGTTTTTGCCACTCATATCCGGGCTTGTGTCCATGTGTGCTACAAATCCGATTGTTGGAACATTTTGTTTGTCTGTATTTGCCGGTAATGTGGCCATCACATAGCCGTTTTTATCGAGCGTAATCTCTTTCAACCCAATTGATTTTAGCTCGTCGCTTAGATATTTCGCAAACACCATTTGCCCGGGTGTGCTGGGGGTCATTCGTGTGTTTTCGTCGGAAGTAGTAAGAAAATTCACATATTTCAAAAAACGATCGGTTATATTCATAATTCTTGTGTATAATAAATTGTGTTTTTTTATTCAGCTTACAAATTTAACCATTTTATTTTTATATAACGAGATTTCTTAGCTTTAAAAATTGATAATTGAGATAATCATCCGATGAAACACTTTGTACTTCGTGCGAATGAATGCGTATCCGGCAACCACCCGAATCGGAAGAAAATTGAGAATTTCAATTCCTACTCGATGGTTATACTTCAAATCGCTCATTGTGAATGTTAAATAGCTCAAAGTAGTTTTTAATATTTAGATTTTTCGAACAAAAAGCAGTAATTTTGCGTTCGATTTTAATTAAAACTTTAAAAAATAGTCATCATGCCAATTTGTAGTGTTGTAACAGGGACCGGAAGTTATGTTCCGGAAAGAATTGTAAATAACGAGGATTTCCTGTCGTATAATTTTTTCGACGATAAAGGAGAGGTGATTTCCACTCCCAACGAACAAATTATTGAAAAGTTTAAAGAGATAACTACCATTGCGTCGCGGCGATATGCCACTGACGATATGAATACTTCCGACTTAGCTTTGATAGCATCAGAAAGAGCAATCGAAGCTGCCGGAATAAATAAAGAAGAATTAGACTATATTATTGTAGCCCATAATTTTGCTGAGACAGCTCCGGATAACAAACGAACGAATATAATGCCTACTGTGTCGGCTTTGTTAAAACAAAAACTTGGAATACAGAACCCCGATACCATTCCTTATGATATGCTTTTTGGATGTCCCGGATGGGTTCAAGCCATGATACAGGCTAATTACTATATCAAATCGGGCGATGCCAAAAAGGTGTTGGTAGTGGGTGCTGACATTCTCTCACGAGTTTCTGACCCGCACGACCGCGATAGCATGATTTATGCAGATGGCGCAGGCGCAGCAATTGTAGAAGCGGTGGAAAGTGATGTGCCGGTGGGGATACTTTCCCATGCTACTCGCAACGATAGTCTGGAGTTTTCTCAAATGCTACGTATGGGGCTTTCATACAAACAAGAAGAAGCAACGAAGAAAAAACTCTATTTGAAGATGAATGGACGCAAACTATATCAGTATGCGTTGGAGTTTGTGCCGCAAGCTATTAAAAAAAGTTTGGATAAGTTGGATTTGCATATCGAAGACGTACATAAAGTGCTGCTACACCAGGCAAACGGAAAAATGGACGATGCTATCATCAGCCGCCTTTTCAGACTTTATGGTATCAAGCAAGTGCCCGAAGATGTGATGCCGATGACGATTTCATGGCTGGGTAATTCGGCGGTAGCCACTGTGCCTACTTTACTCGATTTGTTGCTAAGAAAAGAATTGGGTGAGAACACAGCATCAAAAGATGATATTATTGTTATGGCTTCGGTTGGAGCGGGTATGAGCATCAATAGCGTGGTGTACAAAATGCCATAAAAACCTAGTACGCAAAGTATCTCTTTGCGCAGTCAAAACAAAATTAAAAAAGGTAAACTAAAGCAGTTTACCTTTTTTAATTTTCATAATTCTTGCGGGATTCTATATGAACTTTCTACGTGTCAATACTTTATAGTCTAATTTTGATTTCATGCAGAATGTCCTCGATATCCTGGATGCAACTACCACACATAGTGCCGGCATCGGTAATATCACTCACTTCTTCGGCCGAGTTTAGTCCGTTGGTGCGAATAGCGTCTTCTATTTCACTCTTCATCACACCCATGCAATTGCATATTATAATGTCTTCTCCCATTGTTCTTTTTTTTGTTGGAAATGAGTTTGTGCTCATTCTTTTGGTTTTGAGAATAAACAACACGAGCGTCAATCTGTTCAGTACAGCCCGAATTTTTACTGATTTAACGCGAAATTATTCCACAGTTACTGATTTAGCCAGGTTGCGAGGTTGATCTACGTTGCATGATTTTACCACAGCGATGTGATACGCCAAAAGTTGAAGTGGAACGACTGCTAACATTGGATACAAACACTCTTCCGTTTCGGGTATGGAAATTGAAAAATCAGAAAGTTCTTTTACAATTTCATCTCCCTCGGTAATGATGGAAATAATTTTCCCTTTTCGAGCTTTGATTTCTTGGATATTGCTGATAACTTTTTCGTAAGTGTTTGATTGTGTTGCGATAACAACGACGGGCATTTCCTGACTTATCAGCGCGATGGGTCCATGCTTCATCTCCGCTGCAGGATATCCTTCGGCATGAATGTAAGATATTTCTTTTAATTTCAGCGCGCCTTCCAGAGCAACCGGAAAATTGTAGCCTCTCCCTAAGTAAATGAAGTTTTGTGCATACGTAAAAATCTTAGCCAATTCGGCTATTTGATCATTCTTCTTGAGGATTTCAGTAATCTTTTCGGGGATAACACTAAGCGCTTGTATAAGTTTTAAATAATATTCTATCGACAACGTTTCCTTTTCTCTCCCGATTAACAATGCAAGTAATGTCAATACAGTAACTTGGGCTGTGAATGCCTTTGTCGAAGCTACGCCTATTTCGGGGCCTACATGCGTATAGCATCCCGAGTGTGTGTTTCGCGGAATGGACGAGCCAATGACATTACATATCCCGAAAATAAATGCCTTATGTTGCTTTGCAAGCTCCACCGCGGCAAGCGTGTCGGCAGTTTCGCCCGATTGGGATATGGCTATCACTACATCATTTTCGTAGATAATTGGGTTTCGATATCTAAATTCAGAAGAATATTCTACCTCCACCGGAATACGCGCAAACTCTTCAATCGCGTATTTGCCGATTAACGCGGAATGCCATGAGGTGCCACATGCGGTGATAATAATTCGTTTCGCATTCAGAAATTTATCTTTATTGTCAATGAAGCCGGCTAAAGTAATGTTGTTAAAATCAACATTCACTCGACCTCGCATACTGTCTTCGAGGGTTTTGGGTTGTTCGAATATCTCTTTCAACATAAAATGAGGATAACCACCTTTTTCAAGCTGCGAGAGAGTCAGCTCAAGTTTTTTAATTTCCGGTGTTTTCTCAATATTTCCAATTGATACGATTTTCAACGGCATTCCACGTTGAATTTTTACAATTTCTTCATCGCCAATGTAAACAACTTTGTTGGTGTATTCAATGATAGGAGTGGCGTCTGAAGCTAAGAAGTATTCACCTTCACCGATGCCCACAACGAGCGGACTACCTTTACGGGCAGCTACAATCAAATCCGGGTTTCCCTTTTCGATAACGGCGATAGCATAAGCTCCTACAATTTGATTTAATGTTAGTTGAACAGCGCTGAAAAGATCTACCTGGTTTGTATTTTGAATGAACTCAATCATTTGAATCAGAACTTCGGTGTCTGTTTGGCTTTGAAAGGTATAGCCGTTTTTAATTAAACTTTCCTTTAGAATCGCGTAATTTTCAATGATGCCGTTGTGAATTATTGCCAATTTTTCGGATTGTGAATAATGTGGATGAGCATTCACCTGATTCGGCTCTCCATGAGTAGCCCAACGAGTGTGAGCGATACCAATTGTGCCTTCGATGTTTTTTTGTTTGGCAAAATCGATCAAATCAGCTACTTTGCCTTTCGCTTTATATACATTTAAGCTGTCGCCATCTATTAACGCTATTCCGGCGCTATCGTAACCCCTGTATTCTAAGCGTTGCAAACCCTTGATTAATATCGGGTAAGCTTGTTTGTTCCCAATGTATCCAACTATTCCACACATGTTTGATATTGTTTTTATTTTTTGAAGTAAATTGATTGCTTTTTCTTGTTTTCTATTTATTTCTGATTGCAAAATTACACATTAATTCTAATAATGCCATTAAAAAGATATTATTTCTCGTGTAATTGGAGCTAAAAGACATTCGATATGCTTTGTTGGGAATGAAAAGATACTATGCGTGAGCGGTGTTTGTGTGATGGTTTTCAAAATAATTGAATTTGTCGAAATTAGATATACAATAATATTATTACTCATTTCTCGTAAATTTCAGCTCTTTTTATGAAGCACCAATCCGTATGCAGATCGTAGAGGATTGAAATTCTGCGATAACAATATCCGGAGATGGTTTTTTCAAAGAATAATTTTCCTTTATCATGCAATCTGAACAATACTTTAATTGGGCTAAATGTGCATTTCTGAACATATAGCATGTGAATTTTGTTTTAAATATCATGTAAGCAAATATAACGTGTCAATTACATCATGCAAACTTAATATTTTTTTGATGAAAAATAGAACAATATGATTTGTGTGAAATACAATAAATATTTAATTAAGTGAGCTAACTGGCGTGATTTTTGCTTGTTTTTATCATTCTCGCTTCGATAAATAAATAATAAATTTAAATTAGATAGATTATGAAAAATGGTATTTTAAAGACTTTCTTTATTGCATTGATGGCTACTGCATTAATTTCTTGTTCAAAAGACGAGCCTGTTCAAGGGAGTGTTGATTTAGATCCTTCGTCAAAAGTAGTGAAATTTGGTGAGGTTTTTAATATTAAGCCGGTGTATAGCGCTACCGGTATTGCTTCAAGTAAAACATATACTTGGAAATCGAATGCCGACTCCATTGTTAGTGTAAAAGCTGCTTTGGGTGGAGTGGGGCAAGTTACTCCAAAACGCATTGGGCAAGCTACTATCACCTACGCCTCTTCCGATGGCAAGCTTAGTTCTTCGGCGTTGATAACGGTTGATCCGCGCTCTACCATCTTTAACGGGATATTTTACAAAAAAGCAGCTACTCAAAGCGATATTAATAATAGCATGTTAGCTGGTTTCACCAAGTCGGAATTAGAATCTACAAGCACGTACTTGGTATATACTTCAGCAAGTAACACGATCACAAAATTAATTTACGAACTTGATGCTTCGGCAAAACTCAAAGCGCTCTATATTATCCTAAATAACACACCGGCAAATTTAACTTCTGCCGAACAGTACTTAGATGAAAGGTATGTAAATACGGGGAAAACGCAGCAAGCTATACTTTATTATAGAAATACCGGTATTGTTACAGTTAATTCGTTTCCTGTAAACAGTGTGTTGGGGATTTTTCTGGATTTAACTATCAATGCTTCATCCTATCCACTGGGAGTGAAAGTGATGGATAATTCTTTATTGTAATTCCTCTCATGAGTTTTTCAATACTATCTTTCCGATCTCTACAATAAGCAGTCAAACCTGTCCCGATTTGCATTTGTAGGTGTTTTGGTGGTAATTTCGAGGAGCGAAGTTGCAATATTAATAACAATGGGGCGCATAATGCTATGTGCCCCATTGTCGTTGAGTGAAATGAATTGTTTGTTTGCCGGAATTGCACATAATATTTTAAAATAATATCAGTCATGAAATCTCCCGTCAATTGGGAGTGAATAACTCTCATCAAGTTTTTTCAAAACAATTAATTATAACATCTTCCGTTAAAATGAACTTGATTTCTGATTTGTCATGCTTACGGTTTTGATATCCGAAATGCAATTCTTGTGAAAAGGTCGGAGTTTAATAAATCTCCACAATGCGCTTCAAGAAAAATTTGAGATGTTGAGTGAATGACCTAAATGAAAATAAGCCTAATGAAGTCAATTTCTTATTTTTATCGTAAACTAAATTGCGTAAGAATTTGTTTTTAAAATTTAAGTTCACATGTGCTGAAATTCTTTTTTATGGAGACTAAAGATAAATTAAAATATCTAAACCGTGAGATAAGTTGGATGTATTTTAACGATAGGGTGTTGCAGGAGGCTTCCGATACGACTGTTCCTCTGATTGAACGTCTGCGATTCTTGGGTATCTTTTCGAATAACCTCGATGAGTTTTTTCGCGTGCGGGTGGCGGCATTAATTCGAATGGCAGATATGAAACTTGAAATTCCGGCTTCAAAACAATCGCCTACTTCCACGTTGAAGAAAATAGAGAAAATAGCCAGAGAAGCTTACGTTGCGCAGGAAGAGATTTTGAAAAACATTATCGAAGCGTTGAAAAATGAGAAGATATTTTTGAAAAATGAAAATGAACTGTCAGATGAACAATTGAAATATGTGCGGGATTATTATAACCGGTCGATTGCCGATGAGATTACTCCATATATATTAAACGATAATAGCAAAATATTCTCGCAGCTACGCGACGCGCACATCTATTTCTTAGTGAAAATGGGTAATGCTTCGAAGCAGCAAAAAATACAGTATGCTTTACTCGAGATGCCGGTTTATGGATTCGAACGATTCGTAGTGCTTCCAGATTCCGATGGCGAAAAACAGCTTATATTTATTGACGATATAGTTCGGTTGTTTCTGCCACAGATTTTTGGTAATTTCGATTTCGATACGTTCGACGCATATTCTTTTAAGATAACGCGCGATTCGGAGATGGAAATAGAGAGTGAGATGGACAAAGGCTTTATGGAGAAAATAAGTAAGGGCGTGAAAAGTCGTCGGTTTGGTTTGCCACTTCGTTTTATTTATGACAGACAGATGCCCGATGATATGCGCCAATATATTCTGAAGAAGATTGAATTTAAGAAGTCAGGCTCGATAGTAGCTGCCGGTAGATACCACAATTTCAAAGACTTGATGGATTTTCCTATATTCGATCGCCCCGATTTGATTTATCCAAAGAATATCGGTATCGAAAAAAAGGCTGTAAACTCGCACAAATCAATCTTGCGCGCCATTGAAGAGCAGGATATTTCGCTTCATTATCCTTATTATAGTTTTTCGCATTATGTAAGGTTTCTGCGCGAAGCCGCTATAGACCCGGAAGTGAAGGCGATTAAAATCACGCTTTATCGGGTGGCAAAACTCTCGAAAGTGGCACGTATGCTTATTAATGCTGCTAAAAACGGCAAGCAAGTGGAGGCCGTGGTGGAGTTGCTGGCACGGTTTGACGAAGAGCATAATATCCAATGGGCACAACGCATGGAGGAAGCCGGCGTGAAAGTTGTATTTGGAGTTGAAGGTTTGAAGATCCACAGCAAACTCACATTGATTAAAAAGAAAAATGGGAAAAAACTGGCTGCGATTAGCACCGGAAATTTCCACGAAGGCAATGCTGCCGTATATACCGATTTCACATTGCTTACTGCCGATAGCGGAATCACCAAAGAAGTAGATGCTGTGTTCGATTTTATCGATCGTCCTTTCCAGACCGTTCAGTTTCATCATCTGATAGTTTCGCCTCAAACCATGCGAAAGAAAATAATTCAGATGATAAACATGGAAATTGTAAATGCACGGAAGAATCTACCGGCTTTTATTCATCTGAAGCTTAATCATCTGACCGACCCGAAAGTAATCGAAAAACTGTACGAAGCCGCCCAGGCCGGTGTGAAAATTAAAGCCGCTGTGCGCGGAATGTGCTCTTTGGTGTCCAAGCAAGATAAATTGAAGGGAAACATGGAGGTGGTGGGAGTCGTTGACCGATTTCTGGAACATTCGCGTATTTTTATATTTTGCAACAACGGATTGGAAAAGTATTTTGTGTCTTCGGCCGATTGGATGACGCGAAACTTGGATAATCGCATAGAAGTGGCGGCACCAGTGTATGATAAAGCAATTCAACAAGAGTTGCGAACGATTCTTGATTACGCTTTCAGGGATAATGTGAAAGCGCGAATATGCGATGGAAGTGGGCGGAATAAGGTGAAAGAAGATGGGGATGCACCGTTTCGCTCGCAGCAAGAGTTGAAAAAATACTACATGAAAATTGAGGACTTGGGAGAAGACATGGAGTCGCGATAAACGGAATTATGATTGAATAAAAAAATAAATGCCTCACAGATGTAAGTTGTGAGGCATTTCTATTTCTCTGGTTTTGAATTGAATCAGCGTCCAAACCATCCTTTTTTCTTCGGTTTTGTTTCAGAAGTTATTTCGGCCGACATGGGGCTTAACGGATTGCCAGACATCACCATTCGGTAAATTACTCCCCAATCGGGTAGCCCACCTAAGTTGCGGTCGTCAATAAAAAGCTCGGCGCTCAGCTTGCGTGGCTGATTGTCAATAAATTCGCCTTCCGGATAATTGTTGTTGACAGCATAAAACTCAAGTCCTTTCGCGCGACAGTATTCCACAGCTTCTTGCAAAAGCTCGCCTTCACGCACAGTCCAAAGTATAAGTTGGTGGTGTCCTTCCTCCTGAATACGTTTCAATGTGTCGATGGCAAACGGAATTTCGCGCCCAATTTTAGGATATTCGTGCGTTACAATTGTACCGTCAAAATCTACTGCGATAATCATAATTATTTATGTGAAGAGTGAATAGATTAATTTGTTTTATTAAAGATATTTTTCTCCGGGCTTAGTTCGTGTGTCCGCATCCGGGTCAAGGTCAAGTTCATTGATGATTTTTGTTCGCGATGGTTTACAAAAATAGAGTGCGATAGCTGCTATAGCCGATGCGAAAATCATCGATTGAGAGCGTAGTGCAAAAACTAAGAGCATGCCCGCTATCAGTCCAAAGCCAACTATCCAAAGTCGGATATAGGCTGCTTTTTTATATTTGCTCAGTTTTACATATTCGTCTTTCTCATTTCGTAGCTTCAGCGTGTATTTGTAAAACAGATACAACGCACCCGGGATGGTAGCTAATAAATAGATATAATAAGCTGAACTAAGTGTCGAGCCTAATTGGCTCAACGCATCGATGCGTTGTATGTTCGCGTCGGAATAAGTCAAAAAGAAAATGGCAAGTACCACGAAAATCGTAATTAAATATATGGTGTAATATACCACGTTTATTGATTTGCCTGTCATTCTGATGTTTCGTTCTGTATTCATGTTGTCGTGTGTTTATTTTATTTGAATGAATTTGTAAAGTCAACCCGGTTGAGGATGGAGCGTCCTAAAGTTACTTCATCGGCATATTCAAGCTCGTCGCCAATGGCAATGCCTCGCGCGATGGTTGTGATGCGGATGCCGGATGGCGTTAGTTTCCTGAAAATATAAAAATTGGTAGTGTCGCCCTCCATTGTTGTGCTTAGTGCCAGAATGACTTCGCTTATCGACTCTTCACGCACTCGCTTTACCAGACTTTCTATTTCCAATTCATTAGGTCCGATGCCGTCCATGGGCGAGATAATGCCACCGAGAACGTGATACAATCCTTTGTATTGTTGCGTGTTTTCTATCGTCATCACATCTTTGATATTTTCTACCACGCATATCGTTTTGGCGTCGCGCGAGGGATTGCCACAAATATGACATACTTCAGAGTCTGAAATATTATGACAATGTTTGCAATAAACTATCTCATTGCGAAGCCGTATAAAGCTATTTCCGAATAACTCAACTTCGTCATTTGATTGCTTGAGTAAGTGCAAGACTAAACGGAGCGCCGTTTTTCGCCCAATACCGGGCAGCTTAGCAAATTCGTTTACCGCATTTTCAAGTAGCGAAGATGAGAATTGTTGATTCATTGGTTTTTATTTCGAAAAATATCTCTTGCAAAATTAGTAAAAAATTATTGGATTATTGCTGTCGTTAGTCGAATTGAATATATATTCCTTAGAAACAAACAGATGGAGTGGTGAATTGCGATGTGTATTTATAGAAAAACATGGATTTGGTGAGTTTAATCTCTATGATATAGTATGATGAAGCTATCTGCTTTTGGTGCTCGGTATATGTTTCGGTTAGAGGAAATGTTTCTATTGACAAAAAAACAACTAACTTTGCACACAAAAAAAAGAGTATAAGTGATGCAATCCTACCTTGTTTTGATTATCATTTTCGCATATTTTGCATTGATGTATGGCGTGTCGCAGCTTGTGAGTCGCAAAAGTGCCGATAACGACGCTTTTTTTCGTGCTAATCGGAAGTCGCCTTGGTGGTTGGTTGCCATCGGTATGATAGGTACTTCCATTTCGGGAGTTACATTTGTGTCGGTGCCGGGTATGGTTCGCGATTTGAGTTTCAATTACATGCAAACGGTATTGGGTTTCTTTTTCGGTTATGTCATTATAGCTCAAGTATTGTTGCCTCTTTATTATAGGCTGAATCTCACGTCCATATACACTTACTTGGAAAGTAGGTTCGGACGGCTTACCTACAAAACGGGAGCTTCTTTCTTCCTGTTGGGCAAAACCATTGGAGCGGCTGCTCGGCTCTATATCGTTGCCCTTATTCTGCAAAAACTCGTGTTTGATAGTTGGGATGTGCCGTTTGGGATCACGGTGTGTTGCACTGTGGCGCTAATATGGCTTTATACGCGCCGGAGTGGCATTAAGACTGTGATTTGGACTGATACGCTGCAAACGGTGATTATGATAGCGGCGTTGGTGTTGATCGTGTCGCAACTTATTTCAGCGATAAATCTTCCGGCTAGTGAGATATTCTCGTCGCTATGGAAGAGTTCTTCGACCGATATATTTGTATTTGATGATTGGCACAATCGCCAGTATTTCTGGAAGCAGTTTCTTAGTGGCGTGTTTATCCCGATAGTGATGACGGGACTTGATCAGGATATGATGCAGAAAAATCTGACTATCCGCTCATTGAAAGACGCGCAAAAGAATATGTATTGGTATGGCATCACATTTCTGCCTATTAACTTTCTGTTTCTGATGCTGGGAGCCATGTTGCTTATGTTTGCTTCGAAAGAGGGAATCGCGCTTCCGGCTTCATCCGATGAAATACTTACGCTGTTTGCTACCCAATACTTAGGCAATGGCGTATATCTCCTTTTTATCATTGGAGTTATCGCGGCTGCTTTTTCCAGTGCCGACTCGGCACTCACTGCTTTGACTACATCATTTGCGGTGGATATAATGGAGGTTGATAAGCTGGAAGAGAAGGAGAAAGCGATAAAAATCCGCAAAATTGTTCATTGGAGCATTTCGGTTTTATTTGTTGCGATTATATTGATATTCAAACAAATAAATGACCGGAGTGTGATTGATGCCATATACACTATCGTATCCTATACCTACGGGCCTCTGCTTGGGATGTATGCTTATGGGCTTTTCACGAAACTAAAAACTAACGACCGGGCAGCGCCATTCATCGCCATTCTTTCGCCGGTGATTTGCTATCTGCTTCATGTTTATGTGAAGAAGTTTACAGGCTATGCTTTTGGATATGAGTTGCTGATGTTAAATGGAATGATTACTTTTGCAGGACTTTATCTGACGCGAAATTCCGCGCGTAGAAAGATTTCAGACTCCAAACCACTAAAGAAATAATATATATGGTTATCAAATTTGCCGATTTTACAATAAGTAATACCGACTACAATAAATGTCCGGAGGGCAATCGCCCCGAATTTGCCTTTATCGGGCGCTCCAACGTGGGTAAATCATCGTTGATAAACATGCTTACCCGCCGAAAAGGATTGGCAATGACTTCGTCGAAGCCGGGTAAGACTTTGCTAATCAATCATTTTATTATCAACAACGAGTGGTATTTGGTTGACTTGCCGGGTTATGGCTACGCTACTGCCAGTAAAGCCATGCGCATGAGTCTGAAGAAAATCATCGATGGCTATATACTCAACCGCGAGCAACTCACCAATCTGTTTGTGTTGATCGACAGCAGGCTCGAACCCCAGAAAATTGACCTTGAATTTATGGAATGGCTTGGTGTGAGCGGCATCCCTTTTGCCATCGTTTTCACTAAAATGGACAAGCAGTCGGCTACGCGTGGCACGCTAAATATCGAAAACTATAAAACCAAATTGCTCGAAACCTGGGAAGAGTTGCCTCCAATATTTCTGACCTCAAGCGAGAAATCACAGGGTAGGGAAGAGTTGTTGGATTATATCGAGGAGATTATCAATAGTTTGAAATGAACGAACACAGCCTTTCGGCTCTGTCGCGAATATCAGTTCTTGCAAAGCGGGTTGAAGTAATTTTCTCAGTATTAATATCTTTTATCGCCTGTGGGCAAATGCGATGATATGTCCATCGGGGTCGGCAAAGTAGCACACCCTATCACCCCAATCCATGTCTTGGATGGGGCGGAGTAGTTTTGCGCCAATGCTTATGGCATTTTCATATTCTTGTTCAATATCCTCTACAAGCAAGTAGAGTTCGCACCTTGGTATGCCGTTGCCCGAGTCGGGCGATGGCATTTTGTCTTTTAATATCTTAGCAATGCCGCTATTGGGCATTAATCCCACTTTACATGTATCCGAAATGATAAATTCGGTCATCCCCGGCACTTCGAGGTCGGGTGTTTTCCGTAGTAAGTTCTGGTAAAAAACGCTACTCCTCTTAGGATTGCTTACATACAGTATTATCTCTACGTGTTGGATGTGTGCTGTCATGACTGTGAGTTTTGTGTAAATTGGTGTGTACCCATTGAGGATTCGGATTCATGCCCTGCCAATGAAAAATTCATAAAACACTAACGGTACGCGTCGTTGCAATAGACTTGCTCACCGCCGAATATGATATCCTTTTTGAACCTCCCCGTGGGGGTAAACTTTGAGCAAAAGTAATTTATTTATTCCGAAATCAATCAGATATTTTCTGTTTTATGTGCTTTTTTTCTTTCGTGTTGCCCTTTGCCTACTGATGCGAGGTGGTGAGCCGGATGGAGGCAATGGTTGCAAGTCAGCGCGATTTGCCGGCGATACAAATTGAAGCTAATCGGAGTTGCAAACGATTGAAACATGATAGTGTTTGTTTTTATAGGTTTTATTATTTCGATTTCATCAAAATTGAATAACATTGCAGTGGCTTTAAGTGTGAGGTGATGTCATTTTTTTTACGGATAATATAATGACACCACACCTGCAAGCCGGCACATTGCGGACAATTTATTAATACCTAATCATATATGTTGAACAGTCAGAAGAACAAAACGAACCCCTTTTATGTGTTGCTCAGCCTCCCTTCCACCGCTATGGGCTTTGCCCTTTCGGTGCAGATATCGGCATTGAGTTGGATATTATCCACAAAATACAACTTGGATATTCATGAAATAGGCATTGTGTGGGCGGCAGGCCCCATTGCCGGGATTATTGCTCAGCCCATAGTGGGGTTGGTGTCGGACAAGATGTGGTTTATGGGTGGGCGTAGGCGTCCGTGGATTATCATCGGGAGTTTGCTCGCGGCGCTCATGTTGCTTGCTTTGCCCAATTTGGAGATAATCCAGAAGGTAGTAGCCGGTGGCAATGACCCCAAAGCAGGCTTGCTTACCATCGCGGTAGTCGTAGCCTTATTGCTGGATCTTTCTATCAATGTGAGTCTGAACCCGACACGTTCGTTGGTAGCAGACTGTACGACGATGGACGAACGCGGAAAAGCTTACACTTGGATGCAGACTATTTCGGGTAGCTTTGGTATGCTTGCCTATTTTATTGGCGGCACCATGGGCAATTTGTCGCTGATATACATTGGCGCTATTATTACATTAGCTGCCGCTATCCTTCCGTCATTGCTTATTGCCGAGCCTCGTGTGCTCGAAAGCGCGAATAGTGATGTGAAGAAACAAAACAGCTCTACCGGTAAAGATGTGCTCGACTCGCTTCTTCCGCTTTCCGGATTCCTTATTTACGGTGTATATGTGCTGATATCGAAGCTTGCCGGAGTGGAAATTCCGGGGAAAGTTCGTTTTGGTGGCTTAGAACTTGGTGTGGTGGAGTTTGTTGCAATCCTTGTGTTAATACTTACTTCGTTGATGGTGTTGTTCAATGTCATGCGTTTGCCACGCAAAGCCAACGAATATCAGAAAGTGCTTTTGGCGCACTCATTTACCTGGATAGGTGTGCAGACGATGTTTATTTACGCTTTTTTCTTTTTAAGTGAAAAAATGAACTTGGGCAGCGCCGCTGGTAATGTTAATTCTTTGGCATTTTTCATATTAAGTTTGGTAAGCGCCGTGTTGCCCGCCTTTGTGCTCAATCCCATCGCCCGGAAAATTGGTATGGTGAAGACGCATTACATCGCCCTTTTCATCATGGCAGTAGGCTATGGCGCCGTGTTCTTTCTCGCCACCACTCCCATAATGTACTATGTGTTTATAGCCATTGCCGGCATTGGTTGGGGGTCGGTAGTATCATTGCCTTTTGCCATTATGAGCGAAAAGGTGGACCAATCCAAAATGGGTTTATACATGGGTATATTTAACCTTTCGGTGGTGTTGCCGCAGTTGGTGGCAAGCTTCAAAATGGGTGAAGTGGTGAATCATGCCGCCGATAAATCCATCGTGTATGCCATTTGTATGATTACCATCGCCATTTCGGCGACGCTTTGGCTATTTGTGAAGAATGAGAAGTCAGCTGTTGGCCATTAGCTGTTAGTCATTAGCCATTAGCTGTTGGCATTAGCTGTTGTCCATTAACCATTAGCTTTTGCCAAGTGCCAAGGTCCAACAGCCGGCATTCGGTGAAGGACAAAAAAAACAACCCGCTAACAAGGAATGCGGGTTGTTTTTTATTTTTCAGTAGCCGATAAGGCTTAGTTCAACATTACAAGCGAAGCGCTGCTAACCGGCATCAACTTCGCCTCTTCCACTTCTTCCGCTTGCTTTTTGCCGGCGTTTCGCGTTTTCCTACCCACAGCAGTGATGTTGAGCGGACGAATGAGTTGATTAAGCTCTTCAATCATCGCTTCGAAATTCAGTTCCGGATGTTCCAGATTTGCCGATTCGATGGCATCAAACAGCTGCGTCATCAAGGTGTAAATCGTTGCTTTGTTGTAGCCTTTGCTGAGCTGCTTTTTCGAAAGATGCGCTATCAGCTTGTCGTTCGCTTCGAGCAAGTCGGCGAAAGTCAACTTAATTTCATCAATTTCATCCTCCATTTTCAGCGTTACGATAGCCGCCTGCAAGTTTAAGTCGGCCATCACTTCGTTGATAAATTGCTGCGTGCGCATCATTTTCGAAGCTTTGGTCTGAATTGTAAAACGTTTGAATACACGGCTTGTGAGCGCGTGAAGTTTGTTTGCCGCTTGCTTTACCTCAGCTTCCCCCGATAGGGTGTGTGCGCGAGCCAGCGACGCGATGTAGGATACCTGCCGCGAAAGTAGATCGCGCTTCTCCTTTGTCAGCGCTGACTCGGAAGTGATAAGCTCGGGGGCTTCCTCCTGGTTCGACACTTCAAATGCGAGCACCATGCGTGCGAGCGTTTGCTTAACTAAGAGCTTCTCCGGCTCATATTTGTCGGTAACGCGAATCACCGAATTGCACAAGGAGTTGAAATCCGATTTCCTTGTAGCGTTTGTTTTAATACGAATAATTTTTTCCATCAATAACTTATCTTATTCTATTTGTTGATACTTGCCCCTCCCAATAATTTCATACATACCAATATCCCATACTCCTATCGTTCGCAAAATGTCCTTGTTGTCATTTTGTTAATTAATTTTTTTTTGACTAATGATGGGTTTTCGTTATCGAACGAGGCGATTTGCTTGTCTGCAAACATTGTTTCAATCTACTTGACTCAATAAATATATAAACTGAAACCGTTTTCAGCAGACAAATCTGCATACATCAATTATTGTGCCAAACTGTTAATACTGAACATCTGATATTTGCAATGTTTATATATTCTTAGTTTTCAATGTAATTTTATGTTTCAAGATACAAAACTGCCATTTTTTCAGGTAAAAATGTCAGAAAGGATGATTCCGAGTCAGCAACTGATAATGCCAAACTGCCATTTTGTCATACACGTCAATAAAGTGTATGAGCTAATAATTGACAGGCTGTCAAAGGAAGTTTCATAATTTACAGGTGAAAATTCCTGAACTACCAACGGTACATCGTAAATTTACAGGTGAAAATTCCGGAACTACCAACGGTACATCGTAAATTTTCAGGTGTAAAAAGTCAAACTACCAACGGTACATCGTAAATTTACAGGTGAAAAAAGCCAAACTACCAACGGTACATTGCAAATTTTCAGGTGTAAAAAGCCGAACTACCAACGGTACATTACAAATTTACAGGTGAAAATTCCGGAACTACCAACGGTACATCGTAAATTTACAGGTGAAAATTCCAGAACTACCAACGGTACATTGCAATTTTTCAGGTGTAAAACAGTGAACTACCAACGGTACATTGCAAATTTACAGGTGTAAAAAGCCGAATTACCAACGGTATATTGAGAATTTTCAGGTGAATAACAGTGAACTACCAACGGTAAATCTCGAATATTATCCATAAAATATGTGGTAACCTTGGTTTTGTTTTGCATTTGTGTGATGAGCGGGGCGGGTAGTTGCCTGAGGAAAAGCATAAGCTTTTTTGAGACATTTAACATGCGAAATTTTATTATCAGATGAAAATGTATTAATTTTGCGGCATAATAAAATGTGGACAGATTTGGACTGCTTGCAACCACTGAAAAAAATGCTAAATTGTAACTCACTTTCCATTTTTTCTACACTTAGTCCTACAAAATTTCCCATTTTAAATAATTGATTTTTAAAACAGCACGGCTATGCTTCGATAGTTTACGCACATGTTTTAATTTTCTATTTCAAAGAATTATCAAATTATTTAAAAACATTTTTCCGCATACTTCTAAGTTGGCGTGTGGAAAGCAAAACAAACTCAATTTATTATGTCTTATTTATTTACTTCCGAGTCGGTATCCGAAGGACATCCCGACAAAGTATCCGACCAAATTTCGGATGCAATTCTCGACAGCTTTTTAGCGCTCGACTCAAATTCGAAAGTGGCGTGCGAAACACTGGTTACAACCGGACAGGTGATTGTAGCCGGCGAGGTGCGCTCCAATGCCTATGTGGATGTGCAGTCTATCGCGCGCAGAGTAATTAATCGCATCGGTTATACCAAAAGCGAATACATGTTTGATGGCAATTCGTGTGGCATTCTTTCGGCCATTCATGAGCAATCGCAGGACATCAACCGCGGTGTGGAGCGTGAAGAACCGATGGATCAGGGTGCCGGCGACCAGGGGATGATGTTTGGCTATGCTTGTAACGAAACGCGAAATTACCTGCCTGTGTCGCTCGATTTGTCGCACGCTTTGGTAAAGGAACTTGCAGCCATTCGACGCGAAGGGAAAGTGATGACGTATCTTCGTCCCGACTCCAAATCGCAGGTTACTGTGGAATATGGCGAAGACAACAAGCCCAAGAGGGTACACACCATTGTGGTATCGACCCAGCACGATGATTTTATTAAACCAAGCGATAAAAAAGGACAAAAACGCGCCGACGACGAGATGGTAGCTATCATCAAGGAAGATGTGAAAAATATTCTCATTCCACGTGTGAAAGCCTTGGTGCCTCAGTTTGAAGAGCTGATTCAAGACGATTTTATACTTCATGTGAATCCAACTGGCAAATTTGTCATTGGAGGTCCGCATGGCGACACCGGACTTACGGGACGGAAAATCATCGTTGACACCTATGGTGGCAAAGGCGCGCATGGTGGCGGCGCGTTTTCGGGAAAAGACCCTTCGAAAGTGGACCGTTCGGCAGCTTATGCCGCTCGCCATATCGCTAAAAACCTGGTGGCAGCCGGTGTAGCCGACGAAGTGTTGGTGCAGGTGGCTTATGCCATTGGGGTAGCAAAACCAATGAATATCTATGTGAATACCTACGGGACGGCGCACGTGGCTTTGACTGACTCGGAAATAGCCAATAAGGTAAGCGAAATATTTGATATGCGTCCGAAAGCTATCGAAAAACGCCTCAAACTGCGCAATCCTATTTATGAGGAAACGGCATCCTACGGACACGTTGGCCGCACCGCGCGCGAAATAGAAAAAACATTTATCGATGCTTCCGGTAATGAATTTACCAAAGTTGTGGAGATTTTTACTTGGGAAAAAACCGATAAGAAAGCTGAAATCAGAAAGATTTTCGGAATTGAAAAATAAGCAGTCCGAACTGTTATAAAGAAAAAGACTCTTCATCCGAAGGGTCTTTTTCTTTATGTTTAAATGTGAGATGTGTCAACGTTATTTTGATGTAGCACGTCGTTTGCGCGCTTCGTAACGGGTGAATATCAATTGTTTTTGTCCACTATTCTTTACAAATGAACTGTTTGAGGATGTTCCATTTCATATTCGGTACTTTCCATGTAAGAAAAAATGTATTTTCCCTCAAATGAACAGAATTTAGAACATTCTTTCGTTGATATTAAAAACATTTCCACTATTTTTGTGTAATAAAAAAAAGAGATATGCAAGTTAGGAAAATCAAACGCTTTTTCAGAGAAATGCTCGGCTTATTAAAGATGTGGTTTTTCCACCTGGTGGAATGGCGCGAACGACGGATAGTGCGATTTCATAATCTGCCAAAATGGAAGAAAATAGCGAACTCGCTGCTCACATTTATCGGCATATTTATATTCTATCTTCTCCTCGTGGATGTTAATTTCCTCTGGCTTTTTGGTAAGTCGCCCTCCATCAACACCATTGCTAATCCCCCTCAATCACTCTCGTCCGAAATTATTAGCTCGGATGGCAAGCTGATTGGTAAATACTTTACCGAAAATCGCAAGGTAGTTACCTTCGACGAGGTGTCGAAAGAGATGATAAACACGTTGGTAAGCACCGAAGATAAACGTTTTTATAACCATTTTGGAGTCGATTTCAGAAGTTTGATTGCCGCCGCCAAAGACGCGATGACGGGAAATCCGCGTGGTGCGAGCACCATCACACAGCAGTTGGTGAAGAATATGTTTAAGACCCGTAGTCAATACTCGCGCGGTTTTCTTGGCGCTATGCCGGGGCTTCGACTTCCCATCGAGAAAACGAAGGAATGGACTGCCGCGGTTAAACTTGAAATACTCTATTCGAAGAATGAAATTCTGGAAATGTATCTTAATACTGTAAGCTTCGGTAGCAATGCTTATGGAATACACACCGCATCCAAAACCTATTTCAATACCACGCCTGATAAGCTCAATTATCAGCAGGCGGCAGTGTTGGTAGGTTTGCTCAAAGCAATCACTGCCTACAACCCCTATTTGAACCCCGACCGCTCAAAAGAAAGAAGAAATATCGTGCTTTCACTTTTATCAAAAAATAATTATATCTCGCGAAGTGAAGCCGATTCGTTAAAAGAATTGCCCACAGTGCTTAATTATAGTGTGGAAAAACCCAATGAAGGTATAGCGCCTTATTTCAGATCGTATCTTACCAATTATTTGGAGCGATGGGGCGAAACGAATGGGTATGACATCTATGCGGATGGTTTGAAAATATACGTTACCATCGATTCGCGCATGCAGCAATACGCCGAAGATGCTGTGAAAAAACAGATGAAGATCATTCAGCGAAATTTCTTTTCGCATTGGCAGGGACAAGACCCCTGGCGCGATGAAAAGGGAAATGAACTGACCAACTTTATTCCCTCCCTCATGAAGCGGGCGCCTGTGTACCTGGCGTTGAAAGCCAAATTTAACGACGACCAGGATTCTATCAGCAAATACCTCAATCAGCCGAAGAAAATGAAAGTCTTTGACCCCGAAAGAGGAACGAAAGATGTAACCATGAGTTCGATAGATTCCATTAAATACATGAACCACATCATGCACTGTGGGTTTGTGGCGATGGAGCCGGACTCCAAGCAGGTGAAAGCATGGGTAGGCGACATTGACTATGATTATTGGCACTACGACAAGGTGGCGCAAAGCCGACGTCAACCGGGTTCTACTTTTAAGTTATTTGTTTATACGGCAGGCTTAATAGCGGGAAAATCGCCTTGCGACAAAATAAAAGATGAGCCATTCACATGGGGTAGTGGCAAATATGCCTGGTCGCCCAAAAATGCCACCGGTTCATATTCCTATTCAAACACTTCGTTGAAAAGAGCATTTGCCAAGTCAATAAATACCGTAGCCGCGAAATTGGCAAAAGAAGTAGGTGTAAACAAAGTGGCTGAAGCCGCGCGTTTATTGGGTGTAAGAACTAAATTGGAGGAAATCCCAACGCTAAGTTTAGGGGCGTCGGATGTGAATTTGCTCGAAATGGTGAACTCATACAGCACCATCACAGCCGAAGGAATGTATTCGCCACCTGTGATTGTTACAAAGATTGTTGACAAAGAAGGTGAAGTGATTTTTGAACATAAGAGCAAACCCAAACGGGTTATTTCGTATGAAAATGCTTTCTTGATGACCGAGTTGCTCAAAGGTGGTATTACGGAGCCGGGAGGTACCTCACGCGCACTCTGGAACTATGACCTGATGCGCTGGGATACGGAGTTTGGTGGAAAAACCGGAACTTCATCCAATTATTCTGATGCTTGGTATGTAGGTGTTACCCCCCGATTGGTAGCCGGCGCTTGGGTGGGTGCGGAGCATCGAAGCGTTCATTTCCGAAGCAGTAATTATGGGCAGGCAAGCCGAACGGCTTTACCCGTTTTTGCGCTTTTTATGGAGAAACTCTTATCCGATTCCAATTTCTCTCATTATAGGGCAAAATTCCCTTCTGAACCTAAAGAAGAGATAAAACGCGACTACAAATGTGAAGGTAGTAGTGAGTATTACCACGAAGAAACGGATAGTATCTTTGAGCGTGAACCTATCGAAGCCTTGCCTGTGCCCGATTTGAAAATAGAGAGTAGTTCTCCCTCAAATAGTTCGGAGCCTGAAAAAACCGTTGTCGAGTAGAGTCGCATGGGTTCCATTCGTGTTCCTTTTAATAAGTATAGCTTCAATTAATAATAATGAATAAGATAATCAGTAAAGAGTATTTCTCAGAAAAGGTAGTTAAGTTTGTTGTGGAAGCGCCTTTGATAGCAAAAGCGTGTAAAGCAGGTCATTTCGTAATGGTGAAGGTAGGCAAAAAAGGCGAACGGATTCCGCTTACAATTGCCGATGCCGACCCACTTAAAGGCACCATTACCCTTGTGGTGCAGCGCATGGGCGTTTCGTCGTCAAAATTGTGTAAACTTGAGGCTGGCGATTCAATCACCGACTTGGTAGGGCCACTGGGACAAGCTACTCACATCGAGAATTTTGGAACTGTGGTTTGCGCTTGTGGCGGAGTAGGCACTGCGCCCATGATGCCTATAGTGGCGGCGCTGAAAAAAGCCGGTAATCGGGTGATTACGATTATTGCCGCCCGCTCAAAAGACTTGATCATTCTCGAAGAACAGATGCGGGAGTATTC
Organism: uncultured Paludibacter sp.; assembly: GCA_964568675.1. Lineage (GTDB taxonomy): Bacteria > Bacteroidota > Bacteroidia > Bacteroidales > Paludibacteraceae > UPXZ01. The sequence continues at coordinate 160,229 of CAZMQV010000001.1, forward strand.
CGATGAAGTAATCGTGATGACCGATGATGGTTCTTATGGCAATAAAGGGCTGGTAACCAACGGGGTGGAAATGGTGATTAACCGCGAGAAAGTGGATATGTGTGTAACCATTGGGCCCGCAATCATGATGAAATTTGTGAGCTTGCTGACCAAAAAATATGAAGTGCCCACTGTAGCCTCGCTCAATACGATAATGGTGGATGGAACCGGGATGTGTGGCGCGTGTCGTGTTTCCGTAGGAGGCAAAACACGTTTCGTTTGTGTTGACGGACCGGAGTTTGATGCTCATCAGGTCGATTTTGATGAAATGTTGATGCGGCTTGGTGGCTACAAAGAATTGGAACAAGAAGATATGGAACGAAAAATTTCGACTAAATAATAGATTAAGCAAAACATTCAAGTTGATTCAAAAAAAGATTATCCAATGAGTGAAATAAAAACTAACAGAGGTGCTGAATGGCGGGCTGATTTGCGAAAACAGATAAAAGCAAAAGAAAGAACTGATAAACCTCGTGTGCACATGCCGGAACTCGACCCGGATTATCGGAGCCATGTGCGCGATGAAGAAGTAAACCTGGGACTGACTCCGGAGCTGGCAATGCTCGAAGCGCAGCGATGTTTGGATTGCGCCAACCCTACTTGTATGGATGGCTGTCCGGTAAGTATTCAAATTCCTGACTTTATAAAAAGCATCGAAGTGGGCGACTTTGCCGAAGCCGCTAAAATACTGAAACAAACCTCGGCGCTACCGGCTGTATGTGGGCGCGTGTGTCCGCAGGAGCGACAGTGCGAAGCTGTGTGTATTCATGTGAAAATGGGAAAAGAATCGGTTGCGATAGGGCATTTGGAGCGTTTCGCTGCCGATTTTGAGCGCGAAAGTGGCAATATATCAGTTCCTGAAATCATGCCGGCAAACGACGTTAAAGTGGCAGTAGTGGGTTCGGGTCCGGCAGGCTTGTCCTTTGCCGGCGATATGGCCAAATTGGGCTACGATGTGCATGTGTTTGAAGCGCTACACGAGATTGGTGGTGTGCTTAAATATGGCATTCCGGAGTTTCGCCTGCCCAATCAGGTAGTGGATGTGGAAATAGACAACTTGCGTGCCATGGGTGTGAAGTTCACCAACAACTGCATTATTGGCAAAACGATAGCGATAAAAGACCTGGAGGAGGACGGGTTTCAAGGCGTATTTGTGGCAAGCGGCGCAGGGCTTCCTCGTTTTATGAATATCAAGGGCGAAAACTTGGTAGGCATCATGTCGTCCAACGAATACCTCACGCGTGTCAATCTGATGGATGCCGCAAACCCAGAATCGGATACTCCGGTTTATAAAGGTAAAAGAGTAGCGGTGATTGGTGGAGGAAATACGGCGATGGATTCGGTGCGTACTGCAAAACGATTGGGTGCCGAAAAGGCAATGATAGTGTATCGTCGCTCTATCGAAGAGATGCCGGCAAGGCTCGAAGAGGTACATCACGCGCAAAGCGAAGGTATTGACTTTCTCACACTTCACAATCCAATAGCTTATCTGGGTGATGAACGAGGCAGGGTGAAGCAGATGATTCTCCAGGTGATGGAGCTGGGCGAACCCGATGCTTCCGGGCGGCGGTCGCCGGTGGAAATACCAGGTGAAACGGTAACGATAGATGTGGATGAAGTTATTGTCAGCGTGGGTGTTTCGCCAAATCCACTCATTGCGCAGACCAATCCGGAGCTTGAAGTGAGCAAGTGGGGTACTATTATTGTCAATCAAGATACGATGCAGTCCGCTTCCTTGCCCATTATCTTTGCAGGTGGTGATATAGTGCGCGGAGGAGCAACTGTGATATTGGCAATGGGCGATGGGCGCCGGGCTGCAAAGGCAATGGATGAGTGGCTGAAATCAAAGAACTAAACGAAGACGCTAATGCAAACAATAAAAAATCCGGCAAATTACCATTCGCCGGATTTTTCTTTCAATTAGCAAACCACTGCGGAGAAATCAGTTGATTACAATTTTTCTTGTAAATGTCCGTTCTTTGCTTTGAATTCTGGCAATGTAAATACCCGCTTTCAATGAGGAGGATGAATAATCCGAATCTATAGTAGTGTCGGAAATGTATTTCCCGAGTGTGTCAAAGAGTGTTACTGTTATTGTGTGTTTGCTGTTGTTCGTTATCGTTAATGCCTTGTTTTTGTTCGTAAAGCGAATGTCGTTTAAAGCCTCATTTGCCGAAATGCTTGTTGGAGGTGTTGGCTGAAAAAGAAACTCATATACCCTGCCTATTTGTTGGCTCCATGCTGCTTCGTTGTGAGCGCCACCTATTACAACTTCTTGTTTTAAATTTGCCTCGTCAAATTGTTTTGCTTTCGTGTCGGTGTAGAAGCTTTGCATGTCCGCCACAGTTGATTCGCCCTCGTTATCGCCGCATATAAAATAGATGCGCGTGTTGGCTTTGTGATTGCCTGTCCAGTTGGCCAAATAAGCCGATAAATCATTTTTGCAAAACCAGAATGATGGTGAGATTACGCCGATTCTACCAAAAACACTTTCTTCTTTCAACGCGGCATAATATGAAATCAAACCTCCCATCGAGCTACCGCATATCCCGGTGTTTTCACGCCCTGTTAGGGTGCGATAGCTTGCATTAACGTATGGAATTACAATGTCTTTGATAGCCTGAAGATAGGTGTTTCCTTGTGCTATTCCATTCTCATAGTTCGGATTTGGGAAAGGCGCGTATTCTTTTAACCTGCCTGCTCCATTGTCAATCCCTACGACGATACCCACGTTTTTGCCCGCGTTGTAGAGTTCTTGCAAAGCTGCCTGCATATTCCAGCTTCCAAAAGGGCCTTGCTCAAAGATATTCTGCCCATCGTGCATGTAAAGCACCGGGTAATGTTTTGTGGTGTTAGTGTGGTAGTCGGGAGGGAGGTAAATGATGATTCGCCGCGTGCCTTCGAGAGGTAGAAAACTGGTAAACGTATGGGTGATGAGGTTTGTGGGGCTAGCGACATTCATCCAGCTTTCCACCGTAATATTCACATTTGGCGATTCAACGGAGGCGTTGCGATTCACAATATCTTTGTGGTCGGCGGTAGCTTCCACATTGTCCCAGGATTTGCCGCAGAGCAATTTGTATTCAATGGAAGTAACATTCTGAACAATAAACTGATATTGAGTATCTGAAACTTTGGTGAGCTTTGGAGCGTTGTTCACATCCCAAGCCGGAGATTGAAAACTGCCTGAGATGTAAACTTCACCATCGGGAGTGTTGGCAGGTACAGTGGCAGTGATCGTAATGTTTCCGGGAGTGATGTTAGGTGAGTAAATCGCAGCCCATGAAGCCACGTTGTCGTTGCTGTTGTAGGTTCTGTCGATTATATCTTGTCCGCTTGCCGATTTTTCGACATACTGCCAGCCGGGTCCGGAGCAATATTTGTATCTTGCTTCAGCGCTCGTGGTTTCAAAGTCAATTTGAAATTGATTGTTGCCAATTTTGTTCATTTTTGTTTGCTTCCAACTATTAAAGTTACCGGCGATGTAACATTCTACAGTACCGGAAGGTACCGTTACAGTAAATGTGAGTGCTTTGCCGGTGGTGAAAGCCATCCACATCAATGAGAAGAAGATACTTCTGAGTGTAAAGTTTTTTTTCATGGTTTATGTATTATTAGTGGATAATAGCTTGATTGTTAATTGAGTATATGCCGCTTGCAATGCCGTTGATTTGATTAAGCCCCGGTTTGAGTATAATCTGTTTTGCTCTCATCTCCCGGAGGGTTGTAGCTTGCTGGATCATGCGCTTTAGCCAATTCGATGAATTGTAAATGCGCATTTTCTCTATTGTATTGTCGCTCAATTTTATTATTTGCAATTAGTTTCATTCCGTGAGTTGTCATGGCGATTTTATGAGATTAGAATTGGCTCAAAATTAAAGGATTAACTGCTTTGTTTTTCATGCTTGATGTGTTTGTTTTCAAAATGTAATTGCAATCGTTTGATAAAAATTGGTTGTTTTATAGTTTGTTTTTTGTTCTCTCTTTTCTGAAAATGAGCTGAGAGTATTATATTTGTAGTTGCAAAACATTGTCCATGATGGGAGAGTTGTAAATGCTCACTTGTGTGGCCTTTGATTCAAAGAAATTCAAAAGATTAGATGAAAATTATAACGCTTATTGATAACTCTACGCCCAGTGAACAGCTCGAAGCGGAACATGGATTGGCGGTTTACATTGAAACGAATGACCGTAAAATACTTTTTGATACCGGTAGGTCTGCAAGCTTCATAAGCAATGCCGCGAAATTGGGCGTTAAACTTTGGAAAGTTGACACCGTAATTATTTCTCACGGTCATTACGACCATATTGGAGGTTTGATTGATTTTTTGAAATTGAATACTCACGCGATAGTTTATTTGAAAAAGGAGATTTTTGATTACCAATATTTTTCTGTAAAAAATAATCGGCAAAACAACATTGGTTATCCTCCCGAACTCGAATCATTCAAAGAGCGTTTCAGGTTTTTGGAAAATGATGTTACTTGCGATGGTGATTTGTATCTTTTTCGAGAAATAAAAAGAACAAACCCACTGCCCAAAGGGAATAAAATGCTTTTTCGTGCGGACTCCCAGATGTTTGAAAATGACAATTTCGATCATGAATTGATTCTTTCCATCGTGCAGCCGCAAGGTGTCGCGGTGTTCACCGGTTGTGCGCATAATGGCATTGTCAATATGCTGCATACGGTGAAAAAATACTTCCAACATAAGAACATCGCGCTGATTTATGGTGGATTGCATCTGCTTGACGAACGAAACGATGTGTCCTTCGAAACATCGAATGAGATGGACGAAATAGTACGACAAATTGAAGAATTGGCACCAATGTCAAAGCTTATTACCGGGCATTGTACCGGTAGAAATGCTTTGTGTCGCATACGGCAGTCAACACAAATTGAGGTTGAAAATTTCTTTACGGGCTACGAAGTTGTTTTTTAATCGCAAGAGTAAGCAAGTAGTTTAATCGCTTACGCAATAATTACTTTGTATCGTTTTGTTAAAATCTTAACGCGAGGTTTCTGTTGAATGTGTGAAATTTTCGACTCAAAGCATGTGCTTTACGTGCTTTATCCAAAAATATCCTGGATAACTAACTATTTTTGTTGTTTGGAAGTGATGTAGTTACATCTTTCTGTCCGACAAAAGCGAGATTAACAAATGTTCAAAGAATCAAGATTCGTTTTTCGGGAATGTGTCTAATCCTTATTGATGCTTTGTTAAATCACGCGTGTAAATAGAAACAAAACAAATGCTAATCAACAAATAATTCGGATAAAGTAAGTCTTTGGTTTGGTTTGTTTTTTTGAAGCTTGTTTTATTTTTATTCGATATTTATGCGGAACATGAATTGAGTAAATTTAAATTCAAGATTTGGTGATAATGGCGTGTTTACGAAGTTTGTTATATTCGCATTGAAAATAAACAAAAACTCCTCATTGTAAGTTTTTTAGCTTGCAATGAGGAGTTTAAAAATTAATCAACCGTCATCTCCTTCTTTGAGGTTCATGACGGCTGATTTTTTTTGAATTAGTTTTAGTAAAAGTGGGAGAATAAATCATTGAAACATGTCATTTAGACAAAATGATTTACGTTAACCCACAATCTTTTTGAATAGGTTTTTCATATTTACCTTTTCGTTGATAATGTTGTGCAGTTCGCTGATGTTGACGCGGTCTTGCTCCATACTGTCGCGGTGACGGATGGTTACGGTGTTGTCCTCCAGCGTTTGGTGGTCAACGGTGATACAGAATGGCGTTCCTACAGCATCTTGGCGACGGTAGCGTTTGCCGATACTATCTTTTTCGTCATATACGCATTTGAAGTCAAACTTGAGTTCATCCATGATTTCACGCGCTTTTTCGGGCAAACCATCTTTTTTTACCAAAGGCAAAATAGCCGCTTTCACCGGAGCGAGTACATGCGGAAGTTTCAGCACTACGCGGCTGTCGCCACCATCCAATTGCTCTTCAGTGTACGATGAAGCCATGATGGAAAGAAATGTGCGGTCAAGTCCAATCGATGTTTCTACCACATAAGGCACGTACGACTGATTTAGCTCGGGGTCGAAGTATTTGATGTTTTTACCCGAAAACTTCTCGTGTTGACTCAAGTCAAAGTCGGTGCGCGAGTGGATGCCCTCCACTTCTTTGAATCCGAATGGCATTTCAAATTCAATGTCGGTAGCCGCGTTGGCATAATGTGCCAGTTTGTCGTGGTCGTGGAAACGGTATTTGTGGTCGCCAAGTCCAAGTGCTTTGTGCCAACGAAGACGAAACTCTTTCCAATGTTCAAACCACTTCATCTCCTCGCCCGGACGTACAAAAAACTGCATTTCCATCTGTTCAAATTCACGCATTCGGAAAATGAACTGACGCGCTACGATTTCGTTGCGAAAAGCTTTCCCGATTTGAGCGATGCCAAATGGAATTTTCATACGCCCGGTTTTTTGTACATTCAGGTAATTTACAAAAATTCCCTGTGCCGTTTCGGGGCGGAGATAAATTTTCAAAGCTCCATCAGCCGTCGAACCCATTTCGGTGGAAAACATCAGGTTGAACTGGCGAACGTCGGTCCAGTTGCGGGTGCCACTGATAGGACAAACCACTTCGTAGTCTTCAATGATTGCTTTCAGCTCAGCAAGGTCAGAGTCGTTAAGCGCTTTTACAAAACGAGTGTGAATTTCATCGCGTTTTGTTTTGTTTTCTAATACGCGCAGGTTCGTTTGCCGAAACATTGTTTCGTCAAAACTTTCGCCAAATCGTTTTGCTGCCTTTTCTACCTCTTTATCCATTTTCTCGTCGTATTTGGCGAGCAACTCTTCAATCAAAACATCGGCGCGATACCGTTTTTTGCTGTCTTTGTTGTCAATCAGCGGGTCGTTGAACGCATCAACATGCCCCGAAGCTTTCCAGGTAGTGGGATGCATGAATATGGCAGCGTCTATTCCTACCACGTTTTCATTGAGTAGCACCATGCTATCCCACCAATACTTTTTGATATTGTTCTTAAGTTCTACGCCATTCTGACCGTAGTCATACACCGCGCCAAGCCCGTCGTAAATTTCACTCGAAGGAAACACAAATCCGTATTCCTTACAATGGGCAATTAATTTTTTGAAAACATCTTCTTGTGAAGCCATACTTGTTAGTAATTTTTCCTCAAAGATGTTTCGTGTAAGACCGATTCTTTGAGGACTATTGTTTTAATTCTATTTGTTTTTAACCTAAAATCGAGCAAAGTAATTGCTCAAAGATTTGCAAAGTTACAATTTTTTTTATGATTCTAAGCGCCATTGCCCGAAGTAAATTGACTGAAGATGGGTGCGAAATGGCGTAAAGAAATTAAAACTGATAGGCTATACCCATCCGCATGCCGGATTCCAATATCCGCTGATGGTTTTTCCAACTTCCAAATGGCATCAGTGAATGAATTTTTAGAAATGGATTGGTGAAAATCGAAATGCCATTCGTAAATGTGTAGTTAACACCCAATCCTGCCATTGCGCCAATGCCACTTTGGGATTTGATGGGCGAGGTGCTGCGCATGTCTAAGTCTAAAATTGCGCCTCCCGTAACATAAAAATAGCGTGCGAAAGTTAAGCGCAGGCTTATTGGAACCTGTATCAGGCTCAAATTGCTGTAACTCGTACCTTGTGGGAGTGTGGGGTCGGTTATTGCCGCGATGGTTGTAATTTTGAATAGCGAATATTCGATGCCTGTTTCAAAATCGAACGATTGATTGACCGGAAGCGAGTATGCAAATCCAATGCCGCTTTTTTGTGATATGCTTCTCGAAGCGGCTCCAATTTGCCGGGGTTCAAGTATCGATGCGCCTTTATTCAGGAATGAATAATTAAGTCCGATTTTGCTTTTATATTCGTGCTGGCTGAATGCTGCAGTCGAAAAAACTAAAATCATTAATGCTGTAGCTGTTAGGTGTTTCATAATTGGAGTTTCATAATAATGGTTCATGTTGATATCTCTGTTGATAAATCAGAACAAAATTACATATTTTTTCTGACATTTTTTGCTTAACTTTGTCGATTATATTAATCTGTAAACATGTTAAACCGCATTGATAGATACTAACAACGAGAATTTATGTCAAAAGAGGATGAATTGAATGAAATGAATGAAGAAGAGATTCAGGAAGAAAAGAGCCCTTCGGCAGAGGAAAACGGAGGCAATGAATTTTCGGAAGAGGCTCATTCCAACTACATTATACCAAAAATATCTGATAATACTGCTACTAAGCACCATCTTCCGGGCATGTATCAATCCTGGTTTTTGGATTATGCGTCCTACGTGATTTTGGAGCGTGCCGTACCCGATATTTATGACGGACTTAAGCCGGTACAGCGCCGCATTCTTCATTCGATGAAGCGACTCGACGATGGACGATACAATAAAGTGGCGAATATCGTGGGGCACACCATGCAGTTTCACCCTCATGGCGATGCGTCCATTGGCGACGCGTTGGTGCAGCTTGGCCAAAAAGATTTACTGATTGACTGTCAGGGAAACTGGGGAAATATACTCACCGGCGATGGCGCTGCCGCTCCGCGTTATATCGAAGCGCGTTTGTCCAAATTTGCCCTCGATACGGTGTTCAACCCGAAAACTACCGAATGGAAACCTTCTTACGATGGACGAAATAAAGAGCCTATCTCATTGCCCATTAAGTTTCCATTGCTTTTGGCGCAAGGAGTTGAAGGTATTGCGGTAGGATTGAATTCCAAAATTCTTCCACATAATTTCAATGAGCTGATTGAAGCTTGCATCGCTTATCTCCGTGGCGAAGAATTTGTGCTTTATCCCGATTTTCAGACCGGAGGTAGTGTTGATGTGAGTCGTTATAACGATGGTGAACGGGGTGGGGCGGTAAAAGTGCGTGCGAAAATTGAAAAAGTAGATAACAAAACCCTGGCTATTCGTGAATTACCTTTTGCCACCGATACTTCCAAATTGATTGAAAGCATCATTAAAGCGAACGAAAAAGGGAAGATCAAAATTCGGAAAGTGGACGATAATACCGCGAGCGATGTTGAAATCCTGGTGCATCTTACACCCGGATCTTCGTCCGACAAAACTATCGACGCGCTCTATGCTTTTACTGGTTGCGAAGCAAGTATTTCGCCAAATTGCTGTGTAATTCACGACAACAAGCCACGTTTTATCCGAGTGAGCGAATTGTTGCGCATTAGCGCTGATCACACTAAAAATCTGCTGAAATTAGAACTCGAAATACAACGCGACGAATTGCTCGAACAGCTGTTTTTTATTACACTCGAAAAGATATTCATCGAAAACCGTATTTACAAAGACAAGGAATTTGAAGAAAGCAGCACCCGCGATGACGTAGTTAAACATATTGATGTGCGGATTGAACCTTTCAAAAAAGATTTTATACGCGAAGTTACTAACGAAGATATTCTGAAATTGCTCGAAATAAAAATGGTGCGTATCACCCGGTTTGACAGTAACAAGGCGAACGATACGATTATTGGCATTCAGAATAAGGTGAAAGATGTGGAGTTTCACCTGAGTAATTTGGTGGAATATACGATTGATTGGTATCAGGGTTTGCAGGATAAATATGGAAAGAATTTTCCTCGAAAGACCGAAATTCGCAATTTCGATACCATTGTTGCAACTAAAGTGGTAGAAGCTAATGAAAAACTGTATGTAAATTATGCAGAAGGCTTCATTGGCACGGGCTTGAAAAAAGACGAATTTGTATGCAACTGTTCGGATATTGATGATGTAATCATATTCTTCAAAGATGGAAAATACAAGGTGATAAAAGTGGCGGAAAAACTCTTTGTGGGTAAAAATATTCTTTATCTAAATGTGTTCAAGCGAAACGATAAGCGAACGATTTATAACACAGTGTATCGGAACGGAAAAAAGGGAGCTTACTATATCAAGCGTTTCTCGGTTACCAGCGTTACGCGCGACAGAGAATACGACCTTTCGCAGGGTGAAGATGGCTCGAAAGTGCTCTATTTTACTGTAAATCCAAATGCGGAAGCCGAGGTGATTCGCGTATTTCTGAAACCGGCGCCAAGGCTTAAAAAACTGATAATTGATAAAGATTTCAGTGATATAGCCATAAAGGATAGGCAGGCTATGGGAAATATCCTTACCAAAAATGATATTGCGCGTATTTCGCTCAAACACAAAGGAGGTTCAACCTTGGGCGGTCGCGAAGTGTGGTTCGATCGCGACGTGCTTCGTCTCAATTATGACAATCGGGGCGATTATATGGGTGAATTTCAAAGCGACGACCTGCTTCTTGTGGTTACTTCCGATGGCATGTTCCGAACTACCAACTTCGATTTGAGCAATCACTTCGAGAAGAATATACTGATGATTAAGAAGTTTGATGCCAATAAAGTGTGGACTGTAGCGCTTTGGGATGCAGAGCAGGAGTTTTATTATCTGAAACGTTTTCAGCTTGAACCCACCGATAAGTTAACGAGTTTCCTTGGCGAGAAACCAGAGTCGAAGCTCATGATGATTTCGGGGAAAACTTTCCCGCGTGTCGAAGTGGTGTTTGGTGGTAATGACGCGCATCGCGAAGCAATGGTAATCGACGCGGAAGAGTTTATTGCTGTGAAAAGTTTTAAAGCGAAAGGCAAGCGTCTGACTACGTTCGAAGTAGATACAATTAATGAGTTGGAACCAATACGATTTAACCCTGAGAATGAGCCGGAGGATGAACCGGATTCAGGTGAAGAACCTACTGAAAATGACGCTAATTTGCCCGAAAGCCCCGATGTTATTCCTAAAAACGAAGAAGAGGATGAGAAGGAGGTGTTTGACCGTCAGAAGTATCTCGAAGATATTACCGGTCAGATGTCGTTGTTTTAACGGGTAAAGTATTCAGAATAGAATTAATTTATAACCGCGCTATCGTGATGAAGCAAAATTCTGCTTCAATCCGAAAGCGCGGTTTCTTTTTGCGTAGTTTTCAAGTGGTTGAAAATGCTTTTGGCAGCTTGGATCGCAGCGCCGGGTTTGCCAAGTAGCGCGCTGATAGCACGATAATCTTCTTTCATTGCATGCAACCGCTTTGAATCGTTAAGTAAAACGCGAAGTTCTTTGGTGAGGTTTTCTGCGGTGAAATGATGTCCTAATAGTTCCGTAACCACTTCCTTCCCGGCAATGATATTTACAAGCGAAACATATTTTGTCTTTATCAAAATTGGTTTCAGCATCATGGCAACGCGGCTCATGGCAAGCTGATAAACCACTATTTGCGGTGTGCCTATTAGCGCGGTTTCGAGTGTGGCGGTTCCGGAGTTTACAATTGCCGCATCCGATTGACTTAGCAAGCGGTAGGTTTGGTCAAAAACGATTTTTACACCTCGCATGTCGGCTATTTCGTTGTAAAAATCGGGCGAAACGCCCGGTGCGCCGGTAACTACTATTTGATATCGATCAAAATTCTTTGCAGCTTCAAGCATCGTTGGCAGGCAGGCTCGGATTTCCTGCTTTCTGCTTCCGGGGAGCAAAGCGATAATAGGAGTGTTGTCAATGTCGTTGGCGTTGCAGAAATTATTAAACGACTCGTCCTGCATCGGGCGCGAGGCAATGCTGTCCACACTTGGATTGCCCACATATTCTACTTCGTACCCATGTTTTTTGTAAAATTCGGTTTCGAAAGGAAAAATAGTGAACATATTGTCCACATACTTTTTGATGCTTTTTATCCGAAACTCTTTCCAAGCCCATAGTTTGGGCGATATGTAGTAATAAACCGGAATATGGATGTTTTTCTTGACAAACTCTGCTATGCGCAGGTTGAAAGAGGGGTAGTCAATCAGAATGACTACGTCCGGTTTGAAAGCGACGATAGATTTTTTGCAAAGATTCATGTTGTCAATCACCTTCCCGGCATTGCGAAGCACATTAACAAATCCCATAAACGCCATTTCACGATAATGCTTAATCAATTCGCCTCCTTGCGCGCTCATCAGGTCGCCACCCAAGAAGCAAAATTGAGCTTTGGGATCCACTTCCTTTAGCTCGCGCATCAGATTGGAACCGTGTAAATCGCCTGAAGCTTCGCCGGCAATGATGAAATATCTCATGTTTCTAATTCATTTAGTTTGTTTTTTTTATCCATAGTTTAAAGCATAAACATGGAGGCAACCAGATAAGGGAGCGCACCTGTCATAAACCCAATGCCCAATTTGAAATTATCTTGTTTGTAAAATATGAAAACACCAATGAGATTGGGCATTATGGCAAGTAGAAGTGTTTTTCCTAATAATACACCCGGAAAAAGTTGTTTGATAATGTCGAAAAAAGCTAAATCAAGCGGATAAAACCGATTGATGTAGAGCCATGTGAAAAGTATGGGAAGTGCTAAGCCGGGAATGAAACCAGTGAGAAAATGGTTGGATAGCTTAAATTTGCCGGCAGATGCTACTTGCTTTCTGTTTTGCCTCATGGCTTATTTTTTCGAATTGCAATTGTTGAGTAGCGCGTGTGGCATATCCTGTTTAGCGATATTCCAGTCCCATTGTTTCATTTTTTCAACGGATTTGTGAGCTGTGAGGTCAATTCTTGTCGGCACAATAGAAATGTAGCCTTCTTTAAGCGCCCACTCATCCGTGTCTTGAGCATCGGGTTCAAAGTTTTCGAAATGTCCGGTTAGCCAGTAATAATTTTGTCCGTAGGGGTCGGTGCGTTTTTCGAACTCTTTCAGCCACCGTCCATGACACTGGCGCGCCACTTTTATTCCTAAAATTTCACCTTTGGGGGCATTCACATTTAAGCAAATGTTTTGAGGTAGATCATTTCGAAGCATTTCCTCGGTTATTTTCTTGATGTAGGGTTTGAATGTCGAGAAATCAGCTTTCAACGAGTGGTCGCAGATTGAGAAACCAATTGATTTCACACCGTGTTCGCAACCCTCGAGGGCGGCGCCCATGGTGCCGGAGTAAATCACATTGATGGCAGCATTGGATCCATGGTTGATTCCGGAGACTACCATGTCGGGGGTGCGCGATGTTAGTGAGTCAAAAGCAAGTTTCACGCAGTCGGTAGGTGTGCCGGAGCAAGCGTAGCGTGTCAACTCCTGGCTTTGCTCCAGTAGTTTCACGCGAATGGGAAAACCTGCCGTAATGGCGCTCGATTGCCCGGAGCGAGGTCCGTCGGGAGCTACTACTATCACATCGCCAAGTTGAGTCATCACCTCTGTAAGCGCGTTAATCCCGGGCGCGTTTATTCCATCGTCGTTAGTTATTAATATATATGGTCTCATATTTATGTTTATTTTGTTGTCTGGTTTATTTTTGTTGTCTGTTGCTGTCAATAATTTTCGTGGTAGCGAAAAGAAAAAGTATGATTACCAAAAAGAAATATCCCAAATCGCGCGAGTCAATTACTCCCCGGCTCATGGACTTGTAGTGGGCATGAATGCCTAAATTTTCAAAAAACAGGATTGCTTTGCTACTATTGATAAACGATGAAGCAAGTTCAAATCCATAGAATGCCGCGAAGCACAATGCCATCGACAAGATAAAGGCTGTAATCTGGTTGCCGAATAGCGAAGATGCAAAAATAGAAATGGCGGTGTAGGCGGCAGCCAGAAAAAACAGTCCGATAAACGAACCCCAAAACTGCCCCGCGTCCACATTGCCGGTTGGTTGAGTCATGTATGCCACCGAGGCATAGTAGATAATTGTAGGGATTAGCGATAGGCTTGCAAGACTAAGACCTGCCAGGTATTTGCCGGAAACAAGCTGTGTGGCATTCAATGGTTTTGAGCGGAGCAATTCCCAGTTTCCGTTTTGTTTCTCTTCAGCGAAAAACCTCATACAGATTGCCGGAATAAGGAACAGGAATAGCCAGGGTGCAAGATAAAACAAACCACTCAGATTGGCATAGCCGCTTTCGAAGACGTTGAACGAGCCTGGTATAAGCCAAAGAAACAGCCCACAGAGCAGTAGGAAAATCCCTATTACGATGTAGCCGGCTGCATTGCTGAAAAATGCGGATAACTCTTTTTTGTAGATTGCAAACATCTCTTTTGAACTCAACGTTTTATTTTAGAATAACAAAGATAGGCTGATTTTTGATTACTATTTTTTAAAAATATCCAAATCAATGTAATTCCGAGTGTTGAAACTATTCTTCGCGTTTGAAATTGAGCGCATCAAGGATTAGATGAATTTCTTGATCTACCACACCGTTGGCATGAAGCAATTCTTTTTCATCTTCAAAGTATTTTACAAAAAGTTCCCAATCATTATCAATTTCTTTAAGTGAATGGCTAAATCGCTTTTGTGCTTCTTTGTTTTTGTTCATACACCACGATATGATACCTGCAACAGCAAAGTCGTGCCCGGTACATTCGCTGTTTTCGATTAAAAGCGATGCGAAATATTCGGACTGAGCCATGTTCCCGGCTTTGAAAGCGGTAGTAGTGGTGGCTCGGAGCAATTTTATGTTGTCGCCATAGTCGTTGTTCAGTTTTGTCAATTCTTTGAGAGCTTCATCATGCCGGTTTAGCTCGGATAGGCAGTTTACCGTCTGAAGCTGGATAGACAAATTTCCAGGTTTGATATAGTCGCAATGGCGGTATGTTTTCAACGCGTTTTCGGCATCTCCCATAAGCCGGTAGCATAGGGCAATTTTTCGATTGGTCCAGAAGTCGTCCGGTTTTATCAGGTCAGCCTTTTTATAAGCCTCGAGCGCCAGAAGTAATTGCGAGTTTTGTTGATAAGCATAACCCATTTTCTGGTATAGTCCGGCTGAGAAATCACCTTCTTTTTCGAGTTCGGCAAAGAGTTCGATAGCTTGTGGATATAGTTTTTTTGAAAAATAAAATTCAGCGATGTTCTTTTTAATGTCGTCGCCCATCGAAAGTAGATTGAAGAGGTACGAGCGGTGAAGCAGAAGTGATGTTTTAAACATATTTGCAAAGTCCCCCCGATTTGGGTTGAGCTTGAAGAAGCGGAAAAGGTCTTGTACATAATGTTTTGAGATGGTTTTTGCCAATACATTGGGCGAGAGAATCGCTTCGTCTTTGTTCATTTCTTCCATTTGTTCGGCAGCTTCGCTAAATGAGCTTTTCATCATGTTACGTTGCATTTCGGGCATTTGGAGTATGCTTAGGCAAAACGAATATCTATCGGAATTGCACATGGCATTTGAGCCGACGAAAGCCGAAAGCATCGACTTGTCGTTGTTGTCGAATAGCGGGCTGATTGCACTGTTTCGCACATCGAAAGGCATGAACCAGCTTGAGAAATCGCTAAAAAACGGGAAGGATTTCAGCATGGCGAAGGTACTCATGTAAACATCGGCTCCGCTAATTTCCATTTCGGCAAGTTCCTGAATTTTTTCGGATGCGCCACTGTTTTCAATCATTTCTTGCCAGTCGGGGTTGATGTCGCCCCATTCGTCGCTGTTGAGCGGATTTTCTCCACCCATTCCTTCCTTTATGAGTGGTTGAATTTTCATTAGTTCAGGGAAAATTTCTTCCTGAAGTTTTTTGGATATCTCATCGGTTTCGGTAGTGCCAATAATCTGAATGATGATATTTTGCAGGTTTTCGGCTGTCGAATTATCGTCGGCGATTAGCACTAATCTGTTTCTTATTGATGGAAAATATGGGATGAAACGGTTGTATTTTGCAAGTATAAAGCAAATTCCCACTAAAGCGCGTTGTTTGGTAGGCACATCGTTTGATTTGCACGCGTCAAAAAGCATGTTCAATTTTGCCTCATCGAAGGTGCGCCAAATGTTGAATGTAAGAGCTGAAACGAGAAACGCCTTTGCCGTTGAGTCTTTGTAGCTGTCGTTCATCACGTTTTTGAAAAGCTCCATCATGCCGGGAGAATCGAACTCTGTTTTCAACCAGAAATAGTTGAAAAGGTATTCTATGGCTCTTTCAAATTCAAGCTCTATCTGAAACTCACGTTCCATGTCTTTGATTCCGGAGTTTTCAAGTTCGCTTATTTCATTCAGTCGGTTTAGTTTTCTTTGTAAATCGTCAGCTTCATATTGAGGTTTGAAAGAGAAATATCTTTTTTGTGAAAACTCCAGATTGTTGTGGTTACGTGTGAGCAATTCGTCGCGCATTTGCGAAGTGATAATAAATAGTTTGGCTATCAGTTTGTTGTAAACCGATTTTCGTTCCGGGTCGGGAGTGCCATCTAAGAAATATTGCAGCAAATAACGATAATTTGTCTGCATATTGTCTAAATTTTGCTTGTAACTTGCCGAATTTAACTCCCGGCAGAGCAAGTTGATATTATCGAATGCGTTTTTAATATTGCCGTTCGACAGCATGGAGAGGGTTGTCTTGTAAGTACCGTGAATTTCGGAAGGAGTCATGTCGATTTTTTTTTATTTGTTTAACAGACAAAGTACACGAATCGAAAAACAAACAGGTGAAATCATTATCCCAATTTACTCGTTTTCCGGATTTTTTCTTCGTCAATAATTTTTATTTTTCTACCGTCGATGGTTATCATCTCCTCGTTTACAAAGCTTGTAAGCGTTCTGATAGCGTTTGAAGTGGTCATGTTCGATATGTTTGCCAAATCTTCGCGCGACAGATAGATGCTGATGGTGGCGCCATCTTCTTCCATGCCGTAGTTGTCTTTTAATGATAGCAAAGCCTCTGCCAATCTGCCACGAATGTGTTTTTGTGTCAAATTGACAGTCCGCATGTCAGATTCTGCCAAATCGCTTGCCAATTCTTCGAGAAAACGGTAGCAAAAGTCGTTGTTATGACGCAAAATAGAGATGAAACTTTCGGCGCTTAAGGCAACTACGGTGCATGCCTCAAATGCGATAACAGAAGTGCTGTTTGGCTCATTGGCGATTATTGCCCTGAATCCGAAGTGCTCGCCCGGCTTCAACATGCGCACGATTTGCTGACGGTTGTTATTGCCGGTTTTATACACTTTTACTTTCCCACTTGCCAATATCATCAAGTGGGTAGGCATTTCGCCTTCGCGTTGGATTACTTCATTCTTTTTGAATTGATGAATCGTGTGCGAATTTCGGATGTATGTACGTTCGTCTGTCGTCAAAACATCCCAAAATGTGATAATCTCCTCGATGGATTTTGTAGTAGTATTCTGTTTTTTTGTCATAATCTGTCAGATGTGTGCTTGAAAGTTATGTTTTAGAACACAAATTTACAATAATAATTTTAAGTTGCGAAATTATAACGATTAATTTTTTTGTATCAATCTTTTGTCTGTGTAAAATAAGAAAAGCTAAGCGCGTCCCGTTTTTTTTTATTCCGTGATTAAATCGAATTGTCGAACTCGCTCCGCAATATCTTCAAAGAAAATAATCACCAAACAATCATATTTAAGATTTTTGGCTCATAGAAGGTAAAACTCTTTGACAGTTGGCGGCAGAATGTGTCATCAGACAATAATGCTTAAGTCTAAGTCTTTCTATTAGAGCCGTTGATGATTTTAATGACAAAATATTTATGGCATCATCCAAAGTTATTTCTTTTGATATGTCTTGATAATGAGTATTAATATAAGAAAACTATCAATAACGCGGTTAATATGCGTGTTTTTCGTTTCAAAAACGGTGTCCTACTAATCAGATTTGTAAAAATAAAATAAATCTCTATTCTAATAATTCATTTTTCTGAGTTATCCTCTCCAAGAAAACGGTTAAAGCTGTTGGCTGATTTTGGTATTACGATGCAATCATTACACCATAATTTTTTTAAATAAACAACTAAAATATATCTTCTTCTATCCGTCTATCAGCTATCTGTTTTTTTCAGTATTCTGAAGAATCACGTGCTTCTAATGGAATTTAGTGTGGGCGATATTTATTAACCCTGATAAAAAACTGTGAAAATCTTCCTTAGATTTTTATAACTTTGCACAAAACTTTATTTCAATTAAAAAAGTGATGAAAAAACTTGCTTTCATTTTTATTTTAATGCTCACCAGCCTGTTTGGCACTACAGCTCAACAAATACATGTTACCGATAGCACCCGACTTAGCCTGCTCACTTGTTCGCCCGGATCGGTGGCTTATGAGAAATTCGGACATACCGGCATTCGCATTTACGACTCCCTGCAAGGGATTGACCTTGTAGCCAATTGGGGAATCTTTGATTTTGATAAACCGAATTTCTACCCCAAATTTGTGCGGGGCGAAACCTATTATATGTTGGGGATTTATTCGACCGATATTTTTATCGATAGCTATCAGGAGCGCAATTCAAGTGTTACCGAGCAGATGATTAACCTCACAGCCTCCCAAAAACAAGTGTTGCTGAACAAGATAATGACTAATTATGAACCGCAAAATCGGGAATATCTATATAATTTTGTGTTTGACAATTGTGCAACACGTCCGCTCGATTTGATAGTTCAGACTTACGTTTCGGAACAGATAGCGTTCAGAGGCGATTACTCTGAAAAAACTTACCGCGAATGGATTGGGCAATTCGCGGGCAAAGATTCGTGGTTGATGTTTGGAATTGATTTGGTTTTTGGGAGAGGTGCCGATAAGCCGGCTCCACGCGAGAAGGCGATATTTCTCCCGGAAGTGCTCGAAGCGCAGCTGGATGGCGCGAAAGTGATAACACCAGACGGCCGAGAAATGAATTTGATAACTAAGAAACAAATGCTTGTTTCCAAAACTGAAGTTGATGAAAAAAAGAACTTCTTCGCCACTCCTTTGTTTCTACTTATCGTGGTGGTATTAATGGGGCTTTCGATTGACTATTGGGAAAGAAAGAACAAGAAAAATTATCGTATTATTGACTTTTTCTTGCATTTCATAGCCGGTGTAGCCGGTGTTGTTATTTTTTATTTAATGTTTTTCTCCATTCATCCTTTGGTAAGTTCAAACTTTAATCTGCTTTGGTGCAACCCCATCAGTCTTCTGACCGCTGTGTTAATTCTTGTGAATCATTCGGGCAAATTAACCATGATGCTGCAAGTTTTACATGTGATGTTGTTGCTATTAAGCATTGTTGTTTTCGTAATACAAATCCAGGTGATGAATCCTGCTTTTTTGCCTTTGATGTTGTTGATGCTATTCCGTGCACTTATTTATTTGAAACAAAATAGGGCGTCACGTCATCCGGTAAAAAATAATTAAGCTAAGGGAGAAGTCATCCCGGCTTAGTTGTGGGGTGATGAGCGATAAAGTCGTGCAGTATAAATAGCTTGAGAGCGACTCAATCAATTTTCTTTGTCATATTTTCTTTGTAGATATTTTTTATGAAAAAACTTATTGGAATATTTTTTTTGTGTGTCTTTGCTACTTCCGCAGTAGCTCAGGAATGTAGTTCGTATTTTAATTTGAGCAAAAATACTCGAATAGAGTATGGCAACTACAATAGTAAAAATAAACTCACTTCCCGAACTAAAAACTTAGTAGTTGATAACAAGAAAACCAACGATGGCTTTGTGATAACGGTAAGTTCGGAAACTCTCGACGACAAAGCTAAAGTATTGGCGTCGATAGAGTCGGTAGGGATTTGCAACAAGGGTAATTATTCCACTGAGTTGAAGAATTTTAGTAGCGATAAACTCCCCAAGTCGTCGGATATGAAAATTAGCTTCGAAGGCGATAAAGTCTATTATCCCGCCAATCTGAAACCGGGCGACAAGCTAAAAGATGCAAACTCAAGTATCAATATGAAGACATCGGGAGGAAAAACGCTTATGACCATTACCACCAAAATGACTAACCGGAAAGTGGAGGAATCGGTGCTGGTGGAAACTCCTGCCGGAAAGTTCCAGTGTCTTAAAATCACGTATCAAAACACGGTAAGCATGAAGCTGATGGGAACAAAAAAGCAGCGTGTCAGCGAGTACATCTCTGCCGGTGTGGGAGTAGTAAAACAAGAAGTCTTTGATGAAAAAAATAAGCTTAATTCTCGCATGTTGATACTGAAGCTTACTCATTGATGGTTTGTTAATGGTTAGAGTAAGAGTAAAATAGCGAACTTAAGCGATATTTAAAACTGAGATATTTTCATGAATAATATATCGGAAAACCTGAAATCAGATCGATTGATTTAAATACACACAAATACAATGCAACTACAACTTCAACCAAAAACCGAACGATTAGCATCTCTCGACATCCTGCGAGGGTTTGATTTGTTTTGTCTGGTCTTTTTTCAACCTGTTTTTATGGCTTTTGGCGCTACTGTGGATACGCCATGGATGCGTGAGTTGATGAAACCTTTTGAACATGTTGAATGGGAGGGCTTTGCTTTTTGGGATATTATCATGCCGCTATTTTTGTTTATGGCAGGCGCTTCGATGCCCTTTGCTTTTTCCAAATTTGTGGGATACGGTCAAAAAAAACCGGTATATAAACGATTATTGAAGCGGGTTTTACTGCTTTGGGTGTTCGGGATGATGTGCCAGGGTAATCTTTTAGGATTAAATCCGGAGAGAATATACTTCTATTCGAACACACTGCAAGCCATTGCAATGGGATATTTGATTGCGGCTTTGTTGATGATGAACTTTAAGCTGAAAGGACAGATAGTAGTAAGCATGTTTTTATTATTGCTCTATTGGGCGCTACTCACTTTTGTGAAAATAGGAGAGTGGGGAGGCGGAAGTTTTGGACCCGACAACAACCTTGCCGAATATCTTGACCGTGTAGTTTTAGGTCGTTTTCGCGATGGAGTTCGTGTTACGGAAGCGGGGTTGGATTTCGGGAACTATCGTTATACCTGGATATTGAGTAGTTTGAATTTTGGCGTAACGGTGATGACGGGAGTTTTTGCCGGGCACATTCTGAAAGCCTCAATGAGCGCAGTCAAAAAGCTGAGATGGCTTGTGGTAGTGGGTGTGGCGATGGTAGTAGTGGGGCAAGTTTGGAGTTTGCAGATGCCTATAATCAAGAAAATATGGAGTAGCTCCATGACGCTATATAGTAGCGGAATATGTTTCTTGCTGATGGCTTTATTCTACTACATAATCGATTATAAGAAGTATATCCGACGATTAAATTGGCTCAAGATATATGGCATGAATTCAATTATGGCTTACATGCTTTACTCGATACTGGATTTTAGTGGACTTGTCAATTCTGTGCTATATGGTTTTGAACAGTACCTTGGCAATTATTATTACGCCATCTTGCAGTTGGGCAAGGTTTCTGTCATTTTCTTTATTTTATGGCTAATGCATCGTCATAAAATATTCCTGAAGGTGTGAATGTGATTGTGATTGTAATCGGACTTTACATCCAAATACTACTATGAACCAAAAAAAGTTCACCGGAAAGGTGAACTTTTTTTTTGGTAGAATGACAGTATGCGTTAAAAGAGTTTGTCTATCTCTTTTACATTGTTCAAAGGCATAATGGTGAAGCTGTAGCTGATATTGGTATCTTTGGGAACGATGCGGTATTGTGGCTCTGGCCATGCTCCCCAGCTGTTGTTGCCACCAACGCCTTGCATGCGGTAGTCGATAAACAAATCCACTTTGTCTGATGGAGTGAAAGCGTTGCAATGCTTTTTGTCGGGTGCTGTGGCGCGTGGCGCGTCATTGTGCCAGTCATCTCCATTGTCGATGGTTTCGAGCAGAATGTTCGACGCGTTGAACTCAAAATTGCCCTTGTCCGAAGCAAAAAGAATCGCTTTCCCGCTTTTGGTGCTGAGTGTTAGCCATTTGGTGTCGGTGTGGTGTCCATTTTCTTGAGTCAATACATATTTCTCTGTCATTTCACTTACCGGTGCTTTGTAGCGGTCAATGAAAGTGGAAGTTTTTCTGTCGCTGTAATTAGACCACGGTCCACGTCCGTAGTATTCAGCATTTACAAATTCCTTTGGCATTTGCATGCGCATACCTACTCTGAAAATTAACTGTGAACTCGATTTTGAAGCGTCAAAGTCGTTTTTAACATTGATTTTTCCGTCGCCTGAAATGGTGTATTGCACTTTCCAAGTTGCGTTTAACGCACTGTAATTATAGGTAAAGTTGATTACAGTGGTGTTGTCCTGCGTGGTTTGAGTAAAGTTTTCGGCTATTGGTTCAGCGTAGCTTGCATCTTTCCATGCTTTCAAACGTTTTGGATGCCCTGCACCGTAATCATTATCTATTGGTGCGCGCCAGAAGAATGGGCGAAGTCCGAAACCTTCGTTTATATATTCAGTACCACCAAACTTGTAGGATGTAATTACGCCGGTTTTCTTGTTGATAACTGCTGTGAAGTTTTTCCCCGAAAGATTTATGTCGTTGCCATTTTCGGAAAGTTTTACAGTAGCATTCGAGTGAGCCAACTTCAAGCCTGCATTTTCATTCACTACAAACTGGTCGCGGGCTACTACCCAACCTGCAGGTATGGCGCGTGTTTCTGTTTTTTGTTTCACATAGAAACTGATAGTAGTCTGCGTGTTGTTTTTGAAAAGTTTAGCGATTCCGGGTAGTGTTACCGTTTTAGTTTCTTGTGCTTGAATATTGCTTGCTATTGTGCCTTTTTTTAGTGTTTTGCCATTCGATTTTACTTCATATTCGATGTTGTATTGACTTAAATCGATAAAGAAATTTTCGTTGTAAATTTTTACAGTCTCTTTTGTGTGGTCAAAGTCCTTGAACCACACGTGTTGATACACTTTGCGCATCTCCTCGGTGTGTGGTTTGGTGGATCTGTCGGGGAGCACAATGCCATTGCAGCAAAAGTCGCCTGCCGAAGGTGTGCCTTTTGGCCCGTAGTCGCCGCCAAAAGCCCAAAATTTATTTCCTTTCTCGTCGGTAGCTTCAAGTCCCTGATCCACCCAGTCCCAGATACATCCGCCTTGTAGCGATGGATATTTGCGAATGATATTCCAGTAGTCAATGAAGTTGCCAAGACTATTTCCCATGGCGTGGGCATACTCGCATTGGATAAGCGGGCGATCAATGTCCGTGCGATTGGCATATTTTTCAATTTCTTCGGGAGTGCGATACATGGGGCAAACGATGTCGGTATTCCATTCTTCGCCTGCGCGCTCATATTGCACAGGGCGTGAGTTGTCGCGCTCTTTAATCCATTTGTAGGTTTGATAAAAATTATATCCATTGCCACTTTCATTGCCAAGCGACCAGGTTACCACGCAGGCGTGGTTTTTGTCGCGCTCCACCATGCCAATGGTGCGATTCAAATGGTCTTCGAGAAAAAGCGGATTGTTGCCAAGGGTGCCACCTTTGCGCAGGTCGTAGCCCATGCCGTGGGCTTCGATATTGGCTTCGTCAATTACGTAAATCCCATATTCGTCGGCCAAGCGGTAGAATAGCTCTGGCTGCGGATAGTGGCAAGTGCGCGCGGTGTTCACATTGTATTTGCGAAAAAGTTCGAAATCCTTGCGCATCAGTTCTTCGGTAACGTAATGTCCGGTTTTTTCGTTGTGTTCGTGTATGTTCACGCCTTTCACCAATACCGGTTTTCCGTTTACCAAGAATTGTTTGTTTTTAATTTCGGCTGTGCGGAAACCAATTTTTGTGGCTGTCGATTCAATGGTTTTTCCCTCATTGTCTTTCAGTTCAATTACCAATGTGTAGAGGTTAGGTTCTTCGGCCGACCATTTTTTTACGTTAGCTACCGTTTTGTTGAAACGAATCTTATCGGCTGTTTTTTTACTGTCTTGCGCTACTACTGCCGATTTTGAATCCAATATCTGATAAGCTACTGTGAGTTCAGTCTTATTTGCACTATTATTAAGCGTAATATCTAAATCAAAAACTCCGTTCTCATAGTTTTTATCCAATGAAGGACGTGCGAAGAAATCGACAATGTGCGTTTTTGGGCGCGCAAAAACATATACGTCGCGTTCAAAACCACTCAAGCGCCAGAAATCCTGACATTCCAGGTAGGTGGCGTCGCTCCAGCGATGCGTTTGTACGGCAATTGTATTTTTGCCAAATTTGGCTTTTTGAGTGATATCAAAACGCGCCGGAAGCTTGCTATCTTTAGTCATTCCGAGAAATTCTCCATTGAAATAGATGTATGAAGCGCCTTTGATGCCATCAAATGCGAGAATAATTTCTTCGCCCTTCCAAGTTTCCGGTATTTCAAATTCTCTCCGATACGTCCCGGTGGGGTTAAACTCTTCGGGAACGAGTGGTGGATTCGGTTTGTTCCAAAACGGAGCATGTCCCGGCGAAGTGAATTCATATGTGGTATTCACATAGATGGGATAGCCAAAGCCTTGCACTTCCCAGTTTCCGGGTACATTGATATCTTTCCAACTGCTCGCGTCGAAATTTTCTTTGTAGAAATCGTCCATCGGGCGATGACTGAAGTTTTCTACATAATTAAATTTCCAAGTGCCGTTTAGCATCAAAAACTTACTTCCTTTCGATGCGAGGTTTGCGCTTTGCGCTTCTTTCGAGTTGGAGAAGGAGAAGAACGTGGCGCGAGGATCCATTTTGTTGATGTGTACCAACTTCGGATTTGTGATTTCAGCATACCTGTTTTTCTGTAGCTGCGCAAAAGAAATGTGAGTGAAAATGAGCAAAAGACTCATTAAGCAGAATGATTTCTTCATGATTCGAATTAAATAATTAGATGAATAAATTAATCTACAAATTTATTGAAAATAAAGTATTCAGAAAAGAGTAAGCATCCCAAATCCGCCGCTTTATAGATTGAAAAAAAACGGACTGGGAGTA
>CAZMQV010000002.1:0-104930 GCA_964568675.1 uncultured Paludibacter sp.
TCATAATCCTGATTCATGTTTACTTTTGTGTAAACCTATTTCAGGACTAGACAGTAAGGCGGGGTCTTAAAGAAAACTACACAGAAGCCGAGAAATTGATGTGGAAGTATCTACAAAATAAGAAAACCGGATTTAAAATTCGAAGACAGCATGTTATTGATAATTTTATAGTAGATTTTGTATGCCTTCCTACAAAATTAGTTATTGAAATTGATGGAAAGATTCATTTAGAACAAATAGAACGAGTTTCTTTGGGGCTATCTATTACTCCACAAGCTTAAATCCTATCAGCTTATCATACCTTCCTCCCCATGCCCGATGATAGATGTAGATGGCATATTGGTTTTGAGTTTGCCAAAAACTGCCATCGGTAGGCGCTACGGTGGCTTTTTGTTCGCCACGTGGCAAGAGCCAAAATTGGTAGTTGTAACCACCTTGCTTGAGCAGGAGCGTTTTGTGGTACAGCGCGTCCGACGGATCGTATTCCATACGCGAAGCCTCGTTAAGCAGATTGAAATTCCATGCGCCACCTACATAGACATCACCGCTCGAGAGAGCTCTACCGGTAGGCAAAGTCAGATGCACAAACATGTAATCGGCTTCCAGATTCACATCTTCATAGCCGTTTTGGTAATTAATCACAAAGCCACCGTTGGCGTCGAAATCTTGCAGATAAGGTGCGGATGAGCGGGGTTGGATGTTGCTGAGGTAAACGTGATAATAGGGGCGTTCAAATTTAATTTTCTCAACACGCTCGTCGTAATTGTAAATGGAAGAAAAATCAACTCGGTTGTATTCATTGCCACCTTCGAATATCAGCGCACGGTTGTTGATGAAACTTAGTTTGTTGGGGCTGTAATAACTTGCTTTTACGTTATCCACTTGGTTGTCAATTCGGTTGTTTTGCCTTACCAGCACTTTTATTTCCGACTGCGGATCGGATATTCGGTAATTGGGCATCGACACTTCAAAGTCGAGTTGCTGTTTGCTTCGGTTTAGCTCGGTGTCGGTGTTGCCACGCACTTTCGCTTCTATTTCCACATGTGGTTCCACTATCGAGAAGCAAGCATGCGCCACGGGTGAGTCGTAGTTGTTGTCTTTGAATATTGAAACTAAATAATTGCCGGATATTTTGAGTTGCACGTCGTTGTTGGGCAATTCAACCCGATAGTGCGTATAAAGGAAAGTGGTGTTGATAGACAGGGCATAATCGTCAATATAAGCTTTGTCAAAACCATTAAGAAACTCGGATGAGGAGAGCGAAGAACGCGTCCAGTCGGCGTTGCAATGTATTATTTCATACGAAAAGGATTGTTTGTCGTGCGACATTTCATCAAAACAAATCTCTAATTTGTCATTGCCATTGAGCGTGATTACGGGCAATGAAAGCGCGTTTTCATTTACTTTAAGCTGTAGGCTACGAATGTTTTCATCAAAAATACGTGTTCGAAACTGAGTCTGGGCAGTAAGCATGCTTACCATGAGAATTAGGATAATGCTTAGTTTTGATTTCATGATGCAGGTGTTGGTTCTAAAAAACAAAGTACCGCTACACACAATAGGGTACTTTGTTTGGTTGCAAATATCTTTACTTGTATTGCAAAAGCTATGCTAAGCAGTTATTTTGCTACGTCGGTCATCACAATTTCCATTTTACCTCCGGCAGCCAATTCGGCATGAGTAAAGAATGGTTTTTCCAAAGTTTTACCGTTAAGTTTAATCGACGCGATGTATTTATTCTTTCTGGAGTTGTTTTTTACATCAATCTCAAATTCCTTGCCTTCGGGCAGCATTATCTTCACACGGTCGAATATCGGACGGCCGATGGAGTAGGTGGGGTTGCCCGGCGCTACCTGATAAAAGCCCATGGAGTTGAGAATGTACCAGGCTGACATTTGCCCGCAGTCTTCATTGCCTGCTATTCCGTCGGGTTTGTCGGAGTATTGCGAGTAGAGCACCGAGTCAATCATTGCTTGAGTTTTATGAGCTTGACCCACATAGTTGTAGAAATGGATGATGTGATGGCTTGGCTCGTTACCGTGGGCGTATTGTCCTATCAAACCCGATATGTCAACCGAGGTTTGAGCACCTTCAATCTTGGAGTCGGCGGTAAAAAGTCCGTCCAATTTATTGATGAATTTCTCTTTTCCACCCATCAATTTCACCAAACTATCCACTTGATGAGGCACATACCAAGTCCATTGCCAGGCTGTTCCTTCGCAGTAGTCGTCCTCGCGATGGGTCGAAGCTCTTGGGTTGAATGGCGTGCGCCATACTCCATTGAGGTTTTTGCCACGCATAAAACCGGTTTCCGCATCAAAATAGTTTTTGTAGTTCGTAGCCAATTTCTCATATTTCGCTATGTTGGCTGCGTCATTTCTATCCTTTGCCATTTGCAGCACACACCAATCCTGATAAGCATATTCAAGACCTTTAGCAACATTTTCTATCTCTTTGTCATAAGGGATAAAACCGATTTCATTTTTGTATTTTTTCGAAATTGGCATCAGCGCGTTTACATAAGTTTTGTTGTCTTTTATTCCTGTGGTGTCATAGCTCGAAGTTTTCAGTATAGCCTGATAAGCCAAATCATTGTCGAAATTCCTGTAACCTTTCATGTAAGAATCCACTATTATCGGCACGGCATTGTAGCCAATCATAGTAGCTGTGTAGTTGCCGGCAAGTTCCCACATAGGCAGTATGCCGCCCTGTTTGTGCATATTGAGCAAGGTGCGTATAAACTCTTCGTTCAATTCCGGCGCGATGATGGTGAGTAGCGGATGAAGTGCGCGCATGGTGTCCCAAGTAGAGAATACGGTGTATTTGGCTTCGTCGGACTGATGAATCTGTTTGTCCATACCGCGATAACGTCCGTCAACATCCGAAAATACATTGGGTGCGATAGCCGAATGATAGAGTGCGGTGTAGAATATTCGCTTTTGCGTATCATCATCTGTCGTAATGTCGATTTTAGAGAGATAATCGTTCCACACTTTGCGGGTGTCTGTTTTTGTTTGCTCAAAGTCCCAACCTGCAAGTTCTTTGTCCAAATTCTTTTTTGCGCCATCCATATCTACTGGTGAAATAGCTACTTTCAGCATTATTTCTTCTTTGTCTTTGGTATCGAAAGTGAGGAATACTTTGCCGCTTTTTCCTTTCAGATTCTTGGTTTCGGCAGTGATGGAGTCATTCTTATATATTTTCACACCGGTGAATGGTTTGGAAGTAATAGCATGAAAATATACCCATTGCTGGCGTGCCCAGCCACGGCTTTTTTTCAATCCGCGCACTTCGGTGTCGCTCAGCACCTCAATGATAACACTGTCGGTCGGGTGATTCTGATTGGTGAAATCAAGGTCGATAAGCAAGCCCGATTTCCCTGCCGGGAAAGTGTATTTATGAAAACCTACGCGTTGGGTGGCAGTAAGTTCGGCTTTCACATCATAGCGGTCAAGCGCCACCGAGTAGTATCCCGGAACAGCTTTCTCAGTAGTCTTCCGAAATGGAGACGCGAAAGATTTCTCTTGTCCGTTGGGTCCGTTTTTACGAATGTCGGGTTCGCCGGTGATGGGCATCACAAGCACATCGCAATAGTCGCCAATGCCGGTACCGCTCAAGTGTGTGTGTGAGAAACCGTTAATGACGCTGTCCGAATCATGATAACCGGAGCAGGCATCCCATTCATACACGCGCGAGTCGGGGCTTAGTTGCACCATACCATGCGGATAGGTTGCGCCGGGGAACGTGTGTCCGTGTCCGCCGGTGCCGATGAATGGATCAACGTAGGCGGTGTAGTCAGTGATGTTTGTTTTTTTACACGACACGAAGAGTAGGGCGGTAGCTACTAAAAAGAAAAATACCGATTGTTTTTTCATAGAATATTATATTAAATTATACTGATTCGAAACCATTGTGCAATATTACATCTTTTTATTTAA
This sequence comes from uncultured Paludibacter sp., assembly GCA_964568675.1. GTDB lineage: Bacteria > Bacteroidota > Bacteroidia > Bacteroidales > Paludibacteraceae > UPXZ01. The sequence continues at coordinate 3,939 of CAZMQV010000002.1, forward strand.
ATCTTAAAAGAAAAACCCAAATATATAATGCGATGCAATGCGATTAACGGCTAAAAATAATTATATTTGCATTTAATTATGAACTTACCAGCTCCATTTATATCGACGATGAGAAATCTTCTGAACGAAGATTTTTTGTTGTTTGCCGAAGCGTTGGATACCGAACCTCCTGTTAGTGTTCGTGTCAATGACAAGACCAATTATGTACCTTCGTCCAACCAGGTGCCTTGGTGTCGCCACGGATATTATCTGAATGAACGACCGCTTTTCACAGCCGACCCGCTTTTTCATGCGGGAGCGTATTATGTGCAAGAGGCATCGTCCATGTTTCTATGGCAGGCGCTTGAACAATGTGTTGCTCAAGATAGTGTAGTTCTTGATTTAAGTGCCGCGCCGGGTGGAAAATCCACTCTTATTTCTCAATTTCTTAACAGCAATGGTTTGCTCGTAAGCAACGAAATTGTAAGAAGCAGGGCTTATATTCTGGCCGAGAACATGATAAAATGGGGTAATGCCAACTGTTTGGTCAGCAATAACTCACCGGCTGATTTTGCCAGGCTTCCTTCTTTTTTTGATGTGATAGTGGTGGACGCGCCCTGTTCAGGCGAAGGAATGTTTCGCAAAGATGCCGGTGCTATTGACGAGTGGAGCGAATCCAATGTGCTGATGTGTGCCGAACGCCAAAGAGATATTCTGGCTTCGGTGTGGGACTCGCTGAAAACCGGAGGAACACTTATTTACAGCACTTGCACTTACAATCGCTTTGAAAATGAGGATAATGTAAATTGGATAGCAAAAGAACTTGGTGCGGAAGTGTTGAAAATTGATGTCGGGCAATTTCCCGAAATTACTATTTCGGAAAGTGGATACCGGTTTCTGCCACACAAAACGCGTGGAGAAGGTTTCTTTCTGTCTGTACTGCGCAAAACAGCTGACGCGCCTGAGCTTCGGGTGAAAAAGAAAAGAAACGAGAAGCAAGCGGTGAAAATTGAGCCAGCAATACTGAATCTGCGAAATCAATTAATGCAACCCGAAACTTGGGAGATTGCGATATATGATAATAGTATTGTCGCGATTCCCTTAGCGCATGTCGAAAAACTGGGATTGCTTAAAAATATGCTGAAAGTGCTCCATGCGGGTATTGTACTTGCCGAGCAAAAAGGAAAAGATTTTATTCCTCACATTAGCCTGGCTTTGTCAAAGCAGCTAAATGCCGATAATGTGAATCATGTGGAAGTGGATAAAGCCACTGCGATTCAGTATCTGCGAAGAGAATCAATCGTGCTTCCTGAATGTGAAAAAGCTTATGTTTTGCTGCGCTATGAACAAGTGCCAATTGGTTGGGTAAAAAATCTGGGAAACCGCTCCAACAACCTTTATCCTACCGAGTGGCGAATACGAATGCGCATTTAAGTAAGACTCTTTTTAGGGAAAAATTTGCTGCTGTGGAGTGATGGGATTAAAAAAAAAGCATTAAAGTGAATATTGAAAATGAATAATATAAAATTCTTAGGAACAGGCACTTCTACCGGAGTTCCTCAATTGGGCTGCAACTGTCCGGTATGCAGCTCCACCGACACGCGTGACAAACGCCTTCGTTGCTCCGCGGTAATTACGGTGAATGGAAAACATATCCTGATAGATGCCGGGCCGGATTTACGCCAGCAGCTCATTACCAATAATATTTACACTATTGATGCCATACTGCTTTCGCATGAACATTACGACCATGTAGGTGGGCTCGACGATGTACGCCCATTGGGCGAAATGAAAATTTATGCGGAAAGAAAAGTGCTTGATGCAATCCGGCGCAACATGCCCTACTGTTTCGGAAAATATAAGTTTCCGGGCGTTCCCAGTCTGGATTTATTTGAAATAGATGAAAGTACTTTTGAAATAGCGGATATTCGCATTACTCCTATTCGGGTGATGCATGCCAGATTACCCATTCTGGGTTTTCGTATTGGCGACATGGCTTATCTCACGGATGTAAAGTCGCTTCCCGAATCGGAATATGCCAAACTTCAGAATCTTAGTGTGCTTGTAATAAACGCCTTGCGTAAAGAAGAACACTTTTCACATTTAACCATTGATGAAGCAATAAAAATATCGCGACGTATAGGAGCAAAACAGAGTTTTTTCACCCATGTAAGCCATCATTTGGGCTTACATGAACAAATAGAAAACGAATTACCCGAAAATATTCATCTTGCTTATGATAATATGACAGTTAATTTCTAACTTTGCTTCCTACTTTTTTTGCAACTTACTTTTTAGAATGAAAAATTTTAATATCAAATACTTGTTATTTCTTCTGTTTGCATTCACTTCGTGCGCCACTCCGCGTGTGTTCACTTCGCTCGATGTGTTGCGGCCAGCCGAAGCCACATTCGCGACGCAAGCCAGGAATGTGTTGATTGTAAACAACTCTGTAATTCAACCCTACAATGTGGGACACAATAATTTCAGCACTTTCTCGGAATACGAACAGCCCAAAGGGGTGACTGAACGTTTTGATAGTGCCGCCATATTCTGCATAGCATCTTTACGCGAAAATCTTGATAACAAAGCTTTCTTTAATTCAGTGGCGATGCAGACAGGCAGCGTCAATCTGACCGAGAATTTCTATAAATTAAAATACATGAATCGGCAAACGGTGTCGGCACTTTGCGAAAAATATAACGTTGATGCAGTCATCGCGTTAAACCATATTTTAATACAAGACGAGCTGCGCTATCCCGGACCCAATAGTTATGGTGAGTTTGGCGTAGAAGTTGATACAAAATGGTCGGTTCATTATGCCGAAGTTGCCGGAAGCGATACCATCAATTTCACCGACGTGTTCAACTGGGAAAATGATCGCGCACGCAACCTCCCTCAGCGCTACGATGCGTTTGTTGATGCTTCGATACTAGCCGGAGCAAACATCGCCGACCGCATGATGCCTCGTTGGGAGAAACAAGAACGCTATCTTTATGCTCCATCTGGAAACGCGTTGATGAAGAAAGCGATGCAAGCATTTACAGCGCGCCATTGGGATGAAGCAATCAGTCTCTGGAGTCAAGCCGAAAAATCGGGTAAAAATAAACTGAAGTTTCAGGCGGCAAACAACAAGGCAGTGGCGTATGAAATACAGGGAGAATATGATAAGGCTTTGGTTGCTTTCAACAACGCGATAGAATACTACCAAAGCTTTATTGTTTTCTCACAAAACGAGTTCGAAAATAGCTATTTGTTGGATTATTGGGCGTTTCTAAAAAACAGGAAAAAGGAAATGGATTTGATAAACAAACAATTAGGTGAGTGAGTGTGAACAAAAAAATTAATGCTATTAATTTGAGAATAAGAAATTATTAACCTTCTAAAATAAACGACTATGCTACTGCCTTCCGATGAAACAATGCTTAAAAAGCGTGGAATAACACTTAATCAGATTGAAGAGCAGCTAAACAATTTCAAAAATGGATTTCCATATCTCGAAATTCGTAACGCTGCCGCCATTGGTAATGGTATTTTGCTAACATCAAACGATGAAAACCAAAAATACTTGGCCGAATGGGATGCCTATCTTGCCAATAAGGCAGATGTACTGAAATTTGTGCCTGCCTCCGGTGCTGCAAGCCGCATGTTCAAAGATCTTTTTTCATTTCTTGAAGGAGCTGAGGATACGCCTTCAACCGATTTTGAAAGGAAATTCTTCGATGAAATAGCGAACTTTGCCTTTTATGATGGCCTGAATCAGGCTTGTATTAATAAAAGTGGAAAACCTATCGTGGAGTTGATCGAAAATGGCCAATACAAGGAAGTTGTGGATATTCTTTTGAATAAGGATGGTTTGAATTACGGCGCACTACCCAAAGGGCTTCTACGGTTTCACACCTATCCCACAGAGTGTCGCACACCCATGCAAGAACATCTTGAAGAGGGCGCACGCTACGCAAGTAGTGATGGTAAAGTCAATATTCATTTTACCGTTTCGAGCGAACACCGGAAGCTCTTCGAAGCGCATTTACAAGAAAGTTTGTCCGCTTATGAGCAAAAATATCACTTGAAATATAACGTAAGTTTTTCCGAGCAAAAACCCTCTACCGACACCGTGGCTGCAGATAGTGATAATCAGCCTTTTCGTGAAAATGGTGAATTATTGTTTCGTCCCGGAGGTCATGGTGCGCTCATTGCCAATCTGGATGAACTGAATTACGATGTGATTTTTATAAAAAACATTGATAATGTGGTACCCGATTCGCTCAAGGAAAGCACCGTAACTTACAAAAAGTTGATAGCCGGTATCCTCGTAGATCTTCAAAAACGGAATTTTAATTACCTCCAATTGCTCGAAAATAAAGAGATTGACGAGGATATGCTGAATGAAATAGCCAGGTATTGTGAAGAAAAACTGAACAATCATCATTCTAATATCAGCGCTTTGCGTGGCGAAGCGCTCCGTGATTATCTTTTTAATAAACTGAATCGCCCCATTCGCGTGTGTGGAATGGTGAAAAATGAAGGTGAGCCGGGTGGTGGTCCATTTTTCACGGTCAATCAGGATGGCACTGTTTCGTTACAGATTCTTGAAAGTTCGCAAATAGATATGAACAACAGTGTGGATAAAGCTAAAATGCAAAATGCGACACACTTCAATCCCGTGGATTTGGTGCTCGGTGTGAGAAATTACAAAGGCGAGAAGTTTAATTTGCTTGAATTTGTGGATAAAAACACCGGGTTTATCTCTTCGAAGTCGAAAAGTGGGAGAGAGCTTAAAGCTCTTGAACTTCCCGGTCTGTGGAATGGCGCCATGAGCAACTGGAATACCGTGTTTGTGGAAGTTCCGGTCGATACATTCAATCCGGTGAAAACCGTGAATGATTTGTTGCGTAAGGAACATCAATAAGCTGTCGAACAAAAAAAAGCGGACGATTCGTCCGCTTTTTTTGTTCTTTATTTTTTTATGAAAAATGCGTGCAATTAAAAAGCATATCCAATAGCAAGTGTCATGCCTGGAACAAAACCATTTGCGAGATTCGTATTTTGATTGTTGTTGAAACCGCTAACAAACGTGTACATCGGACCAAGACCCAGATTCAAAGCAAATCCGCTTTGCCACACCCATTGATAGCCAATCTCGGCACCCAAAGCAAATGTGCTGATTCCGGTTCTCGAATTGTCATCACCCTTCACACTCCCCACTGCATAAGTGGCTAATGGATTGACATAAAAACCACCGGGAACTTCTTTTTTAGCATGAGTGAAATAATAGCGGTAACCAAATCCCAATCCTCCAAGACTAACTTCGGTACCAAACAGGCTGTACATATAACTACCTCTGAAAACCAGCGACGAGCTTGAGTTTAAAACTTTCTCGTAGTTGGCATTAAAATTACCAAATGCCAACCCTATGGGATTAGTCGTAATCACGTTGGTCTGAGCTTTTACGCCAAAAAACAGCGTAAATAATGCGAATGAAATAAGTAGTTTTTTCATGTTTAACGATATTTTTAAAATTGTTATTCTTACAAAGATAATTATTTTTCACCTATCCACTACCGGTTTGCTTTTATTTTTGCTTAACTTTGCATGGATGTTCAAGCTAAAATACTATTTGGTGGTAATATGCCGTCTATATCTTGATTCTGTATTATTATACCTATTAGTTGGTTTCCGATCAAAAAATGAAAAGATACTTTATCTATTTTTCCTACAACGGTGCTGCATATTGTGGTTGGCAGATTCAGCCAAACGGCATTACAGTGCAGGAGGTGATGCAAAAAGCTTTTTCCACTATTCTGCGCGAGCAGGTAGAATTGGTGGCTGCTGGCCGAACCGATGCGGGTGTGCACGCGCGTCGGATGGTAGCTCATGCCGATATCGATTTTGCATTCAACTCGCTAACTAACTTTGTAGATAAACTAAATGCATTTCTTCCGGCAGATATTGCTGTGGAGCACATGGAAGAGGTAGCACCCGATGCCCACGCGCGCTTTGACGCGGTGTCGCGTTGCTATGAATATCATTTGATTACAAGTAAAAATGTATTTCATCACGATTATGCCATGCGTGTTTATCATCCGCTGGATTTTGAAATGATGAATCTTGCCGCAAAAACGCTTTATGAATATACAGATTTCACAAGTTTCAGTAAACTACATACCGATGTAAAAACCAATAATTGCAAAATTACACATGCCGAGTGGGTAGAACTTGGCGATAAGTGGGTTTTTACCATTGAGGCAGACCGATTTCTGCGCAACATGGTTCGAGCCATTGTGGGCACTTTGCTCGAAGTAGGGCGGGGCAAAATGAGTGTCGAAGAGTTTCGGCAGGTTATTGAAGCGAAAAATCGTTGTGGTGCCGGCACCTCTGTTCCGGCAAAAGGGCTTTACCTCGTCGCGGTGAAGTATCCCTAAGTTATCAATACCCGGTTTCAAGACTTCGCAAATTTGATAATTATTCATTTGATGGTGCTGTAACTAATTTTAGGAATTGAAGTTTCCCGTAAAAAAACATCAAATAAGTTTGTCAAATCAATTATTGTTTGTATCTTTGCAAGCCGAAATAAAAAGGAAAAATAAAAAATAGAAAGATATAAGATATGAAAAAAGGTATTCATCCCGAAAGTTATCGTCCGGTGGCGTTTAGAGACATGTCAAACGGCGACACATTTATTACTCGCTCAACTGTCAATACAAAAGATTCTGAAGTGATTGATGGCGTAGAGTATCCTTTGGTGAAATTGGAAATTTCAAGTTCATCGCATCCATTTTATACCGGCAAATCCAAATTGGTGGATACCGCAGGTCGTGTGGATAAATTCATGAGCCGTTACGCTAACCGTAACGCGGCGAAAAAGTAAATCCATTTTTTAGCATTATCAAAAAACCTCGTGTAAACGAGGTTTTTTGATTTTAAACTATTTGGCATCATTTTTGATTTAGTTATTTCAACAAATAAATATAGAAACAACTTAACGTACACAGCAATGAAAAATACAATTAAAAAATTAACATTATTCGCGCTTGTTGCTTTTTCGTTCACCGCATGCAACGATAGGAATCGGACACCCGAAAACAGCAATTTGCAGTTTAGTAGCGCAAAATCGGAGTTTTTTGGAGATCCTGCTCGCAAAAGCATTGATTTCTACGATTTGTATCTTTACGATCGTGATTTGACCTCCAACCCCAATGGCGATGGCTTGTTTATCTACTTGCAGCTCAATACCGGCACAACCAATGAAAACGAAATTGTTTCCGGTACATATAATGTAAACAACTCTTCGCAAGCTAACAAGTTTACATTTGATCCGGGGGCGTGGCGCACCGACTCGCAAGGCGACTACCTCGTAGGAAGTTATGTGGGAAAATACAAAGGTTCGCAGACGCTAAAATATCCAATAACGAATGGTAAATTTACAGTTTCGCGCAATGGAAATTACTACAACGTAAGCGGTGCGATTGTAGCCGATGGACAGCAATATGATATATCATATCAGGGTCAGATAAGTTTAACCGACATGGTGGTGCCATTGCCTGAAACTTTAACGCATGGCGAAATATGGTATCATGGCAATGTGAGTGGTAAGAATGTGAAGCTATACTCCATTCGTTTGGGTGCCAACGATGTGAAAATCTCCAATTTTTCGGGAAATGGCGACGCGTTGCAAATCGAGATTTATACACCAATCACTGCCACAACTATCATTCCCGATGGAACATATCCGGTGAAAGTGGATCAGGTACAAGCCTATACTGCTATCGATGGCTATTACGATGCTGACTCGAAAGCCGATTACGGCACCTGGTATTACACTGCCGACGCATTAAGTGTTAATCAAGGCTTTGTGAAAACGCAATACATGACAGGAAGCACCTATAAGCTCGATTTTAATTTTACGGATGATTATTACGGTTATAATTTTGGCGCAGTTTATCAAGGCGAACTTGCATTTGTAAATAAAACCAACTCGCCAATAGCCGTTCGGTCAGCCGTTCGGTCTTCGGCAAAATCAAATCCTGATAACCAAATTCGACGTGGTGAGCTAAAACGCAGATTTACTCCAAATTTGGAAAGAAGCAGTATTATATCATCGCGTGAAGCAGCGCAAAAAACCAAACAACCCATAAGAACCAAACAAAGATAAAAATATTTGGATTATCGCGCATGAAAAGTGAAAAGGGGATTGAGCAATCAATCCCCTTTTTTTTACAAATTGGTGAAAAATAAAACAATAATATGTATCTTTGCAGCAGATTAACAAATAATATTTTTTGAAAATGAAACTATTAGAAGGAAAAACAGCCATTGTAACGGGTGCTGCCCGAGGAATCGGAAAAGCTATCGCGCTAAAATTTGCATCAGAAGGATGTAATATTGCTTTCACCGACTTGGTAATTGATGAAACAGGATTGGCTACCGAAAAGGAAATTGAAGCTTTCGGAGTTAAAGCAAAAGGATACGCCTCGAATGCCGCCCTCTACGATGACACCCACGCCGTGGTTGAAAGCATACAGAAAGACTTTGGACGTATTGATATCTTAGTAAACAACGCCGGTATCACCAAAGATGGTTTGATGATGCGAATGACCGAGCAGCAATGGGATGCGGTAATTAATGTAAATCTGAAATCCGCATTCAATTTTATTCATGCTTGCACACCCATCATGATGAAACAAAAATCTGGTTCGATTATCAACATGAGCTCGGTAGTAGGTGTATCGGGTAATGCTGGTCAGTCGAACTACTCCGCGTCTAAAGCCGGTATGATTGGGCTTGCGAAATCACTTGCGAAAGAGCTTGGCTCGCGCGGCATCCGTGCCAACGCCATTGCCCCGGGCTTTATTGAAACAGAAATGACGCACGCACTCACCGACGAGCAACGCGAAAAATGGGCAGAAACAATTCCATTGCGCCGAGGCGGCTCGCCCGACGAAGTGGCTAAAGTATGTGTATTCCTGGCTTCCGACCTGTCCAGTTATGTGAGCGGACAAGTTATCAATGTTTGCGGTGGAATGAATACTTAATCCGAATTCTCATTAAAATAATCAATAAAAAATAGAGCAGAGTTTGATGTGAACCGATGTCTCGATCGTCAAACTCTGTTTTTATTAGCCTGTAAAGAATGCAAATTGTTATTTGGTACATATTTTTTGGTTTAAAGCTTGCAGACTAAATAATAAATAACTATCTTTGCAGTCCGAAAAAATAAATAAAACATAAAAAAACATAGCAATGAAACGGACATTCCAACCTTCAAACAGAAAAAGAAGAAACAAACACGGTTTCCGCGAAAGAATGGCTACTGCAAACGGTCGCAGAGTATTAGCTTCTCGTCGCGCTAAAGGTAGAGCCAAACTCACAGTTGCTGATGAAGGTCGTCACAAATTCTAATTCATCGCAATCTAATTGGTTTTCGCACTTGTCCTGATTTTTTTAATTAACTTCGTTGAAGGTGTAAAAGACTTGAAAATGTGGTTATGATTAATACAAAGGCAAGGTTTTAAACAAAAACAAAGAGGATATTGAATTTTGAATTCAATATCCTCTTTGTTTTTAATACGCTTTTATGAGTTTTGGAATAGTCTAACGCTTGTGTTCCTGCCTCTCAACTGCTTTCGCCGATTCCTTCTTCCTATCTATCCGATAGCGTATATCCTCATTCTTTCCATCAAACTCGCGCGTATTTTTTATTGCCTACTTCATTTGAGATGCTTATTCTTTTGCCGGTTTTACAAAGGATATTTCATTCGAATAGGGTCATCGTATTTCACTTGCAAGTCCCAAAGTTGTTTTTTCAACTCCTTGATAGTATTCGTGTATTTGGGGCTGTTAATCAAATTATTCATTTCAGAAGGGTCTTTTTTCAGGTCGTAAAGCTCCCAACTATCAATGTTGTTGTAAAAATGAATAAGTTTGTATCGTTCTGTACGGATACCATAATGACGTTTCACCGCATGTTCAGCCGGATATTCGTAGAAATGATAATAAAGTGATTTTCGCCAACTTTTCGGATGTTTACCTTTTAGAATAGGCAAATAAGATTTACCCTGAATATCATCAGGCACTCTTACACCTGCAATTTCGAGAAAAGTAGGAGCGTGGTCGATGTTTTGAACAAATTCTTTTACTACACCGTGCGCATGGTAGCGTTGCGGAAGACGCATGATAAGTGGTGTACTGAATGACTCTTCATACATAAATCGCTTATCAAACCATCCGTGTTCGCCCATATAGAATCCTTGATCGGACGTGTAAACAATCAGCGTGTTTTCAAGCAAATCATGTGCTTTCAGATATTCCATTAACCTTCCGATGTTGTCGTCCATTCCTTTTGCCGTTTTCAGATAATCTTTCACATAGCGCTGGTATTTCCATTTCACCAATTCATTGCCTTGAGGATTACGTTTTTTGAAATCATCTCGGATGGGGTTATACACCGCATCGAACGCTTTTTTTTCTTCGTCCGACATACGTCCATAGGTGCCTTGCCGATTGCCACTTTTGTCGGTATAGTCATACATCCAACCAATAGGTGAAGGATGATTTTTGTCTTCATTCATTTTCAGGTCATACACCCAGTCAAAGTCTTTTGCCAGACTCATTTCTTGCTCTGCCGCGGCTTGACGGTTTTTGTAGTCGTCAAATAGATTGACGGGATAGGGGAAAGTCTTATCTTCGAAAGCTCGCAGATCGCTCAGTTTTGCCATAAAATTCCGATGCACAGTTTTGTGATGCACAAAAAGGCAGAAAGGCTTCTCACGGTCGCGTTGTTCGAGCCAGTTAATACTTTTGTCGGTAATTAGGTCGGCTACATATACGCCCGAATAGGTTTTGCGTTCGTTTTTGGTGTACATCACCGGCGAATAATAATCGCCTTGACCGGGAAGAATGTCCCAATAATCGAATCCGGTAGGGTCGGAATGTAGGTGCCATTTGCCAATCATGGCTGTCTGATAACCTGCTTTCTGAAGCAATTTGGGCATTGTCTGTTGTGTCCCGTCAAATTGATTGTCGTTGTTCATAAAGCCATTCTTGTGGCTGTGTTTTCCGGTAAGCATACATGCGCGACTTGGTCCCGAAATGGAATTTGCCACGTAGCTGTTTTGAAAAATCAAACCCTCTTCGGCTATTTTGTCGATGTGCGGGGTGGTGATGCCAAATCGCTTGTCGTAACTGCTGATTGCTTGTCGAGTGTGGTCGTCGGACATGATGTAGATGATGTTCAGTGGTTTGTCCGGAGTGGCTTGTTTTGGTTTTGCTTCTGCAGGTGCTATAAGCAATACGCTGCTTCCGAATGTGGTGAGCATTGCGGCATTGATGTGATTTTTTCTCATGTTGAGTTATTGTTAGATATTTTTGTAATTTATGTTCTTGCAGATAGAATCACCAAGATATTTTAATCAGAAGTGCAAAGATAGGCAAATTGAGCTTTATTTCAGATTTTTTGATCTATCATTTTGTGTTCAACGAAACAATTTCTGAAAAATTCTCATCGAGAAATCATCCCTTAAGCTTTCTTCTTAAAAAATAGCTAAAGAGTGAAACTTCAATTATAGCACAAACGATGGATGAATAAGCGACACCCATAATGCCCCAATAATATAAACTTATCAATATCAATATCACATTCGAAATCAGAGAAAGAAACTGACTTCGAGCAATTTTGGATATAGCTCCTATTCCAAACAAAGCGGCTGCTTGAATCTGGTTGTATTGTCTGATAGTCCATCCTATAGCCAATGGGATGAAATAGGGGATGGAAGCATCGTATTTGCCACTGAATATAATAGTTATAAATGGTGGAATCAGGACAAGAGCAGCTATTAAACTGGCTGAAATTAGTAAAATAAGCTGCAGACTATATTTCCTGAAAACTTTTGAAAATTCAGGAATATTGTTGGACAATCCGGAAAAATAGGGAATAGTGATTTGTTGTACTGTTGACGGTAACACCCGAAACATCACCGTTAGTGTAAGTGCGAAACTATAGAAACCGACTTCGGTAATGTTACCAATAATCAGGTAGTTGATAATAAGAATATCGGCATACGATGCCAAATCGGCAAGAAGTAAAGAGAAAAACGAAGGGCGAGCGTAGTGCCAGTGCATCTTGTTTAGGCGCTTTTTGTCCGATGAATTGGTTTTTACTCCAAATCTATTTCTTGAAATCGACACAACTACGATTAATAACAATATCGCTCCGAGATTGAAGCCGATGTAATATCCTTTAATTCCACCTAGCCAGGTGAAAATTATGATAAGAAGTACCGCGACAATTTTATTAATTGATGTGAGGTTGGAAATGAGTTTAATCTCTTTTTGCGACTGATAGTAAGCTACATATAGTGCAAAAAACGCATTACTAATTAGCGGTAACATGGCAAGTGGAATGAGCGAACGAATGGCCGTGTCGCGCGAAATCCATTCAAATTGATTGATAACCAAAACGATGGCATAGGATGATAGGGTTGTAATAAGCGTAAAACTAAGTCCTGACCGAAATATGGAACTTAATTCAGCCTTAGTTCTGTTTTCGGAGCAAAGTTTCAGAGTGGAGCTACTGAAACCCATGCTTCCCAGAATGCTAAATATGCTGAGCCACGTTTGCAGTATTTTTATTCTGCCTACATCATCGGGCGAAAGTATACCCGCAACAAAAAGTTGCGAAGCAAACGCCACAATTTGTATCAATACATTGGCCGTAAGCAGATTAAAAAAGCCTTTACTCGAAACACTTTTTAGCATTGATTTTATGAAGTTCATATCTGTCATGCGAAATGTAATTTGATTGCGCCAACCAAAGTTAATACCCTTGCTTTGTCGTCAAAACTTCCTTCGGAGAATATCTTTGTAGCCAATTTGCGCAGTTTTTCATCTTCAATTAGCTCCACATTTTTGTAAAAGTAACTGTTAATGTGCTGCTTCACAGTTTCATTTTGCTCATACCAGAGTTGTTCCGGATTCATACCACTTTTCCACATCGAAGGTATGGGCAGCCGTTTCAAAATTGCACGGCGCATACGGGCTGCACCACGTTTCCATTTGTTGTTGGTTGGTTTGCAAGCGATGGTTTCCCAGGTGAAATTGACAATTTCGGGATGTAGGGTAGTTATCCAATCCACGTAGATATTCCGGTCTGTTTTATAGCTTTCGGGCATCGCATAGGCAGTACTTAGGAAATTACTGTTCAGAAATGGCGAACATGTAGCACCAATTAAGTCGAAATACTGAAATCCAAGACTTTCGTAGGCAAAAATATTATTGTAGATTACCGCCAACTCCGCGTTACCGCTATAATTGTCTTCCAATAGCTTTTCGATATACGTTTTTGCTAATTCGGGAACGAATTGTGATGCGTAGAGTCTTCGTTTTATTTTTGCTTTATCGACGTTGCAAGCGCTTCCCATCACTGTGTCGCCCATAATTCCGGTGTGTATGCAACCGGAAGTTTCCGAATCAAACTGATTCAAAACACTGAACACATGACTAAAGCCAGTGTAATTGCCCATACCATCATTCACTGCAATCACTTCGTCAATTTTAGTTAGCAATTCAGCTTTAAGTTCAAGTTGATACATTGGCAGTTGGTAGTGAGTGGCTATTTGCTTGGCGATAACCTCATCGGCATAAGCTTTTTCAGAGAAATTAATTAATGTTTGATTGTGAAATCCATTTTCATAAGCAGTCAAAGCAGTCATTCGTGAATCTAAACCTCCACTTAATGTGGTGAAATTCTGTAGTTTGTACTTCTCGTTGAGTTCAAAGCCCAGTTTTACAGCTTCTGTGAATTTTTTGTCTAACTTTCGAATTGTTTCTTGTCTGTTATCTGTAGTTTGAATGATATTTCGGAGGTGAAAATAGAAATTGCTTTTCAAGTTTTCTCCATCAAAATAGATGTATTCGCCTGCGCGTAGTTTAGCCACTTCTTTTATCCAACTCAAATCCTCCATCACAAAGCCGCTGCTCAACATCAGCGAAGCCGCAAGCTCATTCAATGAAAAAGAGATATTCAACGATTTTAGAGTACGACTTAATGTGAATAAATCAGTACTTACAATGAAGTATTCTTTGTTTTGCAAATAAAACAGTTGTCGCGTGCCGGTCTGATTGTTGAAAGCGATCCATTCGCCTGATCTTTTGTTGTGATACACGCCACAAAAACTCCCCTCGAATTCTTCGAAAAAGTATTTGTTACTTTGCTGCATTTTGTCAATAAGCTCCGACGTGTTTGTTGCCTTGTACTTTTGCTTCAATTGAGCCAGATTAAGAATCGTACCTTCCGAAACACAAAGTAGTTCGTCGGTATTTATCCATATCTTTTCATCAAAAAATCGCGTTGACGTGAATTGTTCTAAATGAAAATACTCACCTATCAATTTGCGTTTTATTTTTTTTGTTTCAAAATCAAATTGCGCTTTCCATTCGGGTTTATAGGATGACCCTATTGGCTCTTTGCTTACGATACAAATAAATCCGTGCATTATTTAATGTGTATTGATTTTAGCTTTTTACAGCTTTCGATTCTATTTTTATGCTGAAAACTTTATCTAAATTACTATCCGATTCTACAAGAAATGCTTTTACCGAATCTGATTGGGTGTAAATGGCGCACATGGTGTTGCTCACATGATAGAGATATTGGTGTGCTTCTTTGGGCAGTCCATCTAATATGGCTTGAATGACCGAATGGCGTGGTGTAACGGGGTCGTAACTATAATCGTGCCACACTATTACGGAATTTTTATCCCGTAATAGCGGGAAAGTATTTTCTGTATCCGTTTTCACTGCTTCGTATTTATGATCGCCGTCTATGAATATCAAATCAAATTTTTTCCCAAGACTGTTGAAGTTGAATTTTTGTGAATCGGCATGAATTTGAGTAATGTTATTACGCCCTTTTATCAGACAACCATGTTCATTGGCATATTTATCAGGAAATCCACGGGCAATTATCTCCTCAGGCGAAAGGTTGACAGACGTGCATCGCGTATTTGCCACATCAGCCACATTCACAATGCTTTCGCCCCGCCAGGTTCCTATTTCGAGATATTCACATTGCTCAAAACTTTGTGCGATTAATCTGAGAAGCGCCAAATCGGTAACAAGTGAACCTCCTTCCAGAAATGCGTAATTGTCAACTTTAGCTTCTTTATCTTTTAGAAAATAATTAAAATCAATACTTCTGAAACAAGTGTAGCCATAACGCTTTTGTAGGTTCTTTCGGTAAGTGGTTTCATCCTTCAGAATGAGAAACAGCGCCGATGGCGTGCTGATTGTTTTGCCTGCTAACAATGCGATAGCCCTTATTTTTTCGTTAAATTTCATGTTATTATCTTCTTGATTTGCTACTTTGATGGTGTCTCAGTAGAAATTATTTGGCTGTAAATATCAAAAAACTTTTTCCCAATTCGCTCGTAACTAAATTCATTCGCTGCTTTTTCGCTTATTAGTTTGGAGTTGTATTTTCCGGTATTGTCGAGCAGCTTGTTTATTGCCTCCACCAATTGATGTTCATTACCCACATCCACCAATATCCCATTTTCATCCGTGATGTATTTCGGGGCAATTCCCACACGGGTGCTTATTACAGCTTTGCCGGAGACCAATGCTTCCTGAACCACAACTCCTGCCGATTCGTAGTTCGAAAACTGAACAATAGCATCAACATCGTGCATCAACTTTGCTAATGCTTCCGATGTTTGCATTCCGGTAAATACTACTGTTCCGGCAGGGAAATTAAGGGACTCGAAATATTGATATGTCATTTCAAAGTCATCGCCTGTGCCAACCAGAATTAGTTGAAAATCATTTCTTTGCAGCGATATTTCTTTGACAGCGCGTAAAAGTCCAAACAGGTTTTTGTGTTGCTCGTAAAAACAACTTACATTTAGCAGCTGTTTTTTTGTTTTCTCGCTTATGGTGGGATAATTTTTGTAAAAACAGTTGTCAACTACATTTTCAACAATTTCGCAGCGTGTAAGCAACAACTTATTAAACTCCAATCCTTCTTTCAATTCGGAAGAAACAGGCATAATGCAAGCAGCATTTCTAACCGCTATGCGAGCTAAAAAACGCCGGAATGCTCCTCGAAACATATTTTGCGACTTCAACATGCGAGTCCAATGCTCAGTGATTACGTAGGGCGTGCCACAGCATTTTTTATAAAGATAAGCAATAATTGGAGTGCGCGTAAGCACATTGCTATGCACAATGTCTGGTTCCCAATTCTCCTTTTTCAGTTCATCAAATGCTTTGCGATAAGCACGAAGATAATTTATTGTTTTACTCAATTTTCCGTTGCCAGTGGGGTAGTACACGTAAAGTTGCTTTACTTGTTTGTATCTGTTTGTTATTAGTTCAAAATCTTTGATTTGCGTTTCGGGTTGAATGTAAATCACCCGTACGTTGGCATACAAACTCACAGCGTCCGCGTGTTTTTGCACAAAAAGCCCCAACATGTCATCTTGTCGGTGTGGATACCAAAGCGATATGAATAATACGTTCATAATTTACCGGTTAAAAAAATTGGTCTGAACCTTTTGATTAATGGATAGTGAACTTCGTAAGCGCCAAATCCGCGATAAAACCGAGCTACTCCTTCAATCATCGAACCCTCGAAATCAAAAATTACTTCACAGCCTGCATGATCCACAATAACCGCATCAATTAACTGAAACATGGCGAATTGCTTTTTCCCCTTTTCGTTCGATATCGGTAGCAGATTGATAATTCTTTTTGCTGATTTAAGCAGGCAAAGTGCGGCTATTAGTTTCTTGTTTTCATCTCTTATTCCATATATATCTAAACGTCGTAGTTTGGAAGCATTCGTTAGTAATTTGTTGGTAATAATAATGTTAGCTCTATTGTAATTTGTTTCTGTATTGCGATAAAACTCCAGAAAGTCATCCACATTCACTTGCCTGTCAATACTGTTTTTATTCGTTTTTGCTTTCGCGATATTTCGAAGTGTATTTTTTGCAAAATTCCGTTGAAGTTCATTTGCAGACAAATTCAAGTCGAGAAGCAAATTAATTCGAGTGGCTCCAACATCGGTGAAATTGTTTTTTTCGTTCAATTGCATTTCATAACTTAAATATGGGATTTTAGCTATGAATTTTTTAAACGTTTCGGGGCTAATATCATGTTTGGAAAAAACGCCCAATTGCTGAGTTAGTACAGGCTGGACAATATATTTTACTCCAAATTTTTTCTTTACAGGAAGAGGCATCAGATATTCGTAATTGCCAGCTATCAATGCTTCCCATTCCGGCGAAACCGCATTCAGATACCAACTTTCGGCATATATCAGGAAATTAATCGATTGGTTTACAACTTCATCCCAAAGTCGTAAGTCAATTTCCCTATGATGTAATAATTTAATTACCATGCCTGATTTGTGTTAGTTATACAAAGTTAATTGTTTTACCAGACTTCGGGGTTAAATAAATGAACATTTAATAGAATTTTTGGATTTTAATTTTCCTCTACTGATTTTTTTCTCTATTTTTGCCAAAGTTTTTTTTCAAAATAAAAATCATTAGATTATGGCGCGATACAAAGATGATTTCGACAATACTATGCCGGTATCCAACGGCGGAATTATTAATATTATAGCCACAGGCACCAAAATTATTGGAAAAGTCATAGTTGAATCCGACTTTAGGCTCGATGGCGAGATTGAAGGTGATATCATTAGCAAAACCAAAGTTGTAATTGGTGAAAAAGGCTATCTTAAAGGCTCATTGTCTTGTGCGAATGCGGAAATAATTGGAAAAGTGAGCGGCAATGTTCATGCAAGTCAGTCTCTTACGTTGCGCTCCACTGCCGAATTGAATGGAGATGTGAAAATAAAATCCTTGATTGTGGAGCCAAACGCCATTTTTAACGGAACATGCTCCATGAAGGATATATCACAATCAAATATACCGACTTTGGACAAAAGTAATACGATAGAATAAAAAAAGGTTGAGCCTACGCTTAACCTTTTTTTATTTGTCAATCTAAAGGATGAGATTAAGTTTTTATTTTTAAATAATGATTAAATATCTCAAAACTCGTTTATCCTTATTGATGAATGCTAAATGAGACCAAAAAGAGAGGTAAAAGAATTAATAAACTGAAATCAGAGATATATATTTAAATTTCAATTGTTTACAATAAGAGAAAAAAAATATTTATGAAATACAAAGCACTTTATGTAACAGAAGAAGATGGTAAGTTTAACCAAAACATCTGTCAGTTGGACACTTCCGATTTGCCTCAAAACGAAGTGTTGATTCGCGTTCATTATTCTTCATTAAACTACAAAGACGCGCTCTCGGCTACCGGCAACAAAGGAGTTACACGAAAATATCCACACACACCGGGTATCGATGCTGTTGGAGTAGTTGAAGAAACATCCTCGTCGCAATTTGCTGTAGGTGAGCAGGTTATTGTTACAAGCTATGACTTGGGTATGAATACACCCGGAGGTTTTGGGCAGTATATCAAAGTTCCTGCCAATTGGATTGTAAAACTACCGGAATATTTGAGCATGAAAGAAGCAATGATTATTGGTACTGCCGGTTTCACATCAGGCATAGCAGTTTCACTCCTTCAAGAAAAAGTGAAACCTGCTGATGGACAGGTGATTGTAACCGGAGCAACTGGGGGAGTTGGGTCTGTTGCGCTCAATATTCTATCAAAATTGGGTTACAATACAGTAGCTGTTTCAGGCAAAATGGAAGAACAGGAATTTCTGCGCATTTTGGGTGCAAAAGAGATTATATTACGATCCGATTTTCTGAAATTAGAGAAAAAACCCATTTTGTCGGCACGTTATACGGGCGCAATCGACACCGTCGGAGGCGAATATCTCGAGAATATTTTAAAAACTCTGAATCCGCAAGGCATGGTTGCTACATGTGGTAGTGTTGCCGGCATAAACCTGAATATCAGTGTTTTCCCATTTATTTTACGCGGAATAACACTAACGGGTATTTCTGCGCAAAACTATCCGCTTGAGCTACGTCCCGAAATGTGGGAGAAATTAGGCAATGCCTGGAGGCCGGATTATTTGTTGAAAAACTTTAATGAAATCTCAATAAATGAATTGCCAAAAGCAATCGAATTGATACTTCAGGGCAAGCTGAAAGGTAGAACCATTGTCAATATGATTGATTAACGAATTTTTTATTCCAAATTAAATAGTACATAATTAAACCCAATAACGATTTATTTTTTTATGAGTGGAATTGCGATGATACGGCTTTTGAAGCCGCTCGATTATTATCAAAAAAAATACGATACATGGCAGTATGGACTGAATAAAATGTATCTTCTGATGGAAAAACAACACAATCGCGGACAGGAAGGAGCCGGTCTTGCTACTGTGAAATTGGACATTCCTCCAGGAGAAGAATATATCTGGCGCGAACGCATCGAAGGTAAAAATGCCATTCAGCAAATTTTTGCGAGTATTGGCAATAAAATGGAGAAATTCAAAGGAGATTTGGATGACGCTGATCTTGCCAAACAAGAATTGCCTTTTGCCGGAGAAATATGTCTTGGGTATTTAAGATACAGTAGCACCAACTGGAGTGGGGTGTCTTATGTGCATCCTTTCCTCCGTCGTCACAACTGGAAAGCGAGAACCTTAATGCTTGCCGGCGACTTTAACCTGACCAATGTTGATGACGTTTTCAAGCGACTAATCGATCAGGGTCAACACCCACGCGATAAAGCTGATACATTTCTTATTCTTGAGTCTCTTGGCAATAAGCTCGACAACGAAGTGCAGACTGAATATGATTTAATTAGGCAGCGTTATTCCAATGACCGAATTATTACCCAAAAAATTGAAGCTCAGATCGATATACCTTCATTTATCCGAAAATCCGAAAAACATTGGGATGGTGGTTATGCTATTTGTGGCGTGCTGGGACATGGCGATTCTTTTGTATTTCGCGATCCTGATGGTATTCGCACTGCTTTTTATTATAAAAATGACGAAATAGCTGTTGTAACATCCGAACGAGCTGCATTACAAACAGTTATGGGAGTTAATGAAGAAGACATCAAAGAGATTGAACCGGGTCAAATAATGATTATCAAAATAAATGGCGACATAGTTTTTGATACAATACGCATTCCTGCACGGCCTAAAATGGCTTGTTCGTTCGAACGAATCTATACTTCTCGCGGTAGTGATATTGATATTTATAAAGAAAGAAAAAAACTTGGGGCATCGTTAGCCGAATCAATTCTGAAATCAATTGATAATGACCTGGATAATTCGGTTTTCTCGTTTATCCCCAATACGGCAGAAGTCGCTTTTTTTGGTATGATTCAAGGAATTAAGAAACTAACCGGAGTTGATCCACACATCGAAAAGGTGCTGATTAAAGACATCAAACTTCGCACGTTTATTTCTCAGAATAAAGAACGAAACGACCTTGCGAAGCACGTTTACGATGTGTCCTGGGGTTCCATTCGCAGAGGGAAAAAAGATAATTTGGTGGTAATTGACGACTCGATTGTGCGTGGTACTACATTGAAACAGAATATATTATCCATTATTAATCGTCTGGAACCAAAAAAAATTATTGTGGTGTCATCAGCACCTCAGGTACTCTATCCGGATTATTATGGAATTGACATGTCCAAAATGGATGAATTTTGCGCATTCAGGGCTGCAATTAAACTTTTGAAAGAAAACAATCAACAGAAAGTTATTTATGAAGTATATCAGCGATGCAAAGCGCAGGAAAACCTTCCTCGCGAACAAATGGTGAACTACGTAAAAGAGATATACGCCCCTTTCTCACAAGAAGAAATTGCGAAGCAAATAGCGAAAATGCTCACTCCTTATGATGTAGATTGTCCCGTTGAGTTGGTTTTCCAAACAGTAGAAAGTTTAAACCGTGTTTGCCCCAACCATAAAGGCGATTGGTATTTTACCGGTAATTATCCTACTGCCGGAGGTAATGTGCAAATTAACAAAGCATTTATAAACTATTACGAAAAAAAAGAGATGTAGCGAGCTGTTGTTGGCTTTGAAGTGATTCATTTTTAAATTGAATCTACGCTTGTTCGATACACTAATTTTACTCAATAGAATATCTTAAAATACAATTTAAAACTATATGATTGAATTAATACCTGCAATTGACATCATTGAAGGAAAATGTGTACGCCTTACCCAAGGCGACTATACGCGGAAAACCATCTATAACGAAAATCCGCTTGAAGTAGCAAAGGCATTTGAGCAGGCAGGCATCACCCGGTTGCATGTAGTAGATTTGGATGGTGCAAAAGCAGGTCGAATCATTAATTATAAAGTTCTGGAGTCCATCGCCTCTAATACCGAATTAGTTGTTGATTTTGGTGGTGGTTTGAAATCTGATGATGATTTGCGCATCGCTTTTGAGTCGGGTGCCGATATGATAACCGGAGGCAGTATTGCGGTTAAAAAACCCGATGTATTTCAAAAATGGCTTCAAACCTATGGCAATGAACGTATTATTCTTGGCGCGGATGTTAAGAATGAAAAAATAGCTGTAAGCGGTTGGATAGAAACTACTGATATTGAGCTTGTTGATTTTCTGAAATCATATTGTGAAGCGGGAATTAAAAAAGTAATCTGTACCGATATCAGCAAAGATGGAATGCTCGAAGGCCCTTCAATTGAGCTTTACAAAAAACTCATTCGTACGCTGCCGGATATATTCCTTATTGCAAGCGGAGGTGTTTCGTCTCTTCGTGATTTGGAACTTCTCGATGAAGCCGGAATTCAAGCAGTGATATTTGGAAAAGCAATTTATGAGGGGAAAATCAGTCTTAAAGAATTGGAAAGATTAACTCAAAGATAGGATTGCTTCATAAATAGACGTGAAATCATGTAAGTTATCACCTCAAAAAAACAATTAATGGAGGGGGTAGCAAACATTGCATTGTCTGTCATTCTTTTCTTCCATTTTTTTTCATGGTGATACTAAGGAGCAAGTCCGATGTAAATATCCCCTTTTCGCCGTCAAGTATCGTTCCGCGAAACCACCGCTCTTTTTCCTCAGAGAAAAAACTTATGTTTAGCTTGAATGAGTGTAAGCGTTTTGTAGTATGCATTAGAGCCGCTACCAGTTTGCGCTGTAGGATTGGATAGCTGTACGGAGTAATTCTTACATTAAAATTTCTGATCAACTGCGTTCAATTATCTCACTCCAATCAAAGATTCCGATTTATTTCTGAAGTCAAATAGCCAAATGAGATATTCACGTCGAAGTGATTAAGGGTAAAAAACACCGCTTACAATATTGATTCTACAGCAGTGAGAAATAGATTTGTATCGAAACATTTTCATTTCTACAAAAGTCAGAATGGTTTTGTATCGAAACATTTGGCTATTAGCTATTAGCCATTGTCTATTGGCCAACAACCAGCGACTAACGACTAACTACTAACGACTATTATTCATTTCGAAGATTCCGGTTTATCGGAAAGCCATCCGCTGTTTTTTTTATAAGAAGAAATAAGGCAAACTGAAGAACTTGGATGGCTCTTTCAGAAAAACTTTAAGCTGAGTGGAAAATAATCTCTAAAATCATATAAAATCCAAAAAAAATGCTTCTGGTGATATGAACACCGGAATAAAATTGTAATTTTGTACTTACTGTTCAATTGGAATGGTGGTAAACGAAGAGAAAATAATCACACAATTAATAAAAAAAAGAAATTTATTGTATGCTAAAAGAAATTTTATCCATTTCCGGTAAACCCGGTTTATTTAAAATGGTATCGCAAGCTAAAAATATGCTTATTATCGAATCACTAATCGATGGTAAACGCCAACCGGTTTACTCGCGTGATAAGGCCGTGTCGCTTGGCGATATTGCCATTTTTACCGAAACTGACGATATGCCACTCGGTGAGGTACTCGAAAAAGTGAAACTTAAAGAAAATGGTGAAAAAGCTTCCATCGATCCAAAATCAGATAACGATACATTGCGGAAATATATGGAAGAAGTGTTGCCACAATATGATAAAGAAAGAGTACATTCTTCTGATATTCGTAAACTTATATTATGGTACAATTTGTTGATTGATAGCAATATGACAGATTTTCTAACTGATAAAGAAGAAGATGCAGAAGAACAATCGTCAGAAAAAGAACTTGATGTAAAGGTGAAAAAAGAAGCCAAACCTGCTACTGTAAAAAAAGACACCAAAGTACAAGTAAAACAACCAAAAATTGCGCAAAAATCCACTACCAACCGTAAAATGGGAGGATAGAATATATTCGATCAAAGCAAATCCATCGGAATATAAAAAACCAAGCAGAATAATACCTATTTAATGAGGCTTTATTCTGCTATTGTTTACTGAAGGTAATGTGTTTAATAAATTCTAAACAATGATATTTTTGCATCATGTTAATCTCTGATATATGTACTATCATCGAGGAGTTTGCGCCATTGGCTTTGCAGGAAAACTACGACAACGCCGGCTTGCTTATCGGAGATAATAATTCAATAGTTACTTCCGCGCTCATCTGCATTGATGTTACCGAAGAGGTTATTGATGAAGCTATCAGGATGGGGTGCAATCTTATCATTTCACACCATCCTCTCATTTTCAGAGGATTAAAGAAAATTACAGGTCAGAATTTGGTGCAAAGATGTGTAGCCAAAGCAATTAAAAATGATATTGCTATCTATGCTGCCCACACCAATGTGGACAATGTGATGATGGGCGTCAATGGGAAAATTGCCGATATAATCGGACTAAAGAACCGTTCCATTCTTCAACCTAAAAGTCAGGTTTTGTTAAAGTTGGTTTGCTATGTGCCTGTTAACCATTTGAGTGCCGTACAAAAAGCTCTTTTTGAAGCAGGCGCAGGTCAAATTGGCGAATACGATTGTTGTAGTTTCAGTTCACCCGGCATTGGTACTTTTAGGGCTAGTGAAAATGCCAAACCTTATGTAGGTGAAATCAACCAACTTCATGCCGAAACAGAATCGCGCTTCGAAGTTATTTTACCCAATTATCTGAAATCAAAAGTAATATCTGCTTTGCTGGAGGCACATCCTTATGAAGAAGTGGCTTATGATTTGATACCGCTGGCTAACAGATGGGATAGTGTAGGGGCAGGAATGATTGGCGAATTGACGGAAGCAATGGACGAAAAACTGTTTTTGGATTTGCTGAAAAAGCAATTTTTACTAAGTACTTTGCGGCACAGCCCTCTCACATCAAAGAAAATAAAACGAGTAGCGCTCTGTGGTGGTTCCGGAAGCGAATTTCTTAGCGACGCGCTAGCCGCTCAGGCAGATGTTTATGTATCGGCCGACTTCAAATATCATGAATTTTTTGAAACGGAAAATAAAATATTAATTGCAGATATCGGTCATTATGAGAGCGAGCAATTTACAAAAGATGTTTTTTATGAGCTAATTACAAAAAAAATTCCTAACTTTGCAATCCGAATTTCGGAGATAAATACAAATCCAATTAATTATTACTAAAGAATATGGCAAGTACCCCAAAAGTAGAGAAAGAAATCTCTGTTGAAGAGAAGTTGAAAGCTATTTATGATCTTCAAAAAGTAAACTCCAAGATTGATGGCATTAAAGCCCTAAGAGGAGAATTACCACTTGAAGTGCAGGATATGGAAGATGAAATAGTTGGACTGAACACCCGCCTTGAAAACTTCGATGCTGAATTGGATGAACTTCAAAAAATGATATCCGGCAAAAAGGTAGAAATAGAAAATTCAAAAACAAAAATTGAACGCTATACCGAGCAGCAAAATAATGTTCGGAATAATCGTGAATTTGACAATCTATCCAAAGAAATTGAATTTCAAACACTAGAAATTGAACTTTCTGAAAAAAGAATCCGCGAGTTTTCTGCAAGTCTTGAATCGAAAAAGCTCGAGAAAGAACAATCGGCAAACAGGCTTTCTGAGCGTAATTTAGATTTGGAGCAAAAGAAAGGTGAACTCGATGAAATCATTGCTGAAACCAAACAAGAAGAAGAAAAACTTAGAGAACGTGCCAGAAAAATTGAAAGTATGGTAGAACCTCGATTAGTTGCCGCTTTCAAACGAATACGTAAAAGCGCCCGCAATGGCTTGGCTGTTGTATCCGTTGAGCGTGATGCTTGTGGTGGTTGCTTTAATAAAATACCGGCACAGCGTCAACTTGATATTCGTTCACGTAAAAAAATTATTGTCTGTGAATATTGTGGGCGAATCTTAGTTGACCCGGATTTGGCTAATGACAATAGTATTGACAAAAAATAAACGACATCAACTTATGTTGAAATATTGAATCCGAACAGACCCAAACAATCTGTTCGGATTTTTTTTCCTATTTTCATTCGGGTAGTGTGATTTCGAATCTTTCATTCGCTTTATGATTTTTCTGGATAAGTATCCCATTTTCGCCGTCTTGATTCGCCAGCGCGAAACTTCCGAGCTTTGCTCTCAAAATAAATAACTGATATTTAGTTTGGATGAGAGTTTGCATTGAACTTATCTTGACTTATTCTTATTCAATCTCAAAACTGTTATTTGTAGGTTTAAAACAAGGTTACAGATCAAGTTTAACAACGAATTTTACGAATTACACGAATTTATTCGTAAAATTCGTGTGATTCGTAGTTTTAAAAACAACATTTTTCTTGTTTTTAAAAAGTCAAGATGGCTTCATTTTGAAGTATGTGTTTAGGTATTGATTCGCATATTGTCATTATTCAAACGGGACGAACGGAAAATGCTTTCTTACAATTTCCCTCCAATCAGCCATTGCTAACTCCCAGCTAATTTTACAAAAAAAAATAAGCCGTCATCTTTCGTCAAGTTAAACTTAACAACTGGTTTAGGATGTTTACAAGAGTATCTTAGCCTTTTTCCATCCGTTTTTTCTACACAACTGCTAAACAAAAGTAAAATACTCGATTCTAAAAGAGTGAAATCTGACGTATGTTCTTTAATATAAGTATGTTAAGTGGTATTTTGTATCTACGTATGTTTGTTGAAATAGAATATCCGATACAAAATATCAATTTACAGAGAAAAAGTCACCATTTTTTGTCTGAACTTAGCGAGTGGTTATTGTCGTGATTTTTTTTATAGAACAAAAGGAGATACTTTAACTAACAGCATTTTGCTGAATACGATTTGTTGCGAAACAATTCAAATCAAAAACATTAATTGCCATCCCTGATAAAGAGTAGTACATTTTACAATCAAAAAATAGTATCAATAAATACGGATAACAAATGTTTAATAGTTCTATGCAATTAACAAACGGAAAGTACAAAGATGTGATTTACATTTGTAATGAGAAAGCGCAATAAACAAATGTAATTATCAATAACGAATGTAATCCAAAAACAAGCAGTTTTTACATTTATAATCAATTTCCGCAAGCAAAACACATTTGTTTTTGATATATTTTCAGCTTTAGTTTAATAACGATTGCTTGTAAGTGTATGTGCTGAAAACCAGTAGAATACAGCTGTTTTGCTAATATTTACTTTAGATATAATTTACAAATGTATATTTTTGGGTCATTCAATATAATATAGTCCAAATATTTAATATTAAGGTGCTATTTACCAGATAGATGTGTCTATTTAAATCACCAATTTCTTTAGTTATCACACTAATTTATATATTAATTATATACCATTAGTTTATAATGGTATAGTGTTTTTATTGGTTCTCAACTGTAAAATGTTATATGTTACAAATGTTTTATCCGTATGTTTACAAAAACATTTGTAAACCTATTCCAAATGTAAAATGATTTACATATCTTTGTAGTGTAATTACAAGTATAAATTTACATTTCTAAATAGTAAAATATGACTACTGAGAAGGAACGCATCGAAAAAATTATCGAATCAGAAGGTTTAAGTTCTTCGCAATTTGCATCAGAAATAGGAATCAGCAGCCCAAACATGTCTCACATCATAAGTGGTAGAAACAAACCAAGCCTTGATGTATTAAAAAAAATACTAGAAAGGTTCAGAACGATTAGTTCAGATTGGCTTATTTTGGGCAATGGACCAATGTATCGTGAAATACGGCAATCTCAGACGCTCAAATTGTTCGACGAAGAACTTGAAACTATCGAAAAATCAGACAATTACAATGAGAAAATTATAGAGAAAACAATTGCGTCGAAAAATACCATTCAGAGCGAGCCTCTAAACCCGAAGCAAGAAATTCAAAATATCGCTCCAATTATTGCAAGATCTGTGAAAGTGGTAAAAAAAATTATCATTTATTTTGACGATAATACATTTCAGGAGTTTGATGCGAAGTAAAAGCATTCCCGGAGTATTCGCATCATTGTATTAATGCTCAATTTTTACTACTTTTGCACTAAACTTAAATGGACAATCTGATGAAGAAATTCGTTCTTGATTTGAAAGTGGTAGAAAATGTACAATTGAACTATCAATACGTGCTGTTGAAACTAAGCCACGAATCGAAATTGCCTGCCGTTCTGCCTGGTCAGTTCGCCGAAATCAGGGTTGATGGGTCGCCCGAAACTTTTTTGCGCCGCCCCATTTCAATCAATTTTATAGATAAAGAAAAAAATGAACTCTGGTTGCTTATTCAAATTGTAGGCGCCGGTACGCGCACAATGGCTAAACTTGTGCCGGGCGATACATTGAATTTAATTTTTCCCTTAGGCAATACATTTACAGTACCCAAGAATAAATCGGCGAGAATTGCGCTTGTAGGAGGCGGTGTAGGCGTAGCACCTTTGCTAATGTATGGCGAGTGGCTACATCGAAATGGTTATAATTGCACTTTTATGTTGGGTGCTCGTTCGTCCGTTGATTTGCTTCAACTGGATGAGTTTGCTAAATATGGAAAGGTATTTACAACTACCGAAGACGGAACACACGGTGAGAAAGGCTACATCACGCAGCATTCAATGTTTAATAAGCCTATGTTTGATTATATTTTCACTTGTGGCCCAACTCCTATGATGAAGGCCGTGGCTCGCTACGCGCAGGATAAAGGCATATTTTGCGAAGCCTCACTTGAAAACATGATGGGTTGTGGCATAGGTGCTTGTTTGTGTTGTGTAACAGATACTACCGATGGTAATTTATGTGTATGTTCCGAAGGTCCAATTTTTAAAGTAACAAAACTAAAATGGCAGATTTAACGACAAGCTTAGGCAAAATTATAATGAAAAACCCGGTGATGACCGCCTCGGGTACTTTCGGATTTGGTACAGAGTATCTCGACTTTATGGATTTGTCGCGAATAGGAGGTATTGTTGTTAAAGGAACTACACTTCGCGAACGTCAGGGAAATGCTTATCCTCGCATGGCTGAAACTCCAATGGGCATGTTAAACGCTGTAGGACTGCAAAATAAAGGGGTTAATTATTTTGTAGATCACATTTATCCGGAGATAAAAGACTTTGATACATCCATTTTTGTAAATGTTTCCGGTTCTACCGTTGATGAATATGTAGCAGTTGCCGAAATAGTAAATGAGCTTGATAAAATTCCCGGAATTGAACTTAATATTTCATGCCCCAATGTGAAAGAAGGCGGTATGGCATTTGGTGTGAGCTGCCCTCTTGCTGCCGAAGTGGTGAGAGCTGTGAGAAAAGTGTATAAAAAAGAACTGATGGTGAAATTGTCGCCAAACGTTACGGATGTTACCGAAATTGCCCGTGCGCTTGAAGCTGAAGGCGCTGATAGTCTTTCACTTATCAATACTTTACTTGGTATGGCTGTTGACGCTAAAACACGTAAACCGGTACTTTCTACCGTTACCGGAGGGCTGTCAGGTCCTGCCGTAAAGCCTGTGGCGTTGCGTATGGTGTGGCAAGTAGCCAAAGCTGTGAACATCCCCGTAGTGGGTTTGGGTGGTATTATGAATGCAACTGATGCCATTGAATTTTTGCTGGTTGGTGCGAGTGCCATTCAGGTGGGAACAGCCAACTTCATCGACCCCGCTATTTCTGAAAAAATAGTTGAAGGCATTAATGACTATTTGGATGAAAATGGTTTCCAATCGATAAAAGATATAATTGGAAAGTTGGAAGTATAGTCCGACTGACAATAAAAATATTTCCCATTAAATCCCATGCCCACATAATGTGTGAGTATGGGATTTTTATTTCTGAAATATCCAAAAAAATGATTCTTTTTTGCGTTACTTTCTGTTTCTTCGAAAAATACGTATATCTTTGTAAGGAATGTTTAATATGAAACAAAATAAAAATACTATTATTAAATGAAAATAGATGAGATTAAGGTAAAAACCTTGGATGGAGCAGTGATTGACCTGATAACTTTGTATTCCGATATGCCATTGTTGCTATTATTCTTCAATATCCAGTGCCTTGGATGTGTTGGTCGAGCTATTCCATTGGCTTATAGCTATCTGCAAGAATTTAATGGTTTAAATGTAGTTGCGATTCATACAACTTTCGGGAAAGAGGAAGTAAGTAAAAATGACATACTCAATATATTTACCAGCAGGGAGTTAGCATTCCCGATTTATTTTGATATTGGGAAAACAAATTACGAAAAATTCGAATGTGAAGGTACACCACATTGGATATTAATTAATCGTTCGGGCAATGTAAGCCGCTCGTTTTTTGGTTCGCAGGAGGGCGCTCAAAATCGTTTGGTTTATGCCTTGGAGGAGCTTACAGGATAGATTTATCGATATCCGACTCCAACAGAATGGAAAGTTTCGAATTAATAAAAAAAAGATTTGAATTATGCTTTACCGTTCAAAATATGTGTTTTTAAGGCAGTTGATTTACTGCCTACTACTTTTTATTGTCTTATTCGCGTACTCGAGCCGGCAAAGCTCCCAATCTATTGAAATAGCATTAAATTCGGATATAAACAATTCAGACAGAGTTACATTAGTTTTTGCCGGTGATGTAATGCACCATTTGCCTCAAATGAATGCTGCGTACAACGATTCGACAAATTCGTTGGATTATTCCCGTTGCTTCCAATACATAAAACACAAAATTGAATCGACCGATTTGGCTATTTGCAATTTCGAAACTGTACTTGCCGGGAAACCATATACCGGATTCCCACGATTCTCAGCACCCGATGAGTTGCTTTTCGCGTTGAAGAACACTGGTTTTGATGTGATGCAATTGGCTAACAATCATATTCTTGACCGTGGAAGCGCTGGACTTGAACGCACGTTAAACCTTATTCGTGGCGAAGATATGTTTACTACTGGCGCATACGTAGATATTGCACAACGTAATAGAGAATTTCCGTTGATTTTAACGGTTAAAGGTGTCAAAATCGCTTTTTTGAATTATACTTATGGCACATTGGGGTTGCCGGACACACGTCGAAATGTGGTAAATAGGCTCGATACATCTTTGATTTACAATGATATATCTAAAGTTAAACAACTAACCCCCGATGTTATTGTAGCTTTGGTGCATTGGGGTGAAGAATATCGGCGAAGTTACAATGTAAATCAAAATTTTTGGGCAGATTTCTTAATTTCAAAAGGGGTAAATCTGATTATTGGTTCACATCCGCACGTGGTTCAGGAAGCTGTATTGTATGAAAGAGATGATTTTCTGGTACCGGTATTTTATTCTTTGGGCAATTTCATCTCCAATCAGCGAAAAACGGATGAAAATGGTGGTGTTTTGGCTAAAATTGAGATTGATAGAAAGGGGAAATATATTTCAAAAATAAGTTACATCCCATTTTATGTGTATGTAGGTAGTATCGATAAACATTGGCAGTATTATTTAATTCCAACTAAACAGTATATAAACAATCAATTGGACTTAAAAATTCCGACTTTGAGTGAGAATGAGCTTCTGATTTTTCATCAAAATACAACTCAAAAATTAAAAAACTTACAAATCGAATAAAATATATTAGATTAGAATCACTTGATAGTGATATTTTGGTTATATTTGCAAGTACGAAGTCCAAAAATAAAGGAAAACAGTTAATTATTAGATTCTATTTTTTTACCATCAAACACACAATTATGGCTAAAGTTTTAATTTTAGGTGCCGGCATATCCGGTCACACGGCAGCTCTCACCGCCAAACGAAGGCTGGGTAAACAACACGAAGTGATTATGGTGAGTCCAAATTCCAATTATCAATGGGTACCTTCCAATATTTGGGTTGGAGTAGGGCGAATGACCACCAAACAAGTGATTTTCCCATTAGCACCGGTGTATGCAAAGCAAGGAATCACATTCAAGCAAGCAAAAGCAGTGTCTATTCACCCGGATGGAAACGCTGAGAATGAAGCACAACATGTTAGTATAGAATATGTTACAGGCGAAAGAAAAGGAGAGTCGGAAATAGTTGAATACGATTTCTTAATTAATGCTACTGGTCCGAAACTTAATTTTGAAGCAACCGAAGGCCTTGGTCCTGAATTACATAGCAATTCGGTATGTACTTATGACCATGCCGCCAAGTCATGGGAAGAAATTCAGAAATGTTTCTCACGAATGGAAAAAGGTGAAGTACAACGATTTTTAATCGGCACAGGCAATGGAATGGCAACATGTCAAGGTGCTGCTTTTGAATATGCGCTTAATCTTGTATTTGAAATTAGAGAACGAAAATTGGACAACTTTGCAGAAGTTATCTGGATTTCAAATGAATATGAATTGGGTGATTTTGGGATGGGTGGCGCCTATGTCAAACAGGGTGGCTATGTTACTCCAACAAAGATTTTTGCCGAATCAATTTTTAAAGAATATGGCATAAAATGGATTGTGGGATCCGCAATACAGAAGGTAGAACAAGGAATGGCATATTATGAGAATATTGCCGGCGAAAAACACAATATCTCATTTGACTTTTCCATGTTGATACCGGCATTTGCAGGTGTTGGGCTGAAAGCTTATAACAAATCAGGAGATGATATCACTTCAAAACTATTTGCAACAAATGGTTTTATGAAAGTAGATGCTGATTATTCTTCAAAACCGTATGATGAGTGGAAAGCAAGCGACTGGCCTTCAACATATCAAAATCCGGAATATGGTAATATCTTTGCGAGCGGTATTGCATTTGCGCCACCTCACACCATTTCAAAACCCATGACATCAAAAAACGGCACACCCATTACAGCTACGGCGCCTCGAACTGGTATGCCTTCGGGAGTAATCGGAAAAATTGTTGCTGAAAATATTGCCGAGATGATACTTACAGGAAAAAATGAATTGACTCATCGTGCTTCGATGGCAAAAATGGGTGCTGCATGTGTAATATCAGCAGGATATGGATTAACCAAAGGAAAAGCAGCAACGATGACCGTTTTCCCAATTGTACAAGATTGGGAAAAATATCCCAAATGGGGGAGAAATTTGGGATATACTGTAGGAGAAATGGGAAGAGCAGGTCATTGGTTCAAATGGGCTATGCACTACATGTTTATTTATAAGGCGAAAGCTAATCCTCTTTGGTGGCTCATACCCGAATAAATTCCTTTTGATAATGAATTTATTGATTTAATATTTGCAAACACAATAAAAAAATATAATTATGCCAAATACAGATAAAACAATACCTTACAGCTCTTCGTCTTATGCTACCGAGCCTACGGGCTGGACAAAGTTCCTACGACAATCAGTTCTTTATCAGGCTTACCGTTTTGTGGTTTTAGCTCTTAAAGTGATGCGTATCGTGGTAGGTGGTCATTCATAATCGTTCAATTTTTTATTGAAACTATCTTGTTTAGAAATCTTGGATTGAATTATTTTTTAGTCCAAGATTTTTTCTGTTTTACACTATTGAGAATTGGTGGTTTTGTAATATGATATAATGCCATTCGCATAGCATTAATATAACATAATCAATTGATAATAAGATGATTTGTTTCTTGGAAAATTCATTTGAACTTCCTGCCTGAAAAATGAGATGAGATCTACCTAAAAGAGTTCGGAAAACTTGGGAATTTCCTGAAAAAAATGATACGTTGTTTTCGAATTATCCACTCTGCAGCAGTGATGTTCCATGCCGTTGCTTATCATAAAGAAATCAACTTTCAATTTCGAATTATAGACAGCTACCTGATCAAACACGTCTTGAGTTATCGGCACATGTGGTGCTTTTAATTCAATAATCACTAATGGTTTTGCATGTGAATCGTAAATTATCGCGTCGCAACGCTTTCGCATATCATTAATTTTTAGTTCTTTCTCTACTGCCACCAAGCCCAGTGGATAAGATTTTTCGCCAATTAAAAAATTGAGAAAGTTTTGTCTTACCCATTCTTCGGGAGTGAGTTTCACATATTTCTTTCGATAAATATCAAAAATTTGTAATCCATTCTTTTCCTTTTTTAACCTAAAATCAAATTTTGGCAGGTTGAGTTCTAACATTTTTGCTTATTTTTGTAAGAATTTATGCAAAGGTAAGAATTATCATTGATAAATTCCTTCTCATTGTTTTATCCTTGTATCTACATTTTTGCATAAACATCAGTAAATCAGCATTCGAATTAAACGTGAAAAATGAATACCATCATATATTAAGATAGATTTTTATGAAAACAAAAGAAGAAATTGTTCGTGACTGGCTTCCGCGTTACACCAAAAGACCTCTAAGTGAATTTACCGACTACATATTACTCACTAATTTTTCAAATTACGTCGAAATGTTTGCCAATTGGTTTGATGTGCCCGTAGTTGGGCGCGATGGTAATATGATAAATGCCTCTGCTAATGGAATCACAATCATAAATTTCGGTATGGGAAGCCCCAACGCCGCTATCATTATGGATATTTTATCGGCAATAAAGCCAAAAGCAGTATTGTTTTTGGGCAAATGTGGTGGTTTGAAGAATAAAAATCGGGTAGGTGATTACATACTTCCAAGCGCCGCGATAAGGGGTGAAGGTACTTCTAATGATTATTTTCCGCCTGAAATTCCGGCATTACCCGCTTTTAGCCTGCAACGCTCCGTGTCGTCCAACATTCGCGACTTTGGTAAAGATTATTGGACTGGAACTGTTTATACAACCAACAGACGTGTGTGGGAACACGATGAAAAATTCAAAGATTATCTGCGAGCAACACGTGCAATGGCAATTGATATGGAAACAGCAACGCTTTTCTCTGCCGGTTTCTACAATGGGATACCTACAGGAGCCTTATTGCTTGTTTCGGACATGCCACTTCAGGAAGATGGAATAAAAACTGATGCCAGCGACAAGAAGGTAACAGCTAATTTCGTTGAAGAGCATCTTCGGATTGGAGTAAAATCACTTTCATCAATTCTCAATAATAGTCGGACAATCAAGCATTTGAGGTTTGAGTAGTTTTGATAATCCAAAATTTTATTTGACCCAATTCAATTTCACAATCGAGTAATGGCAAAAAAAAGTGGCATCAATTTCCAGCAAATCATGACCGATTTGCGGCGAAAGGCTTATAGTCCTGTCTATTTTTTGATGGGAGATGAACCTTATTATATCGATCAGATTTCTGATTTTATTGAAAATAAAATACTCGATGAATCTGAAGTAGATTTTAATCGGACGGTGCTGTATGGGCGCGATATAAATATAGGTACAGTAATCGATAGTGCGAAAAGATATCCAATGATGTCTGATTACCAGGTGATTGTGGTAAAAGAGGCGCAACAAATAAAAGCTTGGGACGACTTGTTGTTTTATTTGAAAAATCCGTTAAAGTCAACAATTCTCTGTTTTTGCTACAAATATGGAAAGCCGGATGGACGCAAAAAATGGGTGCAGGAATTGAATAAGACTGCGGTAGTTTTTGAGTCGGTTAAGCTTTATGAAAACGAGATGGGAGGATGGATATCTTCATATCTATCTGAAAAACAGATGCAAATTCATCCCAAAGCTCAGGCAATGTTAGTTGAATTTTTAGGAACAAACCTATCGAAAGTTGCAAATGAATTGGACAAACTACTGCTAATCAAACCTGCTGGCGAAAAACAGATAAGTCCCGAATTGATTGAAAAAAATATTGGAATCAGCAAGGATTACAATGTGTTTGAATTAGAAAGCGCTTTGATTGAGCGTGATGTGCTGAAAGCCAACCAAATAGTTCATTACTTTGGGCAAAACCCAAAAGAGTTTGCATCGTTCAATGTGTTGCCATCGCTTTTCAACTATTTTTCCAATTTGATGATTTATCATTATTTGCCCAATAAATCGGATGCGGTTGTATCGTCAGAATTAGGAATTAATCCCTATTTCGTGAAAAAGTTTGTAGCAGGTGCTAAATCATACAATGCGTGGAAAACGATGATTATCATTACTTGGATTCGTGAAACAGACGCACGAAGTAAAGGCATCGATGATGCGGGAACAGATTTCGCCGAATTACTTAAAGAGTTAATTTACAAAATACTACACTAATTTTGAAAGAAAATATTAGAAACTATAGTGGCTATTTGTATATACTGATAGCATTTATTTGCTTAACTCCTTGGGTTACACCTCCGCTCGCCTTATTATTCGGGTTGATATTCGCCTTGACGTTGGAATCACCTTTTCCGGCTTTCAACAAAAAAGCATCGAAATACTTGCTTCAAATATCAGTAGTCGGACTTGGTTTTGGTATGAATCTTCACGAATCGCTTAAAGCCGGTTCAGATGGGATAATTTTCACTATAATTTCCGTAATTAGCGTCCTTGCTTTAGGAGTATTACTGGGAAAACAGATGAAAGTAGATAAGAAAACATCTTATTTAATTGCAAGTGGTACAGCAATTTGTGGCGGAAGTGCTATCGCGGCAGTTAGTCCTATTATTAAAGCAGATCAAAACCAGATTTCCATTTCACTTGCAACCGTTTTTATCCTCAATGCCATTGCGCTGTTTATTTTTCCTGTATTAGGTCATTGGTTGCATCTCACCGAACCTCAATTTGGCGTGTGGGCAGCAATAGCGATTCACGACACAAGCTCGGTAGTAGGTGCAGGCGCAGCTTATGGTGAAGAGGCATTAAAAGTGGCTACTACCGTAAAACTAACGCGCGCATTGTGGATTATTCCACTTTCGATATTTACTAGTTTCTATTTTAAGTCCAAGGGAGATAAAGTTTTTATTCCTTGGTTTATTTTATTCTTTATCATCGCGATGCTAATAAACACTTTTACTAAAATCCCATTAGATGTAACTCAGAATATCGTGTCTGTTGCAAAACAGGGTTTAACTTTGACACTGTTTTTCATCGGCGCAGGGCTTTCGAAAAACGCGATAAAGGAAGTTGGCTTCAATTCGATGATCTTAGGAGTGTCCATTTGGTTGTTTATCGGATTGATAAGTCTCGCATTTATCTATTTTTTCTATTAAATCTTTTTTGTAAAAAATATTAGGCTGAAAATGAAACAATTACGTTTGTTGCTGCTTGATATGTCCAGCTTATTATTCCTTTTGTCAAAACATCCAATTCTCGAATTGAAGAAAGATACGTACTTTTTTTAGAAAAAATAAGGGAAACTAATTTCCTCAATGAATCTAATTTTGTAAATTTGCACGTTTTTTGGATTATTAATCTGTAAATTCATATTAAAATAATTTTTAGACTTTTAATTTGAAAGTTGAAAGTCTATTTCTAACCAAAAGTAATTGCACGATATTTTTATAATAAAACTCACACTTACTTCACAAAATGGCAAAATTGACAAAAGAGGATGCCTTACTCTATCACTCACAAGGCAGACCAGGTAAAATTGAAGTTATACCCACAAAACCATATAGTTCGCAACGCGATTTGTCGTTGGCATACTCACCTGGAGTAGCCGAACCATGTTTGGAAATAGAAAAAGATGCTACGAAGGCATACGATTACACCGCAAAAGGCAATTTAGTGGCCGTAATTTCCAATGGAACAGCCGTGCTCGGACTTGGCGACATAGGCGCTCAGGCAGGCAAACCGGTTATGGAGGGAAAAGGCTTGTTATTCAAGATATTTGCAGGTATTGATGTTTTTGACATCGAAGTGAATGAAAAAGATCCTGAAAAATTCATTCAGGTAGTAAAGGCTATTTCGCCTACATTTGGAGGTATAAATCTGGAAGATATTAAAGCACCCGAATGTTTTGAAATAGAAGAACGTCTGAAATCTGAACTTGATATCCCGATTATGCACGACGACCAACACGGCACAGCTATTATTTCATCAGCAGGGCTTCTGAACGCATTAGAAATTATCGGAAAGAAAATAGAAGATATTTATATCGTAGTGAGTGGTGCCGGCGCAGCGGCTAATTCATGCGCAAGTCTTTACATCGCACTTGGAGCCAAAAAAGAAAATATTGTAATGTTAGACTCAAAAGGGGTGATGACCAACCGACGCACCGACCTGAACGCACGCAAGAAGCTTTTTGCTACAGACAGAGATTTGACAAGCCTTGAAGATGCTGTTAAGGGTGCAGATGTATTTTTAGGGTTATCTGTAGCCGATGTATTAACTGTCGAAATGGTGCAAAGTATGAACGAAAATCCGATTGTTTTTGCACTTGCTAATCCAAATCCGGAAATTTCTTATGAAAAGGCAATGGCTTCGCGTCCCGATATTCTTTTTGCAACCGGTCGTTCCGATCATCCGAACCAGATAAACAATGTTCTTGGTTTTCCATACATTTTTAGAGGCGCGTTGGATGTCCGCGCAACTGCTATCAACGAAGCGATGAAGATTGCTGCCGTTAAGGCTATTGCAGATTTAACGAAGAAACCGGTTCCCGATGTTGTTAATTCGGCTTATGAAATGCGAAAAATCAGTTTTGGACGTGACTACATCATTCCCAAACCTTTGGATCCGAGACTTTTAACCACAGTGGCTCCGGCAGTAGCTAAAGCCGCAATGGAATCGGGGGTTGCGCAACGGCCAATTACTGATTGGGAGGCTTACGACCATCAGCTTCATAAAATTATGGGATTGGATCACAAAATGCTCCGACATATTTATGACACAGCAAGAGCCAATCCAAAAAGAGTGGTGTTTTCAGAGGCAAATCACATCAATATGCTTCGAGCAGCCGAAACTGCGCTTGCCGAAGGTATTTGTTTCCCAATTTTATTAGGAAACGAAGAAAAACTGGCAAATATTGCGGCTGAAAATGGCATTGACCTCACTGGTATTGAGATTGTGAACTTACGCCATGATAGAGAAGAAGAACGGAGAAATCGGTATGCCAAGTTACTTGCCGAAAAACGAAGTCGGGAAGGTGTTACTTTTGAAAGTGCTTTCGAATGGATGTATGAGCGTAACTATTTTGGAATGATGATGGTGGAAACTGGTGATGCCGACGCGCTTATTACCGGTGTGTTTACAAAATACGAAGATGCTGTAAAGGCCGCAAAAACAGTTATTGGTGTT
This sequence comes from uncultured Paludibacter sp., assembly GCA_964568675.1. Classification (GTDB taxonomy): domain Bacteria; phylum Bacteroidota; class Bacteroidia; order Bacteroidales; family Paludibacteraceae; genus UPXZ01. The sequence goes on from CAZMQV010000002.1 coordinate 42,273, forward strand.
CGTCCCGGCTTAAACACGATTGGCGCAATGCACATTATGAACACTAAAAAAGGAACATTCTTCCTTGCAGACACTCTATTTAATCGTCATCCATCTACCGACACACTAATTGATATTGCTAAATTGACACATGAATCAGTGAAGTTTTTTGCACATAATCCCGTCATGGCACTATTATCCTACTCAAATTTTGGTTCAGACAAAGATGGAACAGCGGCAAATATGCAATTCGTGGCGAATGCTTTGCATCAGAAATACCCTAATATGGTGGTTGATGGTGAAATGCAACTTAATTTTGCCTTAAATAAGGAATTAAGAGATCGCAAATTTCCTTTTACAAAATTGCATGGTAAAGATGTGAACACACTTATATTCCCAAATCTGAACTCGGCAAATATGGTGCAGAAAATGATGCTTGAAATGGGTGTTGCCGAAGTAATTGGCCCAATTCAAATGGGATTGAACAAGCCGGTTCACATTATGGATATCGAAAGTTCGGTGAGATCAATCGTAAATTTAGCTGCTGTAGCGGTGCTCGATGCTATGGTCGAACAGCGAATTGAAAGAGGTGAGGTTGAAAGAATTAGTGAAGATACTGTGTAGAATTAGAAATCTAAACAACAAAAAAAAGTCCTTGATTAAACAACAAGGACTTTTTTTTGTTCTTATACTTTTTGGATAAAATCAAATCACAAGCGAAGGAGCGGTGTAAACACGTTGAGATAACTCGTTGTCAAGCAGATATAAACCTTTGGGGTCGTTTCCGAATAATTCAAATCGTTTACAAAGTTCTTCTACGTTTTGTTCTTCTTCACCTTGCTCTTTAACAAACCAATCGAGAAATTGCATTGTGCGGAAATCTTTGACAGTGTAAGCCTCCGCATAAATATTATTAATCGATTCAGTGATATATCGCTCATGTTCCAGCGCCGCATTTAGCGGGTCGGTGAATGACTTATATTCAGTATCGGGCGCAGCAAGTGCTCCTAAAGTTACCCTTTCACCATTGTTTCTTAGAAATTGAAGAAAAAGCATCGCGTGAGCATACTCTTCTTTAGTTTGAATGTCAAACCAATTTCCGAATCCATTCAGCGTGTTGTCGTAATAATAGTTTGCCATGTCGAGGTATAAATAAGAAGAATAAAATTCTCTACGTACCTGCTCCATGATTAATTCAGTAATTTTTGGATGTAACATAATAAAATCTCCCGTATTTTAAATTAATATTTTGTTTTTATTTATGCACGGAGTTAACTACAACTTCGACTTACAAATTTAATAAATATTGTTGTTGATACAAAATAAAGAATGTTTTATTTTAAGAATGCTTCCATTACTTTTGTCGGTTTTCCATCATTCCCCCATGCGCTTAAAGCATATTTACTCCAAGTGCGTGCACCTTGAGGTTCCCAATAAAATACTCCTAAACCTTTGTTGTTGGGCACTTCTTTGGTTTTCTGTATGGTAGCTACAACCAAATTATATGAATTCTGAATTTTTTGTTCATTTTTATCCACACTGTAATAGCTGTCTTGTCCATCTTCGCCTCCTACTTCCACCACCATTACTTCTTTTCCGTAACGTTCGGCCATATCTTTCATATTGTTGCCTAGGTCGTTGATTGAAAGACTATAGTCCGGGCTTCCAGTCAACCAATGAGGATAATATGACATCCCGATTATATCATATTTGGCATCGTATTTTGTGGCATTGTCAAACCACCAACGAAAGCGGCTGTTGTTGTTTCCCTGATCGATGTGTAGGATAACTTTTGATGAGGGTGAAGCTGCCTTAACAGCATCATAGCCCTGGTTGAGGAGTTGCACCAATTGCGGAAAATTCTTGCCCGAATCGCCTTCGGGGAGCAAAATCCCCGGAGTTATTTCATTTCCTACTTGCACCCATTCGGGAGTTACACCTGCTTTAATAAGCGAGGTAACAACATCGTGAGTATATTCATAGAGAGCTGATTTCAGTCCTTCGAAGTTAAGATTCTCCCAAGCTTTGGGTTTGGTTTGTTTCTGAGGATCAGCCCAAGTATCGCTGTAGTGAAAATTTATCATCACTCTAAGTCCCATTTTTTTTGCTCTGACAGCCATTTGTATCGTTTCTTCTTTGCTACAATGTCCGTTTTGGGGGTTATTGGATGGCGCTACCCACGTTCGAAGTCTTACAGCATTAATTCCGTATGATTTTAGGATTTTTAGACAATCTTCTTTCTTTCCATCTTTTGTATAGAACTGATATCCGGTAGCTTCCATTTGCTGCAACCAACCGATATCAGCCCCTTTAACAAAACCGGTATCAATAGGTTCTTCGGTTATTTCGGGATTTTTTTTGCATGAAACTACTACAAGAAGAAATGACAATACGGAGAATAATAAATATTTTTTCATGGTTACATTATTTTTGTGGTTCAATCATTCATTGAATTTTTAAAAATAGATTCAGATTTGATGTATCGTGGTAACACCGTAGTAGTATCAAAGCTCAAGCAATATTCCACGGAATTTTCAACACCATTTTTCAATAATCTATCATAATGTTCGGTACGACAAATGTAGTTATTTAAATCTGGTTTTGCAAGTTGCCACAGCTGAATTGCGGCGCTGACAGAGTCGGATTTGAATGCGAAAGAATTGCTTTCAAGTAGAATTGCTGATAACGCACCTGCAAAAATGGTGTCTTCAAGACAAAAACGATTATTCCATCCTGAACATAAAATAATGACATTCAAATTGTTGGAATTTAAAAATCTTACAACACAACTTATATTGGAGTAAGCGCCAATAATTATCTCACGGGCGTTAATAGCAGCTTCTACGGCTTGAGTGCCATTTGTGGTTGTGAAAATAATTTCCTTTTCAGCCACCTTATCGGATGTGAAATCGAAAGGAGAGTTTCCAAAATCGGCAAAACTACATTTTTTGGTGTCTCTTTCGGCCGCCACCAATCTCCCTTTTTCTTTCCAACAAATTGCTTCCTCTATCGAAGCCACTGTTTTTATGCCACTTGCGCCATTCTGAAACGCAGCGCAAATACTTGTAGTAGCTCTAAAAATATCTACTATCACTACTATTGAATCCTCAGTTGCATAGTGCGGAAATAAGGCAGGAGAGAAACAAACGTCAATTGTTCTCATTTTTCTTTATTCAATATTTTTTAATTCGCGATACAATCGTTGTATTGGAAGCCCCATAACGTTGAAATACGAGCCTTCGATACGCTCTACTCCAATATACCCAATCCACTCCTGAATACCGTAAGCGCCCGCTTTATCATAAGGAGCGTATTCGTCCAAATAAAAATCAATTTCCTCATTGGTGAAATGGGCGAAATAGACATCCGTAACAACGTGAAATATTTTTTCACGCATTTTTGTTTTGATACACACGCCTGTAATTACTTGATGTTTTTTTCCGGAAAGCGTTTGAAGCATTTTTTTTGCTTCATTTCTATCGATTGGTTTACCATAAACTTTACCATCGAGCCACACAATTGTATCGGCTGTGATTAATAGCGTATTGTTATCCAGATTGAAACTATTGGCTTTTTTTCGAGCCAGATATGTGGGAATGTCCACGCTGGCAATGCTGTCAGGGTATGTTTCGTCCACATCAAAAGCAATTATTTGGAATGGTACATTCAATCCTTTAAGCAACTCTGCCCTACGTGGAGAAGCTGAGCCAAGTATAATATTGTATTTTTGAAGATTGTCAAGCATAATTGTTTATCGAGCAAGAAATAAGCCAAACATACTAATTCCGTAGGTTTTGGACATTAAAAAATAAAAAACCAAACTATAAAGAACTCCCAATAGCATAATAATTTTCGAAAAGTTTGATGTTTGATGAAAATCTTCTTTATTTTTGGATTTGAAAAGAGTAAAAGACAGAAAAACAAGTGGCAGAACAAGCCCGAAACTTATAAATTTTAAAGTAAAACTCCCTTCAAAATCAATTATTTTAAGCCCAATAAAATAAAGCGAAACGATAGTGATGAGAATAAGTGTCAATACAACAAATTTGGAACGTGTAGTGCCCCATTTTATTGGCATTGTTCTGCATTCCAGTTCTTTATCGCCCTCAATATCTTCTAAATCTTTGATGATTTCACGAATCCAAGTTAGAAGAAATGCAAAACCTGAAAAACCACCAATCCAAGCATATACTTGACTGGGAACAGGAGTTTGATTGAGTAATTGACTACTATATATTTTTGCTAATAGTGCGACTGTCAAAATGCCAACAATGATGATAGACAAAGCTGAAGTGAGGCTTACAATCAGATTCCCTATTAAAAACTGACGTTTGTAACTTGCTGAATAAAACCACAATAATCCCGGAGTAACAATAAAAATAAAACCTAACGAGAAACTATTTACCAATATGGCTAAAATAATTCCGACAATCGTACCACATATCGTAAGTATCTGGTAATAAAGTATAGTGATTGGTATGGATATACTTTTGCCAACAATCACTTTTTCAGGTTTGTTAATCTTATCAATTTTCACATCAAAATAATCGTTGATAATATAACCACCCGCAGTTATGAATACTGTTGCAAGAATGAGCAAAATAAAGTAAATATCGAAATTATCTGTTTCAAATCCATAAACTTGTAGAATTGGATATGCCACCGCATGTTGCATGAGCCATTGAATAATTGCAACAAAAATCAGATTTTTCCACCTAATTATTTCGAAATAATGCTTCATCGTTTTTTTTATTTATTCAATAAAAACCTTAATTTGCTCATAGATAGCGAGATGAATTGAGTTCTAATTTTTTAATCGATTTTTCACCCATTGTGAGTACAAATCAGCGAGTTACTACCATTATCTTTTCCTGGAATTGAAAACAATGATAAGTCCGGCTATAATAAGCAGAATTGGCCAAATAAAATTTGCAAGATGCTTTGTCCAGATGCCCATCTCTTTCAGATAGAAGAATATCCATAAAGAAATTAATACAACTCCGATGCTTCGGTTTTTCTTAGAGAAAGTAAAAATTATGCCAAGTGCGAGAAGTATATTTTTCCATGTGAAAATTATCGCTTCAATTTCAGGAGAAAACATACTAAGTTTTTTTAATAAAAAAACAAGCCCCAAAATCAATAAAGCAATTCCCCAGGGAAGTTGGTCGTTATTTTTCATATATAACTACGATTCAATTGATTAGTGATAGGCAGGAACAGTATGTTCGCATCCTCAATTTTTGATTGTTTAATTAAACATGTTATTGGAATTTCTCAAAATGGATTTTCTCGTATTGCAATTTTTCTTCGTCATGCGGAGCTTTTTCTTCTGCCTTATATCCAATTGCCAATACGCACAATACAGCAAAGTTTTCGGGTATGTTAAGCAATTGACGAATGTAGTTTTCGGCACTCATATTCTCGTCTTTATCGCGCAGATATACCTGCACCCAGCAACTGCCTAAGCCTAAATCCTCAGCCTGAAGCTGAATGAAACTTGCTGCAATTGAAGCATCTTCAAACCACACATTACTCTTGCTTGTATCGGCGATTACTACGATGGCAAGTGGAGCTCCGGCTATCAATTTTGAACTACCTGTTCTACATTCCGACAGTTTGAGAAGCGTTGATTTATCTTCAATCGCGATAAATTCCCAAGGATTACTTCTTTTGGATGCTGGCGACATCAATGCTGCCCGGGTAATTTGTTCAGTTTTCCAGCTTTCAACACTTTGTTCCTGAAATTTTCGGACAGATCTTCTATTTTTTATTAATTCGTAGAAAGACATTACTTAATTAACTTTCAGAATTTAAATAAAGATATTCAATCGGATTCCCCTGCTTCAGAATGGATTTGAGTTTATCGTATGTGATTAATACGCCTATCTGTCCAGTACTGTAAGGAGCGATATCATAGGGGTTAAATACATAAGCAAGCCCATCGGGAGTAATGAAAAAGTTGTTGTTGGGTTTAATCCGATCTTCGTAAAAATCAAAATCATTCAAATCGGCTACCGATTCCATTTCAGCATTATCTTCAACAATTTGTTCCTTAATCAATTGAGCAAGAATACTTTCATAATTGTTTGTAAACAATTCCTTTTCCGTAATTGTATGGGCGTTTTTCAGATCGAAATTGGATAGAAAACGTGTGCTGTTACCATGTGCGCCTCCCATATATGCATATCTTTCGTAACTGTACGACAAAATTTTATCATCCAAATACATTACAGTTCCCTGAATTGTTATTTCATTATCTAAAAAAGCGCGTGAGCCTTTCAAATCGACAATCCGATTCAAATAAGGTTCATTGCTCTTTTTATATTCTTGAAAAAGCATACTGCCATATTGAGATAAAATGCTGTCTAAGGGGTAGTTATTATAGACCTCACCCAATGCTTTCGTGATTATTTGCTGCTTAACGTTTTTCAGCACCTCTTGATTATGATACTTTACAGGCACTTCTACTTCTGCAAGAAATGAAAGGCTTCCGAGCGTACTGTCTTGAGAATTTAATAAAAATTCGTTCTCATAATTCAATACTTCAGTTTCCATCTCTTGTTTTTTACAGGATGAAACCAAAAAGACAAATAGGGCGGTGAAAAAATAAAAAACAATCCTTTTGTTCATACAAATATTTTCGTTTTTTTATAATTAAGTTCGTTTTTCTCTTTATATTTTTTAGTCTTATGCGACATTGATCAAAAATTGAGACATGTTTTTTTTTAATCCAAAAATGAAAATGTATCAGAGATGCGTTCAAAGCAGTATTTTCATAATAAAATATAAAAATAATTTTTTTGTGCAAAAGTAGTCATTTTTTTTCTGATTTCATAAGTTATTCGAAGAAAATAAAGTTAATATTTTACCGACACTGAATAGCTCTTTACCTGAAGTTTTTTTTAAACAAATCTTTCATTTATATTGTTGAACTTTTGTAATACAAGTTTTCCATTTTAAAAAATAAAATCTGATGATATTGAGATTCTACTGAATAATATTGCTCAAAAACCTACGAACTAAGTTAAAACAATTCAAAATAACGATAAACTTATCCTGAATTGAGATGTTGTATTGTATATTTGCATTCATGATAATGAAACTAAACTTTTTACATATCACTTTAGCGATGGTTTTATCCATAATGTTCTTGTTGGCAGGAACTGGATATAACCTGATTCACTATTGCTGTGGGCAATGTGAGATAGAAGGTATCGAGAAAGTTACGGAGTATTCATGTGAAGCAGTTCATCATCACAATTTGGAACACAACACGGAGCGACATCACGCTTGCGAAGCTGATAAATCTTTTCATTTGCATCAATCGGAAGATGCTTGTCATTTGGATAGATTGACTGTGGACACACCTTCCATTCAGTTTATTACTTCCCGACTCGTTGATTACTCATTGGTTTACAAAATATTCAATAATATCTTTTTTGAAAGTGATATTGATGCATATTCTTTTGAGTTTTCCGAACGATTTATACCCCCCAATTTAGTTGCTAAAAAGGCCGGAAGGGCAATCCTTTCTAAAATATCCATACTCATAATTTGATTTTAAAATTTAATTCAGCTTTGTTTGTCCTATTTTTCATAAGACAAACCAAATGTCGTTTTTAAATTATTAAAATCAAATTATTTATATGAAAAATCAAATTATTTTATTTTTCGCTATGTTTATGTCCCTACATGGTTTTTCGCAAGTGCAGGGCTATGTAAAAGACAATGCCGGAAATTCAATTCCGGGAGCTCATATTCGCTGGTGTCATGGAAACACCGCAACAACTACCGATATCGATGGCTTTTTCAAAATTTCCCAATCAAGTGAATCAAACATGTTGGTTGTAAGCAGTGTAGGCTACGCCAATGACACTATTACAATTTCGGAAAATGAATCAACTAATAAAATTCAGATAACACTCAACGACAATGTGGAATTGTCCGAAGTAACTGTTACACAGCAACGTTTAGGAAAAATCAAAAGTCGTACTTCAGTTTTCAATATTGAGTCATTGAATACTCACGAATTGCGAAAAGCCGCATGTTGTAATCTTTCGGAGAGCTTTGAGACCAATCCGTCGGTAGATGTATCCTTTAGTGATGCAGCGACTGGCGCAAAACAAATCCGTTTGCTGGGGCTTTCGGGAGGTTATGTGCAGATGTTGACGGAGAATATCCCTAATCTACGCGGCATGTCATCGGCCTATGGAATGGGATATATACCCGGTCCTTGGATGGAGAGTATTCAGATATCAAAAGGAACAGCATCCGTAAAGAATGGCTACGAAGCCATTGCAGGGCAAATTAATGTGGAATATAAGAAACCACACAACAGCGATAAACTTTCGTTGAATCTTTATACAAATTCAACTGGACGAATAGAGGGCAATGCCGATGCTGCCGTGAAACTTAATGAAAATCTTTCTACATCCATTCTACTTCATGCTTCGGATGAGCTTTTTATGCTCGACCAAGACAATGATGGTTACCTTGATTTGCCACGCGTAAAACAATACAATGTAGCAAATCGTTGGCATTACACAAAAGACAATTATATTTTACAAGCTTTCATTCGCGGACTTTCCGAGAAACGAATTGGTGGTCAGACAAAAGACAACTATAAGATTGGAGTTAATTCGGAGCGCTATGAGTTCTTTGTGAAAAATGGATTTATGTTTGGCGATTCTGAAGAGCATAACCATGAGCACGACCATGAAGGAGAAGAGCATGATCATGAAAATGAACCTCATAAGAATCAGTCGAGTTTGGGGATTATCGTTAGTGGTTCCATTCACAAGCAAGATGCACATTATGGAATAAAGAATTATAATGGACAGCAAAAGAATATCTATTTAAATCTTATTTATGATACTGAACTGGGAAAATATCAGAAAATTTCGACAGGAACTAGTTTTAATCTTGATATGTACAATGAAATTGCTTCTATTGTAATTCCAAACTCCAATCGGACTGAAAATGTACCGGGAGTATTTGCAGAATACACCTTGACATACAAGGATTTGACCGCTTTGGCTGGCATTCGTGCCGATTATCATTCCAATTTTGGAATGTTCATTTCGCCCCGATTCCACGTTCGTTACAACCTGATGAATCGTGCGCATCTTCGTGTGTCAGCCGGCAAAGGTTATCGTTCACCTCAAGTGATGGCAGAGAACAATTTCTTGCTTGCAAGTAATCGAAATCTGACAATTGCAAACAACTTGAAAGCGGAAGAAGCTTGGAACTTTGGTGCAACTGCACACCTATTTATTCCAATCTGGAATGGTAAAGAACTTGGTTTTATGACAGAATTTTACCATACGAACTTTTTGAACCAGTTAGTTGTTGATATGGATAGTAATCCGCATGGAGTAGGCTTTTACAATTCGAATGGAAAGTCTTATTCAAGCAGTTTGCAGTTTGAAGCCAATTTGGAGTTGTTCAGAGGAATGACAGCAACGTTGGCGCATCGGATCAACGACGTAAAAATGACAATAGGTGGTGAGTTAAGAGAAAAACCGCTCACTAATCGGACAAAAAGCATGATTTCTTTGTCATATCAAACACCACTCAACAAATGGCAGTTTGATTTCACTACTCAGTTCAATGGAGGCGGCCGATTGCCCGATCCGGATAAAATGAATCCGCTTTGGGAAAAAGAATTTGCTCCATTTACGATAATGAATACTCAGATAACAAAGAACTTCAAAACCTGGTCGGTGTATGGTGGAGTGGAGAATTTAACTGGATTTATGCAAGAACATCCAATCATTGATGTCCAGAACCCTTTTGGTGATAACTTTGATGCCTCGATGGTGTGGGGTCCAATGCATGGTAGAACAATTTATTTAGGTTTCAGGTGGGCATTATCGAAATCATAAATAAAGAGCTGGCATATAGTGTAATAATTTATAAAAATTAAAAAATCAGAAATAATGAAAAAGAAATATTTAATTGCCATTTTCATAGCTATTTTTGCTTTCGCTATCAATGCGAACACTAAGAAAGAGAAAGTTAACTTTAAGAAAACTGTAACTTTTGAGGTTTCGATGGATTGTGAAGGATGTCAAAAGACAATTGAAAAAAATATCGCTTTTGAAAAGGGTGTAAACGACATGAATGTTGCGTTAAAGTCAAAGCAAGTTACTTTAACTTTCGACACCAGAAAAACCAATGAAGAGAAATTGATTGCCGCATTTAAGAAGTTAGGCTATGAGGCAAAAGCGCTCGAACTTGGGAAAACAAACAAATAAAAAACAGTATTAATCACAATTTCTAAACTTTCGAATTAAATTTTTATTCAAATGAAAACAAAAAAAATTTTTATGGCATTTGCAGCAGTTATGCTCTCATTTTCAGTAATGACAGCCACTGCACCAGTGAAAAAAGCAGATAAAGCAGAACCAGCAAAAAAAGAATGTTGCGAAAAGGCAAATAAAGATGCAAAAAAAGCCGATTGCAAATCTGAATGCAAAGATGCAACGAAAAAAGCATGTTGCGAAGCTAAAAAAGCTGAAGAAAAAAAATAATTGTCTGTTCGTAGTTTGTTGAACAACAGATATTAAAGTACAAGGTCGTGGTAATAATCACGACTTTGTTGTTTTATTTGTATCCTTTTTTTGTATTTTTGCAAAATTATTATTTCAAAGCAAATGGCTAAAAAAATTCAATACTATATTCAAAGTATGCGTTTGCGCACTCTACCACTTTCCGTGTCAGGTATTTTGCTCGGGGGGATGATAAGTGTAGCTGATGGTTATTGGAATCCTACCGTGCTACTTTGGGCAATGCTCACCGCCTTATCATTACAGATTCTATCAAATATAGCCAACGAATTGGGTGATTTACAAAAAGGTACGGACAATGAAAATAGATTGGGTCCCATCCGAAGTGTTCAGAGTGGAAATTTAACGAAAGAGAATTTATATGGTTTTTTAATTGTATTTATAGTACTTTCGGCGCTTTTCGGCATGGCTTTGGTGTGGTCATCATTTCATTCTTTCGTGTCTGCCGAAAGTCTTTTAATACTATTCATGGGCGTTTTAGCTATTATTGCTGCAATAAAATACACTTTTGGTAAAAAAGCTTATGGCTATTTTGGATTGGGCGATATTTTTGTTTTTATTTTTTTTGGATTGGTAAGCGTTGTTGGCGTATATTTTCTGATGACAAAATCTTTTTCTCCCGAAATCTTTCTCCCGGCATCTTCCATTGGATTCTTATCAACTGCCATGCTCAATCAAAATAATATGCGCGACATCGACAACGATAAAGATTTTGAAAAGAAGACCCTTGCAGTGCGTTTTGGCATTGATAATGCCCGAAAATATCATTTATTGATTATTACAGCTGCATTTGTGTTGATGCTGATATATTGCATTTTGAAGTGCAAATCTTATTCGGCTTACTCTTTCTTATTAACATTGCCGATTTTTATTTGGCATTTAAGTTTTGTCTTCCGAAATACGGGTAGAAATCTTGACATGCAAATGAAAATAATCTCAATGGGTACCATTTTATTTGCTATTTTGAGTGGTTTAGGAATGATTTTGGATTCCTATTAATTTTCCAATTGATTACAAATAAATAAAAGTCTTATGTTTACTACACCGGTTCCTGTTTTAAGTTCGTCGTTTCAAATAGATTATCATAGTAAAATCATGACCATGGGTTCGTGTTTTGCTGAGAATATTGGTAGGAAACTTCAGGATGTGTTTTTTCTGAACATAACTAATCCCTTTGGCGTTTTGTACAATCCAAAGTCAATTAGTGAAAGTCTGCGCATACTTCTGAGCGATAAGGAGTTTAACAAATCGGATTTATTCCAACATGGGTCTTTGTGGAATAGTTTTTCGCATAGCAGCGCATTCTCTTCGGCAAGTAGCGAGGAAACGTTACAGATAATAAATAGTAAATTGACGTCTGCGCGAGTTTTTTTACGTGAAGCAGATGTGTTGATGTTGACTTTAGGTACATCATGGGTGTATGTTAGTAAAGAAACCGGAAAAGTAGTGTCAAACTGCCATAAAATGCCGGCAAGTAACTTTATCCGAGAGCGCTTGCATGTCGAAGACATTGTCGCTGATTTGTCCGAAACCTTCAAACTGCTTGAGCAGTCAAATCCAGGGGTAAAAATTATTTTAACAGTAAGTCCCATTCGTCATTGGAAGGATGGGGTACATGAGAATACGGTGAGCAAAAGCACACTTCATCTTGCTGTAAATATGCTTTGTAATCAAATGACAAATATAAGTTATTTTCCGGCATACGAAATTATGATGGATGAACTACGAGATTATCGATTCTACGCCTCAGATATGCTTCATCCTTCCGAAGTTGCCATTGACTATATTTGGAAACGGTTTTCTGATTCATTTTTCTCAGAATCTACCTTGCAATTAAAATCAAAGCTTGAACAACTGCGCGCTGACTTATCGCACCGCCCTATACACCCTGGAAATTTTGAATACAGAAAGTTTATCGAAAATGTAGATAAAAGAAAAATGGAGCTAATAAGTCAATTCCCATTTCTCGAATGGAGACTATAGGCAGGATATAAAAAATCCACGACAAAAATGGCGTGGATTTTTTTTTAATCGAATATCTTTCAAATATGGTCAAACCGAGCAGTAAAAAACCGAAGTTGTTTCGGCTCATACATGAATTTTAGCCCTTTAATTTGCTCTCGTTCGCTGAAAAGATGAATAACAGCGTTGGCCACATAATCCATGTGGCGATAGGTGTAAACACGTCTTGGGATAGTTAAACGCACTGTTTCTAACTTCGGACTGTGGTTTAACCCCGTAACTTTGTCGCGACCTGCCGACACAATTCCTCTTTCCATACTTCTCACGCCGGAATACAAATAGAGCGTAGCTGCTAAACTTTGTGCAGGGAATTGTTCTTGCGTAAGATGTGGACAAAAACGACGGGCATCTAAGAAAACGGCATGGCCACCAACTGGTTCAATAATCGGAATTCCTGCCTCAAGTAGCCTTTCTCCTAAGTAACGAACTTGTTTTACGCGATGCTCGATATATTCATATTGGATAGCTTCTTGCAGTCCAATTGCCATTGCTTCCATGTCTCGTCCAGCCATGCCGCCATAAGAGGGCATGCCCTCGTAAACTACTACCAATTCTTTCGCGTCATTGAAAAGCTGTTCGTCATTCATACATAGGAATCCGCCAATATTAACAAGACAATCTTTCTTGCCACTCATTGTGCAACCATCCGCATAGCTAAACATTTCGCGAACAATTTCCTTTATAGTTTTATCCGCGTATCCATCTTCTTGTTCTTTTATGAAATATGCGTTTTCTACACATCGGGTGGCATCAAAATAGATTTTTATACCATATTTCTCCGTTAAATTCCGAACGTCCCGCATGTTTTTCATTGATACCGGTTGTCCTCCGGCAAGGTTCACCGTTACTGCTAAACATACATAAGCAATACTTTCGGCGCCTTTTTCATCAATTAGTTTTTGAAGTTTTGCAAGATCGATATTACCTTTGAATGGAATGTTGAGAGACGCATCGTGAGCTTCATCGCAAATAATATCTACAAAATTGCCTCCATTGCGCTCCTGATGATAGCGAGTTGTTGTGAAATACATGTTTCCTGGAATATATTGCCCCGGTTTAATGGCAATTTGCGATAGGATATTCTCGGCGCCTCGCCCCTGATGTGTAGGTACAATGTGTTTGAAACCAAAAATATCTTGTACAGTTTCTTGTAAATGAAAGAAATTTCGACTCCCTGCGTATGCCTCATCACCTATCATCATACCCGACCATTGTTTGTCACTCATGGCATTTGTGCCACTATCGGTTAGCAAATCAATAAAAACATCATCCGAATTGAGTAAGAAGGTATTGTATCCCGCTTCTTTAATTAATTTTTCACGTTCTTCCCGTGTGTTCATTTTCACCGTTTCCACCGTTTTGATTCGGTAAGGTTCGGCTGGATAATAATCTGTGTTCATGTTAGTGCTTTTAAGTATTAATTATATTCATGAAAGTGTGCAAATGTACATCGATTTTGCAATACTACAATAATAATTATCAATTTATTTTTATTAATAGTGTTAAATATTTTGATTCAACTTACATTATGACATTGTTCGAGTCTTGTTTTATTAGGAATAAAATATTAATAATATAGAAAAAAGGGAGAAAAAGTGAACCTAATAAATTTTATTCTTGTTTCCATATTAATTAAAAACATTTCACGACAAAAAATATTCAATATGAAATTGAAATCAAATATAGGCACTGCCGACAGAACATTTCGGTTAATTCTATCAATAATACTCATCATATTCTTTTATACAGGTTTTCTACCCGGATTGTCCGGCGTGATTGCTTTAATTGTCGCTCTTTTACTTACAGTAAGTAGCTTATTGAGTTACTGTCCGATATATCGTTTGCTAAAACTAAATTCAATTTTCGATAAGAATAAAACTAATTACTCGCACACTTCTTCTACTAAGGATGATTGTGTTTAGTATTAAACTATACGTTTAAATACGATAATCGAATTTGCTTCGTTATATCCTTCTTAGTGATGGAAAAATTTATCACAAGCAATTCTATTTCAGATTTTTGGCACTCTGAGTAGGAACTTTTGTAAGTAATCAGAACTATCGCGCAAGAGAATGATGACCTTCGGTGCAAAACTATATCAATATTAACTCACCAAAATGATTCTGACCAGCATTTGCCATCATCAAAGGATAGTATTGCCAAAAAAAAATTTCAACTACAAAAGTATTCATAAACGAAAGAGTGCGGCTACTGAAAAAAATTGATATCCTGCATTTCAAGGTTTAGAGCCTGATTTCGAAACGAGAAAACCTCGAAAACTTAGATTCCAAATTCACTTCCCTACAAAGGAACTTTGTCAAACATATAGAATATTTGTTTGAATTCCTGGAAAATCCGGATAAGTTTCCAACTCATTTTTTTCAAAAAAAACATTTGATATTCGATTGATTTGTCGAATCAAATTGTCATTGCTCACGCTTCACATCGATTGATTGTAGGGTGGGGAGTAGTTACGAGTTTTATTCTTTAATCGTTCAGTTTTAAAAAGTAATCACTCAGCTCATAAAAAGAATTAAACTTCAAATGATATTCTTTAGCTTCTCCAAAACCGTAACTGACAAATACGAATGGAACTCCTGCCTTGCCGGCTTCGTGGCTGTCAGATGCGGTGTCACCCACGTAAAAAGGAGCTTGCAGCTTGTGTTTATCGACCAGGAGTTTCAGGTTGTAGCTTTTGGGTTTCAGGTTTAGCCCATGCTCCATATAGTCGGTTATCAGATGGCTGATTTTGGTGTGATTCATGAAATTAACTAAGCCGTCTTTTTCACAGTTGCTGAGGAGGAAAATTGGGTATTTTGCTGAAAGTTTTTCCAAACCGTCCAACACTCCCGGGTAAATGAGCGGCTTTATTTGAGGTAATAATTTTTGATAAGCGGAAAGTACAATTTCATAAAGTTCATCTTGCGTAGCTTCCGATTCGTGGGGAATGACTGCATTGAGTATCGCTCTTGCTTCCTTACCCATCATGCCGATTAATTCATTGCGGTTAATCCTCCTCTCAAACCCCATTTTCTCCAATCCAAAGTTCCAAACGATTTCGTAACTGTTCACATTGTCCCAGAGGGTACCATCCATGTCGAAAATTATACTATCAGGTTTCATTTTTGATTAATATTCATTACTGACCCACTAAAAAAAATCAAGAAAAATCGGGCTACTCCCATTTTGCGGTTTCACCCGAATGTCGTATTTTTATTGTCGCAAAATAATAAAATTGACATGGACAAAGATAGTAAAAAGAATTTAGTCAGTCAGCCGCTGTTCAAAACAAATTATCAATATAATTCCCAAGGAGAAGTTTGATGAGTTGGTGATAAGAATGAAAACAGACAGCTATTATAAGACCTTTTTTTCATGGGTGCAGTTGGTGATGATGCTCTTTGGCATATTTTCCCGTTGTTACTCGATGGGGGGAGGTTTGTGATGGAATGCGGGCTTTGGCGTGTAAGCTGAATTATCTTGGGATGGAAAGTTCACCAGCCAAAAGTACAACCGGAGACGCGTTACGTGATAGGGACGAAGAATTGTTCCGACAGTTTTATTTTGTATTGATAGCCCATTTTTCTCCATTTTTGTTGGTCAGCCGCAAAATGAAACACCGCAAAAAAGGCATTAGTTTTGAAGAATTTTATGCAATATCTGAATTTGGCTCCGGGCAGCATGATAGTCTTTGACAAGGCGTACAACTATTACCTGCAATATGCCAAATGTACCCAAACGAATGAAGAGTCGAAACAAAAGCCCATCGGCCGCACAGCTATCATTGTACTAAGGAATGGGGAGGGTATCTTTTTGGAAAATGAATTTTTATTTTCCTAAATACTGTGTATCACCGTAATAAAAATAGAATTTGAAGGATTTAGAATTTAGTCGGTTAATAGTGCGAAAAATTAGTGTGAGTCGTAGTTTTTAAAAAGTCAAGATGACTTCATTGTAAATATCTCCCGATATGTCGTGGAACACCCGCTCCCGCACGAATCCTTTCGCGTGGCTGGTAAGTGAGAAAAAGGTTTATTAGCCTTTATGATTGATTTAAGTCTTGTTACCACACAATACAATATCGTGCGGCAGCGTGGAGTCAGTTCTTAGTTCTTAGTTTTTAGTTTTTAGTTTTTAGTTTTTAGTTTTTAGTTCTTAGTTTTTAGTTCTTAACTCTTAACTCTTAACTCTTAGTTCTTAGTCCATTTTCGCAACTTACGAATTGTAAGCGGTATTTTAAGCTTAAGATAGAGGAAGCAAAAAAATCTGTATTTTTTAGAGAGTGTCTTTCGGGAAACTATGATACAACCATCCCGACACGATGGAATTAGAATTTCACCTTATCAGGGATTAAACACCCTGTGGGGCGGATTATTTGCAATCTTACTATCTTTTAAGGCTTTAAAAATATTCAGAAAAAACTTTTTTTTTTGATTTTGTTGCGCTACACAATTGAAAAAAAACTTTTTTTTTAGAGAGTTTCAGTCCAATTACCTTATCACAAAACTTTATTTTTAAACTGTTTAGCTCTGTTAGTTCATAAATAATTTAATTTCAGGGCTGTTTCAGACAAATAGTTCATCAACTAAGATGATTTCGACATGTTTTGGTTCTGTTAGTCCATAACATAAAGTTATTTCACTTGTGATTTGCAAGAATACCTATAAAATAAATTACAAATCGCAAGCTGTTTTTGGAAATTCTCAGAAAAAACTTTTTTTTTAGAGTGTGAGGCGCTACACACACTAAAAAAAACTTTATGTGAAGATAGTGCGGAGCTACACAATAGAAAAAAAAGTTTTTTTTTAGAGTGTGCGATACCAAACAATAGAGAAAAAACTTTAAGTGAAGAGGTATCGGAACTAAACAGTGTAGAAAAAAGTTTTTTTTTAGAGATTGTAGTACTAAAACGTACAAAAATAATTTTTCAACTGAATGATTGTTTTATAAAGTTTTAGTTTTTATTGTCTTTGCCCCCCATACATTTAATCTCCCATCTGCCGGTGTGTCAATAGTAAGCAGTCGAATAAATAAACATTTCTGCATTTCTGCATTTCAATATTCCAACAAAAATAAATAACTCAACTTCCGCAAGCTATAATTAACCCGCTTGCGGTTGGTTTTTGAAATTTAGATATTTTGTAAGTTTCTCATTTTCAGAGAATAATTTCTCCATTAACACTTCGGTGTCTATGTTTAGAATTTCGGACAATTCGGCTGCAATCTCGGTGATAATCAGCCATATCTGTTCGGATACGGTGAGTTTAATAGCATCCTTCTGCGATTCCCGAAACAGTTCGCCATGTGTTTCGTAGTCGCTGAAGCGTTTAACCTCCGAAAGCAGGTTGTATTGCAACATGCATAGCGTTGTGGTTGCAATTTGGGCGTAAAAATCTTGCGATTGGCATTTCCCAAGCCCCAAATGCTGTTTTTTTATTCTTAATCAGTAAATTAACTCACTTGCGAAGGTTGAATGATTAATATTATATTGTAATGTTTTGTTCTTATTTATTGGCAGTTCGTCGGGCGAATCGATGAAAGAACCGCTCAGGAAGCTGCATGAGTAGTAATGCGAAACTGATAACGAGTATGCCGACAATAGTTGGCATGTCGGGATTTTCTCCTTTCACAAAAATCCAGCTGAGGAGTGTGCCCGTTACCGGTATGATGAATTTCCAGAGATTTAATTCCGATACTTTTACATTCGGGCGGTTGAGCAGTCCATACCAAATGGAAAAGCCGGCAGATGAAATTATTGCCAACCAAGTTAAAGCGCCAAAGAATTCGATCGGAAAAGTTTGATGTTGAGGATGTTCAAAAATCAACGATACGATAAGCAGTAATGTGCCGCCCACTAAATGTGCGAAAGATGTGAGAAAAATAGGCGAGAGGTTCAACCCTTTTCGTTTGGATACCATGATATTGGTATATCCACCCACAATATTGCTTAGCAACAAAAATCCGATTCCTTTGAAAAACGCAGGATTATCGGAGCTAATATTTCCTTTCGCAAGGCTGATGAACACTATGCCGGTAAGCCCTAATGTAATTGCAATAACTTTTCTGAAGCTCATTTTATCGGTTTTCAAGGTGAAATGTGCCATTAAGGCGACAAATAATGGTCCAGACCCAACAATGATGGCTGATGTAGCTGCAGGAACTTTATCAATTCCGATAAAAAACAATCCGTATTGCAGAAAGGTTTGCAAAAACGCGAAAGTGAGCATAAAACGCCAATGTTTTAATTCGTTTCGAAAGTCAATTCTTTTGCCCAACATCACCGGTATTAGTAGCAAGCCTGCAAGAATAAATCTCATTCCGGAAAGTAGAATTGGCTCGGCGTATTGCAACCCGATTTTGGCGCCGGCAAAAGCCGAGCCCCACAACACACACGCTATAATTGCTCTTAATCTCATATCTTTGTGAAAAACAAATTAGTATTCATTCTGTTTATCCAATAAGCATCTTTTAAAATGCCTTTCTATACATTATTTAAGCGGATTGGTTTCACAAGCATTCTGAAGAGATAATTAATTAATCATTCTAATGGAGTAAATCTTTTTTTTTGAAAAATATGAAAAATAAAAGAAAGACGGATTTTTTTAATTTTATCCGCCTTTCTCCCTCTAATCATGAAAAAAGTATTTGGTTGAATGATTAAATCTTTGTTAACCACATCTTGAAAATCCGCAGTTCTTGCAAGTAAGACACCCTTCCTGGTAAATCAAAGTTTTTTGACCACATTCGGGGCAATCTTTTTCAGAAATCTGCGTACCATCTGGGATGTACTTTTTCAGTGCTCTTTCTACACCTACTTTCCACGTATTGATCGATTCGCTGTCGAGTTGAAGCCCCGAAACTAATTTAATAACCTGATCAATTGGCATTCCATAGCGCAATACGCCGGAAATGAGTTTCGCATAATTCCAAAACTCTTTGTCAAATTTATATGAAAGACCTTCGACAGTGGTTTTGAAGCCTCTTTTGTTTACAAACTGAAAGTCGTAGCGACTATTGCCGTCTTCGCCTTTCACTTTCACTATTTTACCGTCAATTACTGTTTTTGGAAGTAAAATTCCATCGTCATCGTCAGCGATACCGGTGAAAATTTCATAAGGTCTTCCATCTTTTAGTCCAACAAAAGCAATCCATTTGTCTTTGTTGTTTTGAAAACGAACAATGTCGCATTTCAATTCGGTGGGACGTACTAACGGCTCTTCGATATTGAAGCAAACGCGTTTTTCTTTATCATCTTTGTGCTCCTCGGCTTTCTTTTCTTCTTTTACAGCGATGAGTACTCCTGAGCGTGAGCCATCGCGATACACCGTTACACCTTTGCATCCGGAGCGCCATGCTTCTTCATACAGTTGCCCTACAAGCTCTTCCGAAACATCATTGGGAAGGTTGATGGTAACGCTGATGGAGTGGTCAACCCATTTCTGAACACGTCCCTGCATGTGTACTTTTTTCAACCAATCTACGTCGTTGGATGTGGCTTGGTGGTAAGGAGAGCGGGCTACCAGTTCATCTATCTCTTCTTTGGAGAATCGTTTGGACGTCGGTATGTTATTGGCAATCATCCATGTAACGAATTTGTGGTGAAATACAACATATTCTTCCCACGAGTCGCCATTTTCATCCACAAAGTCAATTTGCACATTTTTATCGTTTGGATTCACTTTCCGACGACGTGTATAGACAGGCATGAATACAGGCTCGATTCCCGATGTAGTTTGAGTCATGATACTTGTTGTTCCGGTAGGCGCGATAGTAAGGCAAGCAATATTTCTGCGTCCATGTTTTACCATTTCCTCATAAAGCGCCGGATCAGCTTCTTTCAAGCGGAGAATGTACGGATTATTTTCTTCTCGTTTCGCATCATAAACAGTGAAAGCACCACGTTCTTTTGCCATCACTACCGATGAGCGATAAGCGGCAAGCGCTACAGCTTTGTGCACTTTCTCCGAAAAATCAACTGCTTCGTCGGAGCCGTAGCGCAGACCAAGCGCTGCCAGCATATCGCCTTCGGCGGTAGTGCCTACACCGGTGCGGCGACCTTGCGAAGTTTTAGTTTTTATTTTATCCCAAAGTTGTAACTCAGTATTTTTAATGTCGTTGTTTTCGGGGTCGGAGTTTATTTTATCTAAAATCTTTTCGATTTTCTCCATTTCCAAGTCGATGATATCGTCCATGATGCGTTGTGCTAATTGCACGTGCTTATCAAAAAGCTCGAAATCAAATTCGGCTTCAGCGGTAAATGGATTTTTCACATAGGAATAAAGATTGATAGCCAATAGGCGGCAGCTGTCATAGGGGCAAAGTGGAATTTCGCCACAAGGATTGGTGGATACGGTTCGGTAACCTAAGTCGGCATAGCAATCCGGCACCGATTCGCGGGTGATAGTATCCCAAAATAAAATTCCGGGTTCGGCAGATTTCCACGCGTTATGTACTATTTTTTTCCACAAACTATTTGCGTCAATATCCTTTTTAAACCAAGGGTTGGCACTGTTGATAGGGTATTGTTGTGTATAGGATTGCTGTTTGATGGCAGCTTCCATAAATCGATCATCAATCTTCACCGAGACATTTGCGCCGGTAACTTTGCCGGCTTCCAATTTAGCATCGATAAAGGATTCAGAATCGGGGTGTTTAATGGATACACTCAACATCAGCGCGCCACGTCGTCCATCCTGCGCTACTTCGCGCGTGGAGTTGGAATAACGTTCCATAAATGGCACAATGCCAGTGGAGGTTAGCGCCGAGTTTTTCACCGGAGAGCCTTTGGGGCGAATGTGTGACAAATCGTGTCCTACGCCTCCGCGACGCTTCATCAGTTGCACTTGCTCCTCGTCTATCTTGATGATAGCTCCATAAGAGTCGGAGTCGCCATCAAAACCGATAACGAAACAGTTGGAAAGTGATGCTACCTGAAAGTCATTGCCAATTCCTGTCATTGGACTTCCCTGGGGTACGATGTACTTAAATTCACGAAACAATTCGAAAAGTTCGTCATGTGAGAGCGGGTTAGGGTATTTGGCTTCAATCCGTGCCACTTCCGAAGCGAGACGATGATGCATGTCGTCCGGAGTTTTTTCATAGATATTGCCAAACGAATCTTTCAAGGCGTATTTTGTTGCCCAAACTTTTGCCGCCAAGTCATCACCTTTGAAGTATTCAAGCGACGCTTTTTCTACTTCTTCTTGTTTGTAAGTTTCTTTTTCCACTGTTGTTAGCTGAATATTAATGGTTTATGAATTATGAATCTGTGATTTTTTAAGATTACAATATTAAGAATTAAAATTGGAATAATAGTCATCTTTGATAGTAAAAATTGTTTATAATTTCATAGAGTTGTCTATTAGATTATGTAATATGTTGGTTTTTAATTAGTAATAAATTTATTGCAATAAAAAAGTTTTCCAAAATTGAAATTTATATTTAATCATAGTTGTTGGAAATGTAATTTTTGGTTGTAAAATAACTTATTGTTGAATCTAATTTTTTATAGATATTGTTTTAACTGCTTGGGAATGGGAGTAGCGATATAAAAGAAGATTTTAAGTATGACGTGTTAATGATTTATTGATTTTTAGGGTAAATAAATTGCTTTTTACCGAATAATTTCTGTTATTTTTTATAATTTTGTATGGATAAATCATTTACATCAATGGCGAGTAAAGGAAACGAAAGAAACGAAAGAATCGAAGCGATGTAAATGTTTCACATCATTAATATTGTATTTAATAAAATAATAAAAAAAATGAAAAAAATTAAGGTAGCAGTTGTAAGTTATGGGAATATTGGCAAGTCGGTAATTGAAGCAGTTGAATCAGCACCGGATATGGAGCTGATAGGTTTGGTTCGTCGCAACGCTTCATTGAACGAAAAAGAAGCAAAAGAACTTCAGGGTATTGCGGTAGTTGACGACATAAAAAAATTAGGCGAAGTAGATGTTGCCATTTTGTGTTCGCCTACACGTGCAATTCCATCAATGGCAAAAGAAATTCTTGCGTTAGGCATTCATACGGTTGACAGTTATGATATACACAGTGGCATTTGGGAATTACGTCAGGAGCTAATGCCTGTATCGCAAGCAAATAAAGCTGTATCGGTAATTTCGGCCGGATGGGATCCGGGAAGCGATTCGGTGGTACGTGGTTTGCTCGAAGCGATAGCACCCAAAGGCATTACTTATACCAACTTTGGGCCTGGCATGAGCATGGGTCATTCTGTAGCCGTGAAGGCTGTCAAAGGCGTGAAGGATGCGCTATCAATGACCATCCCGATGGGTACAAGTGTGCATCGTCGAATGGTTTATGTGGAACTTGAAGATGGAGCTGATTTCAAAGAGGTGGAACATAATATAAAGAATGACGCTTATTTTATTAATGACGAAACGCATGTAAAACAGGTGGATAGTGTTGATGATTTGAAAGATATGGGGCATGGTGTTAATCTTGTACGCAAGGGAGTTTCGGGTAAAACTCAAAATCAGCTATTTGAATTTAACATGCGTATAAACAATCCGGCATTAACGGCACAGATTTTAGTTGCCTGCGCTCGCGCTACTACACGTTTGCAGCCTGGTGCATATACGATGATTGAAATTCCGGTTATTGATTTGCTTTATGGTGAAAAAGAAGAATTGATTCACCGGTTAGTATAATAATTATGTCTGACTCCCGGTTGCCGCATATTTATTACGCGTCAACCGGGATTATTTAAAAACAGGAGAAATGGAGGAAATGAAATTGTCAGAAAAAAAGTATCAATATGTGTTGATGGCATTGATATTGGTATTAGGATTGTTGCTCTTCAGTCAGATGAGACCCTATCTTGGGGGTTTTCTGGGAGCATTTACTCTTTTTGTCGTTTTGCGTGGGCAGATGAAATTTTTGCATGAGAAAAAGAGATTTAATCGCACATTCGCGGCCATTCTCATACTTGTTGAGGCATTATTTATATTCCTGATTCCGGTTACAGGTATCGGTTTTTTGGTAGTCGATACCATTTCAGGAATTAATTTTAATCCCGATTTACTTCGCGATGAGGCATTGAGATTTGTGGATCAGATTGAGCAACGTTTTAATATTGAAATTTTCACACCTGAGAATTTATCATTTATCCCTAAATTAGGAACAAATTTGGTTCAGGCAGTTGCCTCAAACTCCTATTCACTCGTCATTAATACGATGGTTGTTGTTTTTGTGCTGTATTTCATGCTGTACAGTTACAAAAGTCTCGAAGCAGCCATCCGCGAGATGTTGCCATTTTCGAAAGATAACAAACAGATATTTGTAAGAGAAACGAAACTTATAATTCAAGCCAACGCGCTGGGAATACCGCTATTGGCAATTGTACAAGGCACATTTGCCTATATTGGTTATATGTTTTTGGATGTAAATACTCCACTAATGTATGCCGTGCTTACGGCTTTCGCGTCAATAATCCCGATTTTAGGTTCGACAATTGTTTATATTCCGTTGGCTATAAATGCTTATTTTTTTCAAGATAATCTCACTGCCGCAATTGGCTTGATATTGTATGGTGTGCTTGTAATCGGGAGTGTTGATAACGTTGCACGCCTTTTTTTACAGAAGAAATTAGCCGACATCCATCCGCTCATTACCGTGTTTGGAGTAGTTATTGGTATCCCGATGTTTGGATTTTGGGGAGTTGTTTTTGGTCCATTACTAATTTCGCTGTTTATGTTGTTTTTTAACATGTACAGACTCGATTATATCGAAGGGTCAACGGCTACTCCCTTTGTATCGTCCGAGAATAGAAATGAAACGAATAAAGAGTCGCGACTATCTGTTTTTTTCAAAAAACTCACAAGAAAGAATTCGGAAGAAACTAATGAAGAGCCATAAATTCAATTTTTGAGTATTCTAGCAGTAAATTATGTGTTTTTATTTGGATTATAGGCTAAATATCAAAGTTTTTCTAACAGATACAAACTGCATACTCCGAATAAAAAGGTTTCATATTTCATACAGTGAAAACCATTTTGTTGTGCTATCGCGATAAACTCATCACCTTGAGGAAATGCTTCCATCGAATTGGTGAGGTATTTGTATGCTTTCTTGTCGTTTGAAAAGGTTCTCACCACAAAGGGAATTAATGTCTTAGTATATAGCATATAAGCCTGATAAATGCCAGGAGTTTTCGGTTCGCTCATTTCGAGAACTACAAATTTACCGTTAGGAATAAGCACACGGTGAATTTCCTGCAAACTTTTATCTAAATTTTCAAAATTTCGGATACCAAATGATGTAATTGCCGCGTCAAATTTTTCGTTTTCGAAGCTCATTTGACTTACATCCTCTACCTTTAACTCTATTTTCCCGTCGAGACCGGCTTTCTTTACTTTTTCGCGTCCGATTTCAAGCATTTTCTCCGAAATATCGATGCCGGTAACACAAAGCGGCTCCAAGTGTTCAAAAGCTTTGATGGAAATATCGGCAGTGCCTGCGGCAATGTCAAGCAGCACTTTATGGGGAAATATTCGGAGCGATTGCAATGCTCTTTTTCTCCAAAGGCGTGCCAACCCCATACTCATGATATCATTGAATTGGTCGTATCTTTTCGAGATATTGTTGAACATGCGATTCAACTGTCGGGTTTTATTCTCGTTGGGGTTGTATGGTTTTATGTTTTCGATATCCATTTCTATGGTTTTATTTTGACAAGTTCTGTTTTTTTGATTTGGGAGGCTTTACTCTTTCCGTTTCTACTTCCGCAGTAGGTATTGTAATGTGCTTCTTACTATGATAAAAAATCAAATAAAGCCCCCAAATGATAAAAGGAATACTGAGAATTTGTCCCATATTGAGTATCAGACTTCCCTCGAAATCTTCCTGATTGAGTTTGATAAACTCAAGTAAGAAACGTGTACCGAAAACACCTATCAGGAATACGCCAAATATCAAGCCTTCGCGCAGATATGCTTTCTTTTTCCAATAGAGCCACCAGGTTACTGCAAAAGTAACAAGGCAATAAAGTATTTCGTAAATCTGAGTTGGATGATGTGGCAATCCATCGCCTTGCGGATCTTGTGTGAAAATAAAACCCCATGGCAAATTTGTTACGCTACCGTATATTTCGGAGTTCATCAGATTGCCCAATCTGATGGCGGCGCCAGTGATTGCGGCTCCAATTACCAAGCGGTCGAAACCCCAAATAAAACCCTTGTGTGTAACTTTTTTGTTGAAATAATACATAGCGATCATAATACCGAGCGCGCCACCATGACTTGCCAATCCACCCTGCCAGATATAGAGTAGCTCCCAAGGTTTCGATAAATAAGGATTACCGTACTTAAAGCTTATTCCAAGAATTTCGACTGGTTGTTTTAGCAAATGCCATTCGTAGAAGAAGCAATGACCTAATCTGGCTCCTAAAATGGTTCCAATTACTACATACATAAATTGCTTATCCATCCATGCTTCGGGGAGTTTCTCGTTTTTATACAATTTCCCGACGATAAGGAGTGCCAGAAATATACCTAAAGCCCATAAAGCGCCATACCAACGCACGGTAAGCCCTCCGATTGAAAATAATTCGGGATTCACGTCCCAGGTAACGTATAGCAACATAGTTTGTTAGTTAGTTTGTTTTATTTAGATGGAATGTTGTCAATTGTTCTGTAGTCCTGTTTGCTTATTTTCTGCAAAGTTAATGTTTCTTTTTTAGCTAGCAACGGGTGAGATAAAAGCATACAGATTATTTTCTGATAGTAAATGTTTTTTAACGTCGATTTTTAGCTGGAATACATAAAAAGGACATCGGAGAAGTGTTAATTCATGCGATGTCCTTTCTGATTATTCGTCTAATCAATTATTCTTTTCCGTGACAATTTTTAAATTTCTTTCCACTTCCACAAGGACATAAGTCGTTTCTTCCTACTTTTTTCTCCACACGTATTGGTTCGGATTTCTGAACTTCACGCGTATCCTGCTGGGTTGGGTTGTTATTTCGGTTGCCGGAACTTGCTACTTCATCTTTTTGAGTTTTGTATTTACTATAGTCCGAACGACGTTGTTGTTCGCCCTGACGCACATCTTGCGGCTCACGAGTTGGTATCTGGCCACGCATCAGTATGGACAGAACTTTGCGGTTGATGCTATTTACCATTTCTTTGAACAAGCCGAAAGACTCCAATTTGTATATCAAAAGTGGATCTTTTTGTTCGTAACTTGCAGCCTGAACGGATTGGCGCAGATCGTCGAGCTGACGCAAATGCTCTTTCCATTCATCGTCAATCACATATAGCAAAGTTTGTTTCTGAAAATCCTTGATAACCTCGCGTCCTTCGCTTTCGTATGCTTTTTTCAAATTAGTAGTGATGTTAAACATGCGTTTTCCATCCGTTATCGGTATCAGGATACTCTCAAATTGGTCGCCTTTGGTTTCGTAGATATCCTTGATTACCGGATTGGCGATGGAGGTCATTTTCTCAGTTTTTCTTTTGAATGTACCACGCGCTCCTTCAATTACCTGTTCGGTAATGTCATTAGCTTTGGTTTTTTTGAAAGATTCTTCGTCAATAGGTGTGTCCATGGCGTAAACCTTCATCAAATCTTGTTCGAAGTTTTCAAAGTCATCGTTTCCTTTGGCTGTTTCAACTATAGTTTCGGCACTATCATATATCATATTGGAAATGTCAACACCGATACGTTCGCCTATCAATGCGTGGCGACGTTTGGAGTAAATCACTTCGCGCTGCGCATTCATCACATCGTCATATTCGAGCAGACGTTTACGAATGCCAAAGTTGTTTTCTTCTACTTTCTTTTGGGCACGTTCAATTGATTTTGATATCATGCTGTGCTCTATCACTTCACCTTCTTTAAATCCCATTTTGTCCATCATGCCCGAAATACGCTCCGAACCAAACAGACGCATCAAATCGTCTTCGAGTGAAACAAAGAATACGGATGAACCCGGGTCGCCCTGACGACCGGCACGCCCGCGTAGCTGGCGGTCAACTCGGCGACTCTCGTGTCTTTCAGTTCCCACTATTGCCAAGCCACCGGCTTCTTTCACTTCTGCAGTCAGTTTAATGTCGGTACCACGTCCGGCCATGTTAGTTGCTATTGTTACTGTCCCTTTTCGTCCGGCTTCAGCCACAATGTCGGCTTCCCGTTTGTGTAACTTGGCATTCAGTACATTGTGTTTGATGCCACGTCCGGTAAGCATCCGGCTTAGCAATTCGGAGATTTCAACCGATGTGGTACCTACCAACACGGGACGACCGGCTTCGACTAAACTTACTATTTCTTCGATTACAGCCTGGTATTTTTCACGTTTTGTGCGGTAAACCCGGTCTTCCATGTCTTTGCGAGAAATGGGGCGATTGGTTGGTATCACCACAACATCCAATTTATAGATATTCCAAAGCTCGCCGGCTTCTGTTTCGGCTGTACCGGTCATACCGGCAAGTTTGTGATACATTCGGAAATAATTCTGCAAGGTAATGGTAGCGAATGTTTGTGTTGCCGCTTCGACCTTTACTCCCTCTTTGGCTTCGATGGCTTGGTGTAACCCATCAGAATACCGTCGTCCTTCCATGATACGTCCGGTTTGTTCGTCAACGATTTTCACCTGATTGTCAATTACCACATATTCTACATCATTTTCAAACATAGTGTATGCTTTCAGCAATTGATTGATAGTGTGTACTCGCTCCGATTTTACCGAGTAGTTTTGAAGAATATCATCTTTTTTAGCCTGCTTTTCTTCTTTAGAAAGTGAGTTGTTGCGCTCAAGCTCGGCAATTTCATCACCTACATTAGGTAAAACAAACAACAGCGGATCGTCCGAATTACCGGTGATAAGGTCAATGCCTTTGTCGGTCATTTCAATGGAGTTATTTTTCTCATCAATTACGAAGTAGAGTGGGTCAGTAGCTTCCGGCATTCGACGGTTGTTTTGCTCCATGTATATCTCTTCGGTTTTCAGCATGGCTGTTCTCACTCCTTGTTCACTCATGAATTTGATAAGTGGTTTGTTTTTAGGCATACCTTTGTAGGAGCGGAATAGCGCCAATGTACCTGCTTCGCGTTCTTTTTCGTTTTCCGATTTCATCAAGTTTCGCGCGTCGGCAAGGTATTTGGTTACGAGCTGACGTTGGGTGTTGACCAATTTTTCTACTTTAGGGCGTAGTTCTTCGAATAGTTGATCCTCGCCTTTTGGCACAGGTCCCGATATGATAAGTGGTGTACGGGCATCGTCAATAAGCACCGAGTCCACCTCATCCACAATTGCGAAATTATGTGAACGCTGAACCAGGTCGAGCGGGCTTGTAGCCATATTATCACGCAGGTAATCAAAACCAAATTCGTTGTTAGTTCCAAATGTGATGTCGGCCATGTATGCCTGACGACGCTCTTCGGAGTTAGGGCGATGTTTGTCGATACAGTCAACAGACAAGCCGTGAAACATGTATAAAGGTCCCATCCATTCCGAGTCACGTTTTGAAAGGTAGTCGTTCACCGTTACCACGTGTACTCCACGGTGTGAAAGACCATTAAGGAATACGGGTAGGGTTGCTACCAATGTTTTACCCTCACCGGTAGCCATTTCAGAGATTCTGCCCCTATGTAGCACCACGCCACCAAAAAGCTGCACATCGTAGTGCACCATTTCCCATTTAATGATGTTGCCACCGGCATTCCATTCGTTTTTATATATAGCTTTGTCGCCTTCGATGCGTACGAAATCATTTTTAGCGGCTAAGTTGCGGTCAAAATCGTTTGCGGTAACAATTGTTTCTGCATTTTCAGAAAAACGTCGGGCAGTGTCCTTTACAATCGCAAAAGCTTCGGGCAGAATTTCCTCTAGTACTTTCTCTACTTTGTCAGTAATATCTTTTTCTAATTTGTCAACTTCGTTGTATATTTTTTCGCGAAGATGCAATTCTGTTTGCTCAATACTTGCTTTCAGTTCAACAATCTTTTGATTGTCTGCCGAAATAACATCCTGAATTTTTGCTTTTAGTATTTCTGTGCGTTCACGCAGTTCGTCGTTTGAGAGAGTTTTTATATTCTCGTAAGCTGCTTTTATCTTTTCTACTTCCGGCGATATCTCTTTCATATCGCGCTGGGCTTTGTTGCCCATAAATTTCTTTAATAAATCACCTAATGCCATGAGTTTTTTTCCTTTATCCGAGCCGGCGACTTAAAGTTTCCGGATCTATTTTATTTATGTTTCTATTTGTATTCTATTTGTGTTGATTTTATTAAAATAGCCAGTTTTTATATTTTAAAAAATCATGCAAAGATACTACTTTTAAAAACGTTGATTGTGTAATCTTGCTATAAAAATGTTTAATAACACATATTTTGTGCCGTGCAAAAAACACCGAAAGGCTATGATAGTGTATGCTTAAAAGGGGAAATCAATCGGTTAAATTGATATTTAAGACATATCAAATGGTAATAAATGAGGCTTATGGCGCTTACATGTCTTTGATGAGAACCGATTGACTTAATTCATGCGATTTTTCTTGCAATGTTATTATTTCTTTCCAAAAAGCATCCATTTCTTCGTTTTTCGATTCCAAAAATAGCTCTGAGCCTTGAGTGTCTAATTTTTGTTCTACCATATTGAGGCTTAGCCCATTGATATCGATGGCGGGAAGGTATGCTTTCACAGCTTTATCATTTTCTGTTGCCGCTATAATATTTGCATCCGTCAGGCTGGTAAGTATCTGATTCAAAAGCCGGATGGGTAGTTTGTATTCGCTTACAATGTCGTCAACCGTGAGTGGTGGCTGATTATTTTGAAAACGTTTTACAATGATGTGAACAACGAAAACTGTCAGATTTCGTTTGTATCGGAGGCTTATGTTGTCCGTGTCGTTTTGATAATCGAAATGACGCAAATTTTGTGAAACATACGAAATTTCGGCGCCAATAAGAAAAATAATACATGAAATATCAATCCAGAGTAAAAGAAGCGGAATGGCAGCAAAACCTCCGTAAATGGCATTGTAGCGCGTTAAGTTTATCTGTCCGCTGACATAAAGGTTTTGAAAAATCTGAAAGAAAATTGCTGTAATGATGCCGGCAATAAGCGCGTTTAAGAAACGCACTTTCGTATTGGGAATCAGCATAAAAATAAATGTAAACATCAAAGCACTTGAGATATAAGGAACTAAAGAAAGTGCGAATTGTGCTAGTGGTGTGAAAATCTGAAATAGAAAAGTTTCTTTAAAGATATTGTTTATGTAAATGGATAGACCACTGCTCACAGCCAACAGAATAGGGAAAATGAGTAAGCCTGAAAAATATAATGCGAATTGCTTGACTATGGAACGCGATTTCTGTACTTGCCAGATGTTGTTGAGCGCCATTTCGATTTGCGCAAAAAGATTGTAAACAGAATATATCAGTATAATCAACCCGATTCCCAGGAAGATACCTCCACTCATGGTGTCCAAATATTTTCTTACAAATTCCATAATCACAGGAATTAAATCGGATTGAGCCATGAAAGTATTCTGAAGCGAACTTTCAATCGTATTTTCGATATTAAAACCTTTTGCGATAGCTGACATGAGAGCGAAAAGCGGAACGATGGCAAACGTGATGGAATAGGTGAGGGCGGAAGCGCGGATACCTATCTGATGTGATTTGTAGCCTCCGATAGCAAGATAAATTGTTTTAATGATATTGTAAAAGATTCGACGGGTTTTGGTTAGCTCATTTCCTGTAATTTTCCAAATATCATAACGCACAAAGTTAAAAGCGAATTGAAACCATTCAATTATATTTTTCATAAGATGAGTGTTAGTCTTTTATAAAAACTTCATGTGATTTTGAAAATAAAAAAACAAAGCGCCGCGAAATGTTTTAAGACTTAGAGAAAGTGCAAATCGTTTATTCTTGTTTTTTCTTAATTGCAGATTATCGTTTGTTTAACGGAATAATATGCCTACTTTTCAAGGTGTTGAATATTTGAGTTTATATTGTTTGTTGTTGTCGAAAGAAAAATCAGCAAATCTATAAGCCGGGTTCTGTGTTTTTTCACTACGGAAAAAATGTTTGTCATTTATCTGGAACTTGAGTCGCCTCAAGTTTCTGAGCAATCTACCCTCCGGCATCGGGCGAGCAGCCCTGATAACGCCGGTTTACTTGATCTTGCAACCCATCAGGCGTACGGCTCGCAATGTTGCCACCACGACCGGTAAGCTCTTACCTCACCTTTTCACCCTTATTCCGCAAGCGGAACGGTTATTTTCTGTTACGCTACTTTGCCCTCGCGAACAACTTCCCGTTAGGAAG
Source organism: uncultured Paludibacter sp. (assembly GCA_964568675.1). Taxonomy (GTDB): domain Bacteria; phylum Bacteroidota; class Bacteroidia; order Bacteroidales; family Paludibacteraceae; genus UPXZ01. Next base: position 74,134 of record CAZMQV010000002.1, read on the forward strand.
CATGGTGCTCTGTGTTGCCCGGACTTTCCTCCCCCCGAATAGATCAGGAAGCGACAAACCGATTTGCTGATTGATGCAAAGGTAATCATTTTTTTACAACAAATTATTCCGATTTGTAGCAAAAGGTTATTTTTTTGACAATTTTGATTAAACTATCAATATAATTATTGATGCAGATTTTTACAATACCATAGTTTGCATTAATAAAATATATAGTGCTTATATACTGATAATTAAATGAAATTGCACATCATCTTATTGAAAATAAAATTAAAAAATACCATTATTTTGAGAAAAAAGTTCTACCTTTGGATTTGTATTAATATGTAATTACGATTAGAATAAAAACAAACTTATTAAAAATAAATGCATTATGAAAATGGAAGACGATTTGCTGGAATATGACGACGACGACGCTGTAAAATTCATCATGGCCCAATTGCCATCTGAAGTAAAAGATCACATCGACGAAGATGTTGTTAACTATGTTTTAGATGTATTGTATGACTATTATGAAGAAAAAGGTCTAATTACTGAAGACGCCGCCGAAGAGGCAAGCATTGACGAAGAAGAAATGCTCAAATTCGTACTGAAAGCTTCAAAAAAAGATGGAGTTAAATTATCGGAAGATGAATTACTGCTCATTCTTGATAGCGAATATGAATATGGTAAGTCTTTAGGTATCTATTCGGATGAGGAAGAATAGTTAAACAAATAGATTAGATAAAATCATGAAACACCTTGACAATAAATATGTCGGGGTGTTTTTTCCTTGTTATTAGTGTCAATCGGTAAAGCGCACTAATAGGAGTGTGTAAGCAAGCAAATACCTTGATTTTTTTAGTGTTGCGTGCTATCTCAAATTTAACTCCGATTTATTAATCATCATCACGAAAAAATGAAATATTTCTTTGCATCATTTCTGGTACGTATATTTAGTTTATTGCCATTTTGGATGCTTTATTTAATCTCCGATTTTGCATATTTTCTTGTTTATCATGTAGCAAAGTACAGAATTGGGGTAGTAAGAGAGAATCTGAAACGTTCGTTTCCCGAGAAATCGGCAATTGAATTGATTAAAATTGAGAAAGAATTTTACCATCATTTCTGCGATATTTTTCTCGAAAGTTTGAAGCAACCAGGCATGAGCAAAACAATGATGAAGCGGCGCATGAAGTTTGTTAATTACGAACCAATGTTGCGTCATTATGACGAGGGACGAAGCGTGATGCTACTCACTTCGCACTATGCAAACTGGGAATGGACATCATCTTTTTCGTTGTATCTGCCCGAAGACAAGCCTGCCTATCAGATATATAAGCGCCAGACGGATGCAACTTCGGATAGGATAATAGATGATATCCGAAAGCATTTTGGAAGCAAAAATGTGGAGATGAAAAATATTTTACGTCAAATGATTACAATGCGCGGTGAAGGCAAACTGGGTATGTTTGGCATGTTGTCCGACCAGTCGCCAAGCCGAAATAGTATGCATTATTTTACCAATTTTCTGAAACAATACACCGCGGTAATCACAGGAACTGAGCAACTTGCCCGAAAATTCAATTATCCGGTATATTACGTGAGGATGAAAAAAATTAAACGCGGTTATTACACGTGTCATTTCCTGCCGATAGCTATCAATCCGGCTGAAACTGCCGAATTTGAGATAAGTGAAAAGTATATGCGTATGCTTGAAGATGATATTGAGCAAAATCCTGCATATTGGCTTTGGACGCATAAACGATGGAAATATACCCGAACGAATTAAAGCGGTTTTATTTATACTTCAAAATTAATTCTCAACTTCATATAGCTTAGTCTATTAATCATTTGTACAGCCAATTACCTTAGTTCTGATAAAAAAATATTAAAAAAAACAGAAAAGAAGATGTCAGTATCAGTAGTAATACTTAATTGGAACGGAAAAGAATATCTCGAAAAGTTTTTACCGCCTTTGATTGAAAGCGTAAAAGACATGCCCAATGTTGAGTTAGTGGTGGCAGACAATGATTCGAGCGACGATTCGGTAGGTTTTATAGCAAAAAACTTTTCGGAAAAAGTAAAAATCATCAATTTAGATAAAAATTGGGGATTTGCCGGAGGTTATAACCGGGCACTGAAACAGCTTAATAGCGAGTACTTTGTGCTTCTCAATTCGGATGTGGAGGTATCCAAAGATTGGCTCAAAATACTTTATGCTTATATGCAAGCCAATCCGAGTGTGTCGGCATGTCAGCCCAAAATTCTATCTTTTCAGCGTAGAAATTATTTTGACTATGCTGGAGCGGCGGGTGGTTTTATCGACAAATATGGATACCCCTTTTGTCGTGGGCGAATTTTTAGTGATATTGAGGAAGATAAAGGGCAATACGATGATATTCGCGATGTGTTTTGGGCATCAGGAGCTTGCATGATGATTCGGAGTGAGGCGTATTGGAGTGTTGGCGCATTGGACGAAACGTTTTTTGCACACATGGAAGAAATAGACCTATGCTGGAGGCTCAATAGTCGTGGACACCGCGTGGTGTGCAACCCCAAAAGTGTGGTGTATCACATCGGAGGAGGTACGCTCAATAGCAACAGCCCGCGAAAAACCTACCTCAACTTTCGCAATAATTTATTGATGCTTTACAAGAACTTGCCTCACAAGAGTTTGAATAAAACTTTCGACGTACGGTTTTATCTGGATAATCTTGCGGCTGCTCAGATGTTGTTGAAATTCAAATATGAGCACTTGAAAGCGATTACTGATGCGCGTACTGACTTTAGAAACTGTCAGTCTGACTATGCCGACAAGCGTGAAGAAAATATTCTTAAATCGGTTCGATCGACATTTAAAACAATTTTTCAGGGTAGTATTTTGTATGAATATCATATCAAGCGTCATCGGAAGTTCAGCGATATTCCGCGAAGCGAAATCATTGTTGAATTTGATTCGGAAAATTCTGACGCTTCTGAATCCGAACATCAATAGGTGTTCGAAGTATGAGTTATTTGTCCATTAACTGCTTTATATTTCGCATCTTATAATCTATTATTTGAATTATACATCTACATAATCCGGGGTCAATTAATTTGAAATAATGCTACGGTATTGGTACATATTGCTAATGTTGGGAGTCATTTACTCCGGCAAACTTGCGGCAGCTGAATTGTCGCAGGTTGATAGCATTATGAAACGTGTTACCCGTGCCGCGGCTTCGCATAGCGGTGTGGTTGATTCGTATGAGGCTTCGGTATATCTGAAAACATATATCGAAACCCGGAAACGAAATATACTATACAGATATTCCAAATTGATTCCTAATTTCGTAATCCACGACCCGAATAACGATGAAGCTTTGATAGAGTCGGTGAGTAATTTAAAATTTACTGCCCCAAACAGCTATTCTCAGGATATAAAGTATGTTTCGGGTTCACTCACCCAAAAGCGGGATATTGCTATCCTGCCTTTCCAGTTTATCAGTATGGATATATATGCCGAAAGTGCTCACGGAGAAATATTTCATCTGCCATTACGAGAAAAATCTTCGAAATACTACACTTATTCACTTCTGAAAACTGAGAATATCGGCAATCGTGAATTTTACACCATTCGTTTCGACCCAATATATAACAACCCAAAACTGATAAGTGGATATTTCGTAGTGGATGAAAAAATGTGGCGCGTTGCCAGTATGCACGGTGAAGGTAATGATTTGTTTCTGAATTTTGTTTTTGACGTAGAAATGGGTAATGATATTAATAATAAGTACCTGCCTACATTTTTCAATATCACCCAATCATACAAATATTTAGGCAATCATGTTGTAAATAAATTTCAAGCAAAAATCACCTATAAAGATATTTATTACAGGGTGAATGATTCGAATGTGAAAAATTACAATCTCGGAAATAAGTACCGAATGCGTCTCGACTCGGTACCGCTTAACAATGATTCCGCGCTTTGGGATAAACTTCGCCAAATAAGTTTGACGAAAGATGAAGAGGACTTTTTGAAACAATATAATGAAAATCAGAGAATTAATCGCGCCAAACATCAGGAGGCCGATACCATCCGGGAAGGAAGTAACGATGCGGCATTGAAACTGATGAAAAACCTCGCAATAAATACCAGATACCGATTCAAAACCGGTGATATCCGTTATAGCGGTATTATCAATCCTTCGATGATGGGCTATTCAACCCAAGATGGATTCTCATATCAGCAAAAATTTGCCATTGGCTTTAATTTGCCACGCCAACAGCGCATCAATGTCAATCTGTTTGGTGGCTATGTTTTCGGAAGAAAACAGTGGACTTATGGGCTTAATACGGTTTGGAACTACGAACCAACTCGTTTGGGGTATTTTTCGATAGCTGCAGGCAGGGGAAATCCAAGTTACAGCTCCCGTTTTTTGCATGAGTTAAGCGATAGTTTACACAAACTTCAAGAGAAAAATCTCCGGTTTTACAAGGACTATTATTTCAAACTTTTCAACAACATAGAATTAACCAATGGCTTACAATTGGGGGTTGGGATCAACTATCATGTACGCCAACCGATAAAGGACGCGCTGCGAACAGCAAATGAAAACGGAGATTCGGAAATTTTCGCGCTTCAGTATAATTTTACACCAATTATCAGCCTTAGTTGGACTCCCGGTCAATATTATTTGTTGGATCGCACGCAAAAGATATATCTCCGTTCCGATTATCCCACATTTAAAGTAGAGTATGTTCAAAATATCAATGGAGTGATGGGAAGCACATCGTCGTTCAATCGCATCGAAGTTGATATAAACCAACGTATTCAATTCGGATTGCTCAACAGCCTAAATTATCATGCCGGAGTCGGAATGTTTTCGAATCAAAAAAATGAGTATTTTAATGATTTTACCTATTTTGCCAAATCATTTTTCCCTCAAAGCTGGGGCGATGGCATTGGAGGCGGATTCACGGTTTTGCCTTATCATTATTACCACGCCTCGTCCAAATACGCGCAAGCTCATTTGATGTACGAAACTTCTAATCTGATACTTACCCGGATACCGCAAATATCGAGTGGTGTAGTGCGCGAAAGGCTTTATCTAAGTCAGCTCTATACTCCTTTTATCAAGTCATATACCGAATGTGGCTACGGCATAGGAAACCGTTTTCTGAACGCCGCTTTCTTTGTTGGATATAGGCAGCTTAAGTTCGAAAACATTACAGCTAAAGTAGCTTTTATACTTTGATTTATAGTCGATTAATTGTATGTGAATGTGCATTTACATGGCTATTACATAAAAAAACAGTTACTAAATCCCGCTTAAAGGATTTTAGTAACTGTTTGGCGCAAATAAATAAATCAAACCAAAATTACATTATTCACTCTATTTTTCCAAATCAACACGTTCGCCATTTTTCCAATAACAAGCTTTATACTCTTTTTCGGTTTTTCCTTTGGCTCCCGCAATAAACACATTACCACTTTTATCAATAAAAACGGCGTTGGTAACAGCTCCATCCTCCAATTCGGTAAGCACACCATTTTTCCAATAACAAGCAGTGTGCCCGATGATATTTGCGTTTGGCTTGTCATAATATCCAACCGCGTAAACATCGCTACCCGAAGTTGCTATTTGGCTTACTTCTCCGTAACGGTTGTTGCTAGGCAATCGCACCATATCGTTGTTTTTCCAATACATCGGAAAATCCATTAAACCAGCTATATACACATCGTTTCCCGATTTGTGAATTGTACTCACGCCTGTGAAATAGAAATAATTGTCGGGCATGGGTAAGGTATGAATTTTCTTGTTGCTATCCATGTAGAATGCCTTAGTTGGTTTCATCACTGTGCCATAGTAGCGATCGTAGGTTTGGGTGCCAAACAAGCCTACAAAAGCTTCGCCATCCGTAGCATCTACCGCGTGAATTGCGCCCATAGCAGTGGTATCAACGCCAATTTTTTCACCGTTCTTGTAATAATACATGTTGACACCAAAATCCACCACGTAATTTCTGAAAAATTTATATTCAGCATAAGTTCCATCGGTTTTGCGAAAAACGGAAGTTGTCAAATAATTCAGGTCGATTGTAGTACGAAAATTGCTACCGTTTGGCATCGCATTTTTCATATCATCAAGTTTAACTTTCTCTCCATTTACCCAATATTCGGTAAAAGAATTGTAATTCTCATTTACTAAGCTACTTACTCCAACCTTGCCTTCGTCGTTTACGAAAATTGAAAGCGCAGTGCTAAGTCTGAAGTTGTCATAAACAGGTTCGTTTTTTAACTTGCAGGATGCCATCGTAAAAACAGCAACTGCAAGAATCATCATTTTTTTTAGATTTCTCATTTTCTCGTTTTTTATTTTTAGTTTAAAATTTTTCTCTTTGAATACATCATATACTTGTGTGATGCCTTGTGATGACGAAATGTTACAAAGCTATTATTAATTAACATTAAAGCGGGATTTATTTTAGCTGTTTGTAACTTCTTATCCCCCCTACAAACATCTTAGGAGAATACATATCTGCTACCTTTCGGTTACTCTCCTTCGTAAACGGATTTTAAAAAAAAGAAATTCTCGGGGACCAACACAGAATTTTTCCAACTCCAATTATAAGCTAAACTTCACGAAAACGAAAGATTCAGTAAATTAGCTAACAAAGACTATGATATACTCCCTCTTCGTTTGGGAATGGACTATTTCCGTTTTGGAAAATTACTTTTCCATCCGGAATAAAAGGTATTTCCATTTGAAAAAAACGCTTTTCCCATTTGGATACTTAGTGGAAAAATTATCTCGTCTAAGCTTTCATATTATCTCGATTATTTTCCGATTGATCTTATAAGCAAAAAAAAATACTACATTATGCGCTAAATAGCCGGTATGATAATGGTTTATACAATTACGCTTCTATTTTTTTTTGAAAATAAATGGTGCTAAAAAGATTGCCGAATTTAAACGCAATATCTAATGTGTAATAAACCTCTTTTGAGGAAAAGGGATGAGTAGTTTCGGTAGTATCAAAATGAAGAAATGAGGGCACAATACAAAACAAAACTATCTGCACACTGTTTCCTTATATATCAACACCTTGTAGCTCTTAACTTTTATAACTAACTTTGCATCATGCAAACAATGAAAACCTATCAACTTTCCGATTTTCTGCCAACTACACAGAAAGAACTCAAACTACATGGTTGGGACGATGTGGATGTCGTACTTTTTAGTGGCGATGCGTATGTGGATCACCCATCGTTTGGCGCTGCTGTGATAAGCAGATTAATGCAGGCGGAAGGTCTTCGTGTTGCAATTGTACCTCAGCCAAATTGGCAGGACGACTTACGCGACTTCAAAAAAATGGGAACACCTCGCCTTTTTTTTGCAGTTACTGCCGGCAATATGGACAGCATGGTGAACCACTACACCGCTAATAATCGTTTGCGCTCTGAAGATGCTTATACCGCAGGTGGCGAAGCTCGTAAGCGCCCCGATTATGCTACAATCACCTATTGCAATATCCTGAAAAAACTTTATCCCGATGTGCCAATAGTAATTGGAGGCATTGAAGCATCGCTTCGCCGCGTTACTCATTATGATTATTGGTCGGATAAGTTGATGCCAAGTATTCTTGCAGACAGTAAGGCTGATTTGCTGGTGTATGGCATGGGCGAAAAATCGCTGAAAGCATTGATTAATCGGATGAAAGCCGGTGAGAAACTGAATGAAATTACAGATATTCCGCAAACAGCATTTTTGTCGAAGCAAGTACCTGATAGTGAGTTGAATACTGTAGAATTGATTTCTCATGAAACATGCTTGGTCGATAAGAAACTATATGCTTCAAATTTTCGCATTGTAGAAGTGGAGAGCAACCAGATGAAAGGTGCGAGGCTTATACAGAAAGTAGGGGAGAAGTGGGTAATAATCAACCCGTTATTTCCGCCGTGGCAACCCGAGGAGCTGGACGCTACCTATCGTTTGCCTTTCACCCGCCAGCCTCATCCCAAATATAAGGATAAAGCCATTCCGGCATTCGAAATGATTAAATTTTCGATAAATCTACACCGGGGATGTTTCGGCGGTTGCGCATTTTGCACTATTTCGGCGCATCAGGGCAAGTTTATTGTTTCGCGAAGCAAAGAATCGATACTCAACGAAGTGAGAGAAATTACACGTCAGCACGATTTCAAAGGCAATCTGAGCGACTTGGGTGGCCCTTCGGCAAACATGTATGCTATGAAAGGAAAAGATTTGAGTATTTGCGAACGATGCAAACGCCCATCGTGTATTCATCCCAATATCTGTAAAAATCTGAATATCGACCACAGCGCGTTGACCGATATTTATCGGTCGGTAGATAAACTTCCCGGTGTGAAACGCTCCTACATTGGCAGTGGTGTGCGCTACGATATGCTTTTAGCAAAAACCAATGATGAGAAAACTGCGAAAAGCCAGCGCGAATATATTCGTGAATTGATAAGTAGGCATGTGTCCGGGCGACTGAAAATAGCTCCTGAACACACCTCCGACAAGGTGCTTTACCTCATGCGTAAGCCATCATTCAGCTATTTCTATGAGTTTAAGAAAATTTTCGAACAAATAAACAAAGAAGAAGGGCTAAACCAACAGCTGATTCCTTATTTTATTTCCAGTCATCCGGCTTGCCACAATGAAGATATGGCCGAGCTGGCTGCTATTACCAAAGATTTGAACTTTAAGTTGGAGCAAATTCAGGATTTCACTCCTACGCCAATGACTGTGGCAACCGAAATTTACTATTCAGGCTATCATCCTTACACACTCGAACCGGTATTCACTCCAAAATCGAAGGACGAAAAACTATCACAACGCAAATATTTCTTTTGGTATAAAAAAGAAAATCAACGAGAAATAATGAGTGATTTGCGAAAAATGAATCGACCTGACTTGGTAAAGAAATTAGGAACGGGTGGTGGTTTTTACGCTCCTTCAAATTCTAATAAAAGCAAAGGTAAGTAATTGCTGTTAGGAAATTTATTTTTGAAAAAAATGAATCGGGATTAAGTGTTGCAATTTACATCATATTAGATTGTTATACTTATAAATAGCAAGTAAGAATTGAGGCTAAAAGCTCATTTGACTTCACCATTTTCAACCTGAAAAATCATTGAACTTTGATTAATTTCGGGTAGTATATCTTCCCAACGTTTACGATTGGTATCCGAAATAAAAATCTGTCCAAACTCATCTCCGGCTACTAATTGAATGATTTTCGTAACTCGCTCGTCGTCCAATTTGTCAAAAATATCGTCGAGCAATAGTATCGGTTTCACACCATGCGTCTGTTTCAGAAATTCAAATTGCGCCAGTTTGAGCGATACCAAATAGGTTTTATTTTGACCCTGTGACCCTACTCGCTTCATTGGGAAGCCTGCTAAAGTCATATCCAGCTCATCTTTATGTATGCCATTCATGCTGAACCCTATTGTCCGGTCGCGTTCACGGTTTTTTGCAAGTTTCTCCGCAAAATCACCATCAACGAGCTGCGAACGATACTCTAATGATACTTTTTCTTTGTCCCCGGAAATAAAACTGTAAATCTGCTGAAATAAAGGAATGAAACGCATGATGAATTTCTTTCGTTCATCAAATAAATATACTCCGTGCAGCACCATCTGCTCTTCCCATATTTCAAATAGAGCGATATCGTTCATTTTTTCTTCCTTCAACAAGGCGTTTCGCTGCTTCAATGCATGGTTGTATTGCAGGAGTGCATCCAGATATTGATTGTTGAATTGCGATATCACACCATCAATAAATTTTCGCCGTGCTTCGCTCCCTTCCGAAATAAGCCCTTCATCATCAGGCGAAATAAGTACCAATGGAAGCAAACCAATGTGGTCGGACAAGCGCGTGTACTCTTTTTTATTGCGCTTGAATTGTTTTTTTTGCCTTCTCTTGATCCCACAATAAATATTCTCGTCGTTGTCCCGAAGCGTGTAACTACCCTGAATCAGCATAAAATCGGCATCATGATTAATATTCTGACTGTCAATGGAGTTTGAATGACTCTTGCAAAACGATAAATAGTAGATAGCATCGAGCAAATTGGTTTTTCCCATTCCATTGTTGCCAACAAAACAGTTTATTTTGGCTGAAAAATCCAGATTAACTTGCTGTATGTTTTTGTAATTCAGTATGGATAGGCTTTTTAATTGCATTACGTTGGTGATTGAATAATTTTCGATACTACAAAAATACGAAATAAATCACTAATTTTGTAAGTCAAACTCCTTTAAACCTGTAATGAATATGAAACTAAAGTCGTTTTTTACCTTTATGCTCATCATTTTGTCGCTCACTGCCTGCAACAAATCTTCAAACAACGCGAAAGATTTTGATTACGGTAAAGTGGAAAATGGGATATACGAAAACCAATTTTTTAATCTGAAAATCGAATTGCCTCAAACTTGGTTTGTACTCGATGAGGATGAAAACAAAAATTTGATTCAATCGGGAGGTAAAAATAAAAAATCAACTTCAGACATCACCACAGAAGTGCTTCTTACCACCATGCAATATGAAATGGGCAAATCAGATACTGCATTCAATGCAAATCTAATCATATTGACCGAAAACTTGAAAGGAAATGACCGGATAAGAACTGCTACTGATTATCTGATGTTTACCCGTAAATCGCTCGAAAATCAGGCAGAGAAAAGGGAGTTTCCGGATAAAACGATTAAAACTCAAAAATTGGACAACATTGACTTTGCCGAAATGAATGTGGTGATACATGATGCGGAAATAAGCTATAAACAAAAATATCTTACTTCGATTATCAATGGATTTGCGCTAACACTTATTCAAACTTACCAATATCCATCGCAACAGGCACAACTGGAGCAAGTTACTAAATCCGTTCGGTTCGGTAAATAACACTGAACATTTTTAAATTGTTGTCAATCTATAAAAATTAAAATCGATATAACACAAATGATTTCAGAAAAACTGATTACTCTTTTAGTTAATTCCAGCCAACATTCTCCACGCGTAGTGCGCAATACGTTGACGCTCATTGAAGAGGGTGCAACAATCCCATTCATTAGTCGTTACCGAAAAGAAGCAACCGATGGACTCGACGAAGTGGCTATTGGCGAGCTGAAAGAGCAGTATGAAAAATTGGTAGAGCTTGCCAAACGCAAAGATACGATACTGAAAACCATAGAAGAACAAGAAAAACTGACAGATGAACTTCGCATTAGAATAGAATCGTGTTGGAATGCTACAGAATTGGAAGATATTTACCTACCCTTCAAGCCCAAACGTCGCACGCGTGCTGAAATAGCTCGTGAAAAAGGACTGGAATCATTAGCCAAAATTTTGATGAAACAGCAAAGTATTTCAGTTCATAAAGCCGCTCAACAATTTGTAAATACACATGTTGCCGATGCCGATGAAGCGCTGAAAGGTGCCAAAGACATCATAGCGGAATGGGTAAATGAAAGTGAAAATGCCCGGAGCTCGGTTCGGGCTATTTTTTCATACGATGCAGTTATAACTTCCGTTTTAGTAAAGGCTAAAGAGGACGAAGCCCAAAAATACAGCGATTATTTTCAGGTAACTGAAAAACTATCCCGTATTTCATCACACCGTTTGCTTGCCATGCGACGCGGCGAGGCAGAAGGTTTTCTGAGAGTTTCTATTTCGCCCGACGATGATAAGTGTACCGAACGTTTGCTTCGGATTTTCAAACGCGCCGACAATGAGTGTGCCGACATGGTAGCCGAAGCTGTGATTGACGCATATAAAAGATTGCTTAAGCCTTCGATAGAGAATGAGTTTGCTACATGGAGCAAAGAAAAAGCGGACATTGCCGCGATAGCAGTTTTTGCTGAAAATCTTAAACAATTGTTACTCGCCGCTCCACTTGGGCAAAAACGCATTTTGGGGATTGACCCGGGATTTAGGTCTGGATGTAAAGTAGTATGCCTCGATGCGCAAGGCAATCTGCTGCATAATGAGAACATATATCCTCACCCACCTCAAAATGAGCATTCGCAATCGCAACGAAAAATTCAAAAAATGGTTGAAGCGTATGATATTCAGGCAATTGCCATAGGTAATGGGACGGCTAGTCGCGAAACTGAACGCTTCATTCAAAATATTCGTTATGATCGGAAAGTACAGGTATTTGTCGTAAGTGAAAATGGCGCATCCATCTATTCGGCATCCAAAATAGCACGCGATGAATTTCCCGAATATGATGTTACGGTGAGAGGCGCAGTATCCATTGGACGTCGCTTGATGGATCCACTTGCCGAATTGGTTAAAATCGACCCAAAATCTATTGGAGTGGGTCAGTATCAACATGATGTAGATCAGATTCAACTCAAAAAATCGCTTGAACTGACAGTGGAAAACGCGGTAAACAAAGTGGGAGTTAATCTGAACACAGCCAGCAAACATTTGCTAATGTATGTATCAGGTGTAGGGGCGCAATTAGCCCAGAATATTGTTGATTTTAGAGCAGAAAATGGTGCGTTTATCAATCGGAAAGATCTGTTGAAAGTACCAAAATTAGGTGCAAAGACTTTCGAACAATGTGCCGGATTTTTACGTATTGATAATGGAAACAATCCGCTCGACAACTCTGCGGTACATCCCGAAAGCTATCCAATTGTGCAACAAATGGCAAAAGATTTGAAGAAAGACATCAAAGATTTGATTGGCAACAGCTACCTTCGGAAAGAAGTGGATTTGAATAAATATATCTCCGAAAAAGCGGGTCTACCAACGCTCAATGACATCATGGATGAGTTGGAAAAGCCTGGACGCGATCCACGTTCAGTTATCAAGGTATTTGAATTCGACCCGAATGTAAAAACGATCAATGACCTGCTTGAAGGGATGGAACTTCCGGGAATAATAACAAATATCACAAATTTTGGAGCATTTTGCGATGTTGGAATTAAAGAAAATGGATTAATTCACATCTCCAACTTATCCAACAAGTTTGTAAGCAATCCTGCAGACGTGATAGCGCTTCATCAGCATGTCATAGTTCAGGTATTGGAGCTCGATTTTTCCCGTAAACGAATCCAATTAAAGCTGATTTCAAAAGTATGATACTCATTAGCATGAATTTTGATGATTAATATTTTCGATTTATTTATATCAATAAAGTAAGTTCAATATTATACACATAAACAAATTGTTCGAAATGAAAATTACAAAAAAAATATTTATATCACTGTTGTTCATGATTTTGATGTTTAATGTGAGCGCACAAGACGACCTTTCCAAACAATTGTGGAAGAATTTCAACTTTGGATGGGACGTTTACAAAAATGAAGATTATAGATGGAGAAACAGCTTTATCGGAACAGCTTATGTGCAAAATTTTGAAGCGCTACCTGCTGCCTGGTGGTCAGCCGGATTAAGAATAAATTGGAGTAAATATACATTGTATCCTGCAGGCGAATTTGGAATGGGCGGTAACAAAGCTAATCTGAAAACCACTTCGATATCAATCCCCGCACAACTTGGATATCAGGTATATCAACATAAAGGCATGGGTATGAGCCTTTACACCGGTCCCAGTTTCGAGTTGTTGCTTGGCTCCAAATTGGACGGATACCCTTATGACAATATCAACCATTTCCAAACAGGGTGGACTTTTGGTAGCACTTTGCAGTTCCTATATCTTTTGCGCGCAAGGATCGCATACACCTATTACCCAACTTCACTCTTGTCTGAAAAGAATTTGCCCCGGAAAGCAATAACTTTCTCCATCGGGTTTTAATATGCACACAATCTGACAGATAAATAGATGATTGCGTGGGATTCTGCGTCAAAAATCATTTATTCTTCCCACAATAAAAAGCAGAATGATATTCTTGTGATGAGTTTATCGCTTAGAACGAAATTTCATCTGATAAGCAAAATTTACGACGAATAACAACATAGAATCAATATAAAACCTTATTTTTGTAAATAATTTCGTTTGTTAAATTTTTAATACTACTTGAATTATGCAATTATCCATGACCGGTTTCGGAAAAGCGATTGGCGAAATCAACAACAAAAAAATAATTGTTGAAGTTAAATCCTTAAATAGTAAACAGTTGGACCTTTCAACTCGAATATCCAATCTCTATCGTGAAAAAGAACTGGAAATACGGAGCAAAGTAGGACAAAGAATGGAGCGCGGAAAAGTTGAATTTTCGCTCTATATCGATAATTCAAGTAAAGAATCGAGCGCAAAAATCAATCAGAATGTGGTTAAAGCTTATTACGAACAATTACTTGAAATAACTAATAATACCGGTATTCCTTTGCCACAAGATTGGATGTCAGTTCTGTTACGATTGCCCGATACACTGAAAACCGAAGTTGAAGAGCTTGACGAAGCCGAATGGACTAACATTCTGACACTTATAGATAAAGCCATTGATCAGGCGATCGAATTTCGCCATCAAGAAGGAAATATACTTGAAAATGTGTTCACTCAGAAAATTAATAAAATAAGCGAATTGCTTGTGGCTATCGAGCCTTTCGAGAACGAAAGAGTTGATAAAATTAAAGCTAAGCTGGACGAGAATCTGCAGATTCTTTCAGATAAAATTGATTATGACAAGAACCGTCTTGAGCAAGAACTAATTTTTTATATTGAAAAATTAGATGTAAACGAAGAGAAAGTACGCCTGAAAAATCACCTCGACTATTTTATTCAAACAATGCTGCATGAAAAATCAACAGGTAAAAAGCTTGGTTTCATCGCGCAAGAAATAGGTAGAGAAATTAATACGCTTGGCTCCAAGTCCAATCACAGCGAAATGCAAAAAATAGTGGTAATGATGAAAGACGAACTGGAGCAAATCAAAGAACAAGTGCTTAATACACTTTAATACTTAGCTTTTATATTACAGTCGCAATTCAGAAACCACTTCGATCAAATGCAAAAACTAATCATATTCTCAGCGCCATCAGGTTCAGGTAAAAGTACTATTATTAACTACTTGCTTGAACAAAATCTGGGTTTGGAATTTTCTATTTCAGCCACTTCGCGCCAAGCTCGCGGAAATGAAAAATCGGGAGTTGAATACTACTTTCTATCCAATGATGAATTTGAAAAACAAATTGCGAATAATGAGTTCGTAGAATACGAAGAGGTTTATTCTGGTTGTTACTATGGAACTCTTCGCAGTGAAATTGAACGAATTTCTTCGCAAGGTAAAGTTGTGATTTTTGATGTGGATGTAATTGGAGGGCTTAATTTGAAAAAGAAATTTGGAGCTGACGCCTTGTCGCTTTTCATTGCGCCACCATCCATCCAGTCGCTCCGCGAACGACTTATAAACCGACAAACCGACACTCCTGAAATGATTGACAGAAGAGTAGGCAAAGCAGAATATGAAATGAGTTTCGCTACTCAGTTCGATAAAGTGGTGATTAATGACGATTTGAATAAAGCTCAAAAGGAAGCGGAACAAATTATCCGTAACTTTATAAATCAGTAAGAAATAGAATCGATATTTTTGTTTCAGATTTTTTATAAATTACTTGTAAATTTGAGGAGTATGAGTGAAAAGTTAAGTTATAGACGTTACGTTGGATTATTTTTCGGCTCGTTCAATCCCATACATCTTGGCCACATTCAATTAGCCGACTTTATTTTTAACTCCACACAGTTGGACGAATTATGGTATGTAGTTAGTCCACGCAATCCTCTTAAAGAGCAAAAAGGATTGATTGACGAATACCTGCGTAAAGAAATGATTGAATTGGCTGTTGCTGATAAGGATTATCTGAAAGTATCCGATATTGAATTTGAAATGCCAAAACCTTCTTATACGATTCATACACTGTATGCTTTGACCTCAAATTATCCTGATTATCAATTTGTTCTGCTTATAGGCAGTGATAATATGCATATTTTTGACAAATGGAAAAAATATAAAACCATTATCCGGGAATTTCCTATTATTGTTTATCCTCGTAAAAATTTTGATGCGATTCCTTTTGTAAAAATTTATCCTACAATGCAAATTCTGGAAAATGCTCCATTCTTCGAAATATCATCAACAGAAATTCGCGATATGCTTAAAAATGGAAAGGATGTAAGCCAATGGTTACATCCTGCTGTAAATCAATTTATTAAAGAGAATAATCTTTATTCAGAATAAATTAATAACATTCTCAAAGATAAGGATTTGATTGCTTCTCTTCGAGAATCGTTGTAGTAGTGCCATGCCCACTATATACCACCGTATTGGGTGGAAGAGTCATCAATCGACTCTCGATGGAGCGAATCAATGTAGCATAATCGCCTTGCTCAAAGTCAGTACGTCCGATTGACCCCTTGAAAAGCACGTCACCTACAAAAACTACACCGGCTTCTTCACAATAAAGCGAATAACTTCCGGGCGAATGCCCCGGCGTATGTAACGCAATTAATTTTGTTTTTCCAAATGTAATTATTTCATTATCTGACATGTAGCTTCCAATAGGCTGTACCGGTTCTGAATAAGGTAAACCCCATGCGGCTGCCGCCTGATGCACTTTTGCCAATAAAAACTCATCTTCTTTGCCGGCTTTAGGCATCAACCCATAGCTATCATACAAGTATTTGTTGCCAAACTGATGATCGAGATGGAGATGCGTGTTCAACACCCAAACTAATTTTAACTGATTTTCCTCAATAAACCGCTTTATTAATTCTTTTTCCTGGTCAAACAACATCCCGGCGTCAATCACTGCCGCTTCTCCACTTTCATCCCATATCAAATATGTATTTTCTTGCAATAGATTAAATACGAATGTTTTAATTCTCATATAATTATTTTGATAATTCTTATTACTTTTTATATCAACTATTTATCTGCTGAAATTTCAGTACACAAGCTCAATAAGGTACATAAACCACTTTCTTTGTTTCAAAAAACTCACCATCAAAGCATGCTTTCAATTCAAATACTTCAGCAATTTTCCGATAATTACCCATTTCTCTTTCAAGCTCACCACCTTTTAAGCATATTAAACCATTTGGTACCGGGTTTTGTTGCTTTGTGCTTATGTTTTTTCGTGATAATTTCACTAAATCATCCAAAGGCATCACAGCTCTACTTACAACAAAATCAAACTTAGCTTTCTCTTCTTGAATGCGTTGATGCTTCAATTCGATATTTTTCAATCCAATAGAATTTGACACTTCCTGCGCCACTTTTATTTTCTTCCCAATGCTATCAATGAGTGTGAATTTTACTTCCGGAAAAAAAATTGCTAACGGAATGCCCGGAAATCCGCCACCGGTTCCGATGTCAATTATTTTGCTATCTGCTTTGAACTTAAAGTATCGGGCAATTCCCAGTGAATGAAGCACATGACGCTCATACAGATTCTCGATATCTTTGCGCGAAATAACATTTATTTTTGTATTCCAGTCGGAATATAAGTCATAAAGGGCAGCAAACTGCCTCTTTTGAACCTCAGTAATATTGGGAAAATATTTGATTATTTGTTCCATGCGAGTTTTTCTTAGTGATAATTAAAAGTCAAAATTACTCTTTTTTTTTCAAACGATAAAATTAAACAGTCGAATACATTTTTTTGTCAAAACCGGTATTATTTAGTACCTTTGTAGTCGCAAAATTTTTATAATATAAATAATTATGAGAGCATACGTTTTCCCTGGTCAGGGAGCACAATTTGTTGGAATGGGTAAGGATTTGTATGACAATTCACCCATTGCCAAAGAGTATTTTGAGAAAGCAAATGATATCCTCGGTTTTCGGATTACCGATTTGATGTTTGAAGGCACTCCCGAAGACCTACGTCAAACAAAAGTAACACAACCTGCAGTTTTTCTTCATTCAGTAATTAGCTCCATCGCATTAGGAGACGAGTTTAAACCCGAAATGGTTGCAGGACATTCACTCGGCGAGTTTTCGGCATTAGTAGCCGCAGGAGCATTAACATTCGAAGATGGATTAAAATTGGTTTACGCGCGTGCAATGGCAATGCAAAAAGCATGTGAGATTGAACCATCAACTATGGCAGCCGTACTTGGTATGAGTGATGAAGATGTTGAAGCCGTTTGCGAAGAAGTGAACAAAGAGTTTGTGGTAGTTCCGGCAAATTATAATAGCCCTGGTCAGTTGGTTATTTCTGGTTCAATTGAAGGAATTGATAAAGCTTGTGAAATTCTGAAAGAAAAAGGTGCCAAACGTGCGTTAAAACTTCCTGTAGGTGGTGCTTTCCACTCTCCACTGATGGAACCAGCTCGCAAGGAATTACAAGCTGCCATTGAAGCAGCGGTAGTAAGTGCGCCAATTTGTCCGGTTTATCAAAATGTAAATGCAAATCCACAAACCGATCCAATTTCAATTAAGAAAAACCTGATTGCGCAGCTTACAGCCCCGGTACGTTGGACTCAAACAGTGAAAAATATGATTAACGATGGTGCGAATGAGTTTTTCGAACTTGGACCGGGCGATGTGTTGAAAGGACTAGTTAAGAAAGTTAGTTCTGACGTTATAGTAGGGTAGTATTTACCAAAATAATTACAAAAAAACACAATGAAAAATCATTGTGTTTTTTTTGTAATTTCCTTTGAATTAAAGATTTTTTTCTGTAATTTTGACGCATGAATTTGTTTAGTTTTATTTATTTTATTTGTAAATTATAAACAATTATTTTTCCATACAATAAACTTTCAAAATAGAGCCTTTATGTCAAAAAAACTATTGATCAGAGATCTAACCCTTCGTGATGGGCAACAATCTTCATTTGCTACACGTATGAGTCAACCTCAAATTGACCGTGTATTACCGTATTACAAAGATGCTAACTTTTATGCTATGGAAGTTTGGGGTGGCGCTGTACCCGATTCGGTTATGCGTTATTTAGGCGAAAATCCTTGGCATCGTTTGGAAAAAGTGAATGCCGGAGTTGGTGGAGTTTCAAAACTAACAGCGCTTTCACGAGGTAGAAACCTCTATGGCTATGCGCCTTATCCGGATGAAATTATTGAAGGTTTTTTCAAAAATGCAGTGTCGAGCGGACTAAACATCATGCGGATATTCGATGCGCTCAATGATGTGGACAACATTAAATCCAGTGTTAAATCTATTAAAAAACAGGGCGGAATGGCCGATTGTGCCGTATGTTATACCATTGACCCCAAATATGATGATGAAGTAAAAGTAGTAGAAAAGAAAAGTTTCTTCGGATTGATAAAAAAACAAGAAGAAATCGTCGTAAAACGCGAATTGGTATTTACAGATCAGTATTTTCTTAATAAAGCGAAAGAAATGGTCGATCTTGGAGCAGATATGATCACAATTAAAGATATGAGTGGACTTATCCCTCCATCTAAGGTTGCTTCACTTATTTCACTTTTTAAGAAAGAACTCCCTGTTCCAATCGATTTCCATACACACTGTACACCTGGATTCGGTCTTGCTTCGGTACTTACAGCCATAATTAAAGGCGTAGATATTGTTGATACAAATATTTGGTATTTCTCCGGTGGTCCAGCAGCTCCAGCTATTGAACTTATTTACATTTTTTGCAAGAAACTGGGTATCGAAATGGATGTGAACATGGAAGCAGTTGCTAAAATCAATCAAGAACTATTCGGAATACGAAAAGAGTTGGCTGCATTCGATACCGGTGAAAATTTCCCTAACGCTTTCAATCCTTTAACCGACGTGCTCCCAGCAAATATTGATAAGGAATTTGATAAAGCTATTGAGGCTGTAAAAAATGAAGATGAGGCTGCTATTCTATCTGCTTGTCATGCCATTGAGGCATATTTTGGATTCCCCAAACCGGATGAATTGGTTCGCAAAGCCGAGGTACCGGGTGGAATGTACACCAACATGGTTGCTCAATTGAAGCAATTTAACTCAATGGACATTCTCGAAGATGCGATGAAACTCATCCCAAGTGTTCGCTTGGACTCCGGATTGCCACCTTTGGTAACGCCCACAAGCCAAATCGTTGGTGCGCAGGCAGTTGCTTCGGCACTTAACATCAAAAACGGAAGACCTAAATATGCAAATCCCTCCAACCAGTTTATAGCATTGGTTAAAGGCGAATACGGGAAAACTCCGGTAGCTATTACACCTGAGTTCCGTGAAAAGATTACAGGTTCTCCTATCGAAAAACCCTATGACACAAGTGCTTACAAACGTCAGGACAATCCGACATTGGTAGCATTTGGAAACGTAACCTTAGCGAAAGACGAAAAAGATGAACTCCTTCTCGAACTTTTCCCTGCTGTGGCTGCGAATTATCTGAAAGGGATTCGTGAAAAAGAATATCAGGAAAGCCAAAAAGTTGAAAAACAAGTCGTTGCAAACGAAATTTCCAATGAAAAACCCGAAGAGATTGTGCAAACAATTAAAGGTAAAGTTGTGAAATGCCCGCTTCCGGGTACTGTGTTCAAAACCAAAGTGCAAGTAGGTGATATTGTTAAAAAAGAAGATGTACTGCTAATTCTCGAAGCCATGAAAATGGAAAACAACATCACTTCCGACTATGCAGGAAAAGTTGTAAATATTTTTGTAGCTCCAGGCGATGTTGTACGAGAAGGCACTCCACTTATTGAAATATTGAATTAAGCTTGAAAAAATAATTTTATATGATAAAGTGCAGGTGTTTTTTAATAGCTGCACTTTATCTTTTAAAAAATAGAGTGGAGAGAGTAGGGGACTTTCCTCTTTTTTTCTTAATTTTGTAAGATAAAATAGATTATACGAGAATTTATTGTTCGAAAAATTTAAATTAAAATAAACTTGATATTATAATGTTCAGAACTCATACTTGCGGCGAGCTTCGACTTGCCGATATTGGAAAAAAAGTAACAATAAGTGGCTGGGTACAACGTACACGTAAAATGGGCGGAATGACCTTTGTGGACTTACGCGACCGATACGGTATTACGCAATTAGTATTTAATCAAGAATCGGATGCTGTTTTGTGTGAAAAAGCAAATCATCTGGGACGCGAATTTGTTATTCAGATTATAGGTGAAGTAGCCGAACGTAGCAGTAAAAATCTTCAAATTCCAACCGGAGAAATTGAAATTCTGGTGAATGAATTAAATGTGTTGAATCAAGCTAAAACTCCACCTTTTACTATCGAGGACAATACCGATGGCGGTGATGATATTCGCATGAAATTCAGATACTTAGACTTGCGTAGAAATTCAGTACGCGCAAATCTGGAATTGCGTCATAAAATGACTATTGCAGTACGACATTATCTGGACTCTCTCGGATTTTTGGAAGTAGAAACTCCTGTTTTAATAGGTTCGACACCCGAAGGCGCTCGAGACTTTGTGGTACCATCGCGCATGAATCCGGGACAGTTTTACGCGCTTCCTCAATCCCCTCAAACACTGAAACAGCTATTAATGGTATCCGGTTTCGACCGTTATTTCCAAATTGTAAAGTGTTTCAGGGATGAAGATCTTCGTGCCGATCGTCAACCCGAATTTACACAAATCGACTGCGAAATGTCGTTTGTAGAACAAGAAGATATTCTTAATACTTTTGAAGGAATGACTAAATTCCTATTCAAAGAGTTGAGAGGTATTGAAATTTCCGAACCATTCCAGCGAATGACGTGGCATGATGCTATGAAATATTATGGTTCCGATAAGCCGGATTTACGTTTCGATATGAAATTTGTGGAATTGAAAGAGGTGGTTTCCGGACATGATTTTATAGTTTTTGATTCGGTAGATTATGTGGCAGGTATTTGCGCGAAAAATTGTGCATCCTATACACGAAAACAAGTGGATGAACTTACTGATTTTGTAAAACGTCCGCAAATTGGAGCCAAAGGTTTGGTTTACATACGCTACAATGAAGATGGAACTCTGAAATCGTCAATTGACAAATTCTACACGGAAGAAGATTTGAAAAAAATTGCTTCACTTTTCAATGCCAAAAAAGGTGATTTAATCCTTATTCTTGCTGGAGAAAAACGTAATACGCAACGCGCACTTTGCGAATTGCGTCTTGAAATAGGTGAGAGGTTGGGGCTTCGCAATAAAAATACATTTGCGCCATTATGGGTTGTTGATTTTCCTCTTTTTGAATGGGACGAAGATGCTCAACGCTATTTCGCTATGCATCATCCATTTACATCTCCAAAACTTGAAGATGTACCTCTATTGGATAGCAAACCGGGTGAAGTTCGTGCCAATGCCTACGATATGGTTATCAATGGTGTAGAATTAGGTGGTGGTTCAATTCGTATTCACGACAGCAATTTACAAGCAAAAATGTTCGAATTGTTAGGTTTCACACCGGAAAAAGCGCAACAACAATTTGGCTTCCTAATGGGAGCATTTCAATACGGGGCACCGCCACATGGTGGATTGGCTTATGGGTTAGATCGTTTTGTCTCATTATTTGCAGGCTTGGATAGCATCCGTGACTGTATAGCATTTCCAAAAAATAATTCGGGACGTGATGTGATGCTCGATGCGCCATCCGAAATTGATATAACTCAATTAGATGAATTGAATCTGAAAATTGAGATAAAACAAATTCAAAAATAAAATTTTCATTAATCCTAAAAATGCAGTGTGTAAACTCTGTTTTTTAGGATTATTTTTTTTTCTTGATTCGATACTATTTTTTTAGAAGGGGATTATTGGTGTCTTATATTTGACATAATATAAATTATATTCATTCTATATAAAAAAGAAAAAGCAACGAAATTTCTCAGTTACTTTTTCTTTTTTATTGAAACGAATTTAATCAGAGTTTAATAGAGAACACAGCGCCCTTGTCGTTTAGTAGCTTGAGAATTACAAAACTATTTGGAACATCAATTGAGTATTGAGGCTCTGAGATTCGCGTATTTGAAATTAATCTGCCCGTAGAGTCAAATAGGCTTGCCACACACGGGGAAATTAGTCCAGAAATTTCAATTTTACTGCCATTTCTTCTCGCAATTGGCTGATAATCAAATGTATTTATAGATGTATTTATTGGCTGAAATTTTACATTAAAATCATACACATTACCTTCAGCTAATGGATAATCGGGACCGGCATGTGTTGACCACGCATTGTGATATACTACACGTATTCTTGCATCTATTTCTTTTGTTACTTTAGGTGCTTTAAAATTAAAAGTAGCATCAAGCGATTCCATGTTACCACCAACTCCATTTGTAGGTGGAATTTTTCCAACACGTGGTAATGCATTTTCAAAAACTTTATCACCATTAAAATCAGTATATACATATACACAAGTATATCTTAAATCTTGTTTAATAACAGATGTAGAATATTCTCCAAGTGAAAACGCTTTCAGATTCAAAGAAAAATCTTTCTCCGAAATAACCTTTAACGTGTCAGTATATACACTATAATATTCAGTTGGCCTTGTAGTTACATTATAACTTACCGGTTTTTCAATGCCGGTTGACGTGATTGTTTGTATATAAGTATCCTTCAATTTCGGATCGTTATATGCAAATGAACCAGTCCATCCGGGTGTGTTATATGGTCTATCCGGAGTCAATTCATACATTTTTACCCAGTCAATTTCCATTATGAATGGTAAATGAGAATCATTCACTGCTCCTCCCCAACTTCCATTGCAAGCAGTGTTCAAAATCAAATAAAATTCATGATCAAAAGGCCATTGATTAGATACAGATGGGTTCAGACGTGGATATGAGCTAGTTACTACCCCGTTAACCAAAAATTCAAGTTTATCTGGATACCATTCCAAACCATAAATATTGAAGTCGTTTTTATTATATCCTGTTGTGTTGGAACTTTTAGGATTATTATTACCTTGTCCGTAAGGTGCTCCAGTAGCATAATACGAATGGATTGTTTGATAAATTACATTATCTGTATTTAGATGTTCCATGATGTCAATTTCGCCGGATTTAGGCCACCCGCCATAGGTAGAATTGGTAGGCATCATCCAAATTGCCGGAAATGAACCCTTCCCTTCAGGCACTTTAGCGCGAACTTCAACTTTGCCATACTTAATCCCAACTTTATTGCGGGTTTGGATTCCGCCAGTAAGATAAGGAACATTGTCAGTTGCTGTATTCGGATTTTTAATAGCACTCAAAAGCAATTTTCCATTTTCAACTCGGACTGTTTGTGGATTATTCGAAACTAAGTATTTTCCCCAATCTGGTGAAATCCGTGGACAGTATTCCCAATGTTTGCTATTGGGATTTCCATCTTTTTCGAAATTTTCTTCAAAAACTAATTTAAACTTCTCCGCCGTAACTTGCGAATGCAAACATAGAGGAAGAATAAGTACTAAAAACAATAAAAATGTAATTTTTTTCATAGTGAAATTGTATTAAATGAATTGAAGAAGAGTAGTCCCCTACTCTTTTTTTATTAGATTTTAATTGCAAATTTTTTGAGACGCGCATCGAGCATGTGATTTGGAATAATTTGCTTAATGGTGTCAGCAACAGCATTCAATTGACCTTCGCGAATAAAATTGTGTTGAATTACCAAAGATATTTCACGCACAGGTTCTGGGCCAACTATTGGTCTTAGGTTTTTCTTCTGAAGTTCAGATAGAAAATCGATATGAAGTTCAGGAATAATAGTATAACCACCGTTTTCATCTACTATTTTTACCAAAGTTTCGATACTACCAGCTTCGTAATTATTTAAAACCTCAGAGTCGCTTACGCAAAACCTGAATGCTTGACTTCTGAAACAGTGTCCTTCTTCGAGAACCCACAGGTTGTCGGTAGGTAAATTATTGGATATTAGTTCATTACTTTCAAATAAAGGACTTTCAGGAGATATATAAGCCATAAATTTTTCATAATACAATGGAATTTCAAGAATATCCGGATTGTCAAGAGGAGTAGAGAGTATTGCCATATCCACTTCACCAAGCAAAAGTTTTCGTTCAATGGTTGCAGTCTGCATTTCAGTAACTTTAAAATTCAATTCAGGATATGCACTTTTAAATTTAGAAAAGAATTTTGGTAAAAGATAAGGCGCCACGGTTGGTATAATTGCAATGCTTGCACTACCAGCCACCTCGCCTTTTTCGGTGGATACTACTTCATAGATTCTACTAAAATGGGTTATGGCAATTTGCGCTTGTTTTATTATTTTTTCGCCAATAGTAGTTGCTGCTACCGGATGACGCGACCGATCAAATATCTTCACATCAAGTTCATCTTCAAGCTTTTGAATCATCATACTCAATGTTGGTTGAGTTACTCCACACATCTCGGCTGCCTGAACAAAATGTTTGGTTTTATTCAATGCTATAATGTACTCCAATTGCTGTATCGTCATATTATGAATTATTTTTGATTAAACCACAAAGATATAATTAAAATTGATAATATCATGAAGAAATCTATCTAAATTTAGTGCACTTTTTTATTTCTGAAAAGCTTACCACATGTTGGTGTAATCTAACGAATACTCTGAGCATCTAACAATTCATACAAAAATTCAATAAAAAAGGCGATTGGTTATTTTTAATTACATATTTATTATTAAATTTGTGTTTTGGATAATTCTTTATAACTAAATATCGATAAAAATGAGCAAAACGAAAAAAATCATTCTACAGGAAAATGACATTCCAACGCATTGGTATAACGTAGTGGCTGATATGAAAACAAAGCCTCTTCCAATGATCAATCCTGGTACCAAAGAACCACTCAAAGCAGAAGATTTGTATCCTCTATTTTCGGAGGAAGTGAGTAGGCAAGAAATGAACACCTCTGATCAATGGATTGAAATTCCGGAAGAGGTTCGGGAAAAATATAAAATTTACCGCCCCACTCCACTTGTCCGGGCTTATGGTCTTGAAAAAGAGCTTGATACGCCGGCACATATCTATTTTAAAAATGAGAGTGTTAGCCCGGTTGGTTCACACAAACTTAACTCTGCATTGGCTCAAGCTTATTATTGCATGAAAGAAGGCACTACAAACCTGACAACTGAAACAGGAGCCGGACAATGGGGAACTGCTCTATCTTTCGCTGCGCGAACTTTTGGGCTTGAGTTGGCTGTATATATGGTGAAAGTGAGTTTTCGACAGAAGCCTTACCGTCGATCGTTGATGCAAACATGGGGCGCCGAAGTGATAGCATCGCCGAGTATGTCCACCAAAGCCGGTAGAAAAATAATAACCGAGCATCCTACTTATCAAGGTAGTTTAGGGTGTGCAATCTCCGAAGCAATTGAACTTGCACTTCAAACACCTAACTGTAAGTATGCTCTTGGCAGTGTTTTAAATCACGTTTCGTTGCATCAAACCGTTATCGGCTTAGAAGCAGAGAAGCAGATGGAAATAGCCGGCGAGTATCCCGATATTGTTATTGGATGTTTTGGTGGTGGTAGCAATTTTTCTGGCATTTCATATCCTTTCCTTCGCCATAATATTATAAGTGGCGCTAAAACACGCTTTATCGCTGCTGAGCCTGCATCATGTCCTAAACTTACGCGTGGAATTTTTCAGTATGATTTTGGCGATGAAGCCGGCTATACGCCCCTCATTCCAATGTACACATTGGGGCATAATTTCGCACCAGCCAATATTCATGCCGGCGGTTTGCGATATCATGGCGCAGGCAGTATCATCAGTCAGCTCCTTAAAGATGAGATGATTGAAGCAATAGATATTCCTCAGCTTGAAAGCTTTGAAGCCGGTGTTACATTTGCTCGAACAGAAGGAATAGTACCGGCACCAGAAAGTGCTCATGCTATTGCATCTGCAATTCGTGAAGCTAAAAAAGCGAAAGAAGAAGGTGTTGCTAAAACAATTTTATTCAATCTTTCGGGGCATGGATTCGTTGATATGGCAGCTTATGATTCGTATTTTGATGGCGATTTAAGAAATTATGAATTGACTTCAGAGGAAATAGCAAAAACAACTTCTGAATTGCAAAAGATAATATAATTATCTTGAAAACAGATGCATAACAACATAAAAGCGGAGTAATACTTAAACATTACTCCGTTTTTCATATTTTGAAGCTATTCTGTTTGTTTGTCTGTTATTTTTGGTTTGATAATCAAACGAAGAGATGTATCTTTCGTAACGTAAGCCCAGGCCCAGTTGATAAATATTATCATTTTATTTTTAACCGTTAAAATTAGCATCAAGTGGAGGAACATCCATGTTAGCCAAGCCGGTGTACCTTGAAATTTGAAATGGTTCAAATCCACTACCGCTTTGTTCTTTCCAATAGTAGCCATCATTCCTAAATCTTTGTATTCATACTCTTTAAGTTCCTTACCTCTCAAATTTCTCAAAATATTTTTTCCTAAATTTTTGGCTTGATTTATTGCCACATTTGCTACTTGCGGATGTCCTTTCGGATAAAGTGGAGTTTCCATATAGGCTACGTCGCCCAGCGCATATATATTTCGTGTGTTCGCTACCTCGTTCAGGCGATTGACAATGTACCTACTCCGAACGATATTATTTACATCAACTACTCCATTAATAATATTACCTTTCACACCTGCCGACCATATCAGATTACGACACGGAATCACTTCGCCATTATTCAGCTCAGCATTTTTACCATCAAAAGATTTCAGGATGATGTTAGTTTTTACAGTAACTCCAAGCTGCTCCAGATATTTTTTAGAATGTGTCCTCGATTGGTCGCTCATATTGGCAAGAGTATGGGCGCCACCTTCCAAAAGGATAATATTCAATCCCGAGAAATCAATTTTTGGAAAATCTTTTGGTAAAACATCGTTCTTAAGCTCTGCAAATGATCCGGCGAGTTCAACACCCGTGGCGCCCGCTCCCACAATTACGATATTCATCAATCGTTTTTTCTCCGATTCACTTGCTGTTTTATAGTTTTCAAAATCGAGCAAAATATTATTTCGAATTACGATAGCTTCCGACATTTCTTTCATTGGGAGTGCATTCTTTCTTAATTCTTCATTCCCAAAAAAATTTGTTGTACAGCCGGTAGATATCACTAAATGGTCGTAACTGACATTGCCGGCATCAGTTTTTACTATTTTCTGCTTATCGTCTATTTCCATCACTTCGGCCAGATGAAAATCGAAATTACGATAACCTTGAAATACTTTTCGAAAAGGAAAAGAGATACTTGCAGGCTCAATGCGCGCGCTGGCTACTTGATACAATAATGGCTGAAACGAGTGATAATTTTGTTTATCAATCAATGTAATCTGTACAGGCGCATTTTTTAGCAACTTAACCAACTGTAAACCGGCAAAGCCGCCTCCTATCACAACTATTTTTTCGTTTGGTTTTATATTCATAGATCAAATAAATAATGAATTTTTTCTTTAATTAAACAGATGAATATCGATTTTGTTCAATCTCGTGATTTAAATTCAGTATCAAATCGAATTTTATTTGAAAAATAATGACAAATTATTTTTTTTATTCAAAATAATACCCTACCTTTGCACTCGCTTATGAGAAATAACGCATTTCGGGGTGTAGCGCAGTCCGGTTAGCGCACCTGCTTTGGGAGCAGGGGGTCGTGGGTTCGAATCCCGCTACCCCGACTTGAAAATCAGCCACTTACAGTAAAATGTATGTGGCTGATTTTGTATATGTACATAAAAATGTACATAAAATATTTAGACCAAACTGTAAAAAAACAGATAATAAACGAATAAACATAGTGTAAAATGATTAATAATTTTATGCTTTACCTTTCAAAAACTCTCTACCACCCCATACAATCCCTTCTTTTCATTTTTAGCCTTCATATTTAGTATTTGATAGTTTGTTAGTTCGCTGCAATAAAAGCGGCTGTATGGCTTTGCATATCCTTCTGCAATCATTATTTCATTTACACATCTACCATCGGGCAAATAAACATAAGCCAATGTTCTGCCATAAATATCTGAACTTTCTTTGCTTTCTGTTTTCACGGCCAACTTTGTGCCTGGTGGAATTAGTTCAATCAAAAAATTGAACGATTGACGACCAAGCATCATCAAAAGTTGACCTGCCATGTGTGTTTCCCGCTCATCCTGAATTAATTTTCGACACTGTTTTATTTCCGGAGCATCTATACCCAAAAATCGGATTTCTTCTTCTGAATTATCAAGAATATTTTTCAGTATTACGCCATCTCCGTCAACAGCTTTTATTAAAATCTGTGAATTATTAATTCTTGTAGTGCAAAATATCTCTATTTTCTCCATTTTACGTAAGTTTAACATGTTGTATAATTATTTAATACATAGTATCTTAGTTGCAAAATTAATCAAATAATTAATGTAAAAAAATATGTGTAACAATTTAAAAATAAATTACAATGGCTAGACAGTTAGGACATGTAAATTATGGCGGAACTATAGGTGGTATTCGTCATTTCAAGATTAAAGGCTTGAGCGGTAATTTTGCAGGACTGAAAGGTGGTGCAACTGGTGAACAAATCAAAAATGACGCAGCTTTCGTGCGTACTCGTGAAAATATGAACGAGTTTGGGGGCTGTGCATTAGTAGGTAAATCATTGCGGAGTGGTCTTGCTCAGCTTATGAAGCAAATGAGCGACCCGCAGTTAACTGGTAGATTAACCGGAATAATGAAAAAGATTAATCTGGAAGATCAATCGGAAGCTCGTGGTTATCGTGCTGTTTTGGTTTCACAGCAACCTCAGTACTTGTTGGGATTGAATTTCAATCGTCATTCAAGTTTTGAAGGGTTATTTACCGGAACGGTAGAAACTACTGCTACAGCCGAAAGAAATGCTGTAACGCTAAGTGTTGAGCCTTTCAGCACATTGAGCAATGTAAATGCTCCAGCAGGTGCAACCCATTTTCGTTTGGTGAATGCAATCACTGTATTGTCGGACTTCGCTTACAATGCCACTACAAAGGTTTACGAACCTATTGAACCAACGTTGAACGAAACTTCAAAAATCACTTACTCGGATTATATCGAGTTGGAAAGTTCGGTTGCTGCTCCGCTTTCGGTTGAAAGTATTTTACCCGGCAATCCAACAATGACTGCCGACGTAAGTTTAATCAGTTGCGTTGGGATTGAATTTTATCAGAAAGTTGGTGCAAACTACTACATTTTCAGTGTAGGTAACAGTTTGAAAATTAAAAACATTTTCTGATAACGCATTTCAGAAACTTTAGAAAAAAGCTCTACCGATTTGGTGGAGTTTTTTTTGTGCCCTGTTGTTTCGATTTTCATATACTGAGGTGAATCAGGGTGCAATCATGGTAGGCTTATGTATGCTTTATGGTAGGCTTACCCTACCTAAACCAAAAAGCTGTACAATATCAATTTCTTTGCCTTTTCAATTGCTTTCAGATTTTGTTTGAGCTGATTTTCGACTTTGTTAATGGCCTGAAATGAATCGACCATTTTTTGAAACTTTGCCGGATTGTTGACTGCTCTGTTCAGATTTTCATTTAGGCATGATTTCACATCGCGAAGAATGATAAACGGAATAACCGACCCCCGCAAATATGGATAAAATGTTTTGGACTGCCACAAACAGAAAAGCAGCCAATAAACTTGGTCTTTGTCGGTTTCGGTCTGAAAGCTGATAACAAAGCAATTCGGGCAGGGAGAAAGAAGCGGTTTTCCGCTGTTGTTTCCTTTGTTCAGAATAAAGAAATGAGGATTTGAAATTTCCTGTTTCGGGCTGTAAGATTTCAATATAAAGGTACACATAAGCAAATCAAATAAAGGGTGATTAAACATTCATCGCATCGGGCAAAAGCACTTTTATCGCGAAAAAACACGAAAAGCGAAAAGAAAATGTAAACCACCTCTTACTGCAAGAAAAAGCGAAATGAAATGGAGCGTTAGGGCTGTCAAGGTTTTTTGT
>CAZMQV010000003.1:0-56930 GCA_964568675.1 uncultured Paludibacter sp.
TCTTCATGCATAAGACAAAAGTAATGTTTTTCACACGAAATCCTGTAGAACCATTTGTTTTAATCCGACGATAGATTCTAACTTATAAACCCAGATAAAAGTTTAAATAATATGTCTATTTGAAATTTTTCAAGGGTTTATTATTTTCTTTTAATACCTTTTTGTCTGTTTTTATAACATTCAGAATGTTTTTATTGTTCATCTTTGTTTATAAAAAATACATTAATAACGAAAGCATCCCCACATCAACCAATATGTCCAACTAAGAGAGACACCACGACTGATTTTTTTAGAATTTGATTTGATAAAATCCGGGAGGTAGTTTAGTAAGGATCCCATATTCTCCGCATTGCATCGGCTACACGAAACTTCCACCCTTTGCCATCAAAAAAATTGCAAACTATTTTCAGGATAGCACTCTGTCATTTTTTTCTTCGATTTTTATAAGGAGACAGTGTGGATCAAGTCCGATTAATACTTACACAAATGCTAAAACAAAAAATTATCCTCTTCTTAGGGAAAACGGGTGATTAGTTACGTAAATAAGTCAAGATAAGCTCAATTGCATTATTGTTCATTTTAAACATATCACCATCTTTTTTAACCATAAAAAAATTTGAAATTACAGAATTTTTTCAGTACTTTTGAAAAGTGATTGACAAAATAAAAATCACATCGGGATAAACACGGAATATTCATATTTTTCACAATTATAAATTTATCTATATTATTATGTCAAACTACAAAATTGAAGAAATTGAAGGTATCGGACCATCATTAGGCGAGAAACTTAGAGCCACGGGCATCAACACCACCGACAAACTATTGGAAAGCACAAAAACTCCAAAACAAAGAAAAGAATTAGCTGAATCAACAGAAATTTCAGAGAAACTGATTCTTAGATTTGCAAACATGGCCGATCTTTTCCGCGTGAATGGCCTAGGAAAGGAATATACCGAGTTGCTCGAAAAATCAGGAGTTGACACAGTTCCTGAATTAGCTCAACGCAATGGGGCAAACCTCACCGTTAAAATGGAAGAGGTGAATGCAGAAAAGAATTTAGTGCGCAAAACTCCAAGCCAAAGTGTTGTGGAAAAATGGATTGAAGAAGCCAAAACACTACCAAGAGCGCTTGAATATTAATTCATTAACGAATAAAATTAGTATTGAATATAAAAACTGCCTGCATTTTGGGCAGTTTTTTTTATCGTTTTTTCTAAAATTTCTTGCTTTCAAACAAAAAAAACCACTAAATTTGTAACCGAAATACAAATGCCTTTTTAGCTCAGTTGGTAGAGCAATTCATTCGTAATGAATAGGTCTGGGGTTCGAGTCCCCAAAAAGGCTCCATCTTTCCTGAAAACGCAGTGTTAAAGCTTGCGCGAAAACGAATGAGACTACCCAACGACTTCAAAACCCTTTCACAAAGTGATGCCGCCTTGCGAATGAACAAACTTGGCACGGCTCACATTCCATTTCTTTTCATCATCGACTATCGAGCACAAAACACCATTGTGCTCCTCGAAAACGAAATTGACTGTTCAAAAATATTGTTTCAATTCGAAAACGCATCCAATATTTCGATCAAAGGCAAGTCCATTGGCGCAGATAATTTTACTTTCGAGAAATATCCTATTTCAAAATCGGATTATTCAGTGAAAATTCAAAAAATAAAAGATGAGATACGTAAAGGGAATTCATTTCTGACAAATTTCACACAACCCACGCCGATTTCAACCAATCTGTCGTTGCAAGAAATATTCCATCGCTCCAACGCAAAATTCAAACTCTGGTTGAGAGATTGGTTTGTCGTGTTTTCGCCCGAACTTTTCATAAAAATTGAACAAGGAAACATCGCCTCCTTCCCCATGAAAGGAACGATAGATGCGTCGATACCTTTTGCCGAGACCACTATACTCAACGACGTAAAAGAAATGGCAGAACACGCCACCATTGTGGATTTAATCCGAAATGACTTGAGCATGGTAGCAAAAAATGTAGAAGTAAAACGCTACCGATACGTAGAAAAAATAGACACGAACCACTCCGAACTCTTACAATTAAGTTCAGAAATAGTGGGGGAATTGCCTCGCGACTACGAAAAAAACATAGGAGATATTATTTTCAAACTACTCCCTGCCGGTTCGATTTGTGGTGCACCCAAACCCAAAACTCTATCGATAATAGATGATGTAGAAGCCTACGATCGCGGATTTTACTCCGGCATTTGTGGCTATTTTGATGGTGAAAATTTAGAATCGGCAGTGATGATACGTTTTATTGAACAAACTGAAAGTGGATTTGTATTTAAAAGCGGTGGCGGAATAACGAGTTTGAGCGATGCAGAAAAGGAATACGAAGAGTTGATTCAAAAAATATATATACCGATTTATTAAAACGAAAACTGATAAATTTCATCAGTTTTGATTCGACTTTAGAATATCACACTGTCATTGTTTAAAAAAAATCTTTAGTCTTTGTAATCAAATTACCATTTTTAATAGCTCATATCAAATCAATAATCCGTTAAGCGATTAAGGCAAAAGAGAAGAACTTCAAAAAAAATTATCATTTAAAAGCTCATATTTATCAAATTTGAAAGATTTTTGAACATTTTAATTACATATTTGTTTGTATATTCAAAACAAATGATTTATCTTTGCATTCGAATAAAAAACAAATCAAAATCACCAATGGCAATAAATTTTATACATATTCTCCTTCTCGATATTATTCTTCTCTTACAAAACAAGAAGAAGTGAGTTGGGGTATGTATATTACTTAATCGAATACATAAATTGAAAAACCTTTCTCACTAAACCGGGAAAGGTTTTTTTATGAAAATATCAGCATTAATTATTTTATCAAAAAAGATACAGACAATATATTAACAGTAAAAAAACCGTTACCCCACGGTCATCACAAAATGAGAAAAAGGGGATAAAACATGGATAAACTTATAATTTTTGATACTACTTTGCGCGATGGTGAGCAAGTGCCCGGATGTCAGTTGAATACTGTAGAAAAAATCCAAGTAGCCAAAGCTCTTGAGGGACTTGGAGTTGATGTAATAGAAGCCGGTTTCCCGATTTCAAGTCCAGGCGACTTTAATTCGGTAGTAGAAATATCGAAAGCCGTAACATGGCCTACCATTTGCGCTTTGACTCGCGGTGTGCAAAAAGACATAGAAGTGGCAGCTGAAGCACTACAATTTGCTAAACACAAACGCATTCATACTGGGATTGGGACATCCGACTTACACATTAAACACAAATTCAATTCTACACGCGAAGAAATTTTGGAACGAGCGATAGCCGCCACCAAATACGCGAAAAAATATGTAGAAGACGTGGAATTTTATTGCGAAGACGCCGGACGCTCCGACAATGCTTATCTGGCCAAAGTAGTGGAAGCTGTAATCAAAGCCGGCGCCACGGTAGTAAATATCCCCGACACAACCGGCTATTGCCTTCCATCGGAATATGGCGATAAAATAAGATACCTCTTCGAAAATGTAAAAGGAATCCACAACGCCATCATCTCTACACATTGCCACAACGACCTGGGAATGGCAACCGCCAACACCATTGCCGGAGTTATGAACGGTGCTCGCCAAGTAGAAGTTACCATCAATGGCATTGGTGAACGTGCCGGAAACACCTCGCTCGAAGAAGTGGTAATGATTTTGAAAAGCCACAAAGAGATAAGCATTGAAACAAACGTAAATACGCAAAAGATATTCCCTATCAGCCGTATGGTTTCAAGTTTGATGAACATGCCCGTGCAGCCCAACAAGGCAATAGTCGGTCGCAACGCCTTTGCGCACTCATCAGGAATACATCAGGATGGAGTACTTAAAGGGCGTGAAACTTATGAAATCATAGACCCAAAAGATGTGGGGATTGATGAAAATTCAATTATTCTGACAGCCCGTAGCGGACGCGCCGCTCTGAAACACCGCCTTTCGGTATTAGGAGTTGATACAGGGAACGGTAAATTGGAGGAAATCTACGAGGCTTTCCTGAAACTTGCCGATAAGAAAAAAGATATTAATGACGACGATATATTGATGTTAGCCGGTCAAGAACGTTCAGCCAACAAACGTATAAAAATTGATTATCTGCAAGTAACTTCCGGCGTAGGTTTGAAATCGGTTGCCAGCATCGGTCTTATCATTGCTGGAGAAAAATTCGAAGCGGCTTCGAGTGGTAACGGACCTGTTGACGCCGCTATCAAAGCGCTTAAACAGATTATCAAACGCAACATGACACTACGAGAGTTTACCATTCAAGCCATCAGCCGAGGAAGTGACGATGTGGGTAAAGTGCACATGCAAGTAGAAAACGAAGGATTGGTTTATTATGGATTTGGAGCAAACACCGACATCGTAGCCGCATCAGTTGAGGCGTACGTCGATGCGATTAACAAATTTATAAAATAGAAAATCTCAACTTGTTTTTTCATATTCATTTCAAAAAGAAAAGAAACAATCGACAAGTCAAAACAAAAAGTACTAATAAAATGTTTGAAAACAATTGACTATCACATTCAATTGCATAAAAACAAATTAAAATAATTAAACATGCAAAATAACGCAAAAACACTTTTCGATAAACTATGGGATGCTCATGTGATTTCATCTGTAGAAAACGGACCTACTCAAATATACATTGATCGCCATTTCTGTCATGAGGTTACAAGCCCACAGGCATTTGATGGTCTGCGCAAACGTGGTCTGAAGGTTTTCCGTCCGGAAAAAACTACCATGACCGCCGACCACAACACACCAACAATCAATCAGGATCAACCGGTTAAAGACCCAATATCAAGAAATCAACTTGACACATTCGCAAAAAATGCTGCTGAATTTGGAATGCCTCTTTTCTATCCGCTCGGACATGACAAGAACGGTGTGGTACACATCATAGGCCCTGAAAATGGCTTTACCCAACCCGGAATGACCATTGTGTGCGGCGATAGCCACACTTCCACTCACGGCGCGTTTGGAACAATAGCGTTTGGTATCGGCACCAGCGAAGTGGAAATGGTACTTGCTACGCAATGTATTTTGCAAACTCGCCCCAAAACCATGCGCATTACCTTCAAAGGAAAACTAAATCCGGGTGTAACCTCCAAAGACTTGGCACTCTTTATGATATCGAAACTTACAACAGGCGGTGCCACAGGTTATTTTGTAGAATATGCGGGTGAAGCAATCGAAAACATGAGCATGGAACAGCGCATGACCGTTTGCAACCTTTCCATTGAAATGGGCGCACGCGGAGGCTTGGTAGCTCCCGATGACACTACTTTCAACTACCTCAAAGGACGTGAATTTGCTCCCAAAGGCGAAGAATGGGAAAAAAAACTAGCATATTGGAAAACACTGAAAAGCGATGCCGACGCAATTTTTGACGAAGAACTTGTATTTGACGCTTCGCAAATTGAGCCAATGATAACCTACGGCACCAATCCTGGAATGGGAATGAGTATTTCTGAAAGCATCCCCACCCTCGATGACATTGATGAAGCCGGACGCATCTCTTTTAAGAAATCATTGGAATACATGGGCTTCGAACCGGGCGAAAAACTTCTTGGTAAAGCGATTGATTATGTTTTTCTCGGAAGTTGCACCAATGGACGGATTGAAGATTTCCGAATTTTTGCCAATTACGTGAAAGGAAAGAAAAAAGCTGACAACATCACTGCCTGGCTTGTGCCCGGAAGTTGGAAAGTACGCCAACAAATAGAAGCTGAAGGACTCGACAAAATACTTTCAGAAGCTGGTTTTGCGTTGCGTCAACCGGGATGCTCCGCTTGCCTTGCAATGAATGACGACAAAGTTCCGGCAGGCAAATATGCGGTAAGCACATCTAACCGCAACTTCGAAGGCCGTCAGGGACCTGGCGCACGCACAATTCTCGCAGGCCCACTTGTGGCAGCGGCAGCAGCAGTAACCGGAAAAATTACGATGCCTTAAATATACACAAAAATTATGTCAATGTAAAAATTTGCCAATATGCCAAATTCAGATTTCGCAAAATAGTAAGCTTATGATAAACTTGAATTTGCATTGAACATTATTGATTGTGTCTAAAATCAGGAACTGACAAAAAGCTCGTTA
This sequence comes from uncultured Paludibacter sp., assembly GCA_964568675.1. Lineage (GTDB taxonomy): Bacteria > Bacteroidota > Bacteroidia > Bacteroidales > Paludibacteraceae > UPXZ01. The sequence continues at coordinate 6,125 of CAZMQV010000003.1, forward strand.
TTGCAAGATAATTATTAAAAAGCGGAACTTCTATCGGGGGCAAAAGCCCGCGAGATGCAAAACAGTGAAAGAACATCCGATTTTATTCCTGAAATCAGGATTTTTAACGAAGAAAGCGGAAAAGACCGAGTTTTGGCTATTATTGTGCAAATATTCAGACAATTATCCTTTTGAAAAAAATAAAAGAAATACAACGCATTATTAACAGTATCATAAATTCAGCCATAAGTAAAAAATAGCCGCACTGCCATTGGCACATTGGCATATTTACAGATTGGCACATTAGTTATATGGAAAAATTCAAAACATTAACATCGACACTGGTACCACTACCCATTGAAAATGTAGATACCGACCAAATAATACCCGCACGCTTTCTGAAAGCGACAAACAAAGAAGGCTTTGGCGACAACCTATTTGCCGATTGGCGCTACAACAAAGACAGTTCGCCCAAGTCTGATTTCGTATTAAACAATCCAACATATTCAGGAGATGTGCTGGTAGCCGGAAAAAATTTCGGTTCGGGAAGTAGTCGTGAACATGCCGCATGGGCAATTGCCGGATATGGTTTCAAAGTTGTGGTATCCAGTTTCTTTGCCGATATTTTCAAAAACAACGCTTTGAACAACGGAGTTCTGCCCGTAGTGGTTACACCTGAATTTTTAGCTGAACTTTTCGCTGATATTAGTAATGACAATAAAACTTCGGTTACAGTAGATTTGGAAAAACAAACCATCATCAACAACACTCGAAACAAAAGCGAACAGTTCGAAATCAACGCCTACAAAAAAGAATGTCTGTTGCAAGGTCTCGACGATATCGACTATTTGCTAAGCAAAAAAGACCTTACCGAAGCCTGGGAAAAAAGACAGGCAAATTAGGTAATAACATTACCGGAACTTTTCCAAACAGAGGATAAGTTCCGGTTGCGTTTATCAAATCAACACAACAACACAGCATTTCGTATTTAAATGATTATTACAAAAAAGTTTTCGACAAAAAAGTATGAATATTGAAGATCTTCGGGAATTTTGCATTTCATTGCCGGATACCACTGAAAGTTTTCCGTTTGACGACGTAACATTGGTAATCAAGACCGGAGGTAAAATATTTGCAATCATCCCACTTGACGAACCAGACACTTGCATCGCACTCAAATGCAATCCAGACTTGGCTGTAGAACTAAGAGAACGATACAGCTGTGTGAAACCCGCAAGACATTTAAGCAAAAAACATTGGAATACCGTATTCATATCATCTGAAATCACTGAGCTTCAAACTAAAGAGTGGATAAAACATTCTTATGAATTGGTGAGGCTGGGATTGTCGAAAAAAAACAAGTAAAATATGCTAAATCACCACATACCATCATCGCAAAACACAAAGCTAACTCCCGGTTTTGTAGAAATAATGGACACCACGCTTCGCGATGGCGAACAGACGACCAATGTTTCCTTTTCTGCACAAGAGAAACTGAGTATTGCCCGTTTGCTACTTGAAGATTTGGGAGTTGATCGAATTGAGGTAGCTTCGGCGCGAGTATCTGATGGCGAATTTCATTCTATACGAAAAATTGCACAATGGGCTACAGTCAACGGATACATCGACCGCATAGAAGTGCTTGGATTTGTTGATGGCACCGCTTCGCTCGAGTGGATTAAAGAAACGGGATGCAGGGTTATCAACCTATTATGCAAGGGTTCGAGCAATCATTGTGAACATCAACTGCGAAAAACACCCGACGAGCACATATCCGACATCGTCAATGTTGTTGCTAACGCATCAAAAATGGGCATTGCGGTTAATATCTATCTCGAAGATTGGTCAAACGGAATGCGTAATTCCGAAGAATATGTATTTCACCTCGTCGATGAACTCCAACATCAAAACATACGTCGCTTCATGCTTCCCGACACATTGGGCATTCTCAATCCGGATGAAACGAAGCTGTTTTGTAAGAAAATGATTGATCGCTACCCAAATTTGCATTTCGATTTTCACGCCCACAACGATTACGACCTTGCAGTACCCAACGTGTATGAAGCACTGAAAGTCGGAATAAAAGGAGTGCATGTTACCGTGAATGGATTGGGAGAACGTGCCGGCAACGCTCCGCTCACGTCGGCTTTGGCCATCATTTCCGATCATTTAAAGATGAAAACAAACATACAGGAGGATAATGTTTTTCATATCAGCAAAGTAGTAGAAACTTATTCCGGCATCCGCATCCCCAACAACAAACCCATAATTGGAGACAATGTATTCACACAGGTTGCCGGTGTTCATGCCGATGGAGACAATAAAAAGAATCTGTATTTCAACGATTTGATGCCCGAACGTTTTGGACGCACACGCTCTTATGCGCTTGGAAAAACTTCCGGCAAGGCGAATATCCTTAAAAACCTGCAACAGTTGGGACTTGAGCTGGACGACGAACTCATCAAGCAAGTTACTCAGCGGGTAATTGAGCTTGGCGACCAAAAAGAATTGGTAACTTTGGAAGATTTGCCTTATATCGTATCGGATGTGAGCCAGAATGGACAGGATGAGAAACCGGTAAAAATCATCAACTATTCACTATCGCTCACACAAGGCTTACGCCCCATGGCAAATGTAAAGGCTGAAATTAACGGTCAAATCTACGAGCAATCGGCAGCGGGAGCAGGTCAATACAACGCGTTTTCGAAAGCAATGTACAAAATGTATCGTAAACTAAACAAAGCCACCCCTGAACTTATTGACTACGAAGTAGATATTCCACCAGGAGGCAAAACCAACGCCATCGTGCAAACTATAATCACCTGGCGATACGATGGAAAAACATTCAAAACACGTGGACTTGATGGAGACCAAACAGTGGCGGCAATCAAAGCAACAGAGAAAATGCTTAATATGATTGAAACCGGGAATATACCCAATGTTCGTGTAATGGGATTACCCTAAGCTCACATTTATTTTTACATAAGTAACTATTTTAATAATCAGAAATAAAAAAAAACTATACTAATAATTTAACGCGATTACTTTGTGTTTCAAACAACCGCGCTAGATTAGAGAAATCTTTATGAAAACATTAAAAATTGCAGTTTTAGCCGGCGACGGAATTGGTCCGGAAATTACAAAACAAGCATTGGCGGTTACTCAAGCCGTGTGTGAAAAATTTGGTCATAAGTTGGAATACCAAGAAGCATTGGTAGGCGCTTGCGCCATTGATGCTACCGGAGATCCATATCCTGAAGCAACTCATGAACTTTGTATGCAATCGGACGCGGTGTTATTCGGTGCGATAGGCGACCCAAAATACGACAACAATCCGGCAGCTAAAGTACGTCCGGAGCAAGGTTTGCTACGTATGCGTAAAACATTAGGGCTATTTGCCAACATTCGTCCGGTGATAACATTTCCACAACTGCTTCACAAATCGCCACTTCGCGCCGACTTGGTTGATGGAGCTGACTTCGTTTGCATTCGCGAACTTACCGGTGGCATGTATTTTGGGCGCCCACAAGGCAGAAGCGAAGATGGGAATACTGCTTACGACACCTGTGTTTACACACGTGAAGAAGTAGAACGGATACTACATCTGGCCTATAAATTTGCTCAAGGAAGACGAAAAAAACTGACTATCGTTGACAAAGCCAATGTGATAGCCACATCACGTTTATGGCGTCAGATTGGACAGGAAATAGCCCCACAATATGCCGATGTAGAAACTGAATTTATGTTTGTGGACAATGCGGCGATGCGAATTATTCAATGGCCTAAAAGTTTTGATGTGATGGTAACTGAAAATCTTTTTGGCGACATTCTCACCGATGAAGCTTCAGTAATCACCGGTTCGCTTGGTATGTTGCCATCAGCTTCCATTGGCATTCATACTTCGGTTTTCGAACCGATTCACGGTTCGTATCCGCAAGCTGCAGGAAAAAACATAGCCAATCCTCTTGCGACCATCCTTTCGGCAGCAATGATGTTTGAATATGCTTTTGATATGAAAGAAGAAGGTCAGTTAATTCGCGACGCGGTAACTGCAAGTATGGAAGCCGCTATCGTAACGGAAGATATTGCCGATGGCGAAAAAGCCTATTCGACCAGCGAAGTAGGCGAATGGATTGTAGATTGGGTGAAATCCAAATAGATTTCACTCGATTTCGAGCAATGAATTAATACCAAAAAACCGGGCGTTTCCGAAATAATTTATTTCAAGAAAACGTCCGGTTTTTATATTGCTGTTTCTTTTATTTGAAGAAACATGTCGGTCTGCAACGATTTTCCTACGCTTGCATATACTTTACAATCAATTCGCACACCTGCAACACCTCTTCTTCGGTAATATATGGGTGTATTGGCAAGGAGAGAACAGTGTCGCACAATTGTTCAGTAACGACACATGAACCGTCTTCAAAATCAGCTCCTTGATAAGCGGTTTGCGCATGCATCGGTTTGGGGTAATATACCATTGTAGGTACTTTTTGCTCTTTCAAGAAGTTTTGCAAACCATCTCTCTGCTCACGACTATTCAAAGTAATGGTATATTGCGCCCAGCTTGAGTAGTATCCTTCAGGAATTAGTGGTGTTTTTACCACATCTCTTAGATTTTGGGTGTAAAGTGCAGCCGCTTTGTTAATATCTTCAACTTCATATTTTTCAAACGCTTCTAATTTTACTTTTAGAATGGCTGCTTGCAGCGTATCTAATCGTGAGTTTACTCCAATTCGTACATTATCATACTTAAACGAACCTTTTCCATGTACACGCAACGAGTTAAGAATTACAGCCCATTCATCGTTGTCGGTAAACACCGCGCCACCATCTCCATAGCATCCAAGCGGTTTTGCAGGAAAGAAAGAAGTAGTTGAAATATCGCCAAAACTACAAGCTTTTTTACCATTGATAGCACCGCCAAAGCCTTGAGCACCATCTTCGAGAATGAGAAGATTAAACCTGTCAGCTACTTGACGAATGGCTGGATAATTGGCTGGAAGCCCAAATAAATCAACGGTAATTATAACCTTTGGAGTTAATTTACCTGCTTTCAATGTCCCTTCAATAGCCTCATTCAAACTCTCCACATCCATATTAAATGTATCGGCGTCAACATCCACAAAAACCGGAGTAGCCCCTTCCAATGATACAACTTCAGCCGAGGCAAAGAAAGTGAAATCCGGAACAAAAACCGCATCGCCTGCTCCTACATTCCATGTTTTTAGCGCTAAAGTAAGCGCATCGGTTCCGTTGGCACAACTCACACAATGTTTCACCCCGGCATATTCTGCCAATGAAGTTTCAAGTTCTTTCACTGCCGGGCCCATAATATAAGCACCTGAAGCAACTGTGTCAATCAACGCCTTATCCATTTCCGGTTTTAGCACGTTATACTGTTTTACTAAATCTCTAAATTGCATTTTATTTTTGAGTTAAAGGTATTACTTTTATCTGTTTTCGAAAGAGAAAAATCTAATTAAATTTCCACCAATCCGTCCGGCTCTTCCTTGAATTTTTTATCACATTTTTCGCAAGAAAGACTACTATCCAATCGTTCTCCACATTCACACACCCACCCGATTTGCTTTGCAGGAACACCCGCCATAAGCGCATGGTTTTTTACATTTTTTGTAACTACCGCGCCTGCTGCGATAAGTGCGCAACGCCCTACGTTATGCCCGCAAACTACCGTTGAGTTTGCGCCAAGTGAGGCTCCCCATTTTATCAACGTCCGCGCATATACACCATGCACAGAATAATGCGCACGGGGGGTGGTAACATTGGTAAACACGCATGAGGGACCACAAAACACATTATCTTCCAACTCAACGCCTTCATATACAGAAACATTGTTCTGAATACGCACACCGTTGCCAATCTTCACATTGTTAGCTATATTTACATTCTGCCCGAGCGAGCAATTCTCACCCAGCGTCGCACCTTTTTGAACATGACAAAAGTGCCAAATTTTTGTTCCTTTCCCTATCGTTACATTTTCATCAACATAACTACTTTCGTGAATAAAGTAAGAATTTTCCATTATAATTTTTATCTCGATTTTCGTTGAATACTCCAAAAACAATGTATAATAAAACCGCTATTTCGACACGACAGAACTGTCTATTAACTCCTGCGCTTTTTCCAAAACTTTCACCACTTCATAACCTGATATACCATCGGCAATCTCAATTTTTTTGTCGAGATTTTCAACAAAATAACAAAGTTCTTCAGCCAACGGTTGTTTGTTTTCAAAAGGTATTACCTCGGTAGGATTTTCAATTTTTACCGGTATTCCTTGTTCAAATTCAATGTGTTTGTCATAAAATTTTATCTCCTTCTGCACCGATGAGTCGTCAAAAGATATCATTCCCCGGCTACCAATCACAACAAGGCGTTGCTCCTTGAACGGATGCAACCAGGAGACAAATATATGTGCATGAATGTTGCCGGGATATGTGAGCTGCGTCATTGTGTAGTCATACACATCTTTTTGCAAAAACTTGGTACCTTTCGATTCGATGTGTTCCGCCGGCTTCCCTACAAAATAATCGAGAACAGAAATATCATGTGGCGCAAACGACCAGAACACATTCTCTTCGGTACGGACAGTACCTAAGTTCAAGCGTGTGGAATAAAGATAGTAGAGCGTTCCTATTTTACCATCATCAATCAATTCTTTGATTTTTCTTACAGCGGGATGAAACAACAACACATGGCCTACCATCAATTGAGCATTATTTTTCTTGGCGATTTCCACCAAATCTTTCGATGTTTCGACCGATAAAGTCATAGGCTTTTCCACCAATACATTCAATCCTTTTTCGAGTAAAGTTTTGGCTATTTCATAATGAAATGGAGCCGGAGCAGCTATGGTATAACCATCAAATTTTTGTCGAACCGCATCATCCAAATCAACATATCCGGCTACCGGATAATCCTTCAGAAGCGCTTCAAGTCTCTCTTTGTTCGACTCAACAATTCCACCCAAATTACCCATCTGAAACAGTGTGCGAATGTGGTTTACCCCCCACCGACCACCGCCGATAACACATATTTTTTTTGTCATTCTTTTATTTTGAATAGTAATGGAAAGGGATTATAAAAGTTCGATATTGTTACGATTTTTCACTGACTTCATCGCATTCTTCGTATCAAAAATAAATACAGAATTTTGCTGTACAAAATCGTAATCGACATTGGTATGCGCGGCAGTAACAAGCACCAAATCTGCACCTGCAAGAAGCTCTTTGGAAAGGATTTTTTCACCTGAATAGCTTTCACCTTTGTAGCGATATTCGGCAATATACGGGTCGTAAAATTTCACTTCCGCACCCATCGATTTCAGCACATCAATCACTACCAATGCCGGACTTTCGCGATAATCATCGATATCTTGCTTGTAAGCAACGCCTAAAACTAATATCTGTGAACCATTCAGTGATTTCTTATAACGATTGAGGATATTGCTTGCGCGCTCCATGCAATACTCTGGCATGCGGTCGTTGATCATCATGGATGATTCAATCATCGACGTATGGAATCCATATTCACGCGCTTTCCAAGACAGATAATAAGGGTCGAGTGGAATGCAATGACCACCCAATCCAGGACCCGGATAAAACGCCTGAAATCCGTAGGGTTTGGTCTTCGCGGCGTCAATAACTTCCCACAAGTTGATTTTCATTTTGTTGCAAAGCATGGCAAGCTCATTGACCAAACCAATGTTGATATTGCGGTATGTATTTTCGAGAATTTTCTCCATTTCGGCAATTGCAGGACTCGAAACAGTATGTACATCACTTTCGAGGACAGCCCGATACATGGCAGCAATCACTTCGAGCGCATCATCACCAATTGCCCCCACTACTTTCGGGGTGTTTTTAGTTTTGTAAATCAGATTACCCGGATCGACGCGCTCAGGCGAGAAACCCAAATAAAAATCTTCGCCACATTTCAGCCCGGAACCGATTTCCAGAATTGGTTTTACAAGCTCTTCGGTTGTGCCCGGATAAGTAGTTGACTCCAACACAACCATTGTGCCAGCTGTCATGTATTTAGCGATATTTTCACATGAAGATTTCACATAGCTGATGTCCGGCTGCTGATACATATCCAAGGGTGTAGGCACGCAGATAGCAACAAAATCCACATCCTTAATAAAGCTAAAATCATTGGTAGCCGACAACATTTTTTGGTTCACAATCTCTTTCAAATCATCATCTACAACATCGCCAATATAATTGACTCCGGCATTCACCATATCCACTTTTTTATCCTGAACATCAAAACCAATGGTTTTGAATCCCGCTTTTGCTTTTTCGACAGCAAGTGGCAAACCTACATATCCTAAACCAACAACACCGACTACAATGTCTCGTTGCTCAATTTTTTTTAATAATTTTTCTTTTATCATTTTTTTGTATTTTATTTCAGAATTAGGTACTTAACTAATAACTCATTCAGAAGTGTTTATTTCTGAATATAGCTTGCAAAATTACAATTTTTCCAGGATTGTATAAAATTATAAGAAAAGGAATCTACTTCGAAAGGGAAATTAGATAGAATTGCATAGAATAAAAGCGATAAACAAGCCAATGTAGCTATGTTTTTCGCTTTCTTTCCCATCCATTTTTTTACATACTATTTACCATACATAGTTTTGTAATAGTTTTCATAATCACCATTAATGATGTTGTCCATCCATTTTTGATTGTCGAGATACCATTTCACAGTTTTCTCAATTCCTTCTTCAAACTGTAGAGATGGCTCCCAGCCAAGTTCATTTTTGAGTTTAGACGAGTCGATGGCATATCGTAAATCATGACCGGCTCGATCGGTAACATAAGTTATCAATCCTATTGAATGTCCTTGGGGATTGCCCAGCAACTTATCTACTGTCTTTATCATTACATGTATCAAGTCAATATTCTTCCACTCATTGAATCCTCCAATATTATAGGTATCTCCTGATTTCCCCTGATGAAAAATTAAATCAATAGCACGCGCATGGTCAATAACGTAGAGCCAATCGCGCACATTTTCGCCTTTTCCGTAAACAGGGAGCGATTTCCCATTACGTATATTATTGATAAATAGCGGTATAAGTTTTTCAGGAAATTGATATGGCCCGTAATTATTTGAGCAATTAGAAATTATCACATTTAAGCCATAGGTATCTTGAAAAGCACGGACAAAATGGTCGGACGATGCTTTGCTTGCCGAATATGGTGAATGTGGATCATACTTTGTGGTTTCGGTGAAAAATGTATCGTCAAAATCGAGAGCACCATACACCTCATCGGTCGAAACATGATAGAAACGATGGTTTGAATAATTCGTTTTCCAACACTCTTTCGCTGCCTGCAACAGACTAAGCGTACCCATCACATTTGTTTGCGCGAAAGTAAAGGGGTCTTTAATACTTCTATCGACATGACTTTCGGCTGCCAGATGGATTACATCGCTTACATCGTATGTTTTGAATATTTCGAGTATTTTTTCAAAGTCGCAAATATCTGCTTTCACAAAACGGTAGTTAGGAGCATTTTCAACGTCCATTAGGTTTGCCAAATTACCGGCATAAGTAAGTTTATCCAGATTAATAATCGTGTAATCAGGGTACTTCTCAACAAAAAGTCGCACCACATGATTGCCAATAAACCCGGCACCACCGGTTATCAATATATTTTTTTTCATCTTTAAAAAATTATCAAATACTTAACTTTCAGAATCTAAAATCCCGATGCACTTTTCAAGCGAATCTTTCCAATAAGGAATATCTACTCCAAAAGTAGTTTTAAATTTTGTTTTATCCAACACAGAATAATTTGGACGTTTCACTTTGCTTGGAAACTCGTCCGAATGACAAGGTTTGATATTGCAACGATTGCCTGATATTTTTGCAATTTCAACGGCAAAATCAAACCATGAACATACGCCTTCATTCGAAAAATGATAAATTCCATTATTTCCCTGCCACTTATCATTCGAAATTATTTCAAGAATAGCAGATGCCAAATCTGCAGCATAAGTTGGAGTGCCCACTTGGTCGAACACCACGTTCAGACTATCTCGTTCGGCTGTCAAACGCCTCATCGTTTTTACAAAATTATTTCCAAAAGAAGAATAAAGCCAAGATGTTCGGATAATCAAATAATTGCATCCGGACGCGATAACTGCTTTTTCTCCAGCAAGCTTGGTTGCACCATATATCCCTAAAGGCGTCGTTTGTACTTTTTCAATATATGGTATATTTTGACATCCATCAAAAACATAATCAGTAGAAATGTGAATCAACGTCAGTTGCTTATCTTTACAAATTTTGGCCAGATTCTCCACCGCCAAATGATTAATTTTGTCAGCCAACTCTGCATCATCCTCTGCTTTATCTACTTGCGTGTAGGCGGCGCAGTTGATTATCGCATCAACGTGTTTATTGGCTACAAATTTTTCTATGGACGACATATCGGTGATATCCAACACATCAACATCCGTGAAAATAAAATTGCAATCTGTACTGTCTGACAATTTCCGGAATTCACTTCCCAACTGACCGTTTGAGCCGGTAACTAATATGGTTTTCATTGCTCCGTTTGATTAAATTCAAACAGAAAATCAGCATTATCCAAACCACATCGATTTTTATCTTTGTCGGACAAGATTATATCTTCAGCCGGAATCTGCCAATCGATTCCCAACGCAGGGTCATTCCAAGCAATTCCACCTTCATTTTCAGGAGAGTAATAGTTGTCACATTTATATTGAAGTACAACCTCATCGCTCAACACAACAAACCCGTGTGCAAAACCTTTTGGTACAAACATCTGGCGTTTGTTTTCATCGCTTAGCTCTACCGCAACATGCTTGCCAAAACTTGGCGACCCCACCCGGATATCTACAGCGACATCAAGCACAGTACCTTTTACCACACGTATCAATTTCGACTGAGTATAAGGAGGTTTCTGAAAGTGCAAACCTCTCAACACACCATATTTAGATTTCGATTCATTGTCTTGCACAAAGTTTGTTTTACAAACCATTTCTTCGAACTCTTTTTGTGAGAATGATTCAAAAAAATATCCCCGATGGTCGCCATAGACCTGAGGCTCAATTATCTTCACCTCCTCAATCGCAGTTTCAACTATATTCATTTATTTATTATGTTCAATTAATTTCATCAGATATTGACCATATTCATTTTTAATCATGGTCTGAGCTATTTCGGTCAACCTCGCTTTATCAATCCATCCATTGCGGAAAGCGATTTCTTCCAAACAGGAAATTTTCAAACCCTGACGTTTTTCGAGCACTTCGATAAACGTAGATGCTTCGGAAAGGGAGTCAAAGGTTCCGGTGTCGAGCCATGCAAATCCCCTGCCAAACTGCTGCACTTTTAAATTATTATTTTTTAAATACTCCTGATTTACTGTGGTAATCTCAAGTTCTCCTCGCGCCGAGGGTTTAATACTTTTAGCCACATTCACTACGCTATTTGGATAGAAATAAAGTCCTACAACAGCATAATTGGATTTTGGTGTTTTGGGTTTCTCTTCGATGCTGATAACATTTCCTTTGTTGTCAAATTCGGCCACACCATATCGCTCCGGATCGTTCACCCAATATCCAAAAACAGTGGCTTTATTGTTTTGCTCGGCATCTTTCACCGCTATCCGTAACTGATCGGGGAAACCCTGTCCATAAAAAATATTATCGCCCAACACCAGACAAGCTGCCTCTTCGCCAATAAATTCTTCGCCAATAATAAATGCCTGCGCCAAACCGTCCGGACTTGGTTGCTCGGCATATTGGAAATTCACGCCATAATCAGAGCCATCGCCCAGCAAACGCTTGAAACCCGGCAAATCGGAAGGAGTGGAAATGACAAGAATATCCCTAATTCCAGCGAGCATAAGCGCCGAAATAGGATAATACACCATTGGTTTGTCAAAAATGGGGATCAACTGTTTTGATACACCCTTGGTGATGGGATAAAGCCTCGTTCCGGAACCTCCGGCTAATACTATTCCTTTCATACGAAAATATTTTTTTATTGGTGCATAGTATGTAGTTACTAAATCATTAATTGCCTATCAAGCAAGGCGAGTCTTTCAAACTTAAAATACCGGGATTTACACTTAAAACTTAAATTTTCACTGTTTGTTTTACAACTTACAAAATTAATCAATTTTATTGGAAAGAAAAAGAACGAACTCACTTAATGAGGAATAAATGATTATCACAAAGAGCTTCGAATTAATTTAATATTTTATTTTTAGCGTATTTCAGTAATGACAGTGTCAAAATCATTTTTTTATACTATTTTTACATTGGCAAAGTTCTTGCTACATAAATTGCAAGCATCAGAACGTATGATTCTAAAAAAAATGAAACCAGAGATGATTCGAGCGAATAAAACACCTTTAGACAAGAAGAAAAACGAGGTAAAACCTATCTTTTTGCTTAAATCTTTCTATGCATTCAATTGGATTTTCCAAGATTTGGGCGAAATGACTCTTTTCGCCATCAAGGTAGGGCGTCAATTCTTTTCTCCTCCATTTGAGCATGGTGAGTTTCTGAAACAAGCCTTTTATATCGGATATAAATCCTTTATTCTCATTGCCACTACGGGGCTTATAATGGGTTTGGTACTAACACTTCAGACACAGCCAATACTAACACAATTTGGAGCGCAAGCGCTTCTGCCTGGCATGGTAGCAGTGTCAGTACTCCGAGAAATTGGCCCTGTGGTTACCGGTTTAATTTGTGCCGGAAAAATTTCTTCGGCTATCGCTGCAGAAATTGGCGCGATGAAAGTAACCGAACAAATTGACGCCATGGAAGTTTCGGGCACAAACCCGATTGGATTTGTGGTTGCTTCCCGCGTTTTAGCTTCTACGTTGATGATTCCACTTTTAGTCTTATTTTCCGATGCTTTTAGCTTACTTGGTTCATTTTTAGGGATTAATATTTCTGAGTCAATTAGTTTTCAGTTATATATTAAAAACGCTTTTGACATGGTTGGGTTTATCGATATTATTCCATCATTAATAAAATCGATAGTTTTTGGGTTTTTCATTGGACTTATTGGCGCTTATCGGGGCTACAATGTATCGACAGGCACAGAATCGATTGGGAAAGCTGTAAACACTGCGGTTATCAACGCATCCCTATCCATTTTTATCATTGATTTGATTACAGTTCTCGTAACCAATATTATATTACGATTATAAAGAATATGATAGAAGTAAAAGATTTACATATAAGATTTGACGAGAAAGTGGTTCTGAATGGAGTTGGTTTAAGACTACATAAAGGCGAAAACTTGGGAATAATTGGCAAATCGGGGGTCGGCAAGTCAGTTTTAGCAAAGTGCATAGTCCGGCTTCTCGAGCCCGACAATGGCGAGATATTCGTGATGGGAAAAGATATTCTCAAAATGAATGCGAAAGACTTAAACCAAACTCGCAAAGAAATTGGATATCTGTTTCAGGGAGGAGCTTTATACGATTCAATGAACGTGAAAGAAAATTTGGCTTTCCCTATTAGACGAACTCAGATGGCGAGCGACAAGAATGAAGTTAATTACCGAATTGAAGTAGCGCTCCGAAGTGTGGGTCTATTAGATGCGATGTACAAGATGCCTTCAGAACTTTCAGGAGGAATGAAAAAAAGAATTGGTCTTGCGCGAGCGCTTATTCTTCGACCTAAAATAATGCTCTACGATGAGCCTACTACGGGATTAGATACAGTTACATCGAACGAAATAAGCGAATTAATTGTTAAAGTTCAAGAGGAATACAACACTTCTTCAATCATTATCACACACGACATGAAATGTGCGAGAATTGCTACAAACAGAATAATGGCACTTGTAGATGGAAAAATCAAAGCGAATGGTAGTTATGATGAATTAGAAAACAGTGCCGACAATGATGTAAATATATTTTTCAAATAAAAATTTTCAGAGACTATACATCACTGAATGATAAGTTACTTCATATTTAAGCTAAACAAAAAATGAAAAGAGGAACTGAAAGAGCGATTAAGGTAGGAATACTTGTATTCTTCTCACTTACAATTTTTGTTGTTTTTATCTATTTTGTAGGTAGTAAAGACAATTTATTCCGATCAAAAATCTCAATTACCACATCATTTCGTGATATTCGCGGAGTAGTAGTTGGCAATAATGTCCGATTCTCTGGGATTAACGTTGGGAAGATTGATGACATCAACATCACTTCCGATAGCACAGTGGTTCTGAATCTTTCCATCGTGAGCGAGTATGCTCAATTTATTTATCGTGATGCTACAACTGAAATTAATCAGGATGGATTTGTTGGGAATAAAATAATTACGATTACATCCGGAAATGCCAATGCAGGAGCTATCGTAAACGGAAGTCACCTGCAAGGGAAAGAAGGTGTTGACGTAGGGAGTATGCTTTATGAAGCCCAAAGTATTTTAACACAAACAAAAATAGCGGCAAACAGTCTGAATTCAATTCTTCAAAAAATTGATTCAGGCGACGGAATGATTGCGCAATTACTGAACAGCAATGAATTTCCGAATCAGTTGACAAGCTCCGTAAAGGAATTGAACAGCATACTATCAAACATGAACAATATCGTTAAAAAAATTGATAAAGGTGATGGCGATATCGCAAATTTGATAAACAATAAAGAATTGAGCAATCAGGCGGTAGCAATATTAAACAAACTGAATGAGACAACTATTCAAACTAATAAGGTAATCACAGATCTCGAAAAAGTGACTCAAAGTATCAATATGGGCGACGGGACGGTGAATAAGCTACTCAATGATAAAGCGACAGCTCAAACCATTGACTCTACCATCGTGAAACTACAAGGCAGTCTCAGCGAATTTGACAAAACGGCTAAAGCGATACAGGATAGCTGGTTACTAAATCTATTTACCAAAAAGAAAAATAAAACCGAAAAGAAATAACGTAAAGAAAACGACCGAATCGATTTCCGAATTCGGTCATTTTTTGTTATAATTTCCTCAGATATTCGTGTTGCAATTTACGTGCAAACTCAATACACCTTTTATCTTCCGGGTCCACCAATCGTTTATCAAGCTTTGGTATTTTGATATCAATTCCCGTTGGCACGTTATCCGGATTAGATATTTTACTCTTATTCGCTTCGTAGATATAAACCCAAAAATTGACATTGCCATAGTATTTTTTAGCGAATTTAGTTAATTGACTGCCGACTACCATTTTTTCGGTTGCCAAAATAGCATTATATTGTCGTGGTTTTTCGAAAATATTTTCATCAATTGCCTTGGATGCCGCTACATTCTGTGCACGAGCCGTTTCACTTTGACTACCGGAAGGGACATTTTCTTTATGCAATTTTGGATCAATAGTCTTAATCCTACTCGAATCCAAACCCGATTGTGCATCTTCCGATTGTGACTTTTGAATTCCGGCGAGCGAGTCGGCAATCGCCTTTACTCTTAATTCATTTGCAACGGAATCCGCCAATAAATTTATCGATGTTTGTTCTTTTTGTTTAGAATTAAAATTAAAAATATTATATGCTAACCACACCAAAGAAACAAGCAAAACCGCTAAAGTCGGATATAGCCACCATTTGTACAACTTTGTATTTTTTGGTTCAGGCTCAACATGCGACATCCCCGTCATTCTTTTCGCGTCCTGCGCGCTTAAAGTTATTAAAGAAGCATCTTTATTTGAGCTTTCTATATTTGAGCTTTCTTGCTTCGTAATGGGTTTATCATCCGTTTCAATATTTTTAATTTCAATTGTTTCATTATCAATCACAACCTCATCATTCGTGACGGATTCCTGACTATTATTGCCATCTTCAGTACCTACTAATTCCTCGAGCGGTTGTATTATTACTTCTTCTACCACCTTAACTTCAGATTCCGGTTCTTGTTCTGCGTTAGTTTCTATGAGTTGGTTTCCGATATCTTCATTCTCTTTTTCAATCTCTTTTTTATCTTCATTATCACCGTTCGCTCCCGACCTGTCATCTATTTGCAAATATGACAAATCACGGATTGTATCAAACTCATCTATTTCCTCTATATGCAACGGTAAACTACTATTATCTGCTACCGCCTCAGAAACGATATCGCCATCCGAGGATAAAACATCTATAGTAAATTCTACATCAGCTTTAACTTCTTCAACGATTGGTGTCTCATCCGGAATGTAATCTGGTTCAATTGCAATCTTTTGTTCTTTCTCTTTTTTTTGTTTTCGTTTTGAAGCGAGTGAGTTAATTTCACCTATCAAACCTTTTATCTCTTCAGCTTGCTTCTCAAAAACACTTAATGGTTCAATGAATGCGCTTTTTGAATTGGGATCTTCTGTTTGCCTTTCTACTTCAGCGCCATCCGCTTCTTCCTCTTCGATTTCGTCATATTCATTTGATAATACATTATTAATATCATCTACATTATCAAGCGAAACGGGTTCGAGATGCGCGAATGGTTCATTTACTGACTCTTTTAATTCTGTATCAGGAGTAAAAACGGCTTTGTAGTAGCCATCGATAATAATTTCTTCGCCACTATTAACATCCACACTTTTTCGAGGTTCGTTCCACTGCGACTTAAACGTTCCTAGTCCTTTGATTTTTACAGAATCACCGTTGACCATTGCATCTTCAATAGTCGAAAAAAGTACTCTAATAAATTCATCTACAGTTTTCTTTGAAACAGTTTGACCTGTAGTCATTAACTCGATTAGCTCTTGTACCGAAAGTTTTTCTTTACTCATGGAATTGATATACAAATGAAATCAGTGTAAAAAATTTAGATATTTAGTTTTTCTTTCAAAATCTGACTCTGCTTAAAACTCACAACTAACTTAGGCGGGATTAAGGTTCTTAACTGGGTTTGTGGGTTGACAAAAACGCGTTCTTCGCGCTTTTTCAAATCAAAAGTGCCAAAGCTTTGAATACCAACGACATTATCATCTTTCAACTGTTCCTTCACACATTGCACGAAGGAATCGAGTAGCAGACTTACTTCCGATTTCGGCAAATTCATCTTCGAAGATAGCTGACCAATTAATTCTCTATTATTCATCCAATTTTCAATTTATTTATTTGTGATAAATTTATTCCGCAATTAATTCAAAATCATTTGCATCAATGACATGTGCGTTGTAAAAATTCCCAATTTCGACTCCGGGTGTACCCACCGTGATTAACACCTCCGGATCAACCTCCGGCGAATCATGCTCTGTACGTCCAACAAAATACCCTCCTTCTTTACGGTCAACTATAACACGCAAAGTTTTACCAACCTCCGAATCGCTTATTTCACTTGCTATTTCTTGCTGAATTGCCATTATTTCATCTAACCGACGCTGTTTCTCTTCATTTGGAATATTGTCCGTATAATTGGCATAAGCATACGTTCCTTCTTCGTGCGAATAGACGAATGCGCCCAATCGTTCGAATCGCATATCCTTGACGAATTGTTTCATTTCGGCAAAATCATCCTCCGTTTCATCAGGATGCCCTACTATCATTGTAGTGCGAAGATAGATACCGGGGACTTCTTCTCTGATTTTTTGTATCAAAGCGTATGTTTCGGCTTTTGTGATGTGTCGGTGCATTTTTTTCAGCATCGGGTCGCTGATATGTTGCAATGCCAAATCGAGATATTTGCAAACATTGTCGCGCTCACGCATTACGCGCAAAACGTCATAAGGGAAGTGTGCCGGATAAGCATAGTGAAGTCGAATCCATTCAACGCCCGGAATATCGGAAAGCCGCTCAACAAGCTCTGCAAGTTTCATCTCTTTGTATCTATCCAAACCATACGATGACAAATCCTGTGCAATAAGTTGGAACTCTTTGACACCTTTGGCTACCAACTTCTTCACTTCATTTTCTATATCATCCATTGAGCGTGAGCGATGACGCCCCGTTATTAGCGGAATTGCACAATAGGAACATGAACGATTGCAGCCTTCCGACACTTTGATGTAAGCATAATGTGAAGGAGTGGTCAGCGATCGCTCCAATTTGAAATCGGCACGAAACTCCTGCCCTATCTCTTTCAGAATATCTGTGTAGTTAAATTTACCAAAATATTTATCCACTTCCGGTATTTCAGCTTCCAATTCTTTTTGATAGCGTTCAGAGAGGCAGCCCATTACAAAAAGCTTTGAGTTTGCTTCTTTTTTGCCTGCAAGCTGCAGTATGGTATTAATACTTTCTTCTTTGGCATCGCCAATAAAGCCACACGTATTCACTACAACAATCTCTCCATCCGGATTTTCGGCATCGTGGCGCACCTGATAACCCAACACCTCAAACTGACGCATCAATTGCTCACTGTCAACCAGATTTTTGGAGCAACCAAGCGTTATAATATCTACTTTATTTTTTTCCATGAATTAATATAAACCTTCTAAAACAATTTTTCGCGCTATTCGGATTGCAAATATCACTCAAACAACGATTTCACAAACTCCTCTTTATCGAAAACCTGTAAGTCGGTCATTTTCTCACCAAGACCAATGTATTTTACCGGAATTTTGAATTGATCTGAAATTCCAATAACTACGCCTCCTTTGGCTGTGCCGTCAAGTTTTGTTACCGCAAGCGCATTCACCTCTGTGGCGAGGGTGAATTGTTTTGCTTGTTCGTAGGCATTCTGTCCCGTTGAGCCATCGAGCACTAAAAGAATTTCGTGTGGCGTGTCGGGCAAAACTTTTTTCATTACATTCTTTATTTTCGACAACTCATTCATCAGATTTATTTTATTGTGCAAGCGTCCGGCTGTATCAATAATTACCACATCGGCATTATTGGCTTTGGCTGAAGCAAGCGTATCATAAGCCACTGAAGCAGGGTCGGATCCCATGTTTTGCTTTATCACCGGCACTCCTACCCTTTCGCCCCATATCATCAATTGCTCAACCGCTGCTGCACGAAAGGTATCGGCAGCTCCAAGATATACTTTCTTGCCGGCTTGCTTAAATTGATAAGCCAGTTTCCCGATTGTAGTAGTTTTACCTACACCATTTACTCCCACCACCATTATTACATAAGGTGTAGCAGGCAGTTTTGCATCGAAATCTATCGTTTGGCTATCATTATTTTCAGAAAGTAATGCGGCTATTTCTTCGCGTAAAATCGTATTAAGCTCACTGGCATTGAGATATTTATCACGATTCACCCGCTCTTCAATCCGCTGAATAATCCGAAGCGTAGTTTCCACACCCACATCCGAGGTTACAAGTACTTCTTCGAGGTTGTCGAGTACTTCATCATCTACTTTTGATTTACCGGCAACGGCTCGAGTTAGCTTCGAAAACACATTTTCTTTGGTTTTTGACAAGCCTTGATCCAGTGTTTCTTTTTTCTCCTTCTTAAATAGTCCAAAAAATGCCATGTTCTTTAGTTGTTTAGTGATTTTCAGAAAATGCAAAAAATATGAGAAACAATTTCACAAAATTAATTCATTTTGAGCAATAAACAAAAAAAATCCTTTCATCTATTCAAATGAAAGGATTTAATATCAATCGGATCGACAAAATTACTATTTCGCCAACACGTCTTTTACTTTATCATTGTGCACCATTTCTTCCTGGAAAGTATATGCACCGGTTTTAGGTGATTTTACCATTTTAATCACCTTGGTGAAGGTACGACCCTCACCTTTTTGCATACTTGCAACCGCCTTCTTTGCCATTGTTCAAATATTATTTAATTTCTTTGTGAATAGTCATTTTTCTCAAGATGGGATTGTATTTTTTCAATTCCATTCTTCCCGGGGTGTTTTTTCTACTTTTCGTTGTAATATAACGAGAAGTTCCGGGCATACCACTTTCTTTGTGTTCTGTACATTCCAGAATTACCTGGATTCTAGCGTCTTTTGATTTTTTTGACATCTGTGTTTCCCCCTTTCAATTATACGTATAAATACCCGTTTGCTGCAGCTTGTTTAATAGCGGCATCCAAACCAATTTTGTTAATGGTACGCAATCCGGAAGCTGAAATTTTCAGGCTAATCCACATATCCTGCTCTACCCAATAGAATTTTTTTCTGAACAAGTTCACATCGAATGTACGTTTTGTACGACGGTTCGAGTGCGATACATTGTTTCCTACCATTGCTTTCTTGCCGGTAATTTGACAAATCTTTGACATCGCTGTATCTTTTTTATTTCTTTTGTTGTTATTTTTTCTCAAAAATCGGAGTGCAAAAATACATCATTTTTTTGGTTCTCGCAAATTTTCTTGAAGTATATTTCTTTTTTATCTCTAATTAACAAGAAACTTCATCATAATTCTCATTTCCCCCTGCATCAAAGCACAACCGTAAAGCAAGTACCCGGATACCTGAGTAGCTAATATCAGCCAAACTACAACTAACGAATTGATTCAATCGCCATTAACATAGCCGCGATGGTGGCACGCTCAATCACATTCTCGCGCGAGTAATTTCCAAATTGAAACAATCGGCTCGACACTTCAGCTCCCCTACACACAGCAATCCATACCGTACCAACGGGCTTTTCGGGAGTTTCACCACCCGGACCAGCTATTCCGGAAGTAGCTATCCCCACATCTGCATCCATCAACCGACACACCCCTTGCGCCATCTGCTCCACAACTTGCGCGCTTACAGCCCCATATTCATTCAAGTCAATGCGCTTCACTTCAAGCAATTGCTCTTTCAAATTATTTTGATATACCGTAACAGAGCCACAAAAATATTCGGAGCTTCCCGCCACCGATGTAATTTTATGAGCAATATTACCACCGGTACAACTTTCGGCAACAGCAATACGCATTTTTTTATCTCTTAAGATATTTCCAAGGTTCACCTCTAAAGGCAAATCATTCTCTGCAAAAATGGAATTACCTAAAAAATCGCCAAGCTGAGTAAATTGATTATTTATTTCTTCGTTCAAAAGCGTGGCATCATCTGCCACACCTGATAGTCGCAACTTTACGATACCGAAATTGGGTAAATACGCAAGTTTAATATGCTTGGGGAGCGCATTTTCCCAATCTCTAATTTTTATAGCCAATGCCGATTCACCAATACCTTGCACCTGAATCGTTTTATTTATGACAGCGCGTGATTGAAATTTCGATTTTAGGCGTGGTATTATCTCGTCCGTCATCGTCTGCTTCATTTCAAACGGAACTCCGGGCATCGAAACCACAACTTTTCCTTCGCGCTCCATCCACATTATAGGAGCTGTACCCACCCGGTTTTGAATTACAGTACACGACTTCGGCACTAAGGCTTGCATTTTGGTCAATTCATTCAGCACATTTGGCCTTTGCCGAAAAAGATTTTCAATATTTTCATATACCGAATTATCAAACACTAATTCCGAGTCGAAATAGTCCGCGAGAGTTTTTTTAGTGATATCATCCTTTGTCGGCCCTAATCCGCCGGTTATCAACACTATTTCATTGCGTGAAAGCGCTACATCAAGCGCTTTTGTGATTTTAACGGCATTGTCTCCGATTGTTGTAATATCATCAACCCGAAAACCAAATTTATTCAACTCCATAGCCATCCATGCGGAATTGGTATCAACAATTTGTCCAATCAGTATCTCATCACCAATTGTGATTATTTCAACAGAATTATTCATTTTTGACTCTCAAATTATTATTCAATCTAACACCCGGGATAAATTAGAAAATCATTTTTTCAACTCAATTGCCGCAATTTCGAGTTGTTCAAACCATTCGCGTCCAAATC
Organism: uncultured Paludibacter sp.; assembly: GCA_964568675.1. GTDB lineage: Bacteria > Bacteroidota > Bacteroidia > Bacteroidales > Paludibacteraceae > UPXZ01. Next base: position 27,851 of record CAZMQV010000003.1, read on the forward strand.
GTCTGATTAGTGGCTCTTTCAGAAATTGAAATACCGGGATATTAAGCTTATCGCCTAGCGTTCGGGCGCAATCACACACATTCCAGCGATGCACATTTACCGCGGTTAGTGCTTTCATTCTATGCAAACGCACCGGATAAAGATGACACGAAATGGGTTTGTAGAAATCTGTTTTACCTTCACGATATGCTTTTTCAACTGAGCACTTCCATATCCCACTCTCTTTCTCGCGATAGGCAAAAACGCATTCTTTATTTCCGACAATAGAAGTAACTGGTTCGCCATCATCTTCATCAATATAGAAAACTCCTTGACGCTCTATCACTTCTTTCGATGCAGGCGGAAGGTCATCCCAAATCAGGGGTAAAACATCCTTCAACCTATCAATTTCGTCATATTCAAGTGGCGCTCCCGCATCTCCTTCCACACAGCAAATTCCTTTGCATGTAATCAGATCGCAAACAAAACGTTCTTCAAGGAGATCGAAACTTATAATAGTATCATCTATCTGTATCATTTTTTATCGAATTTAACTGTAAAGCATTTCATTTATACAAAATTATGACTGCTTTTCTTCTGCGACATGTTCCTTAAGCGTAGGCAATCCAATGTGAAATCTACCGGCAAGCACCCTTATTAAAATTACCGAAACAAGGCTAACTGTCTGGGTTGTTATCAGGTTAAAATTCAGTTCTATACAAACAAAATAAATTACACCTCCAAGAACACAAGCCATAGCGTAGAAGTCTTTTCGCAAAATAATGGGCACCTGATTAAGTAACAAATCACGTATAACACCACCTATTGACCCTGTTATAACTCCCATGGCTATAGAAACCCAAACAGGGAAACCAGCCGCAACTGCCTTATCGATACCAACAACTGTAAAAAGTCCCAGCCCAATGGCGTCAAAAAGAAAAATCGTATAATTCAACCGCACGACCCATTTCCCAAAGATAATTACAAACAAAAGTGCGAATCCGGTAACAATCAAATAAGATGGCTGAATCATCCAGAAAGGAGTTATCCCTAGGAGCAAATCGCGTGTTGTACCACCACCTATTGCTGTAACTAACCCTACCACATAGGCTCCAAACCAATCAAAACGTTTTGTGGCTGCATGCCGGATACCACTTATCGCGAATGCAAAAGTACCAAGAAAGTCGATTATCGTAATGTAATTCAGTTCCATTTATTAACGAAGTAATACAAATTATTTTCATACTTATTATTAAACAAAAAAAACGTATCAAAAACTTACTTTGATACGCCTTTTAAAGTTTTCAGAAAAACTTATTTCTTTTCCGGTTGCGCGGCTGCAGGTGCTGCTGCTTCTTGAGTTACTTGTGGCACTTCTCCAAAATTTGGAACTGCAGTATTTTGTTGCATTTGTTTTTCTACATCAGCAGCTTGACCTTTAATAGCAGATTCACCTTTTGCATCATCATTTCCGCCTTTTCCAACTCCTACTGCGATTACTGACAAAACAATCATAAAACAAGCCAAACCCCAAGTTGCTTTTTCAAGAAAATCGGTTGTTTTGCGAACTCCCATGATTTGATTTGACGATTGGAATCCGGCAGCCAAGCCACCTCCTTTTGAATTTTGAACTAGCACTATCAAAGTTAGTAGGATAGCCGATAAAATGATAAGAATAATTAACGTAATATACATACTTTATTTCGGTTTTATTTAATTTTCAATGATTTTTCTCAAAAATCGGATTTGGTCTGCAAAGTAAACACTTTTTTTTGGATTAATCAAACTTAATGCTTCCAAAATTTCAATTGCTCCATGATATTTTTTTTCGCGTATGAGCTTTTTGGCCTCATTTTCTTTGTCATCGAAGTTTACAGATTGTTTCACAACGTTTACAGCAACGATTTCTGCGGTCTGATTCTTATCAGGAATTTCTTCAATTACACTTTCAGCTGTATCGACTTTCATCATTTCACGAGCCGACTTTAATCTTTCGGCTAAAGCGCTTAACGATTTTTTACTTTCATCCCGGGTCTCCAATTTTTGCAGCATATCAAAATAGCTTCCGCTACTTTCATTACGCAAATTCTCCGTTTCTTCGCTTTTTTTGTTTTCAGGATAAATAAAATAATACAACTTACGCCTGTCCGAGGCGTAAAGTGAGGTTTTATTCTTTTCTTTATCAAAATAGATACTATCCGAAACCTGTAAAGATTTTAGGTAAAGCCACTGAGCCAAGCTAAAACAAGGGTACTTCTGTTTAAATTCAAAAATTATCCTCTGATCACTCGTGCTTATAGTTTCGGGTTCTCTCACGTATCGAATCAATTCTTCATAACTCATATCACCATCTTGCTACTGTGTCGTTATAAATATTATCTACAATTTCTTTCACCAAGATTTCAATTAATTCCGGTTCAACATCAGCCAACATCCGGTTACTGTCGAAGAGTTGCGAAGCAGAATAACGTTTATCTTCAAAATCGTTTTCAGGATTTTTTGTATCCGAGAAACGAACATTAATAGTCAGTGTCAGCTTAGTTTCCGAGGCGTAAGAGTCGGCACTAATGGCCATTGCTTGCAATTGGTAGCCTACTATTTCGCCTTCAATGTGCATATCGCCACCAGCCTTTTGCAAAGAAAGCTTAGTCTGACGTGTAAATTTGTCACGTAGCGCTTCCGAAAAGTTGTGCGCCAAAGTAGGATTCACCAATTCGGCATTATTCGGAAAATCAGTAATGGAAATAGTCTTGTACTTCGAATAATCAAGCGCTCCCGCATTAAAGCTATAGTTCACCGAGCAGGCAGTAAAAACTAATCCGAAGGCAAGAAGGAAGAAAGTCCTATATATTATTTTGTAACTTTTCATTATCAATTAGTTATCTATTCCAAAATCTTTTATTTTCCGATAAAGAGTTCGCTCTGAAATTTGCAATTCATCCGCTACTATTTTTCTTTTTCCTTTATGCTTTTCAAGTTTTTTCACAATAAAATCACGCTCCATGTCAGCCATTGACTTCGATTCCTCACTTTCTTCTTCTTCATGAATTGCTTCCACATCGTCCATATCCGGATAATCTTTCGTTTTATCGTGAATATGTGCGCTTTGCGGGTTCGTATAGCTATCACTTTGGATAATCGTAGGGGTATAAATCACATCGCTTGTTGCAGCATAACGCCCACCACTCAAGTCATTGACCACTTTCTTCAAATCGGAAATATCTTTTCGCATATCAAAAAGTATCTGGTAAAGAATTTCGCGTTCGTTGTGAAATGATTTTTCCTCAAAACCGCTTTGGTGTACCAGCGCAGGCAATTTTTGCATGTTTTCATTTGGAAGATAAGCTCTCAATATCGACGAGCTAATATCGCGTTGCTGTTCGATTACCGAAATTTGTTCGGTAATATTCTTTAGCTGGCGCACGTTGCCATTCCAATAATAGTTCGTAAGCATTAGCTTCGCATCATCTGTGAGACGTACAGGGGGCATATTGTATTTTTCGGCAAAATCAGCAGCAAACTTCCTGAATAGCAAATAAATATCTTCGCGTCTTTCGCGCAAAGGAGGCACATTGATAGGAACTGAATTGAGCCGATAAAACAAATCTTCTCTGAATTTTCCTTCGCGGATAGCTTGCTGAATATCCAAATTAGTTGCTGCGACTACCCTTACATCTGTTTTTTGAGTTTTTGAAGCACCCACTTTTATAAACTCACCCGCCTCGAGCACTCGTAGCAATCTCACTTGTGTGCTTAGAGGTAATTCGCCCACTTCATCCAAAAATATTGTTCCATTATTGGCTACTTCGAAATAACCTTTTCTATCGGCGGTAGCTCCAGTAAAAGAACCTTTCTCATGCCCAAAGAGCTCGGAATCGATAGTACCTTCAGGAATTGCACCACAGTTTACCGCAATATATTGCCCGTGTTTTCGCGCGCTATACGCATGAATAATTTGGGGAAAATTCTCCTTTCCCACTCCACTTTCGCCAGTAATGAGCACCGACAAATCGGTTGGCGCCACTTGCACAGCAATGTCTATTGCCCGGTTTAACGCCTCAGTATTTCCTATTATCCCAAATCGCTGTTTAACAGCCTGTAATTCTGATTGATTCATTTTCTAAATTAAAAAATTAAATCACCGACTAACTCGCCGGAGGTTAACACACAAAATTACAAAATAAATGTACAAACAAATATGTTTTATGGTTAAATCTTATTTCACCTGAATATAAAAAAATTGCCACTCCTTACTGAAGCGGCAATTTTTTATCAAATCATTACCTCCGGCTTTTTCTCCAAGGTTTGTCGCTATTTTCAGTGCCACTCGAAGCAAAACTATTTCCACGCGAACGACCGCCTGAATATCTGTTAGAGCGACTTTTTTCCTTACTTTTTCCTCTCCACGATTCGGAGTTTGCGTTCTCTTTGCCGTTGCTTGTCGAACGCGATCCTTTTGCGATAGCTACATCCACATCTTCTACCAGCTCAAACGCTTTCAGCAATTTTTCGTGCTGATCTTCAAATACATCGAAAAATGTGTATTTGTTTGTAACCTCGATATCTCCAACGCTGATGGATTTATCTTCGGTTACATCATTTATTATTCCTAAAATCCGCTTGGGATTCATCCCTTCTTTCGTACCAAGATTCATTTTCAGACGAACACGTTCACCGCTTTTTTTCACTCGTTTCGAACGTGAGTCATCACCGTCCGATTGTCTATTGCCGTGTCTTTCTGTAGTTCTCTCCACTACATTGAGATCTTCAGCATCTTTATAATAATCAATAAAACGGTTGAACTCGAGCGATACGAACCTTTTTAGCAGTTCCTCTTTCGACAAGTATTCGAGCTGTGTCATTACCTGCGACATATATGGTTCAATTTGCTCGTCATTCACCTCCACATTCTGCATTTTGTTTATTTGAGAAAAGAGTTGTTTTTTGCAAATTTCCAATCCATTGGGTATTTGACGCTGCTCAAACTTACGTTTCAGAATTTTTTCAATCTCCTTAATCTTAAATCTCTCTTTGCTGTGAAGCAAGGATATTGAAACTCCGGTTTTGTTGGCGCGTCCTGTCCGTCCGCTTCGGTGTGTGTAAATCTCCACATCATCGGGCAGATTATAATTAATCACATGTGTCAAATCGCTCACGTCCAAACCGCGTGCTGCTACATCCGTCGCTACCAACAATTGGATATTCCGTATGCGAAACTTCTGCATCACCGTGTCGCGTTGAGCCTGCGACAAGTCGCCATGCAAAGCATCCGCATTGTATCCATCGTGCATCAATTTTTCTGCAACTTCTTTGGTTTCTTGACGTGTACGGCAAAAAACGATACCATAAATATCCGGATTTAAGTCAACAACCCTTTTCAAAGTCAAATAACGCTGACGAGCCTGTGTAACATAATAATGATGCTCTACATTTTCATTGCCCGAGTTTTTAGTTCCTACTGTAATTTCACGAGCTTGTTTCATGTATTTTTGGGCAATACGTTGAATTTCTGCAGGCATGGTAGCAGAAAAAAGCATGGTGCGTCGCGTATCGGGAGTCTCGCTAAGTATCGTTTCAATATCTTCCTTAAAGCCCATATTTAGCATTTCGTCGGCTTCATCAAACACCAGAAAGCTAATATTTCCCAATTGAATTTTCCCTCTTTTCGTAAGATCAATTAAGCGACCAGGTGTAGCCACGATAATTTGAGGTCTTTTGTCGAGTTCCTTCAGTTGTTTACGAATATCTTCACCACCATATACGGGAACAATATGCAGATTGTCCAAATAGCGAGAATAATCTTTCAGGTCGTTGCTGATTTGAATACAAAGTTCACGAGTAGGGGCAAGTACGAGAGCTTGTACTTCTCTTCTGTTCACATCAATGAGGTTGAGCACGGGTAGTCCAAACGCGGCAGTTTTACCGGTTCCAGTCTGGGCAAGTGCCACTAAATCAATTTCTTCCGTCATTACAAACGGGATTACTTGCTCTTGTACGGGCATAGCTTGCTCATAACCAAGCTCTTTGACTGCAGCTAAAAGCTGGTCATTCAAGTTAAGTTCTTCAAATGTCATTTAATAATTTGTTTAGTACACGTTTTGAGCAACAATCCGATATTCCCCCGAAACTCCGTGGAATTTCCCTTGATTTTTTATTGTTGATGTTGATAAAAGAAAAAAGTTCCCGAGTGGGAAACGTGTACCTTTCTTTAAGATAAGCATCTGTCGTCCAAATTACGACAGCTATTTTTCAGATTTTTACCCGCAACGCGCAGTTGATTTTTCAAAAACGGGTGCAAAGGTACAACTTTATTTTTATTTTGCAAACAAATAGCTCTATTTTTATCTTACTTACAACAAAATTGGTTCATGCTTTGAGGCGCCGCAGCATTGTAACCCGGACTACGTGAAATAATAAATCATAAAAACAATTAATTCGCAATTAAAGGACGAATCTATAAAATAAACTAAGTTTACAACCGAAAACAGTTAGAATGTCATATTTTTTTACTAATTTTGCAAATCATTTCGTCAGAATTAAATTCACTGAAAATCAAACAACTACAAACTCATATTTAATTATTTCAACATGAAACCGATGACAAAAAGCCCTTTACAGATTGCACGTTCGACTTATCAACCAAAAGTGCCGGCTTCTCTGGAGGGAAACGTTCGAATTATTGAGGGAGAAGCTACACAGTCTGTAGCCGACCAGAATGAAATTAAACTTTTGTTCCCAAACACTTACGGAATGCCACTGCTTTCGTTTGAAAAGAGTGAAGCAAGAGAATATCCTGCTATCAACGCGGGAGTGATTCTATCGGGAGGGCAAGCCCCTGGAGGACACAATGTTATTTGTGGTATTTTCGATGGTTTGAAAAAGCAAAATCCAAACAGCAAATTGTATGGTTTTTTAGGAGGACCAAGTGGACTCGTTGAACACAAATACATTGAATTGACCGCGTCAATTGTTGACGAATATCGCAACACGGGTGGTTTTGACATTATAGGTTCCGGACGCACTAAACTTGAAGAAGAATGGCAATATGAAAAAGGCGAAGAGATTTGCAAATCGCTCGACATTAAAGCTATTATCATCATTGGTGGAGACGACTCAAACACTAACGCTTGTGTATTGGCTGAATACTACAAACAACACAATGCCGACATTCAAGTAATTGGCTGCCCAAAAACAATTGACGGCGACTTGAAAAACGAGATGATCGAAACCTCATTTGGTTTTGACACTGCTTGTAAAGTTTACTCCGAATTAATTGGGAATATCCAACGCGACGCAAATTCAGCAAAGAAATACTGGCACTTCATCCGCCTTATGGGACGTTCTGCATCGCACATTACTCTTGAATGCGCCTTGCAAAGTCAACCGAATATCACCTTGATTTCGGAAGAAATCGAAGCAAACAACTCCACACTTCAAGATGTGGTAGAATACATCGTTCATGTCATTGTGGACCGCGCAAAACACGGACTGAACTACGGAACAATTCTTATTCCTGAAGGATTGATCGAATTTATCCCCGCAATGAAAAAACTTATCTCTGAACTCAATGACGTACTAGCCGACAATGATGATTTCAATGCAATGAGTAGCGATGAGGAGAAACGCGAATATGTGAAAAGCGTTCTTACCCCGGATAGCACCGCGGTGTATCGCAGTCTGCCTAAAGGTATCGCGCGTCAACTTACACTTGACAGAGATCCACACGGGAACGTACAAGTTTCGCTGATTGAAACCGAAAAACTTCTGATAGAGATGGTCGCAAAACGTTTAGCCAAACTTAAAGCTGAAGGTGCTTTTAAAGGCAAATTCTCCGCTATCAATCACTTTTTCGGATATGAAGGACGCTGCGCAATTCCATCAAATTTCGACGCTGACTACACCTACTCTTTGGGAATGGTAGCCGCCACACTGATTGCTGAGGGCAAAACCGGATATATGGCCTCAGTACGTAATCTCACTGCTCCAGCCAAAGAATGGCAAGCAGCCGGAGTTCCTATCACCATGATGATGAACATGGAACGCCGACATGGAAAAATGAAACCGGTAATCCAGAAAGCGCTAGTACGCCTCGACGGAGCGCCATTTAAGTTCTTTGCCGACCATCGCGAGAAATGGGCAGACCACACCACCGACTATGTATATCCCGGACCAATACAATATTTTGGCCCTACGGAAGTATGTGATTTGCCAACCAGAACATTATTATTAGAACAAGGAAAATAGTCATAACATTCTATTTTACTAAAAACACACAAAGGCTTTGAACAATCGTTTAAAGCCTTTGTTATTAGAATTTCATAATCGATTCAAAAAAAATCAGCAATGACGTTTTTTTTCAAGAATAATAATCGCAATAATTATCAACATTTATTACCAAAGAGACTTACTTTGGCATTTTATTTGCTGAGTAAGGAAGATTCAAAAATAATCGACATTTTTTACAGAAAACAAGAAGTATTCTTTTTTAAAAACCCAATAAACTTTGACATTAAAGATAATTTTGAATATCTTTGTAATAATTTAGTTGACCAATTAATTATGATTCAGTTAAAATGATTAGAAAAAAGCATTTTTACCATTTCGCAGCCATCGTTTTAACAATGGCTCTTTTCAGTTCTTGTATTACTTCAAAAAACACGAACTACCTACAAAATCCTTCCGGCCCAATTCCACATTACGATGCAAATTTTGGCTATGAAGAATACGTCCTGGCACCTTATGATAAGGTATATGTCAGAATTTATTCTCCGGACAAAAACATGAATACGCTGATTAACGGGAACTCTCAGAGTATGAATATGAACTCAGGATCTTCTGATTTTTCAGATTTATATACCTACACGATTGATAAAAGCGGGAAAATAACACTTCCAATAGTAGGAGATGTAACGATTGGCGGACAATTTATCCGAGAAGCTAAAACCACCGTAAAAAAAGCATTGGGAACAGCGATGGTGGACGAGTGTTCTGTTGACATCCGTATTATGGGGCGCTACTTCAGCGTAATCGGAGGCAATGTAAATGGAAAATATCCTATCATCCGTGAAAAAATGAATATCTTCCAAGCTTTGGCAATGGCAGGAGATCTAACAACTATGAGCGATCGCAAACAGCTAAAGATACTTCGCGAAACGCCCAATGGACATGAAATTAAAACCTTTGACATACGAAGTAAAGACATTATCAATTCTGAATTTTATTATATTCAACCCAATGATGTTATCTATGTGCCGGATGTAAATACGCAATTTTTTTCGGTAACATCTCTTGGCTCTGTGTTTTCTACATTCTTTTCAACGGTATCATTTGGAATGCTAATTTATCACTTGGCAACCCCCGAAAAGCCAGCAAATGATCAGCCCCAAACCCCTAAATAATCATCAGAATATGACAAATACAAAACTTACAATATCCGGGCGCAATAAATATTTTCTATTGTTCGCCGCAATTATTAGTTTCACTTTCAGCTCATGTTATACCCAAAAGGACAAAACATTGCTTCAAAAATCGCGTTCACTTCCAAGCTATCAAGAAGTTTCATTCAACGACTATAAAATAGAAGTTAACGATGAGTTGATATTCAGAATTACGAGTACTGACGACGATTTCATTAAACTGATAGAAGCTGGTGGCGCAAGTCAACAACAGATAATCTCTTACAGAGTATATCCCGATGGCACCGTTGACTTACCCTATATCGACTCAATCCGTATAGCAGGCAAGACTTTGACAGATGCCGCGACAGCCATTCAAGGTCGATTCCGTCAGCTTGTTTCTGATGCAGAAGTAAAACTAACATTAGCCAACAAATCATACACAGTGATTGGCGAAGCCGGTACCGGCGTTTTCCCGGTTTACAAAGAGCAATTGAATATCTATCAAGCTCTTGCACAATCGGGTGAAATAGCACTAAGTGGCGACAGAAAACACGTGAAGATTATCCGCGAAACGGATGGAAAACCAGAAATAATGGAATTTGACATCCGTCCAAATTCGGTAATAAAATCAAAATACTACTATATTTATCCGAATGACATTATATATGTGCAGAAAGATCCTGCAAGTTTCTACAAAGCGAATTCCTACGGTTCGTTTATAGGTCTGATATCTTCTTCAATTTCTCTTTTCACCACCGTTTTCTATTTTACCGAACTAAACAAAAAATAAAAATAATTACACTAAAATTATGGACGAAAACAAGCAATACAAGCAGGCTTTTGACGACAATGAAGATTCCGGATTCAAACTCACGGAATGGTTGATGCTGTTTGTACATTACTGGTATCTTTTCTTAATATTTATTATTATCGCTCTTGGTTTTGCCTATCTGAAAAACAGAACTTGGATTGAAAGTTATAAAACCTCCGGAACCATCATTCTCGAAGAGGGAAAAAGTGGAGCCGCGATGCCCTTCATGCAAGGTTTTGGAGTGCAATCGGGCTATCGTAATATTGACAATCAGGTAATAATGCTTTCGTCATACGATTTGATGAGCAGAGTTATCGACAGTATTCCATTTCTTCAGGTTGACTATATTTCAAAAGGGCGATTTAAAACCAGAAATTTGTACAATGCCACTCCATTTGTAATCACCCCCGACTATGTTGACCCACAAGCTTATGGTGTTCTTTTTAAAATCGAAATAAAATCGGACGGTACTTACGAGATAAGCAATGAAGATGAAAATTTAGATAGAAAAATAAAAGCTAAGGGAAGATTTGGAATACCAATTCAGCACAATTTATTCTTCCTTACGGTCAATAGGACAGAAAATACGATACCAAATCAGGTTCTTTATTTCAGATTCCGAAGCAAGGAGTCATTAATTTCAGATTTCATGTCGCGTCTTCAACTTTCATTTGCTACAGACGGATCTTCCGTATTGAACCTTTCAATGGTAAGTGAAACACCTGACAGGGACATGGATTTTATCAATAAGCTTTCAAATGTATTTATCACAGAGAATTTGGAACGTAAAAACGATGCCGCGTCTAAAACGATAAATTTTATTGACCAACAGCTCGATACGGTTTCCAAATCGCTCTCTCAATCCGAAGGAGCACTTACAAGCTTCAGACGGAGCAATCAGATTGTTGACTTACCAAGTCATTCTACTAAAGTATTAGGCAAAGCAACCCAATACGATGAACAACAATCCCAACTCAAACTACGGGAGTCTTACTTGAGTTATTTAACGAATTACCTAAAAACAAACATTGACGCGGGTGCAATTGTAGCGCCTTCGAGCCTTGGAGTTACCGAACCAATGCTGCTCAATCTGGTGCAGCAATTCAACGAAGTATTGATTCGCAAAGGCGAAACAAGCGATAAAAGTCCGCTTTACGCAAAATATGTACGTGAAATGGAAAGTCTGAAAAACTCCATTAATGAAGCTGTGAAAAACATGAGAGCTTCCATGGATATCGAGCGTAACGACTTGAACTCAAAACTGGCAAGTGTCAATCAGGATATTAGCACACTTCCGGGCAAAGAAATGCAATTGATTGGCATAGAAAGAAAATACCGTGTTGACGATAATTACTACACGTTTTTTCTCCAAAAAAGAGCTGAGGCTGCTATACAAAAAGCATCCAACAGTCCCGACAACTACGTACTCGACAGAGCGCGTATAATAGCACTAACCAATAGTGGCACTAAATCCAGGAATATAATGATGATGCTTCTGATTGGATTCTTAATCCCCGCATTAATTATTGTATTGAAAGAAGTTTTTAATAATACCGTTAGAGACTCGCGTGATGTGGAAAAGAACAGCAGTTATCCATTGATTGGAACTATCAAACATACGAGAAGCTCCGATCCGGTAATTACATCCAAAAGGCCACGCTCATCATTCACCGAGATGTTTCGTGTTATTCGCACCCGAATGGAGTTTATTGCACAACGCAAAACAGACATAGCCATTCTCTCCACATCAGCCGAATCGGGTGATGGAAAAACCTATTTCAACATCAATTTAGCTGCAACTTATGGAATGACCGGGCAGAAAACGCTATTGGTTGACATGGATATCCGAAAACCGAGCGTAAACTCACGATTAGGACTACCTGATTCAAACGGTGTAACAAACTACTTGATAGGCGAAAACAAACTTGATGAGCTAATTATCAGAAACGAAGAGTTTAATTTCGACATATTACCGGCAGGAACAATTCCTCCAAATCCAGGAGAGCTGATTCGTTCCGAACAGTTGAAAGAGATGTTTGAGGAATTAAGAAAAATATATAGCTTCATCATTGTGGATACAAGTCCAATCGGTTTGGTAGCCGATGCCTATTCATTGGCGCCACTAATGGACGCGAACCTTTTCATCGTCAGAAGCGGTAAAACAAACAAAACATTCTTCCGTAAACTGAACGAACAAATAAAAGCGGACAATTTGCAGCACTTCTATGTTGTTCTCAATGATGTTGATTTTGAAAATAATCCCTACATCAAGTATGGACAAAGAAGTTACGGATATAGCTACGGTTATAATTATGGCTATGGTTATGGCAAAAAGAAAGATGCCAAGAAATACGTTCATTATTACGACGATGAATACGAGAAGGAAAAATAATCTCCAAAACAAAAAGAGTCAGCAAATGACTCTTTTTGTTTTTTATAAACCAAGTAATATAATTCTTTTTCTTAGCAAAACACATCCACTAACCCAAAACAACGTTAATTCAATAGCGCAATAAGTCATCTTTAACCCATTTTGACTCAATACTGATTCGTGCCCATCCATTCGAGATTTTGATATACAAATACTTCATTATTCTTCAAAGCGTTTCCAATCTTATTATATTCCATTCCCGGACCGGAACGTATATTTAAGGAGTCGGTATTTACCAAAGCTCTTCTTACCGGTTTTGCGTAGGGAGCTGAAACCCAATGTTGAGCAGAGTTTGAAATTCGATACCATCCTTTTTTTCTTCAAAAACTCTTAGTACCTCGCCAAACTGCGTAGTTTCACAACCGGCTGCTTTGCTGTAAGACGTGGAAGGTACCATTCTCACATTCAAACTCGAAGCGTTAACAACAACATATTTCAGAGGCTGAATGGGCGAGTTTGGCAAGTTGTAATTTAACTTTTCTTTGACGAGTGGAATAAAATTACTTTCACAATCTACCGTCTTATTTCCGCCAAAGAAAGTTTGCCCCGGACATGTCTTATTATTACCCGAACCATTATTACAGGTTCCGTTTGATAAGTTGAACCAATGATGATAAACGATAGAATTAACGGAAGGTTCAAGATTGAATTTTTCACACAAAGCTGCAGTTACAACTACAATAGCATCTCGTTGATTTACGGTCATCGTGTCGGCGCCGAAATCAAAATTTCCGACATTTTCAATACAAAAAGAATTTGCATTATTATAAGCGATTCCCGCAGGCGACAATTCAAAACTTCTGCCGGTAACAACTGAGCCATCAGGGTAAACGGATAAATGCTGACCAATATCAGCCCAGCCATTCGTACTCACATGAGAAACCTTCATACCTTTTTGAATTTCAAAATGATTATTTCCCTTAAAGTGAGCATACGAAGGATTAAAAGTGTGATGCTGTTGAATGGTCAATACCTTACGGGCTATTTTTAACGAGGAAAGAAAATCCGGAAATTCAATTCCGGACATTTTTGTAAAACCGAATTTTGTTTCCATAATAATATGTATTTTATATCACATTTCGAAAAGAATATTTACTTCGATAAACATTCAGCACAATCTCCAACGAATATCAATCCGATGCATTTATAAAACAAATTTATTAGAATTTTCGTTTTAAACAATTCCTATAAAACTCAGTCGCATCAATTTTTTGAGACACAAATAGAGGCTGTCTTTTTTGAAACAGCCTCTATTTGAATTCACTTTTTATCGTTTTGAAATGAATCATCTTTCGTCGTTTGTAAGCCTACCATAAATAAACAATGCGATAGCAGAAACCAAACCAACCCCAACAAAAACATACCAAATATAATGCGCATGTTGTGTTGCTACGGCATAAGCTTCGGCCGAGTCATATAATTTCGGGTCGGGACAGTATTTATCCAGCAAAAAACCTCCCATTAGAAAAGCAAAGAAATAGGAGAAAAAAGAATGTAAATGGCTAAAACCAAGATATAAACCCTCTTCGCCCTTGGGCGACTGGAGCGAAAAGTATTCTAAGAAACGCGGTGAAATAAAACATTCAGCAATCGCTTGCATAGCAATTCCCACTATCATCATAAATGCGACCGGATGAAGTCCCCAAATATTATCGGTGTGAATCTGATTGCCAAAAGACATTACTAATGCCGACAAGGGAATAATCATCATCCCAATCATCATAGATGAGAGCGCTTTCTTCTTACTCATAAATGAAGTAATAAAATTGACCAACACAAACACTACCAATGGATTGACATTGGCATACCATCCGGGGGACGCATCCTGTCCAATCAATCGGATAACATACTTGGGCATTGTGGCATACATCTGGCTCTGTATCAACCAAAAACCACTCACAATCAGAATGAGAATCAATAATTTCCAATTGCTAAGTACTCTCACCAATCCTTGCCCAATTTCGCGAAAACTTTTCCCTTTGCCTTCTGTTTTAACCGATTTATAGAATAGGATTACGGCAATCAGTGCCAGAAATGTCATGGTGGCAGCAAAATAATTAAGATAAACCAAACCTTGATCGCCAAGACTTTTTCGGAGTGGGTCAACCACCGTTTTACCAGTGAACGCGCCAATATTTACCATCATATAAAACACCGCATAGCCACGCGCACGATTTTCGGAAGTAGTTTCGCGAGCTACGGTACCTGATATTACCGATTTGATAAACGAACCACCTAACACAATCAAAGCCATTACCGGCACAATTGACCATCGTAAATAACTATCGTTTAGTCCGTTGAAAGTAGTTGTCATACCATATTCCACCAAACCGGCGCTTTGAAGCAACGTAGGCAAAAGTCCCAGACCAAAATAGCCCACTGAAAGCAAAGCGAATGCAAGAATTATGGCAGAGCGAAAACCAATACGATCGGCATAAGCACCTGAAAATAGAGGCAATAAATAAAGCGATGCGGAAAACACGCCGGAGATTATTCCGGCCTCAATGTCGGTAAACCCCCATACATTGGAAAGATAAAGTGTGATAACGATGAAAACGGCATAATAGGCCAGGCGTTCCAATAGTTCAACACTATTGGCAACCCAAAAAGCTTTTGTAAATTTCGGATTTTTTTTTGTTGTTACGTCGGTCATTTTATTTGAAAATTATTTGGTTTTTTAGAAATGAAAACTACAAAGATAAGTCTTTTCTAAGTAAAAAAGTATTTATCAAACCGACAAACTTATATTAATCATCAATTTACACATAAAAAAACCTATATTTTTTGTAACTTTGCACCTCTTTTTTAGTGAGTAATCAATCTTGACATCCTCCTAAAGTATTGTGAATTGAACGTATCAAAACTATTAAATTTACTTTAGGAGTTTATCATATTATAAAATATTAAATCAGGAACAACAAGCAATGACAAAACGTACAACTGTAACCTCTGCCCTTCCCTATGCCAACGGACCCGTTCACATTGGACATTTGGCAGGCGTATATGTGCCAGCCGATATTTATGTTCGCTACTTGCGCCTCAAAGGCGAGGATGTATTATTCGTTGGAGGCTCGGATGAACATGGAGTGCCAATTACGATTAAAGCACGCAAGGAAGGTGTAACACCACAGGATATAGTGGATAGATACCACGAAATTATAAAAAAATCTTTCCATGAATTTGGAATAACATTCGATGTGTATTCACGAACCACTTCCAAAACTCACTACGAAGTCGCATCCAACTTTTTCAAAACTTTGAATGAAAAGGGCAAATTTATTGAACAGACATCTGAACAGTATTACGACACCGAAGCAAAACAGTTTTTGGCCGACCGCTACATCACCGGCACTTGCCCTCACTGTAAAAACGAAGGCGCTTATGGCGACCAATGCGAAGCGTGTGGCACTTCGCTCAATCCTACCGACCTCATCAACCCAAAGTCGGCTATAAGCGGAAGTGTGCCCGAGATGCGCGCAACAAAACATTGGTATCTCCCTCTCGATCAGCATCAGGAGTGGCTTTCGAAATGGATTCTTGAAGACCACAAGGAGTGGAAACCCAATGTGTATGGGCAGTGTAAAAGCTGGCTTGACATGGGCTTGCAGCCACGCGCAGTAAGTCGAGATCTTGACTGGGGCATACCTGTACCAGCCGAAGGCGCAGAAGGAAAAGTGCTTTACGTTTGGTTTGACGCGCCAATCGGCTACATTTCAAACACAAAAGAACTTTGCGACGCAAATACGGAACAATATGGCAGCTGGGAAACCTGGTGGAAAGACCCAGAGACCCGTCTGCTTCACTTTATTGGGAAAGACAACATCGTGTTTCACTGCATCGTATTCCCGGCAATGCTAAAAGCAGAAGGCAGCTATATCCTTCCCGAAAATGTGCCTGCAAACGAATTTCTAAACTTAGAAGGCGACAAGATTTCCACTTCACGCAATTGGGCTGTGTGGCTTCACGAATATCTTGAAGATTTTCCCGGCAAGCAAGATGTGCTACGCTATGTGCTGACAGCTAATGCTCCCGAGACCAAAGACAACGATTTCACCTGGCGTGATTTTCAAGCAAGAAATAACAACGAGCTTGTGGCCATTTACGGCAATTTTGTGAATCGTTCGTTGGTACTTACCCACAAATATTTTGACGGTAAAATTCCTGCTTTGGGCGAACTGACTGACTATGACAAACAAACTCTGGCTGACTTTGCAAATGTAAAAACGGAAGTAGAAAGACTATTAGACACATTTCACTTTCGCGACGCCATGAAAGAGGCGATGAATCTTGCTCGAATTGGCAACAAATATCTTGCAGAAACCGAACCGTGGAAATTAGCCAAAAGCGACATGAATCGCGTGTCAACAATTTTAAATGTCAGTATGCAAATTACGGCTAACTTAGCCATTGCTTTCGAACCATTTCTACCTTTTTCCTCTCAAAAACTGCGAGATATACTTGCAATTGAAAGCTTCAACTGGAAAAGCTTAGGTAAAATGGATTTGCTTGCCGAAGGACATCAATTGAACACACCCGAGCTTCTTTTCGAAAAAATAGAGGATGATGCCGTAGATAAACAAGTTCAAAAACTTCTCGACACGAGAAAAGCGAATGAAGCTGAAGCATACAAACCGAATGCAGTGAAAGACAATGTGAGTTTCGATGATTTCACTAAAATAGATATTCGAGTAGGCACCGTGACTGAATGCAAAAAAGTACCTAAAGCCGACAAACTGCTACAATTTCGCATTGATGACGGAATGGGCGGGCGCACGATTCTCTCAGGCATTGCCGCTTATTATCCGAACCCCGAAGAATTGATTGGAAAACAATTGTTGTTTGTCGCAAACTTTCCACCGCGCAAACTTCGAGGAATTGACAGCGAAGGTATGATTCTATCGGCAGAAAACCCGGATGGTACACTCACAGTGGTGCAACCCGGAACAAGACTTACGAATGGATCACAGATAGTATAAACCTCCTCTATTCAAAATTAAATCATAAAGAAATCGCCTTACATTCGAATGTAAGGCGATTTCATTTTTGAATTTCCATTTCATTCACCTAAAGCCACATAATAACATCGTCCTGAATCCCGACGCATAACTTACGAACTTTATAAAGCACTTTTGAGTAGTCAGATTGCGAGTATGCGTTTTGAAGTATGCGTTTTGAAGTATGCGTTTTCGTTGTCGGTTTGCGTAAGCGTTTCCTTCGCGCGGGCAATTCGGCACATGCTTCCATGCTATTTCTTTTCAATCGGGAATAATTAACTCCTTGTAGTTTTTTTTACTAAACAAATTGTAAAAACAAACGAGCCTTCATAATCCTCGAGGATGAATATGAGGGCTGAATTTGAATGCTTGCGGAGAAATGGAGAACAAGATAACAAAAAAGGTGAAGAAAAATATTCTTCACCTTTTTGTTTATTAGTATTTGGATTAATACCGGAAATTAATTCACTTCTTTTTCCGCGTCATTAATCATTTTTTCGCTTGCATACATATATACTTCAACACGACGATTCTGAGCGCGTCCGTTAGCATTGTCATTGCTTGCAACCGGCATCGAGAAATCTTTACCTTCCACAGATTTCATTTGTGTACGTGCAGCACCCTGATTTACCAAGTAGTTAGCTACCGAATTTGCACGCTCAAGCGATACTTTCTTATTAGCAGCCAAAGTTCCAACATTATCAGTATGTCCATACACATCAATGTCCATTGTTTGATTTTCAGAAAGCACTTTAGCGAATTTGGTTAATGATTTTTTTGCATCGGCCTTCAAGTCAGCTTTATTAAAGTCAAATAAGATACCCGAGTCAAAAGTTACTTTTAATGCTTTCAAGCCATTTGCATCTTCAACAGACTCAACCTGAGCGCCTTCCACTTTCTTAGCTTCTGCTTCAGCTTTATCCATTTTCTTACCAATGATTGCACCTACTGTAGCACCTACAGCGCCACCAATAGCAGCACCAATACCAGCGCTTTTACCATCTTTTCCGATAAGGCCACCAATACCGGCACCTACCGCAGCACCGGATCCGGTTCCAATCAACGCACCTTTTGATGTATTATTCAATGATTCACATCCGGTGAACAAAATGCTTACACTTAACAACAATGCAGCAAATAAATTAATTCTTTTCATTCTCTCTTTTTTTTAATTTACGATAAAGTTAATATAAAATTTAATTTAATAATTCCATAAAGATAAAAAGTGACCCCGGAGGGATTCGAACCCTCGACCCAATGATTAAGAGTCATTTGCTCTACCAGCTGAGCTACGGAGTCAATCTTTCAGTATTACATTCTCATATACAAAAACCGTGCAAACATTCTTCTAAAAATATATTTTTTAAAAGAAAATTTTACTTCAACATGCTACAATACTCTATCTTAAAGAATTACAATCAAAAAGAATATCGAGAAAAAAAATAAAACTCGCTTATTTTATTTCTTATTCAATATATAGTCAATGGCGCATAATGCCGCATTTTCACCATCAATAGCCGACGATGTGATACCACCGGAATAACCCGACCCTTCACCTGCCGGATATAGTCCCTTAATACGAATATGCTGCATGGTATCTCTATCGCGTGGAATGCGCAATGGTGAAGATGAGCGAGACTCTACCCCCAACACGATTGCATCATTTGTTAAATAACCCGGCATCTTTCGGTTAAATTGCTTGAAAGCGTCGCGAAGCTTTGTGGCTATGATTTGTGGTAGCCAAAAATGGAGAGGCGAAGAAACGGTGCCGGGAAGGTATGAACATTCGGGTAGGTCAGCCGAAAGTTTTCCTTTCACAAAATCATTCAACCGTTGAGCTGGCGCCACAACTCCTTTGCCTCCATTATTCAAATAGGCCAAATTTTCGACATGCTGTTGAAAACGCAATCCTTTCATCACACCATATTGCTCAAACTCAGCAGGAATATCTTCCGGCCTTATTTCTACTACTATCCCGGAGTTGGCGTAAGGAGAATTGCGGCGTGAAGCCGACATTCCATTTACCACCACACTTTCAGTATTCGTTCCGGCGGGTACAATATGACCTCCCGGACACATGCAAAACGAATATACACCCCGTTCTTGCGCTTGCGCAACCAACGAATAGGATGCTGAGGGTAGATACTCATTTTTTTCTTTTGAATGATATTGGATGCTGTTAATTAATTCCTGCGAATGCTCCACCCTTACGCCCATTGCAAAACCTTTTGTTTCAAGTTCTACACCCTGTTTGTTCAGCATTTCGTAAACATCATGTGTGGAGTGTCCGGTAGCCAGAATCAGCGCGTCAGCCCGATACTCATTACCCAAAGCTGTTTTGCATCCTTTTATTCGGTCGTTTTCGATAATTAATTCAGTTAATTTTTCCTCGAAATGCACTTCACCACCATGTTCCAAAATGGTTTTGCGCATATTTTCGACAATTAATGGTAAATTATCGGACCCTATATGTGGGTGCGCTTCATATAGTATATTTTCGTTGGCGCCATGAAAATGGAAAATTTCAAAAATCCGCTGCACATTTCCTTTCTTCTTCGATCGCGTATAGAGTTTTCCATCCGAGAAAGTCCCGGCTCCGCCTTCGCCAAAGCAATAATTCGACTCTGGATTAATTCCTTGATTCCTATTAAGCAGCGCAATATCTATTTTGCGCGATCGGGCATCTTTACCGCGTTCTATCACAATCGGCTTTACTCCGTTTTCCAACATTTTCAAAGCCGCAAAAAGTCCTGCGGGACCAGCACCTACAATTATTATAGCCGTACTGTTACTAACATTCTGATAATTCAACTCCACTTTATCGGTCTCCGGAAATGAATCGCCCATAAAAACCTGAATGGCAAGATTGATTTTGGGAGGTCTTACCCGCGCATCAATTGATTTTCGTATAATACGAAAATGATTGATTTCTTTGGAATTAACTCCAATAAAATCGGAGATTGCATCTTTAAGCAAATTTTCTTTTGCAGCTTGCTCGGGTGTTACGATAAGTTGAATTTCTGTACGCATACTTTTTTTGTCTGAAATACTTTTTTACAAAGGTAATAAAAACTATATTAATTTAGAAAAAAATAATAGATATAAATAAAAGAGGCTATCTTCCTTTCGAGACAGCCTCTTTTATTTTTAATTTCAATGATTATCTTCTGAACATCCGTCGCACGTTGCGTATCATCTTGTAGCCCATCACCATACCATCTACAAAAGAGAATTTATTCTTTCTGCTTCCCGCGGAAGCTAAGAGCGAGATAGGCGAATGTGCCGGTTTGTTGTAAGCCAGAAGCGAGAGCATTCCTTTGAAGCTTGCAAGCCCCTTTGCCGATTCGAGCACCTGAGTTTGCTGATTTTCTATCTGAATCCGAAGGTTTTGTCTTACGGTGGTCAAATCTTCCAATTTCAGATTTTTATTTTCATAAAGTTGTTGCATTGTCTTCATCGCTTTTTTTCCCTTCATTCGGCATATCGTAAAAAACATCTACTAAAAGTTTCAGTATGGGGTTTACTATTAACTGTTTTTTGAAAACAATCAGTACCACCAGCATTACCACAAAAATAGCCGCGACAATTGCAAAACTTGCTACAAGCCCCAACGCGGGAGCAAGCGCATGCGCCAACGCGAAAAGCAGATAAAACAGAATCAACACGACCAACATCAAAGCAACAATCGCGATTATCAATTTGGACATCAGCTTGGTGAGCTTTTCCACCATCGTTACTTGCAGATAGTCCGACTGCAACTGCATGTACTTTTTCAGTTCAACAAGTATTTGCTGAACCGCGTTGTCTGTGTTTTTCCAATCTTCAGCCATAGTCTATCAGGCTATTGTTTCTTCTACTTCCGATTTAATGTCGTTAACCAAATCGTCCAATTCGCTTTTATTCAGATTGATCCCTTTTTTTTTTAAGATTTCAACTAATTTTTCTTTTGTTGATTCATATTCATCAACAATGCGCGAACGGGTTTCCGATCCTTTTTCGGGAGCCAGCAAAATGCCCAATGCAGCTCCTACTACCGCGCCTCCGAGAAGCGCTGCCAAAACACCACCAGTATTCTTCATAACTTTAAAATAATTAAAATGAGTTAGTAAATAATATTTGTTAATACAACAATTTAATCCTACAAATAGTTTGCCAAAGACAAGAAACTTATGCAAATAACGACTAATAAAACCTAATACCAGCCAATTGTCTGGTTCTATTTTTCTCTTATAGATTTGTAAAGTTATTCAATGGCACATTAGAAAAATAGTATTCTATGATTCGGATGTTGAACCTGATAAAAGCAAAACTTATTACTTATGTAATTACATTGTTAATATTATTGCTACAAGATGTGAGTAAAAAAACTTCATTAATTAACATCATATTCATCGTTACAATTCATCCGATTCCGTCTTAAAATCAGTTAAGTTGTAAGCATTTGCATTTCTATTATAATCAAAGCATTAGGGTATAATTCAGATGATTCCTCTAACCGCAGCGTGCTCTCCACTCTTTTGTCGTTTATTTTGATTTATGCTGCGTTGATTATCTACTAAAAGTCTGTAGTCTGATTTTTCAACAAACAAATCATGCTCGACTCCTTCCAATTTTGCAATTATTGCTTTAATTGCTTCGTCCGATTGATCAATTCCAATCCATTTCCGTCCGTTAGTTTGTGCTGATTTTAGAGTTGTACCAGAACCAGCAAAACAGTCTAAAACGACACTGCTTTCGTTGGATGAAGTTTTTATGATGATGTCTAGCAAATCAGCATTTTTTTCGGTTGGATAAACAGGATATTGTGGGTCTTTAAATTCCCAAATATCTTGCATACGTTTACCTTCCTGCTCGTCAAAATAGATTTTCTTTCTCGGATTTCCATTGTTGCTCCACTCAATTAAACCGTCATTGTCCCATTGTTCCAAAATAGCTACATCACTTCTCCAATGTCTGCCTTTTGGTGGTAAAATTCCTTTAAATGATTGTCAGATATGGAAGTTATTCATATACTTTTCTTTCTACAATTTTGATGTAATTTGATAATGTCGTAGCATCAACTCCTGTACGATAACACCACAGTTCTTGATAAGATTTCCACCCTGTTCGATTTCCATCTTTATTGTAAAGATCAAACTCCTCTTTGGTTAGTAAAACATTTCTTTTCCCATTGTTGTTTAGTTCGTTTTTAACTTCATCTATTATATGGCTATGATTTTCAACTAATAATTTAATCAAATCACCAAAGCGTTCAGACAAAGGAATTGAATTTTTTATAGTAGGGGTAGCTATTTTTACGCTGATTTTGCTACGGTCAATGTACTGCGAATTAGAATCATCAAGTTTCCCTCCAAGAAGAGTAAACAATAGACACGCTTTATAAAACTCAATAACATAAAATTCAGTGGAGTTTATTCGTTTTAGAACTTGTTTGCAAATTTTTTCTATTGTAATAGCATCGGTGTTTTCAAACGAAAAGATTGCTAATTTGTTTTTTTGAGAATCCTTATCATTGTTTTGATATTGGTATGCTTTTTTTGCACGGTCAATAGTACCAATTCCTATTTTACAAACATCTTTAATTTTATGTTCGTGAATATATAAAATTTGTTTTTCGATATTTTTAGTCATTATTTATTACAATTGATATAAAAATTCTCTTAAAACCAATACACTCACAATATTACAATCCTTATATAATTCAGAAATTTCTTCATACATTTCACGATACTTTGATGATAGTAAAACTCCGTCAAGAATTGCAATTTTAATAGCGTCGATGTCTGTCATTATCGTACTAATTGCGTCATTGAATTGAGCATTTTGGTGTCCACCAAAATCGGTCAAAAATTTGGCTTCGCCAATGACCAATTTTCCGTTAAATCTTCCTACAAAGTCTATACCTTTTGGATGATTATAGTTTAGAAATTCGTTAGCAAACCTCATTAGTTGGGCATCACTTCCATTTAAAATGGCATCGTTGTTGTTTGATATAAATTCTTCGTAAGAAACAGGTTCAATTCCTAATGCTTTCGAGTTAAGCCAACGTCTGAATAATGGTCCAATTTGTCGGTTTGTTTCTTTCGGCTCGCTACATCGTTCAAAAATTTTATCCAAACCCATTTCGTAAAGTCGTCCACAAATTCTGTTTATTGTTTTAGGATTTCGGTCAATAGCACTTCCGTCCCGTTTCAGGTAAGCGATATAACTATCTTTTATCGGAAAAAGTTCAAGTTTCAACAATTCTCTGATAAGCAAATTATTGTTTTTTTGTTCAAATGCTTTTTCAATATTTGCCCAACGTTCTTGATTGATATCTCTAATTCCTTCGGGTATAGTCGGATATACTTGGAACAAATCGTCCAAATATGATTTCTGACTTGCGTATTCTATGCTTAATTCTGTCCAATAATTCATATTTCAAGTTTACAAATGATATTCAACCGATTCTTTTAACAGTCTGAATTTAAGTTATTGGCAAATAGCTCATGCAATAACCAATAAAACGGAATTAAAGCTTACTATTTTGCTTCAAATAAGCATCGGTTCGGCACGTACCCCACGCCTCAATCCTGTTGATAGCCGAAGTTTTTCAATTTCATGTCTTTGCTACGCCAATCTTTTTCCACTTTCACATATAGCTCTAAAAAAACTTTTTTATCAAAAAAAGCTTCAATATCTTTGCGTGCTTCCGAGCCTACTTTTTTCAGCGATTTCCCTCCTTTTCCTATTATAATGCCTTTTTGAGAATCGCGCTCCACGTATATCACCGTGTTGATACGGATTAATTTTTCTTCTTCTTTGTATTGCTCCACCACCACTTCCACCGAGTAGGGTATTTCCTTGTCATAATTCGTCAGTATTTTTTCGCGAATAATCTCCGTTACAAAGAAGCGCGCCGGCTTATCCGTGAGCTGATCTTTATCAAAAAATGGTGGCGACTCGGGTAGTAACTCCAAAATACGTTTCAGTAGTGGTTCGATATTGAATTTCTCGGCAGCCGAAATGGGAATAATCTCCGCCTGCGGCAATATCAATTTCCATTTTTCCACCAGCGCTATCAGTTTCTCTTGGTCTATCAAATCTATTTTGTTGATAACCAAAATGATTGATGCCGGATTTTTACTTACTTTTTCGACAAAATCGCTGTTTTTCTCATGATTATCCATCACATCAGTAACATAGAGCAAAACATCGGCATCGCTCAAAGCCGAATTAGAGAAATGCAACATCGACTCCTGCAAGCGATAGTTGGGTTTCAACACTCCCGGCGTGTCGGAGTAAACAATTTGGAAATCTTCACCGTTCACGATTCCAAGAATCCGGTGGCGCGTGGTTTGCGCTTTGGAGGTGATGATGGAGAGCCGCTCGCCCACCAACGCGTTCATTAATGTAGATTTACCCACATTGGGATTACCTACTATATTTACAAATCCTGATTTGTGCATATTCGTTTTCTTTTATATCAAGCAAAGATAATCATTTTTCGACGCACCTGACACTATGCTCCAAAAAAAAAGATGCGCAACGCCCTTTACTTTCTTTGCCACAAATAGCATGGCATCTATCGCCACACGACGTTTACAATTCAATTTGACAAAAAATTGACGCAATAAAGGTATCGACATTTATTTATGAGCATAAAAAAAGAAAGACATACGAAAGGAAAGAGGTTCAGAATTGAAGTTTTGCAAGAGATATTCGATTCATGCAATTTTTTATTTAAATTTGCCGTTCTTTATACAATAGTTTTTATACAAAAAAATAACATCGGGAGCAAATGAACAGAATATATCAGACAAATCAAATACTCAAACTTGTTTTTATTGCTGTGGCTGCGCTCATTGTTGTCGCTTCCGTATTTTTCACCAATAGTCTCTCGAGAAAATTAGCTACCGAAGAAAAAAAGAAAATTGAAATATGGGCTGATGCCACGCGGCAGCTGATACTTGCCGACGAGAACACCAATGTCGATTTCCTTCTCAATATCATTGAAGACAACACCACCATACCGGTGATAATGACCGACGATCACGACCGAATGCTACAACACCGCAACATCAAGACACCTTCGAAGAACGAAGCGCAATTTTTCGCGCGTAAAATCGCGGATTTAAAAGAAAATCGCCCATCAATCGTCATTAAGCTCGACGAAAACAACAAGCAATACATCTATTATGATGAATCGTTGCTACTCAAGCAACTCCAAATTTTCCCCTTCGTTCAGTTCGGGCTTACATTTGTCTTTTTCTTGATTGTGATTCTTGTATTCTCGAGCACCAAGCGAGCGGAGCAAAACCAAGTGTGGGTGGGGCTATCCAAAGAGACCGCACACCAACTTGGCACCCCCATTTCATCCCTGTTGGCATGGATAGAACTGCTAAAGCTCAAACATGGCGACGACAAACTGATATTAAACATGGAAGGCGATGTAAAAAGATTAAGCATCATTTCCGAAAGATTTTCAAAAATCGGTTCCAAACCGGATTTAAAAACAACAAACCTCATTGACGCACTCAGCAATGCGGTGAACTACATGCGAAACAGGAGTTCGAGTAAAGTAGAAATAAGCCTACAACTGCCGGCAAACAAAGATCTGCCTATCCGGCTCAATATTCCTCTTTTCGAATGGGTAATAGAAAATATATGCAAAAACGCCATCGACGCCATGAATGGCAGTGGTAAACTAAACCTCACTGTCATCAACAATGAGCATGAAGTATATATCGATATTAAAGACACCGGCAAAGGCATGGAGCGCAAACTTCACAAAGCGATATTCACACCCGGCTTCACCACCAAAGCACGCGGCTGGGGTCTTGGGCTTTCGCTTGCCAAAAGAATTATTGAAGAATATCATCAAGGAAAAATATTCGTAAAAGAATCGACACCTAACGCCGGCACCACATTCCGCATTATCATCCCTACAAAAAATGAAGTAGAATAACCGGTGAGATTTTTCCCTATTACCCTTGGTGTGGGCAAAGGTGGAAGCTATTGACATGAATGCAAGTGAAGCAATTGATTTGCAAGCAGCATAAAATTCAAAAAATAATAATATTATTCGATAATACTTTTATTTTAAGGCGAAAAATAGTATCTTTGCACGGTTTTTACAGATGAAAATAAGAAATGGGGAAATTTGACCAATACAACATACCGTTAAAAGGGCTTAAATCGGACAGTGAAACGTATGAATTTACCTTGGGCGATGATTTTTTCAAAAAAATTGACAGCCCCGAAGTTCAACGTGGAAATGTCAACGCGACACTGACAGTCAAGAAGAAAAACTCATTGTTTGAACTTTCATTCGCGCTGAACGGTGTTATCCTTATTCCATGCAACAGATGCTTAGATGACATGGAGCAACGTGTGCAGTACAAAGAGAAAATTCAAGTTCAGCTGGGTAGCGACTACTCCGAAATGGACGACATTGTGATTATACCTGAATCGGAAGGTTCGATCAACATTGCCTGGTTTCTGTATGAATTTATCGTTGTAAGCATTCCGATCAAACATGCGCACGCGCCCGGCGAATGCAACAAAACGATGATGACTAAACTGAAAAAACACATTATCCGCAAAAAAAGTGATGAAGACGACGAATCCGACAACATCAGCTTTGACGATGATGATGACTTAAACGAAATAGAAACGTCAACTGACCCGCGATGGGACGGTTTGCAAAACATATTTGAAAACAATTAAAAGAGAATTAAAATGGCACATCCGAAACGAAGACAGTCGAAACAAAGACAAGCAAAAAGACGCACACACGATAAAGCATCAATGCCTACATTAGCAGTTTGCTCAAACTGTGGCGCAAATCACATTTACCACACCGTTTGTCCCGAATGTGGATATTACAGAGGTAAATTGGCTATCGAGAAAAGCGTAGCAAACTAAGAAAACGATTTACGAATCAAGTAGATAAACACAATTTATTTACTTGATTTTTTTATTTTAAACAATTCCCAATTATTATGGCAATACAGGCAGTAATTACCGGAATTGGTGGTTATGTACCCGAATACATACTCACCAACGATGAACTGAGTCGGATGGTTGACACCAACGACGAATGGATTACTACACGTGTAGGAATCAAAGAGCGCCACATCCTGAAAGCTGAAAATGCGGGTGCGTCCTATCTTGGCGTGCGCGCCGTACAAGACCTTTTTTCCAAGAGAGAGATCAAGCCCGAAGAGATCGAGTTGCTTATCTGCACTACCTCTACGCCGGATCATCTTTTTCCCTCCACCGCTTCCATCATTGCCGGGCAAACAGGAATCACCAATGCGTTTTGCTATGACATTGAAGCAGCTTGCACCGGATTTTTAGTTGCTTTCGACGCTGCGGCTTGTTATATCCAGTCGGGGAGATACAAAAAGATATTGATTGTATCGGCCGAAAACATGTCGGCAATGGTAGATTACACCGACCGCGCCACCTGCCCGCTTTTCGGTGATGGCGCCGGATGCGCGTTGATTGAAGCATCGACCGAAGATTTCGGCTTTATCGACTCCATCATTCGCAATGATGCCACGGGCTACAAACACTTGCACATGAAAGCAGGCGGATCGGTGCGCCCGGCAAGCCTTGCCACGGTAGAGAATCGGGAACACTACGTTTATCAGGAGGGTACGCATGTTTATAAAAATGCGGTTTGGAACATGGCGGAAGTGTCGGCCGAATTGATGAAGAGGAATGGACTCACTGCCACTAATATCAATTGGCTTATTCCACATCAAGCAAATCTGCGCATCATTGACGCGGTAGTAAGTCGCACGCAAGTGCCTTACGAGAAAGTATGCATCAACATTCAGCGTTATGGCAACACTTCGTCAGCCAGCATTCCGCTCTGTCTTT
This sequence comes from uncultured Paludibacter sp., assembly GCA_964568675.1. Classification (GTDB taxonomy): domain Bacteria; phylum Bacteroidota; class Bacteroidia; order Bacteroidales; family Paludibacteraceae; genus UPXZ01. The sequence goes on from CAZMQV010000003.1 coordinate 56,333, forward strand.
GGGAGTGGGAAAAGCACTTCAGAAAAGGCGACACGCTGATACTTACTGCCTTTGGTAGTGGCTATATCTGGGGCGCTGTGTATCTGCGATGGGGATATTGAGTTATTTTATCTGTATAAAATATAAAGAAGAAAGCTGACTGGAAGGACATTCCAATCAGCTTTTTTTAGCAATTTCCACATCTGTCATTCCATTCGCGTATGAAAAGCAGCTTGAGATTTGTAAACATCCCAAATATGCCGTTACAAATATTTAAACCAACAAACGAGCTACAGAATCACGTTCTGCGGTTCGTTTGTTGGCATTGTTTTATTATTTTGGGGAAGCAGGCTGTTCCAGCCGTTTAGTGATTCGAACGTTGGAATCTTATCGAGTGTTGATTTGTCAAGTAACAACTGTACCAGTAACTCATTTACTACTCGTTTTGTCAATCAACAATTTAGGTGGTAACTCATTTACTACATATTTTGTCGTGTAACAATCCTGTTTGTAAGTCATTTTCACCCACTTTGTCAATTGACAATCTCATTTGTAAATCATTTTCACTCACTTTGTTAATTGACAATCTTACTTGTAAATCATTTTCACCCGTTTTGTC
>CAZMQV010000003.1:57030-99007 GCA_964568675.1 uncultured Paludibacter sp.
CACTCACTTTGTTAATTGACAATCTTACTTGTAAATCATTTTCACCCGTTTTGTCGATTGACAATCTCATTTGTAAATCATTTTCACTCACTTTGTTAATTGACAATCTTACTTGTAAATCATTTTCACCCGTTTTGTCGATTGACAATCTTATTTGTAAATCATTTTCACCCACTTTGTCGATTGACAATCTCATTTGTAAATCATTTTCACCCACTTTGTCAATTGACAATCTCATTTGTAAATCATTTTCACTCACTTTGTCGTGTAACAATTTTAGTGGTAAATCATTTTCACCCGTTTTGTCGTGCAACAATCTTACTACTTTATCCAATACAATGATACTTGACGCGAAACATAAATCAATTGCTATGCTTTTAGATGATAAATTTCGGAAATCAATTTAGCGGGGGGCGCATTGTCGAGGTCAGTAGCTTACGGCCGAGAGCATCAACTGACTGATTCCACATCAAGCAAATCTGCGCATCGTTGGCTCGGTGGTAAGTCGCAAGCAAGTGCCTTACGAGAAAGTAGGCATCAACATTCAGCGATGTGACAACACCACGTCATCCAACGTTCCACTCTGTCTTTGGGAATGGGAAAAGCACTTCAGAAAAGGCGACACGCTGATACTTACCGCCTTTGGTAGTGGCTATATCCGGGGCGCTGTATATCCGCGATGGGGATATTGAGTTATTTTTCTCTGCATAAAAGAAGAAGAAAAAAGCTGACTGGAGGACATTCCAATCAGCTTTTTTTAGTAATTACCGCATTCGCTATTCCATTTACGGATGAAAAGCAACTTGAGATTTAATTATATTAGACAAATTTCAACTCCCATTCTGTACAAAAAAAATTATTAGCGCTTATGGCGACGCCTCAAGCCAACAGCATATAGCAATGCAAAAACGAGAAGCGGGACAACCGCACTCCCCACCGGAATAAACTGGGTAGGGTCGGTATTACCCGGATCAATAAGCACCTCGTTGGTCTTGCCATTATTAGGTGGTGGAGCGAAAGCGGGAGTAATGGAAGTGCCTCCGTGCAAGGTGCCATTGCTGAACGACGTACGCTCGGAGACATTTCTTGCGCCTCGCCCACCGGAAAGCAGAATCGAAGTAGATGACGTGCCACCTCCTGAAAGCGCTGTCTCACCACGTTTTTTATTAAAATTCATTCCATCGCGACGGCGGTTGAAACCGGAGAACCTGATTTGAGCCGACCCCAAGCCACTCATGGGCTGTGTGGTTTCGAGCACGGAATCTTTTTCGGGGTTAAACTCTTTCTTTCTATCGAAATTTGACACGCCGCGCCGAGGTGTTTCGATTTTCACATCGCCCGGCACAAAAGGAGTAACGTAGTCATTGCCATAACGCGTGGAGAACATTCGGTCCATCTCTTGGGCAAAATTGATTTGCGCGAGAATATAGACTCCGATGCCCGCAATGAGCATGACAAGTAAGAGTATGGTGTACATATTGCCTCGCGGCGCGAATTTTCCTATCAGCATATCATCCTCCTCCCATTATTTTGAATTAAATGAAGTAATATCACTGTTTCGCGATAGCAGCTTCACGGTGAGCTGTTCGCTTCCGGCGCGCAAGCGAAGCAAGTACACTCCGGGTAAAAGCTGCACTTCGCGCGCGCTCATCGAAATGGGCAACTCGCCGCGCAACAGCTCGCGCCCGGTAGTGTCATAGAGCGCCATTTCGCCCTTTTTGCCGGTGTAATTAGTAAGCAACAGTTTGCCATCGTTTGTCAATTGTGCTGCCAGTTGTTTCACATCATTGTTTCCCTGTTCAAAGTTCGACGAATTGACTAATAGAAAGCGGCTTGTACTTTGTTCGGCAATATTGGCTGTGAAATGATACAAGGTGGTATCACTGGCAAGTGGCACCGCCACTCGGCTTTGCAAATCAATCAGATGGAGCTGTTCATATTGTTGCAGCTTGTGTTTCACCAATCTTAGTTGGTAATCCTTATCCTGATTGGCGTAGAAGTTTATCACCGTGCCATCAAGGCTTTCGTTGGCTAACACCTGCATGGGACCCGCCGCGGTTTCGGCATAAAGAAATGCCGTAGGAGTACCAAAGAATTTGCGCCCATCCCAACCATTGTCGTAGCCGGGAGTAGTACCTTGCTGATTGATGAGCCAGAGATTATCCCAGGTAGATTGGCTAAGCAACTCGATTCGCATGTATGAAAGCGACGCCTGAGGCGCGGTTTGCGGCTTGGTGTTGGACAACACGCTGTTGGCGTATTTCACCGTCAATGTTTTATTTACTGTGCTCGGCACAGTATTGGTAGCGTCGAATTTCACTAAAAAACCGTTCATGCTCGGTATGCGCCCATCAAACACTGCAGGGCTCGCATTCTTGGGGATGGCTGTATATTGCCCGGCTGTAAGCCCCGAGCCGTTGTTAGTAGAGTTGGCATCTCCCCAGTCGGTAAAGCGTCCGGTATTGTAGAGATAAACTACCGCTTCGGCTTCGGTAGGGAAAACGATGTCGTCCACTTTTATCGCCGCTGTAAACGAATTGCCAAAGAGATTTTGTCCTAAACCATAATAGTCATTCCCGGCGCCCGGAGTACCCACTTGTGGTGCTTGGCGTGTCATAATCAGATTTTTATCGCAATAAACCAATTTCCCGGCAATGGCATAGTAAGTGGGGTTGTTTTGCGTAATTTCATAACCTTTGAAGGCGGTGAGCACACTTTCGTTGGTCAAATCTTTCCATTTCTTATAATAAGTGGTGTTGTCGCCATTGTAATTTTCGAAATACTCGCGGAGCGCGGCGCCATTGAAAGTTGGTTCAGCCTTCACCGACGCTACCGGTACGCCAAAATACTGCCAATGATAGCTTGTTGAGAAAGTTTGCCCATTGGTAGGACTGCCCACGATGTTGTCTTGCCAATTCTGAAAAGCTCCTTTATATCCTCTGGCATAAAGGTCGATGGTAGCATAAATATCGGGCTGCATGGATACGGACTGTGCCGCGCAGTTCAGAATAAAAGTACCGTTTGGCGCGGTAACTCCTGTTTTAATCTGAATTTTCGCGGGGTCGGTAGAGTTGGAGCCACTGCTCGGGTCTTTGATACTCACTACCCCATTCACGGTGAGCGAAGCGTCGGCAGGCACAATCAGGTTTCGAGCCGAGGCGTTGGTCAGGTTGTTTATCATTTTGGCATTGGCGATGCCGGTAGGAACGTGTAAATCATTGAGTGCGGGAGAGCCGTTGTTGTTAGCAGCTGTTGCGAATACTACATCTTCCGTAGGCGTAGGCACCACACCGGCAGTCCAGTTGGATACGATATTCCAATCCGTACTTGTAGCTGCACCCATCCAGAAATTGGGCACCGCGGCGATGGTGAAATAATTGGAACCGGCAGGAAAACTAAGTTGTGTAGTATAGAGCGTACCGGAACTGTTTTGCAAAAGCGAATAACTCTGACCAGCCGTAAAGCTGGCATCAGAAGCTGTGAGCACCGCGTAGCGATAAGCGGAAGGAAGCGCGGGGTAGCCGCTAAGGTCTATCTGAAAATAGACCGCGCCCACATTGCCGGTATTGTGGCTGCGCCAAACGCGCGTTATTTTTTTATACGTTGTGCCTGATATATCCGACCAGGAAGATGTAGCGCCGTTGTTGTGTCCCCATACAAGATACTGCTCATCAGTAAGCACGGTTCGGGATGCATCCTGATTGGGAAGCATAAAATTATTGGAGGTAGCCATCACGATGCGCGATGAACCCGATGCCACATTTACGCTCGACGACACCTTTTGATGCAGCGAAAAGGTATTCATTCGTCCCAATCCCGCCACGTCATAGCCATATCCACTTATGGCATAAATCACCGAGTCGGTAGCATGAGCTCTTTTATAATCGTGCGCCAATGTTACGCCATATTTCACCGCCAGGTAAGTCTCGGTAATATCTCGCTCGGTGGTTGAGCTTAAATAATCTTTTCCGATAGCTTCACTGATGTATCCTACGAATTGAGAAGTCGTTTCCGTTGGGTTTCGTCCAATACCAAGATAGATGGGATCAGTCAATGAGTTGTCATCTGAGGTATTGGTACCCGCTTGAGTTCCGTTTACAAAAATGTAATTATTAGCAGTCGCGCCCTTTGTTCGGGTAGCGGTAACTATCTTGGGTGCACCATCATTCTGAGTTGAAGTAGTAGTAACATGAGCGCTTTGCGTATCAACATTGATTCCTTTGAAATAGAGTTTCCCTGCGTTGAGCCCCAATGCAAAGTCATTATTAGTTCCATTTGCCTCACCACCGATAATTGCCGGTAATAGCCACCAACTGCCATTTGAGGTGTTTTGCGTAGAGCTATAAATGGTGTAGAGGGTAATATCACCTTGAATATTACTCCGGTTAATACGGAAATAACCGTTCGAAAAGCTTACGCCCGGATTAAAATTCCACAGCGCGGTGTTGTAGGTAGGATGCGCAGTCGAAGCCGTGTATCCGGTACCTGAACTTGCAGGTGATGTGCCGTTATTGGTAGTTGAAGCTTGCCCTGTCCAGGTGGTTATACCCGCACCTTGGGTAGTAGTGTTTGTTCCGGCATCGGCTTTCAGCCAAAAGTCAGAATTTGTAGGAGAAGAAATTAAAACGGTGATTCTGATTTGACCGGGCGCTCCGGCGCCACCTGCTCGTGAACCACTCGTTCGATATGCACCACCGCCACCGCCGCCGGGAGAACTACCTCCAGTTCCACTTCCTTGAGAACCAGTCCTACCACCTCCTCCGTTTCCTCCTCCAGAGGGAGCTGTTGCTCCTGCCGAAGACGTAGTACTATTACCATTAGCCGCAGTACCTGCCGACGAACCTCCACCACCACCATAAGTGCCAGCATTAGCTCCATTACCTCCACTGTATTTCACCGTACCCACACCATTAGCCGCTTGCCCTCCAGATGCACCGAATGTAGTATTATCAGCGACACTTCCACCTCCTTTTGCCATAATAGTTGCATCTGTTACAAACCACGAATCACCACCACTCGCTGATCCACTACTGCTTCCCGCACCTACATTATAGTTAATAATTTGCCCAGGTATTACTGTAATCACAGACTGAGAATAAGCTCCACCTCCACCACCACCACCGTAACCATTTGATGTTCGAGATCCGCCTCTCCCTCCCCCTCCCCACACTTCCACCTTAATGGATGTAACTCCGGCTGGTACGGTATAGGTGCCATTTCCGGCAGTAGTGATTGTAGTAACTTGCGCTTTTAGGGATGAAAAGGGGAAAAGAAAAAAAACAAACAGAAGCAGACACAAGAATAGCGTCCGGCCTGATCTAAGAGGTAAGCACACAGATTTAGAAAAGATGTTTGGCATCTTAATGGATTGGGTTTAATATTTTCGAAATAATAAATAAAAAAAACGGTTGCTAATTTGATTTTAATAATAAAGCTAATTTGTCTTATATTATAAAATCAATATTCCAACGACAACTAAAAACAGAATTACTTTTACAGTTTTGTGTATTGATTTCCTTCGCGCGTCAAGGTTTGGAAATGGCGTCTTTAGCCACTTGAATCATTCAAGCCCAAATGATTGTAAGCACAAATAAATAAAGGACAAAACCTAAAAGAATGACATAAACTGTCAAGTTTCACAAAGATATTCAAAAAAACAACAACCGCTAAACTACATTTATCATATTTAACAAAATAAAACAAACATAACGATTGAAGCATTAAGCAAAACCCCGCCCGCGTAGCTTGCAATAAATCGCCGCGCTTCAAGAAAAAAACATGGATAGGAAAACAAATCTTACTTCACTCCCCGTTCATTCAGCGCTTTCCGATAGATTGCCGCGTTGCGCTGATGCTCCGCCCAAGTTGCCGCAAAATTATGTTCGCCGGTGAAAGTTTCTTTAGCGCACATATATATAAAGTCCGATTTCACATAATTCAACACCGCGTCGATGCCCGCGATTGAAGGAATGCGAATGGGTCCGGGTGGCAAGCCCCGGTTGCGGTAGGTATTGTAGGGCGACTCCACGCGCAGATGCGCTCCGGTAACACGGCGGATGGAGAAATCGCCCACACCAAACACCACAGTAGGGTCGGCTTGCAGCGGCATGTTTATTTTCAGTCGGTTGATATACATACCGGCTACAGTGGGTTTTTCGGGAGTGTAATTAGTTTCGGCATCCACAATGGAAGCGAGCGTAATCACCTGCTCGGGTGTGAGCGGAATGGCAGCGGCTTTTTGTTTTCGTTCGTCGTTCCAGAATCGGTTGTACTCCGTATTCATTCGGTCGAAAAGCGCGTCCGCACTCAGGTTCCAGCGCATTTCATAAGTATTGGGCAGAAAGAGCGAAACCGAATTGTAAGGATTGAGGGCATATCGTTGTAAGAAAGCGGTATCGTTTAGCAGGGATAGAATCTCCACCGAATCGGGCATAAGTTGTGCCGCAAGTCTTCCGGCAAGTTGCTCTTTGGTGCGTATATTATTAAATGTAAGCCTCACGGGAGTTTGTCGTCCTTTCGAAAGATTTCGGATAAGGGAGAAATTGTTCATCCCATCGGCAACGGCATATTTACCCGGCAACACCGTTTCATACTTAAAGAAGCGTGCTACCCGCTCCAACTTATTCGGCGACTTTACCACCGCCTTTTCCTGTAATTGGCTCATCACATCGCCGAAGGTCGCATTCTCCCGAAGGTAAAGATATTCAGTTTTGCCGGTTCGGGTGCTGACATTGGGCATTAGAAACAATTGAGCTACATAAGCCGCACCCGAAAGGAGCGCTAAAAGGAGGAGCGCAAGCGCAATCAAGATATTTTTTTTCGATTTTTTCATTGTAGTATCCTATTCATACTTATTGAATTACAAAATTAGGTATTTTTTTTGGAAAAAATTTCATCAGAAAGCTTTTGCTAATCAAAAAATATGCCGTATATTTGCACTCGCAATCCGAAAGACGCCCAATGGAAGTGTGGGTGAGTGGCTGAAACCACCAGTTTGCTAAACTGACGTACGGGTAACCGTACCGGGGGTTCGAATCCCCCCGCTTCCGCTGCAGGAAACGTTGTTGAGCTATTTTCGACAACGTTTCTTTTTTTTTATATACTTAAAGCGAAAGAAATCAATTCTTAGACTTTAATCTTCACTTAAATAGCTACAAAATTCAACGTGGTTCGGGATATTTTTTGTAATTTTGCAATATAATTTTGCAATGCAATCATTTCATCAAAAAAAACAATCCATGATTCCCAATCCGATTTTTCATTCAAGATAGAGGAAAGGAATGCAAACCATTCTTCTCATCTTTAATAGAAAATTAAATTTCAAGCTTCATAGATTATCATCAAAATCACATTCAAGCAAATATGAACTCCATACTGATAATTGAGGACGACTTAACATTCAGCAAAATACTACGAGCTTGGTTCAAACGCAGAGCTTTTGAATCGGACAGCGCGGCTACCGGCGTGGAAGCACGAAAAAAAATAGTAAGCAGCCGACCGGACGTGGTAATATGCGACTTGAAGCTACCCGGCGAGGATGGAATCTCCATACTAAGCTGGATAAAACAGGAGTATCCGCAAACAATAGTGATAATGATGACCGGATACGCCGACATTCAGACTGCGGTAACCGCTATGAAATTAGGAGCTTACGACTACATACCCAAGCCATTCAACCCCGAAGAGTTGCTCATTAAAATTAACGAAGCATTTTCGACTGCCAATGCGCGAGGCAATCACAACCATGCTGACAACAGCTCCTCGGCGCTAAGTTTTATACGTGGAGAAGGCGCGCTTTATCAGGAGCTTTACAAACATATTGAATTGGTAGCCCCTACTCCATTATCGGTACTCATTACGGGTGAAAGCGGCGTGGGTAAAGAGCATACTGCCCGCATGATACACGCGCAAAGCGAACGTGCGGATGGTCCTTTTATCGCTGTCGATTGTGGCGTATTATCCAAAGAACTTGCAGCGAGTGATTTTTTTGGTCATGTGAAAGGATCTTTTACCGGTGCCATAGCCAATAAAACAGGATTTTTCCAGAGCGCCGACAAAGGCACCATCTTTCTGGATGAAATAGGGAATCTACCGTTGGATATTCAAACGCAACTCCTACGCGCGCTGCAAGAGAAAAAAATTAAACCTGTGGGTACAGAAAAAGAAATTGATGTTGACGTACGGGTGATTTCAGCAACAAACGAGGATATTGACATGGCTATTCAAAATGGCACGTTCAGAAGCGACTTGTATCACCGCGTCGCTGAATTTTCAGTATATGTACCCTCCATCCGCGAAAACCGGAATGAAACGGAGCAATATCTCAATTTCTTTCTGGAAGAATCCAATAAACTCATGAATAAGGCTGTAAAAAATTTCTCGCCGGAAGCGCTTGAGATACTTTGCGGCTACAATTGGCCGGGAAATTTTCGCGAGATGAAAAACATCGTAAACCGCTTGGTGTTGCTCACCACAGGCGAAACGATAAACGCCGCAATCATTCCCGCTCATTTCAAAACGGGTGTGAAACAATCATTAAGTTAATGCTACCAAATTGAACCATTAAAAGCGCAAACTTAATTTGCAAGTCGTTTTATCATTCAATTTATTAATCCCATCATCGGCAAAGTTAAACCGAAAAGAAAAACACAAAATCATGCAGAAACAAGGAGTGCTGGAAAATATTCGAACAACAGTATTAATCGGTTATTTATCGCTCTTCATCCTTTCTGTGTATGGTGGCTATCGCATCTATTCCGAATTGGTGAGTTTCACCAAAAACAACAATCAGACATCAACCAATCAGGAGTTGAACTTGGTAAGCAACTCGCTGGTAACCATGTATAAAGCTGAAAGCATAAAGAAACTGATGCTTTCGGACAATAGCGATACGCGTCAATTCGAGTCGGCGTATCGGGCTGCCAATCAGGCTATTCATGCTTCGTTGGATTCGCTTCGGCACATATCGAACGAACCGGAGCTGGACGCAAGCATCGACACCATCAACGTATTACTTGTCGAGAAAGACAAAAACCTGCAAAACATCAAAACATTGCAGGATGCAATCCGTGCGCTCCCCTTATCGCAACAGATGACAACATCTATACTATCGAATAAGGATATCGACAATCTTCAAAACATCGTTGATAGAAATATCCGAACCGAAGTGGTGGATTCGTCTTATGTGAAAAACAAAAAGAAAAATTTCATTGGCAGGTTGAAAGATGTATTCGTGGCGGGCAACGACTCGGTAAAAGTGATATCAAAACAAAGTTCAACAAGCAAAGACAGCACACTAAGCAGTCCGGCAAAACTATTGACCGACACCATCGTGAGGATAATCAAAGTCGCGAACATGAAAAGCGACAAGAAAAAAGTGTACTATGTAAATATGCTCACGCAAAACTATCGCGTAATGATGGACTACGACGAATCGCTTACCAATCAGATTCATCAAATACTCCACAGCTTAGACCGCAAAGAAAGAGCGCATGAAGCGAGCCGGGAAGCCGAACGAAAACTTGCGATAAAGAAATCATCCAAAACTCTATCGGTCATTGCCTGGTCTTCAATTCTTATCATTATCATTTTCATAATCGCTACACTGATACTTATCAACAAAAGTAAAACCTACAAAAACAACCTTGAGATAAGCAAAAAGCACGCGGAAGATTTGATGAAAAGCCGCGAAAGACTGCTACTGATGATTTCGCACGACATCAAATCGCCGCTAAGTTCCATTTTGGGACATATCGAATTGATATCGAACAGCCAAATGCCGGTAAGTGATAAGAACCATTTGAACAACATGAAGCACTCATCGGAACACATTCTGGAGCTGGTGAACAAGCTGATGGATTATCATAAATTGGAGCAAGGAAAATCCGAAGTAAACAACATGGAATTTTCGCCCGGACAATTGATTGACAAGATATTCGAAAGTTTTGTACCGATTGCCGGCAACCGCCTTCAATTTACGCTTAACAATAATATAGACACAAACGACAGTTATTTCTCCGACCCTTTCCTACTCAAACAAATAATCAACAACCTGGTATCAAACGCGTTGAAGTTTACCGTCAAAGGTGAAGTAAAGATCACGGCGGCAATTGACAAAAAGAATCAGTTTATTTTATCAGTCAAAGACACAGGGAAAGGGATAAAGCCCGAAGACATTGACAGAATATTCGATGAATTTCAGCGCGTAGGCAACGCAAATGACAAAAATAGCACCGACGGATTTGGTCTTGGACTATCCATTACTTATAAATTAGTACTACTGCTACAAGGCACAATTGACGTGGTGTCGGAACATGGAAAAGGAAGTGAGTTCAAAATAAAAATTCCGCTCCAAGCGATTGACAAAAAAGCAGGAACACCCAGCGATGGCAATTTGAAAATTCAAAACACCACAACAAGCGCGCTTCAAAATGTGAACATACTCTTTGTGGATGACGACACGCTGCTGCTCAATGTGTATGAAAAATTGCTTCAACGCGAAGGCGCGAATGTGGACATCTGCTCCGACCCCACGAAAGCTTTGGCGATGATTGAAAACAAAGGATACGACATCATCTTCACCGACATACAAATGCCGCAACTGAATGGATTTGAATTGGTAAAAAAAATACGGACTACCAACACCGAATACCATAAAACCGTGATAGTCATCGCGCTTTCGGCACGTTCCGACATGGACGGCAACTCATTGACAGCGGCGGGATTTGACGACTTCATTGTCAAACCGATTAAATTCAACGAATTATTTGAGAAAACGCGAGGCTACCTCAAACTCAAAAATAATGCGACAAAAACAGAAGCAACATACACTGCCGCCAATGGCTTCAACTCACTGATTGAGTTTCTGGAAGACGACACCGAAGCCGCGAAAGAAATACTGGACACATTCCGAAGTGAGAATGAAATAAAGCTGAAAGAGCTAACCGATGGAATAAAAAACGGCGATTGGGAGCAGATAAGGATGACTTCACATAAGTTACTCCCACTGATGAAAATGATAGGGAAAGATGATATGACACCGCTGCTGGAGCAACTTGAGCGAGGAGAAAAAAACAGTCAATCGGTGGAGGACGTAATCGGCAAACTAAGCAAAGTGAACAGTGAATTGGATACTTACATTGCCAAAAAGCTAAAATAATACCCCTTCAGGAGGCGAAAGAAAATATATTGTAAAAAAGGCTTACAAACGATATCGACTTGTAAGCCTTTTTTACACCAAATCAGCAGGATAAACGACACCCAATTGCATTCGGATTTCGTCAATCACCTCGAGCGTAGCCACAGAATTGAAATGGCTGTTGATTTCCGACTCCGCCTCACCACTCATTATCAAATCGATAAACTCTTTTATTTCATAATAATACTCATCGCTTTCAGCTACAACCGTCAGGTTCTCAATAGCCGGATGATTCACTGGCGCAAAGCGTCCGGGTATAAATTTCAGACTTCGAATGGTAGCAATTTTGTCAATAGCCAATGTTCCGGCTTCACCCTGTATTTCGGTTTGGAGTGTCGAATCGGTGATTTTTGAGAAAACCACTGTGGCAGTCATGCCATTTTCATATTCAAAAATCACCGTCGCCTGGCAGTCAACCCCCGACGACAACAACACGCCACGCGCGTGTATTGCTTTTGGTTTACCAAAAAGCACAATCATGGGATAGATGGTGTATATGCCAATATCCATCGTGGCGCCATTGGCTAGCGAGGGGTCAAACGCGTTGACATGAATGCCGGCTTTGAACTTATCATAGCGCGACGAGTATTGACAAAAGGCGGAGAAATAATACCTGATTTTACCTACAAGTTCTACGCTTTTCATTAGTTGTATGAAATTGGGAGTTAGCGTGGGCTTCATCGCTTCCATCAGACAAACCTTGTATTTTCGGGAAGCCACTACCATCTCCATCGCTTCGCGGGCATTGGAAGCAAGTGGTTTTTCGCAAAGCACATGCTTACCATATTCCATGCAACGAATGCTTTGCGAGGCGTGAAGCGAATTGGGCGAAGCGATATACACCGCGTCAACCAAACCGCTTGTCAGCATCGAGTCGAGTGAGGTGAAAGTATGAGGAATCTGATGCTTATGGGCAAAATCATTGGCAGTTTCCTGTCGGCGCGAGTAAACTGCCATCAATTCAAAGCGCGCATCCTCTTTGGCAGCCTTGACGATGTAGTCGGAAACAAAATTTGTTCCGACTATCCCAAAACGAATTTTAGGGGAATTATTACTCTTCGAAGAAGAAATCATACCTCATTATTTTGAGCGAATGAGTCAAATATCAAACAAATGTAAATTAGTCTCTTTTGAAAGGAACGTACTGAGGCGCTTTGGGGGTATAATCGTCATTGTCCCAAAGTGAACTTGTAATCATCAAGTCGGCGCTATAGCGGTTGCAGGCAATGGGCACATTGTGGATGCGGCATTGGCGAAGAAGCATCTGAATATCAGCCTCATGCGGATTAGCGCTCAAATCATCAATAAGAAAAACACAAAAGTCGATCTGCTGATTGACAACCATAGCCGCAATTTCGGCGTCGCCTCCAAGCGGGCCGGAGTTCTTTCGGGTAATTTCCACTTGTATGCCTTCGTTCTCAAATGCTTGCTGAATCAAACCACCGGTGGTGCCGGTACAAATGAGATGATGGCGCGAAAGCAATTCAGCATTAAAAAGCGCCCACTCTACCATGTCAGCTTTGCGTGCGTCATGAGCCACCAAAGCGATTCGTAAATGTTTCTTTATCATGAAAAATCAATTTTGAATTTTACGCAAAGTTAGTAATTAATACTTGCGAAGAACAATTATCCTTATGAAAAAAACAATTATCCTTATGGGAAAAACAATTATCCTTTTGGGAAATACAATTATCCTTATGGGAAAAACAATTATCCTTATGGGAATAACACACTTCCGTTTGGGAAAAACACGCCTACATTTGGGGAAAAAAGGCTTCTACGATAAGGATGCAAAGCGGGAAATTTATCTCAACCTCGCCATTCCAAAATATTCTGATTATTTTCTTCGAAATCTTTTGTAGAAATGAAGGTGCAATATCGACTTAGGCATATAAAACGCATTATCAGACAGCATCAGGCATTCAATCATCCACCTTAAATTCAACAAAGCAAGAAACGACCGAAAAAAATCCGGTCGCTTCTTGCTTTGTACTATTTCGTAATTTATGATTTAGAAGCGCTTGCCTATCGAAATTCCTATTCGCGGATATGCATCTACATTTTCATTACTAAAAATTCTTCCCGCACCGCCAAACACGTCGCCTACCCAATTGTTTTTTGCAAGGAATTTATATCCAATCGCCACCCCGATACCGACATCGGTGGATGACATCATAGTACCATTGTAGTTATATTGATCTTCTGTCGGATAATAATTATTGTATTCATAGTACTTGTGATGCACCACGCCCGTGCTTGCTTCGATGTAAAATCCGGCAGCCACATTGTGTGAGAAATATAAACGGGCAAAAGGAATGACAGCTGCACGCAAATTTTGTCGTTCCGGCGATTCGAGCGATGCCATTGCTGCTAATCCAAGCGAGAAATTAGATTCGAGAAAACGCTCGTAGGTGATTTCGGGATATCCCATTACGGAAGTCAGTAGGTTAACGCGCATTTCATTTCTCACTGTCATTATCTCGTCGCCGGTTTCCAGATTGTATGACCGGGCTAAATCCTGCGCAAAACTTGAAGTGGCAACTAATAAAACAATTGCCAGATAACTGATTCTTTTTCTCATACTTGAAGTTAATATTATTGGGTTTTTAATTAGAAATATTTTGCGTAAAGATAGGTCATTTTTCAATCAAAACAATGATTATGGGCTTAAATACGCACTATTTTGTTTCATTGCTGACCGACTAAATATGCATTAAATGAGTTTTCTCACTTCGTTCGAAATGACAATCAGTCAGTTAGGTGTCTGGGAGGAGGTCGGTTTGCGGCAAAGCCACAAACCGACCTCTTCCCCCTCCAGTCTGACGTAAATATCTGTCATTCTGAACGTAGTGAAGAATCTAAAAATTTTAGTCGGTCAGTAATGATTTTGTTTATAAAACTCCAAACAGCACTTATCACCACTTGGCACTTACCGCATCGCTTGGTTTGCTTTCCTGTCCATTTTTATATTTCAACACGACAAAATAATAATACATCACCCCTTTTTTAGCAGTTTTATCTTCGTAGTTTTCGGCATTGGCAGGCAACCCGACCAACAAGGCTTCTTTTCCACTTTCCGGCGCACGATAAATCTGCACAGAAGCGATGTCATCGGAAAGTGGCAACGCCCAACGAAGCAGGATTTTGGCATCGGACGCAATGGCAGACAGTTCTCCGGGTGGTAGCGCCAACTCCACCGGCACATACACACTGAATGGCAAACTGAAACTGCTTACCTCAGTGGAGTCGTTGGTAATGCACCGCACACGATACACGTAGTTTTCGCCCGGCTTCACCGCTTTGTCTTCGAAATAATTTCGCATAAAATCCGAGCTACCGATTATTCTTTCAGCAACTAGTTCATTTGCTCCATCGGTTGTTTTGCGTGCTATCTGATAGGAGGTTATGGCATTATTAAAGCTTGCCGCATCACTCCATATCAGGCTCACGGAATTATTCTGATATTTAGCATCTATCAGAGAAGGCACGGGCAATTGGCCTCCGCTGTAGCTAACACTTTCGCGCCTACTCATGGGGCTTATATTGTATGATGAATTGACCGAAGCTACCGCATAGCTATAAATAGCCGAACGGGTAGAAACGGGCAAAGTATCGTTATAAACAAGCAATGAGTCGGTAGAAATCAACATGCGCGGAAGCTGCTGCAAAGCTGCGTCATAGCCATCACCGCGGTATATGTAGTAAGCCCTGATATCATGCCCCACTTTTCGAAAATGCAAAGTAACCACATTTTTCTTCTTTTCCAACGTCAAATCCTGAGGAGGAATCGTGTTTTCTTTCTTGCCTTCGAGAATTGCCGGATATCGCGCGCTTGGCAAACTCTGCCCCATCCCATTGTTCATGGTAATATAATAAAAATAACTTACAGCAGGTTCGATATCCGCTTCATCAAAATATTCTTTTTTATCGGGGCTGAGCGACACAAGCTTCCGATAGGTGCCATCATAGGTTCTTGAACGGTAAACATCGATTGAATGAACATATACCGAGGGCTTCGTTGACCAACTCAGTTTATTTCCCCCTTTTTCAGGCATTGACAGCACCGTAATATCAGTTATCAGACCCAAATCGGCAGGCTTCGAAACAAAATAAACGTTTACCGTATCGGATGGAATGCCCATATTCCCAAGCGCGTCGTGTCCTACGGCCACATAACTATATGTCAAACCATTCGTTACGTCATTGTCAGCCACCACAGCCACCATTTTATCTTTTTGCATGGCAAACATCATTTCGGCGGACACTTCACGGTAATCGTGTTGCAAGTAAGGGCTACGAAAAAGTTTAATCCCGGAAATTTCTTTATTCCCGGACACATCGTAGCTCAGCTCTACCGATGAGGCGTTAAATTTGTATCGTAAAGGTACGACTTGCGCGTTGAGCGTATGAGCCGGGAAAACCACCGAAACATTGTTCAGCACGTTCAGTTCGCCCGATTTATCCAACCGGGATATTCGATATTGATACGTACCCGCTTCCGATACATCTTCATCAAACCATGCTACACCGGCAACGTATTGAAAGCGTGGGTCGAATCCGTGAGAATAGAGAGAATCCAGGTTTGCCATTGAGCCTCTCATCCTATTCCACACAAACTCGGTAACTGCCTGTCTAATAGCGGTGATTGACGCGATCGACGCGGGTAAAGATTGCATGCGCGCGTTACACTCTTCAATATTTTGAGGCGCTTTCAGTTCAGCCATCGACTTCCATTCGCCATTCTTTTGTTTTTTCTCAACAATATAGGCAAATTTTTTAGGGAGTTCTTTGCCACAGAAGATATAGATACCTTCGGGAAAAGCTTTGCTTGTTTGAAGCTGCGCATTCATATTTGATGGCAGGGAGATTGTGATAAACACAACGCCCAATATGCGATAGAAAGCTGTAACGATGATTCGTGATTTCATTTTTATACTAAATTGTGTTAGATGAACTTCTTTAATTTATTTGTATCATTCATTCTAGCGTGCCTCATTAGCACAATTATTTTTTATGGACAACCTAGTGATGCTCCACCACTACTTAAGTTGAAACTGAATCCTCCGGTGCCGGCTGATGCGGAGCAGCCTACATGTATATCTTTCGATATGGTAGTTAGTACCAAAGACTGTTTCAGATGCGCTGTAAAATCGAGCGCGATGCCGGCGCTGAAATAATTTGGATTGCCGAATTGGAACGCGATTATTCCATCACCAAGTAATCTTCCGCTTATGCTTGTTCCTGTGATCGCGCTTAGTCCCGCACCTACATCAATATGCACAAAACCGTCAGCACCTATTTTCCATTTATTCTTCGATTCTACATTCACATAGAAATCACCACCTATCAAAGCTTTTGCCTTCACATAGCCTGAAGCTATTATGTAATCAAAATCATGGCTCACATCCAACACCTCCCGATTAAAAGCAGTGTAAATGCCTGTTAGATTAGTTGTTTTAGCCTTGTAACATAAGTTTTGTACGGCAGGTTCGATGTAAGAGTTTGTTACATCCCATAAATGAGGAGTAAGTTTATAAACTCCCATCATAAACCCAATATTGTAATCTCCGGCGAGCAGCCCGGCAGGAATATAGGCGTAGCATCCACCCGCCACATAAAATCCACCAGGATCGAAGCATGTTTCAATTGTACCATTATGAAGAACTAAAGTGCCTAATGCTAATTCCGACTTAATTTTCAAAGTACCTATCAAACGCTTGTTGGCTAAATCAAAAGTTTGGGACATTGATCCAAACGGAGTATCAATATCAGCTACACGCACATTGTCGGAGCTTACACTCACATCGCCCAATACTTCGAAGGTAGAGAGGCAATCTTTCACATTCTCTTTCGCATCACCGTTCGTGTTCATGATACCGCTAAATTTGCATGTTGACCAATCGTTGCCAATCACCTGCATGCCACCTTCGGTAATTTTCAGGTTATAACCTGTGGATGAGGAAATAGGGCTTGTAGAGTTTTCGGGCTCGGCTTCCGTAAGTTGTGTTACCCAATCTTTTTGCATCACCACTTCGTACTTCGGCGAGCCATTGGTATGCGCATAGAAAGTTGCCGGAACCGGATTAAAAGATTTCACTGGCACTTCCTTTACTTTCCCCACGATGCTAATCAGATCTTTTGAAATTGTAATTTTATCTTTTGACGCGATAAAATGCACATAACCTTTGCCTTCAAAATCGGTAGTAACATTTTCGAAACTTGGATTTTTGGTGGGCGAATCCCAGTTTGCATTTAGTGATATTCCGCTCATGCGGGGGGCGCCCGTAAATAGCTGGCCGCTTATCGATATGAACTCATCGCCTGCCATGATGCTTAACGGTTCGAACCGTGCCAGCGTATTTCCAAGCAGGTTTGCTTTTAGTGTTTTTTGTTTGAGCTGAACCAACATGTCGTCGTTGCTCAGAATTTGTACATAATCAAAATCTATGATATAATCCGAAGTCAAACCATCCTCTTTCAAACCTGCTACAGCTTGCAGGGATCCTACCTTATTCGGTCCATTGCTTAACATACAAAGATTCCAATGAGGCTTCATATCCGCTCCAACTTTATACTCGTAATTTAATTTTGGCTCAACACCGGGAGCAATGTTCATTTTGAATTTCCCTCCTGCAAGTGTCAGATTTTTCAACTGAAAATCACTCATAATAAACATATCGCTTCGCAACACGAATTTATTGACCGGCACATCGAGCAATTTGGTTCGAATCATCGAATTAGTACTTAGTATTCCGCCTTCTTCCACGCTAAATGTCCAGTCTTTCACTTCGAGCGTCCAGTTCTCCAATTTAAGTTTCAGTGGATCGGAGCCGTTTGCCGGATATACTTTATTCTCATCGAGCACCATATCGGGTATATTAAAACTAAAGTCTTCGGGTTGCGCGTTGGGGATATGACATTCCACATTGGTATTCAGGTGTATTTTTCCGGTTTGGTCAATATAGCTTTTCAGAGGATCGGCATCGGCATCGAAGCGTATTAGTTTGAATTTTATGGGTTGGGCATTGACATCACACAGTTTGTATTTACCCGTATCCTTTATGAACGTGCTCAAAACCGCACTAATAGCAATCTGATAATCTCCAAGTTGGTAGTATCCCTCGTTTTTTGACTCACTTTCGCTCTTCACACTTGAAAGCACATCTATCACATTATTTATCGCGTTACTCTCATTAAGCGTCGCGAAATAAAACTCACTTTTATCAAAGCTCAGATAAGTATTGGGATAATTGAACGAATTGTCAACAATTTTCATCTTACCCGAAATTTTCCCGTAATCGTTATCTCGTTTCAGTTTTAAGGGTTGCGTATCGAACAGCGACTTGGCCGCAGCATTAATTAATTGAACGTTGTATTTGTCCATAAACGAGAGTTTCAGAGTGTTGATTCCGGTCAGGCTCACTTCATCGTTGTGTGCCACACCCACTTTCACCCCACTCTGCTCTACCAAGTCGAACAGAGTCTCTTCTATGCGCACCGATTTGGCAAATTCTTTGAGTTTGAAATCACTCAGCGCTTCGGTCCAATGGACAAGTCCGGTAACTTTCACCTGACTGCTATTCACCGGCGTGATATTCTCAACCGTAAGCGGGAATCCATATATTTTATTCAAAACCATATCTTTATATCCTTTCAGATTGAG
Organism: uncultured Paludibacter sp.; assembly: GCA_964568675.1. Classification (GTDB taxonomy): domain Bacteria; phylum Bacteroidota; class Bacteroidia; order Bacteroidales; family Paludibacteraceae; genus UPXZ01. The sequence goes on from CAZMQV010000003.1 coordinate 75,891, forward strand.
ATTGGCGGTTGCTTTTCCTTGTTTAATATCGGCTGGCTGCTTATCGCCCGACACGGTGAAAGCCGTATCCAAAGTGGCGCGAATATTAATTTGCTGATTGTCCACCGGCACACCTCGCAATGTGTATTTACCATCTTTATCGGTAAACGTTACCACCAGATTCGCATCATCCGTAATTGCACCTTTTGCTGCGTCTGACGATGAGTTTAGCATATCAATCGCCTTATCGCCCGATGCAATGATAACTCCATCACCTTTCGATGTATTTTGCAGCGACTTTGTTCCGGGCACACTCGAACTCGATTTAGCGCCAATGGGCGCAAGCTCAAGTGTGTTGTTGAAACTATAAGACAAATTCGTCGAGGCATTGGATACGTCGATATACACTTTTGCGTTTTTCACCGGCACACCATCCAATTTCACAATGCCACTCACTTCACTTCCGGCTTCAAGTTCAACCGTCTTTTGAACGTCGTATTTTGTTTCTTCACTTTTGAGATTAACGGATTTAGGAATCAAACCACTGCCGGGAGCACCGCGCACGATGAACGTATAATTATTAACCGAAACATTTTCAAATTCGAAGCGTGCAATCCCGCTGGCATCGGTAGTTACTATCTTTTCGCCAAGCTGCACTTTCGCGCCCGAAATTGGTAATGAAGGCACCATGGATGTGGGGTTGTACTTGCTTTTTACCACCATCTGAATCCGGTGTCTGCGACGAAACACTTCCACATTACCCATTGCAAGAGTTGATTTTTTGCTATCGGCTTCGGTTAAAATTATGGTATCGGAGAAATAGCCCACATCTTTGGGGATTATTCTCAATTTACTATTCTTCACAATCGGCACATTAATATCAAAGCTACCATCGGCATTGGTTTCGAAAATTTGTCCACTATCCACTTGCAAATATGCTCCAACCGGTTGGTTAAGCAATTGAATTTGAGTAGTAAGATTTAATCCATTTTGAAGTTTTGTGCCAGTTGCCGGAGTACTTTTAGTAGAAGAAGCATTCTGCTTAACAGCATTTTTCGTCAAAACTGTCTGTGTCGTTTTCATTGATGCTGATGGGGCGGCAGGTGAAGCTTCCGCATTGTTTCCGACAGCGTTTCCTGACTGTTTGAACTCATTGGTTATCACCTTCCCGGTTATTATATTTCCCGGAGTCAAGCCAATATCTTTTGCAAATTGAGTACCCACCTTATACAGCCCAGACTTCACACCCGGAGACGATGGCGTATAACCGTTGGCAGTGGCAAAGAAATAGAAATTCACCTCGCTACTTTCGGTTTTGAACCAGGAGTAATAAGGTTTAAGAGATACTCGTATTTCTGCCTTACCGTATTTATCCACTGGAACATTTACAGCCTCACCTACACCAGGCCAAGAAAACGGTAGCTGCGTATTCGACACGATCACTCGTCCGGCATAATCTGAAGTAATTGGTTTGTTGGAACCAACATCGCGCACAGTAATCAGGGCGCGGCTCACAAGAGGCTTCAACACAATGGTACTTTTAATAACCGGAGCTTTGGGATCGACCCAGCTAATGTCTGTAATATCAAAACTTTCTGCAGGTATATCTGCCACTGTAGCTTGGTAAGCCTTAGTCCCCCTGTCAACGAAACTCGAAGACTCGATAAAGTATTTACTCAATTGCCCTTGCAGGAGTTTTTTAAGCGTAAACACTCCGGCGCTGCTTCCTTCGGCCTTTGACCAAATATGTTCAAATTTTTTAGAGAAGATATCGTTGGCTGCAATTGACTTGGTATCACTTGCCGCGCCGGTAAACATGCTATACTCCGGGTTAAGTAATTCGGCAAACGTGTATTTACCATCGCCTTCACCTTCGGGTAGTTTAAGAGAGGTTTGATTCGGCTTGATATCTTTGAAAATAGTGGTTTGCATACCAGGTAGCGAAAGCAGCGAACCGTCTTCAGGTTTTTTTTCTTTCACTGACAGCACTAAATGAAACTCACGTACATAATGCGTAATCTCTTTGGGGGTTAGGTTACATTCAAAAGGCTGTATCTCTATCGTTTCTTTTGATGGATAGTAATATCCGGCGGTATTTCCATCAATGACAATGCGGAAAACCCGGCTGAATTTTGTGTGAGGAATACTTTTTGATTCACTACTATTGGCAGCAGCGCTTGCCGGAGATGCTTGTTCCGGATTAGGTCCGCTACGCGAATCTTCAAACATATTTTGAGACATCAAAGCCTTTGTACCTACCGCGTTGCCTTTCGATGCGCCGGCAAGCGATTTTCCCAACTCAAAACTTCCTAATCCGGCATCAAACTCTACATTATAACCACCGTTGATACTCCCCTGAGTTTTCAGATTTCCGGCATTACCCACAGAGTTTGAAAAATTATCTCCAAAATTTTTCTTTCCACTTTCCCATGGATTAATCACTTCTTCACCGGACATTTTTCCTTTCAACTTATCTTCATGACTTTCTGTTGCTACGGGTATTTCGGAGGATCCACTCGAATAGACCAGAGTGCCTGCTCCAAGGTTACCTTTGAAGTTATAATTCACAGTTTCTATTTCAAAATTTCCATTTTCGTCGGTTACACCTTCGCCCATAGTGGCATATTGATCTATCAACGGCACAACTTCGGTTTCTGAATTATCGGGGAGATAGCTCACATCAGAATACATGAAATCTTTTAGTGAAGGGTCGGTAATCCGAACATTGCCTATCGATCGGTTGTCCTTGTCCACATAGTCCACCATAACACGGAAATGGGTTTTTGCCAATGGGCGTTTCACCCCTTTCTCCGAAGCCCACTCATAAGCCAGCCTACCCTTAAATACAGAAGTGGGCGGCTTGGCAGAAACAATGGTGTAATCTGCCTCTACGGTACGGTAGTATTGGTCTTCAAGTGTCTTTTTCTTAGGCAAATCAAGTTTGAAAGGCATCACTTCGGCAACAAACTTATTGTCATCGGCAAAATAGGTGTGTCCTCCTCCGGTATATGAGGTCATATCACCGATTACAGATTCCAGCACTGCTACATCGGCTATTTTCAACCCTCCCAATTGAATGCCTCCTGAACTTTTACTATTGTCAATCTGACCTATTGTCGGGCTAACGGCTCCTGTCTTTTTCACGTCCAATGTTTTGCCCATCGGATCTGTCGCCGGCAAAACAGGATTTTTATTTTTCTGACTTTCCAACCATTCTTCCAGATTATTAATGGCGAGGATTTTATACTCCTCATCCGCAAAGTTTGTTGCTAATAGTTTATCAAACACAGCTACCGTTTTCTTACCTTCGAGACGGGTAACTCCCAATGCAACGACTGTTATTTTTTTGATAGTACCCGATGTTGGTGAGTCGCCTTTCGAGATATCGCCTTCATAGAATGGGATATTTTTCTTCTTGTTTTCGCGGTATAGCACCACAGGTAAGCCGGCAATCGGTTCACTGCCCTTCACCACAAAGCTATATTGCTTAGTTCCGCTTTCAGCATCACTTGAGTAAGTACTAATAAATTCTTTATTAGCATCCGTGTCCGTTAATTTCACGGTAAGTCCGCCAGCATCCTTGGTCATCTGATAAACTCCGAATCTCTTCGTTACATTTAGTTTGAGCTGATAGGCATACGTATGGGCTATTTGATTTCCAAATTCAACAATTGAATCCCTCTTAGCATTCACAACAGATTTTATGGGGAAATGCGAATCAACAAAGTATCTATTACCAATTTTCAAGCGATATGATATAGACCCGGAATTATAATAAGTCTTTGGCACCTTCACCGTATCGTTCAATGAGCCATAGTCGTTGGTTAGCGAAGTATGGGACGCTACTTTCACATAGTTTTTGGAATCAAACTCTACACTTGGAAGCATATCGACATAGGTGCCCATTTCACCTTTCGCAGACAGCACCGTATTTTGCTCCCTTTTTTCGACATACGCTTCGATAGTAACTTCGGTATTCTGCACCGGGTAAATCTCGGGGAATCCTTTGAAATCGTAGTTGATCACCGCTTGTACTTTCACATTAAAAGTAGAATCATCTTCAATGATTTTGTAAACAAACTGGTTGCTTGTGAATGATTTATATAAATTTTTACCGTCATCATAGGCATCGATGGTAGCAAAGTATTTTTCCCCATCCGTGAATCCCGCTTTTTCCGTATCGGATTTGGGCACACCCAGGTAGTTTTTAATTATTCCGCTAACATTATCTTTCTCAAAACTCTTCTCAAGCAACACATCATTATCGAACGCTCTCCGAACCGTCAATTTATAACTATTCAAATTCAGCAATTTTATCTGTTCCAGGTCAAAAGGCATAACAGTATCCTTATGCGCTTCAGACATTCCTTTTATCCATCCCCAGTTTAGCAGCATGTTATTTTCGGCATTCACTCGTATCGTATCGGCTTTTTTCAACTCTCGCGGATTAAAGAAAGTAAATTGTGCTATTTTATCATCTACAGTCGGGTTTATCGCGTCGGAAGTGTATTTAAAAACTACCGGCTCGCTTCTACCATTGTTTTTAATATACGAAGTAGGCGCAGTTGCCACCACCTGCGCCACATAGGTAGCGCCAACTTCCAGTTTCACACCACTTGCCAAATCTAACGGAAAATTGGTAACCATTAAACTCGATTTCTCAAGAACGACTTGTGCCGAATAGTTTAGCGCGTCGTAAGGAGAGAGTCCTTCAATAAGTTTCACTATCCGCAAGCGATAGGAAGTACCTTGCAGAAAAGGCGTAACGGGCGACCAATTGACATTGACATATTGTGGAGTTTTCGCTTTCTCTTCGTTGTTGATGAAAGGTGTAATTTGAGGAGGTTCGGCATAAACGATGAACAACGAACGGCAATCTTCGGAGAACAACTGTCCGGTTTGATAATTCATCGCTTTGATACAGAAATTATAGTTTCCTTCGGGGAAAGCCTGGTTGAGCATCAGCGCGTCTTTGGTGATGCCGGTGAATGTAAGCGCATTGGGCGAAGCATTGCCAAACACCTCGCGAAGCTGAGCGCCGGTAAGCGTTTTGGGCACATTGGGCATCAAGGTAATGGGTAGCGTAGGGCGGAAATCTTCTTTCACAGCCACTTTTATCGAGCCATCGTCTTTGGTAATGCTACCTGCAAGATACACATTGATTGGCGCCGCGCCAATAGCTCCGTTATAATGCAAAGTAACAATTACTTTATTGTCGCCAAAGCCCGCGTAGTCCTTAAAATAGGGCGAATATGGTGGGAGAACATTCAGATTCACCGTTACCTGCGAAAACAGAAGTTGTGCGAAAAGCAAAAAAAGCGCAGCGGTAACTACTCTTGATAGCTGAAGTATTTTTTTCATAATCGTATGGCGTGATTTAATGATTATTCTTATTAAAAACGGTATTGATAACCAAGCATGATGCGAGTCTGACTAAAATCGCGGATATTGTAAACACCATTGGCGGGCGAATAGAGGTATCCGAGCGCAAAATTCACTGAATGTTTCGGATGAAAATTATAGAACCCGTTCAGGTCGATGGAATAAGTATTACCGTTTGGTTTTCCATCCAATACATTCCACAGCAGTGTGTTGCTATTCGAGAGTGAGAGTTTGTTGTCCAACACCGACTTGCTTATACCGGCTACAAACCCGTAGCTTTGCAGATTGTTGAGCGAAGTTTTAGCAGAATTATAATTTAATCCGCCCGTAAAGTTCCAGCCACTCGACATCAGCATCAAGGTGTTGTTGAGCGTGGCATATATGTTTTGTATATCGTTTTTCATACCTCCGGGAATGGTGTTGTTCATCTTCGTAAAACTTGTAATGAGCGAAGTAGCACTGGAAAGCTTTGACGAGCCATAAACATAGCGTGGCGAGAAGGTGAACGAATTGCTTTTCTGGGAAGCGTGCACCGAATCGGGCACAGAGGCTTTCGCTTTCTGTTGCGACAGATTATTGTGATTAAAATTAATATCGAGTCCAAAATTGTTTGACAAATTGAGCGACACCGACGAGTTAATCATCTTGCGTTTGGAGGTTAGCATTTTATATCCATTGAGGTTGTCGCTCTGAAACTGAAGCATGTTCATAAAGCGTATCCGCTGTTTTGCCATGCTCCACGAAGGCTGAATGGAGAGGTAGCTCATGTCGGTGAGATACGAATTGATACCCATACTTCGGAAATTGGGTTGCACACGTTTGTAGGTGGTATTCAGTGTAAAGTTAGGATACGAGATATTGAAGTTGGCTTCGGCTGCCCACTGAAATTGTGTGGTGGGGGTAATGGGAATCAGCTTATTAACCAATTCTTTCATTTCAAAATCATCTTCAATCGGATTGGCGGTGGCATCGAATGTATAAACACTTGCCGCGCCATTAAGCCCCAATGAAAAATGCTTGGCAAAGCGCTGAAAGATATTTAACCCCAAAACGATATTTTCTTCGGGCGCCAGATGAAGTTTTGATTTCTGATTCTTTAAGCTATTGGGCGAGTCGTAGCCTTTGAAAAATATGAAATCGACATAATTGTTATCTTTTCCAAATCCAAGTTTTGACCCCCAGCCCCATCGTGAATAGGACGTTTGAGTGGAATAAAAATTCTGTCCATTCACTGTCGATACATTCAGTGGATAGGAGCCGGGTATATTCTGCTGAAAAATCAGTGTACTGTCCATTTCATAGGCTTTGCGAAGCCTGCCTCCGAAAAGCCCCAAACGCAGAAACCACGGACGCAACTCGAAACCACCACCAAGAAAAGTTTGACCGGCAACGGTAAAGGGTGAGTAACTGTATTGCCGATATCCTCCGTGCAAGGTTAGCCACTTGTAGGTAGGACTTAGACCAAATTGGTTAAATGAGTTTGCAACCGACATTTTACCATTGGTGAGCACCGCCGAGAATGGAATGGAAAAACCATAAACCGATGCAGTGAGATTCACATTAGCGCTCCAAAAGTTAGGCATGGGTATTCGGTTGCTGTCGTTAGTCATCGTACCGGTATAGTTAAATCCCAGCGCGCCATGCAGCTGAAAAGGCTTCTGCTTTGCGATATTTTCCAAATCTTGCGCTACAAGTAGCACGATAGAGAAAAAGGAAAAGAGGATAAAAACGAATATCTTTCGCATGATATAAATATTAGAAGTTAACTTAACTAGTGTAATCCATTTCTTATTAAAATTCGTTTAATTACTTATCTTAATGACCGGTTATTCATTTCTGTAATTCTTTACTTTGGGTATGGAGAGGAAAATCAATCTATAGCAACTCCTACCTATGCCCATCAGGCTTCTGCCATCAGGATATTTCTATTTTTGGTTTCCTTAAAACAGAACTTAAATCCGTTGAAACAGAAACAGAAATATTTTTCCATTTCAATATAATAACAAATGGTCATTAAATAATGTTTTCGGATATATTGCGCTCAAATAAAATAAATTTAAACAGAAACCGGCATCTTCATTTACAATCCGTCACACGAATCTCTAAATCAATCTCTGTTTCCGAATCAATTTATGACACAAAAAAAGCGTTTGATGCCTATTTGGCTCAAACGCTTTTTATTCGTTCTGATAATATGTGAAAAAAAACGCGGTGCTACTCTTGGTTTAGGTTCAAGAAATCGCTTCGAAAAGGTGTAAAGACATCAATCAACAGACCATCGGCTACACACAACACACCGTGAGGCACATCCGACTCCATAAACAAACTATCGCCCGCGACAACAGTCTTTGTGGTTTCGCCAATGGTGAAGTGGAAAACTCCACTTGCCACATAAGTGCATTGCCGGTGTGGATGGGCATGAAGATAACCTTCGCTACCTGCTTTGAACTCCACTTTCACCAGCATTATTTGCTCATCATAAGCCATCACCTGCCGGCGAACCCCCTCGCCGGTAGTTTCCCAGGCTACTTCGTTTTCAAAAATAAAATTATCACTTTGCATGTTTCTTATCAATAGCTTGTTCGAATTAAAAAAACCGGGCAACAAAATTAGCATAAAATCTTCAAAACTCCTATTTCACCCTACTTTTGTTTGTGGATAATCACAGGGATATGAAAAGAGTTTTTATCGGTTCATCAGCCGGAACTCAGCCAGTTTCATAAAATAAGAGGTGGCTGCTTCGGTGTGTTGATCCTGCGCCTGACGCAGAAGGTTTTGAGCTGTAAGCAAGTCGGTCAACCCCGTAATGCCTGCTAAAAAGTTGTCGCGGTTGATTTTCAGGTTTTCATTTGCCGCCACAATCGCTTTATTGGCAATCCGTATTTGCAAGAAAGCCTCGTTTACTTCATTTTGCAGGAATTGCATCTTTTGCATGAGTAGTTCGTTATTTTCGCGTTTGCTGTTTTCGGCTTTTTGTATTTCAAGTTTTTTCTGTTTGATGGCATACGTCCCACTCCACCAGTCGGAAATGGGAATGGACACATTGGCAAAAACCATCGCGTAAGCGTTGCGAAGACCATTTTTGCTCATATCCATATTCATCACGTTGTATGATGCGCCAAGTGCCACAGTTGGCAGATTTTTACCAAGTTCCATCTTTTGTTGCAAGCGTGCGGCTTCTACCGACTTTTCAAGCAGTTTGTATTCGGGTGTGCTCCCCACAGCCAACGAGTCGGCAGTAACCACCTCGGGAATTACCTCGCCAATGGTGGGCAGGAGGATATCGAAATCGATAGCCGACATACCGATTCTTCGCCCTAAACCTATTTTGAGCATTGTCATTCCATTTTCAGCTTTCAGTTTACCGCTTTCAAGTTTGTTTTTCTCCAACTCCACGCGCAACAAATCATTTCGGGTGGTAAGCCCGGCGGCAATGGCAGTCTTCACATCTTTCATCACAGCGCTTAGCAAGGAGTCGGAGTTGTCAATTGTTTTAATTTTCTCTTTCAGCATCACCAACTGCCAGTAATAGCGCTCCGCGTCGAGCAAGAGCTCATTTTCAGCAATTTCCTGTTGCAGCTTACTTACCGCCACCCCTACGTCGGCTAACTTATTTCCGATGCGTATTTGTCCTCCGGCATAAAGTGGCTGAGTAGCCGTAATGCCCGCATGGATACCATTTTGCAAAGCTTCGATTTTTTGCGGTTTCATGGAGTTTTGCAAGGCTACCGGGTCGAGTGGCGCTCCCTGCATCATCAGCCAGCCGATGGTGGGAGTCAAAGTCTCCATCAGCGGCTGCATCATCGACGAGAAATCAAGCTCGGTAGATATAATCGGTTTGTTGGCGACAAAACCAAGTCCGGAAGCACTCACTCCGGGAAAGTATTTTGTAAAAGCCGTTTTCTTATCTTGCAGGGCAATATCCACACCGATGGCTGCATTTTGCAGATTCCTGTCATTTTTAAGCGCCAGTTCGCGCACACGTTCGAGGCTGAGATATTGTTGCGGAGAAGCCGAACTGAATATCAGCGCAAAAAAGAACATTATTATTGATACACGTTTCATACGACACATTCATTAAAAAAAACTATTCAGTCAAAACCGATATTCTTGAGATATTCTCCTTTAGATGTGGATACCGCTCCCCGGTTTTCGGCTGTTGACATCAAAAATAAAATCATTTTATGACAATAAATCTATACCGGCAATTCGTTGGCGCTATCTTCTTTCTGATATACCAACCAATAGAGCACCGGCAACACAAATACGATAAACACCATGGTGATGAGCGCGCCGAAAAAGATGATAGTACCCATTGGCGCCCACATTGGGCTTTGACTGATTATAAGAGGCAACACACCCATTGCCGCTACCGACGATGTGAGGAATATGGGACGCATTCGTCGCTTCGCCGCATCCAGAGCTGCTTGCCGCACCGACTCGTGATGGCGGAAGCGTAGGTATTCGGTGTAATCATACATGATAATTCCATTTCGCACGATGATACCGGCCAGCCCGATGACACCGAGAATGGCAAACGCGTTGAAATCGATACCCGTAATCCAGATGCCGAAAGCCGCTCCAAACACACAAAACAGAATGGAAAACATGACCAAACTTGCCAGTTTAAGTTTTCGGAAGTGGAAGACGAGGATAAAATAGATGATTAACAGCGCGATGCCCGCCCCCAAAAACAGAGGACCAAACACCTCTTTGTCCGACTCTTGTATGCCGCCATATTCCAAACTCACATTTGGGGGAAGCGTAGGTTTAACTTCCTTATCCACAAAGCTACTCAATTTCGCTTGCGCGACTTTCTCATTGACTCCCCTTTTCAGATCTGCCGAAACGGTAATTGCCAATTGTCCACGTCGATGTGTTATCACGCCTTCGTTCCACGCGGCTTCGATGGTACTGATTTGTCGTAAAGGAACGGAAGCCCCCAACAAACCCGACACTTGCACATTTTGCAGGTCGGTTATTGTTTTACCGCCATTTTCAGGTTTCACAACCACCGGTACCGCGTAATTCGACTCCCATACTTCACCTATTTTCATCCCGGTGAGATTGGTAGCGATACCCAACGACACCAAAGTTTTATTAATCCCAAGCCGCGATGTTTCTTCGGGATTCAAATCTATTTTCACACTTTGAACCGGTGTCTCTAAGCTATTTCTTACACGTAAGCATTCATCCATCGTTCGCAAATGGTCTTCAACTTTCATTGCCTGCTTTTTCAGTTCGCCCATATCCTCGCCTATCAAGCGCACCTCCAAGGGTGATTCCGCCATTTGGAAATCGAGTTGCTTGAAGCGCACATAAGCTTCGGGGAAGTAAAACGCGTATTTGTTGGTATATTCATCGAGCAACTCTTCGGTAGCTTTATTAGAAATGGTATTGACAACAAACTGCCCATAAGCCGACGAAGGCATGTGTGGCGAATAGAGAAAATGAAAACGGGGCGAGCTGGTGCCGATAAAAGCAGAAACAGACTTCACGCGGTGGTCCTTGCGCAATATGGTTTCCAGGCTATCGGCAACAGTGGCAGTTTTTTCGAGCGGACTACCCTTTGGCAAGTGTATTTCCACAGCAAACTGGTCGCGCTCGGCTATGGGCATCATGCGGATAGGAATCGAAAGAAAAATAAACACTCCGGCCACAATGCTCAATGAAGCTATGATTAGCGTGGTGCGGGGGTATTCGAAAACCTTGTCGAGCGCTTTGTCGTAACCGGTCTGGATTATATCGAGGAAAGAGCGACGCTCCTTTCGCTCAGCCGATTCATGCAAATGCAATCCTTGTTTTATCAGATAATATTGTATTATAGGAATTACCAACACGCCCACCAGAAGCGAGGAGAAAAGAGCGATGCACACTGTCCAGGGGAAATGCTGAATCATATCGTTCATGTTTCCCTTGGTGGTGTAGAGAAATGGGATAAACGTGATGCTGATAGCCAATGTGGCGGAAAGTATGGAATAGAAATAATCCATCACACTGCGCACCGTGGCGTTTCGCCTATCTTCGCCATCATCAAGTTTGTCGATATAATTATCCACCACCACAATGGTATCGTCCACTATAATCCCCAGCACCGCCATAAGGGCGGCAAGCGTAACAAAGTTTAGCGGAATGCCAAAGGCATACATCACCACAAAAGTGATGGCAATGGTGATGGGTATGGAAAGCGACGCCACAAGCGACACTCGGAAAGGCATTAGGAAAAAGATAACTAAAATCACAGCCAGAATGGCAATGAGCAACTCTTTGAGAAAAGTATTGATGGAGTGGCTCACTATTTCGGGCTGGTCGGCAATGCGGTTGATGTTGACACTTTCAGGCAATTCAGCCTTGAATTTATTCAGCACTTCGTCCACCTCTTTCCCGAAGGTGATGATATTGGCTTTGGACTTCACCTCCACCGAGAGCAACACACACTTGCGCCCGTTGTGTGTGATGTAACTATCGGACTTGGGATACTCGCGCACCACGCGCCCGATGTCTTTCACACGCACCACATCGCCCTGTGGCGAGGAATAAATAATCTGGTCGGCAATTTCTTGTTCGGTTCTGAATGTTTCGGCAATGTGAATGGGCATTTCCGACTCTTCGTTTTCGAGCGCACCGTTCATGGTAGTGAAACCCTGAAGAAGCATATTGGCAGAGAGGGCTTTGCCACTGATGCCGTAAGCCGCCAGTTTTTCGTTGTCGAGATAAAGGCTTATTTGTTCCTTTTGCGAGCCATAGCGCCTCACATTAGCTACATTGCCCACAGCGCGAAGCCGGTCTTCCAGCCTGTCGCAGTATGTGTCAATCTCACGAAAGGATTTATCGTCGGACTCCATCGTTACCAGCACCGATGATACGTCGCCAAAATTATCGTTGACCACCACTGCCAGCACTCCCGAAGGCAAACTCGATTTGAAGCCGGCAACACCATGCTTAATTTTCGACCATACAATATTATGGTCTTTCACCTCGTCGGCAAGGTCGATAAAAATATAACATACACCATCTTCGCTTCGCGATACGCTCGATTTCCGACTCACTTCGGAATAAGTGAACAGATAGCGCTCGAGTGGCTTGGTGAGCTGCTCCTCCACCTGCTCGGAACTCGCACCGGGATAAACACCTATTACCAGACCTTTCCGGATGGTATATTCGGGCATTTCCTGTTTGGGCATTTCGATGAGCGAGGCTACGCCTCCCGCCACCAATATGCCGACAAAGAGAATGATAATCTGACGGTTTTTCATTGCCCACTCCAATATCGGATTGTTCTTTTTCATAAATTGAGTTTGATAGAATCAAATGTTTGTAATGTTGAAAGTAAGGAGGAAGCGGATTTCAATCCAATTATTTCACTACCGAAATTTTGGTACCTTCACTTATTTTGCTGAATCCATCAACAATAATAATACTACCAACTGCAAGACCACTGCTCACAATGATTCCGTTGTCGGTGAGGTCGCCGGTAGTTACCGCTTGCCTGTTAGCCACGCTATCCTTTACCACCCACACATATTTTTCACCATTGGGAGCAAGCTGGATAACCCGGTTTGGCACTTCTATTTTTGTTTGCGATTTCGAGTTGTTCAATGTAGTTTTACACACCATGCCGGGCATTAGGCTACCATCCGCATTATTTATCGTAATCTTCACATCGTAGGTATGCGACACAATACTTGCTTCAACGCCTTTCACCGTTACCTTTCCGGTGTAAACTTTGTTGCCGATAGCCGGCACGGTAAGATGCGCGGTTTGTCCAAGGGCGATGCTGCCAATTTCATTTTCAGGGACGGGTATTTTCACCAAAACAGGGTCGATGGAAACTATTTTGAAAGCCTCCTCTACCGGATTGACCGTAACGCCCGGCTCCACGGCGCGCTTGGCTATCACGCCCTGGCGCGAAGCGTGAAGCTTGCAATCGTCTAAGTTTTTCTTCGAAATTGCCACCAGGGATTTTGCTTGTTGCAATCCGGTTTCCACTTCCACCAATTTGATATCGGGCAAACTACCCTCTTTGTGTACCTGCAACAGGCGGTCGTAAGCATCCTGCGCCTGACGCTGCTTGGCAAGGGCAGCCTGCAGCGCGTTTTCAGCCGATGTAGTGTTCAGGCTCGCGAGCAATTGACCCTGACGCACCCGCTGTCCTTCCTGCACAAATACTTTATCTACAGTGCCCATCAGGGGAAATGAGAGCGAAACCGCAACCGACTCTTCCACCGTGCCTACATAAGATTTGTTGCCGGAGGTTTCCGACTCCGCGACTTCCATTGTCTTCACCGGGATAACGGCGGCGGCAGGTGAAGTTTCGGCAGGTTTGTTGCAGGCAAACGCAAACGCTGACAGTGCAACCGCGATACTGATTTTGAATAAATTACGTGTCATTTCTATTCTATATTAAGGAGCAAAGGCTTATTATTATCTTATTACGAACGGAGCGCTACACCCCACGATGACTGACAGGCTTTATTAAGCACCGCAACAGCCACAAATTAGCATGTAGTAGCATTAACGAATAAATGCTCAAAATTAGAGTTTATCCCATCGACATGCAAGGTCGGAAATTCCAATCTTTTGGTCGAAAAGTAATATTTAAACACAAAACAGCAAATACAAGGACAATATATTGGAATTTTTGGACGAATATGATATATTTGCATTCACAATCAAACCAAGAAAGGAGAGCACTATGAACGAACGAGTAACCCCGCTCACGTGGCAAACGGACATCAAAAACCGAATGCGTAGCGAAAACATTGGCAGTGATTTCATACTGCTCAACGACTTCAGCAGTGTGCCCATGTTTATGTATCCGTTCAAACTGGACATGCTGATCGTGATGATATGCACCCAAGGCTCGGTGCGTGGCACCATTGACTTTCAGCATCTTGATTTGCACGCGCCCTTTGCCATACACGTGCAACCCAACCAACCCCTTCAATACGAATACATCAGCAAGGACTTTGCGGGACATTGCCTGATACTCTCGCGCAACTTCATTCCGGAGCTTATACCACTTTTGGAACAACCCATGCTGACAGCCTCCGCCATACGGGTTCAACCCTACGCGCAGTTGAATGAAACGCAGCTCGACTTTGTGAGCGACTACTTCCTGATGCTAAAACGATTTACCACTATGCCCGACAATCCGTATAAACTCGAATCGGTGAAGCACCTCACATTTGCCTATTTCTATTGGGCGCACACCGTGTTCACGGCGTTGGCAAATCCGGCAGACAAAAACAACCGGCAGACCGAACTGATAAACAGCTTCACGCGCCTGGTGCGTGCCAACTACCGGAAGCGGCGCGACCTGGCTTTCTATGCCGAACAACTCAACCGCTCACCCAAATACCTTTCGCAGCTTATCAACGCGGCAACCGGGAAAACCGCTTCGGAATGGATTGACGACTTTGTGATGCTCGAAGCAAAAGCATTGCTCAAATCGACCAATATGACCATACAGCAAATCAGCGATGAGCTGAACTTCGCGTCGCAATCATTCTTTGGAAAATACTTTAAACGCTATGAAGGGGTATCGCCTAAAAGCTATCGCGAAGGATGAAACAGTAAAAAGCATTTCAACGAAAGGCTGAAACTTGCTTCTTTTGCAAGCTGTTTTAAGTCAACCATTCTGTCGGGCAATCTGTGATTTACAATTCGTGTCATGCCACAAATTCGTGAACTGCAACACAACCCCCGCTGATTCAATCTAAAACAGATCATTCATGGCGCGAATCACCTGATAGGGTGCGCACAAGTTCAATCGACATCGGGATAGGAGCATCGTGGTTTTTTCCTGATAAAAAGCCAGGTATATCTCTTCTTTACTATTTTTTATTAAGCCTGAAATACTGCATCAAAAAGAATGGAACAGTTTTATTGATAAAAATAAAAACTGCACCATTCTTTAAAACTTGTCTTGTGTTTCAACAAGCACAAACTTTGACGTATTATTTTCCAAAGTTAAACATAGGAGATTGTGTTCTCGAATTGTCCATCAAGTTTTTGAGTTCTTGCACTTTATCAGGATATTTTGCCGATAGTTCAATGTCTTGATGTAAGTCATCGTTGATATTGTAGAGCTCAAGTATTGGGTTTGTGCTGTTTATTTTTTGGCGAATAAGTGTCCAGTCGCCCTGACGTACCATTTGCCTTCCTCCTTCTTCGTGAAATTCAAAGTAAAGATAGTCATGCTGAGCTTGTGTCCCTTCATTGGTCAGTGTTGGTAAAATGGACAATCCATCAGTTTCTTGTGTCCAGCTTTCGTTCTTACCTAAGAGTTCTCTGAAAGTGGGGAGCATATCCCAGCCGGCTGCTACAGAGTGATTGATGCTGTTAGCTTCGATATGGTTGGGCCACACGGCAATAAAGGGAACACGAACACCACCCTCGTAAAGCGAGCGTTTGAAACCCCTCAGTCTCTTTTCGGTATTGAAAAAGTTTGGATCGGCGCCGCCCTCAGTGTGAGGACCATTGTCGCTTGTGAAAATAAAAACAGTATTGTCATACAATCCTTGCTTTTTGAGTTCTGCAACCAATTCGCCCACATAAGTATCTAAGCGAGTAACCATTCCGGCAAATTGTGCCCGGGGCTTATCGGTAGGTTTATAACCACCGCCATTGGTTGGTGTTTCGCAAAAACGACCGACGTATTTTTGTAAAATACTGTCATTGGGCTGATCTAAGTCGGCATGAGGTAAGGTATAGGCTGCATACATAAAGAAGTTTTGTTCCTTGTTGTCGCGAATAAATTTCAGAGCTTCTTGATGAATCAAATCGGCAGAATAGCTTTTCCCGTCCAGATTTTCTTTGTTTTTATTTCTATAAAGCCACATTGGGTAATAAGAGTGCGACTGACGTTGGCAGTTGTAGCCATAAAAAGTATCAAAGCCCATATCGGTAGGTTCAGACCCTGATCCGGGGTGCCCTAATCCCCATTTGCCAAAAATACCGGTTGTGTATCCGGCTGTTTTGAACAGTTGGGGTATGATTTTTACTGCCGGGTCGATAGGCGCTTGTCCTTCGGGGCTGATTTCGTAATTTCCTCTGATTTTTGTATGACCTATGTGTTGTCCGGTCATAAGTCCGGCACGTGAAGGAGCGCTTACACTCGACGCCGCATAAAACTGGGTGAACGACATGCCTTCGCTTGCCAATTTATTCAGATTGGGAGTAGAAATAAGTTGGTTGCCATAAGATTCGATATCGCTGAATCCTAAGTCGTCGCAAAGGAAAAAGATAACATTGGGCTTGGACTGTGGTTCCGCAGCCTGAAGCACTCCGGCCAGCGAACTAAGGAAAATAGTTCCTGAGATATAATTTAGCTTTTTGATTGTTTTCATAACATTGATATAGAAGAAGTTAATTAATAACGATTTTTTGTAGTTTTTTCAGTTCTTTGCCTGTGTGAATTGTAACAATATAAACACCCGGCGCTGCAATGTTTTCTGTTATATTATTGCACTTTGCCTTTGTCGATATTATCCGTTTACCTAATGTGTCATATATATTGATTAGATCTCCTTCACTCAAAATTTCAATATTGATTGAGTTGTTTTTTACATATATTTTTGCGTCGGATACTTTTTGCGTCTTGGATGTAGAGAAAATAGAAGCTGGCACACGGTAAAAATACCAACCAGACCCTGTTCCTAAGCCACCATCATACAAGAGCAAGGAAAATTGCAGGCCACCGTTTAGCATACGGTTGCTTTTTTTGTTCCATTGTATTGAAAAACTACCGTTAGCATTGCCACTGGGGGTAATGAAGAAATTCGACCCATTATCTGAAACGGAAACAGGCTCGTTGTTG
Source organism: uncultured Paludibacter sp. (assembly GCA_964568675.1). Classification (GTDB taxonomy): domain Bacteria; phylum Bacteroidota; class Bacteroidia; order Bacteroidales; family Paludibacteraceae; genus UPXZ01. The sequence goes on from CAZMQV010000003.1 coordinate 93,073, forward strand.
TTGTCATTCGTAGCGTATAGTTGTTTTTCGGTTCCTTTGTTGATTATTTTCACCATGCCATCGGATGTTGACTCTAATCGCCACAAGAATTTATCAGAAAAATCGACAGGTTTCTCAATGCGTAAGTTTCCTGTATAACCGGCAGGTATCTCTCCGGCTTCGTAAGCTATAAATCTATCCAAACGGCTATCAGTCTGAGCATTTTTTATCTGATACCAAATTGGATTTGAACTTATGCTCACAGTGGGTGTTTCGAGTGTGGCCATTTCCGTTTCAAACAAAGCAACCAAATAAGAAGGTTTATTGATGTTGAACTCATAAATAGCGGAGGTACTTACTATATTTACACCATCGTGCCAACCGATAAATTTCACCGGCATCTGAGAAGAAACGATTGGCAAGGCTTCGACGGTTATCGAACTGCCTTTTTCATATTGACTTTCGTTATTTGTTGCATTTGTTTTGATAACTGCCGCACCCAGGCTCAAATTGTTGGATGACACATTCAGCAGCACCAAATTGTTGGCAGGTGTTTTTTCCTTTATGAAAATAACAAAATCATAAATATAACTTTGTGCCAAAGATTCGATAGGAGAGATAGAACTATTATTTGTGTTACTGTAAAATAATCTGATTCGGGTTTTTCCTAATTCGGCAGTCTCGGGGACGCTAATATTGTAACTTGTCCCAACATAATTATCAATTCCAACGCCCGATAAAGTTTTTTTACCCAATGAAGTTTCAAAGACACCATCCCTATCCCAATCGGCAAAAGCATAAATATAGCTGTTACCTCCATTGTTAGCTACTGACTTGGCATTCAAGTAAAGTGAGAAGTCTTTAGCTCTTTCAACTGAAGTTTCTTTTTGAGAAAAATTGACATAATAGTTCGAAATTACTGTTGGACTAAAGTAGGATAGTGGTTTTTGCACTGCCTCACCGGAGGTAATTGCAAATGACAGGAAACTATTCGTATTGTGAGCGCCACAAGGAATAGCATAAAGAGGGTTGACAATAGAGCTGTTGTTTGCTAATATCATTTTGCCGAGGTCAATGGCGGAATTGCTCTGACCAAAAACGATGGAATGAATCAACAACAACCAAACTAAAGAGCATAGTGTTTTTCTCATAAAAATTAAATATTAAATTTGGGTTATAGAGGACTACGAATTATATAGCATACTTCCTATTACTTTAAAGTGAGCCGAAGTCCGATTAAAACTTACACAAAACTTACTAAAGTTGCGACAAAGATAGTGAAATAATGATTTACTTCAAAAAAAATTCAACGATCTATCATAAGCCTCATTAACATGAAAGCGATGAAAGAAATGCCGTCTCTCCATAAGTCGATGCGCGTAGATCCATCTTTCATTATCAAAAAAAGGATAGAATAAAACCCGTTGAGTGTAGGCTGATTATTCCCGGAGAGAACAAATATCCCCGTTTCCGACTTCTATAAAGTTTTTTCCTGACAAACTCATAGCCGACAATCGGATTTAAGCCATCTATACGAAATTAAAAAACACCGCATAAACAGCTGTTTATGCGGTGTTTTTTTGATTCTCCAAAAGCTACTGACGCTTACCAGCCATCGTACTGATACGGGTCGGATTCGCGTACGCGGTTCATCGCGTCTTCGCCCGGCCCGCCAGGAGGTGTCGTGCTATTTGACTGCAATTGCAGGGAGATGGCTTTGTCCAAAAGGATTTCTTCGATATGCGGGCTGTTATAATTTCGTTTCATTGTCATAGTTGTTTTATATTTACTTTCCAATTTTTTATTATGCTTTCCTTATCGCCTATCTCCCACTCCGCTTGCAATCTGTGTGCTACGCGGAAGTGGCAAATCGGCTTCGAATTTCTTCTTTATACTTATTTCAATATCACTTTCACCGTGATGTTGTTCACACTCACCACATAGACTCCGGCATGAAGCTGCGCGTTCACCACATTGAGCGCGCCCGAAACCGGTTGCGAAGCTACAAGCTGTCCCACTTGGTTGTACACCCGAATAGCGCTACCAAGCGCAAGCTCACTTGCGGCAACATGGATGCGGTTGTGGTGTGTGAAAACTGTCAAACCGTCGTTACTCAAATTCTGCTTGTCGGTGGCTACCCGCCCAAATCGAAGCGCGAAGCGGTCGGCGGTGTTGATATTGGTGGCTGAGCTTAACGCATAGTCGCTCGCGGTGATATCAGTGAGCGTGCCGGTAAGTTTATCCAATAGCTCCACGCGGTCGCCTTCGGCAAAATTGCTAAACTCAGTGGCTCTTACAGTAAAGGTACCGGCATTCGCCTGCACGCCAAGCGGTATTTCCGTGCCATTCGCCAGCTCGTTCATGCCGTTGATAATCAGTTTTTCGCCACCGGCAAGGGTGAAGATATTCGGCACGGTAGTGCCGTTGTTCATCATCTTAGGCGAGTCGAAGCTATCCAAGGCATTAGCGGCAAGCTCGTTCAGGTAGAGCACTGTTTCGTCTTTGACAGCGCCATTGTCTATTTGCAAGCGAAGCACCGAGTTTGCCTGCTGGCGTGGCGCTTTGAAAGGCACATTGGAGTCTGACGGATTGTGCAGGCGCATGCTATTTTCAAAAGTAAGGTTTGTGGCTTGTGTAGCCTGTACCCAGAATGCCTGCATCGGCGGAACCAACCCGAGATTATCGGATGGAACACCCACACCCGACTTGGCGTTGAAAGTAGGGAACGACCAAGAGCTGCCATCGTGTGTGCGATACCAAATGGTATGCGCTATATCATAGTAATTTGCGGTATGGCCAATCAGCGCATTGATGTTGAGGTAAGACGGATACGGATTGCCCACCAAGTTGTAGCCTTTGAACAGGTTGTTGTTGTCGCCGATAGTAGCCGTGCGAGTAAGCGCGATGGTTTGGACGCCGGAAGTGAGCGATGTGCCGGTGAAAGCAAATTGCGCATAATCATTTGTTGGTTTGAGGATGTAACCTCTGCCGACTACCCAGTCGGTAGCGTCGTCCCACACTCCGGTAGTTTCATTGTATTCCTTTAAATACTCATACGGCAAAGCTACAGCTGTCGGAGCTTTTCGAGGAGCGCCAGCCGCCACCGGCACAATCTCGGTAATCGACGCGCCCGAGATAGCGGAAGCAAGATACCAGTTTCGCGCTGTGCCAAGCTGCTGCCGCACCTCCGCGCTTGTGCTACTAATATTGCCTATTACCGTAGCCGCTTTATTCAAATCGTTTTCCAACACAAGCTCCGTTACTGTCAAGGATTTTCCATCCGCCACCGTAATTTTAGATCCGGCTTCGGCAGTAATCGAAGCGTAAGTAGTTTTTGCCTCCACGGTGAGATGTCCGCCATCGGCTATCGCGATGTTGCAATCGGGGCAGGCGGGCAGGCTGTTTGCTTTAATCGCGCCGTTGATGGCGGTGATTGCCGTTACTTCGTTGGAAGCTGCCGACAATGTGCTACTCACTTTCGACTTCACGGTATAGGTGTAAACCGAAGAGGGGGAAAGTTCGGAAAGGAAGTAAAAATTATTTGGTGTTGTGAAGGGGGAACCGGTGATGGGAGTGAGGGTGGAAACCTTCACATCATCTAAGAAGAAACGTGAATCTTTTGCTTGCTTCCCTTTAAAAGAAACTTTTGTAGAAGCTGTACCGCCTGTTATATTTACAGAGTAGGAAGTAAATGCACCTTTTGTCAATGTTACGGAAGATTGGCTTAAATTACCTCCTCCCTCAATTGCTAACAACAATTCTGTTTGCTCGGAAGAAGCATTCCAAGCACCCGCACGGAATATAAGCGTAGCGTTACCGTTTAAGCCTAATGCCGGAGTAGTAGCTACGCCTTGATTATCTTTCGTGCCTAATCTAATACATTTATCTGCACCATAAGCACTTGTTAGTGCCCAATCTGTTAAACCAACTATGGTTGTGCTTGCAATAGTTCCATTCCAACCACCGCTATTTCCACCAGTACCGCTCTGTGTATCAAAATTTTCTACCAAGCTTCCATCTTTCTTATAAACACTTAACTCATACCCACTCACACCATCCACCGCACCCCAGTTGGCGGTAAAGCCAGAAGGTGTAATAGCAGTTGCAGCAGTTGCTACGGGAGCATCAAGCGGCGCTACGGTCAAAGTATATTCAACAGAGCCGACACAATAAGCTGTGCTATTGTGGGTTCCTGCCGCTTGGTCTGCTTTAATTTTTGTTGTTCCTGCACCTACGATTGTAACTTCGCCGGTTGAGCTGTTTACAGTAGCTACACCTATATCCGAACTGCTATAAGCGATGGCGGTTGTTTCATTTAATGTAGTAGGAGTAATTGTAAACGGTGCATCTCCCATTATTTTGGTAGCTGTAGAACTTGCAAAGGCAAGATTGGAGGGGGTGCAGGGTGGCCCAACACTTTCATAAGTAAGTGAATATGATTGACAATAAAGACTATTTTCGGTTGCCGCTATTTTTAATACCGTAGAAGTAGTTCCACAAACAATATTTACAGACTTTATTACATTAACATAATCTGTTGACCATTTTCCATTCCAAGCTGCGCTATTAAATTTATTAGTTTCTACAATCGTATTATCCGTACCACCATCGGTTTTATAAATAAAATTACCACTTCCGGAAGAAGTATTAGACTTCATCGATAAGGTTATTGACGTTATCTTGTAGCCAGAATAGCCGGATAATGTAACTGTCTGTGAATTACCGGATGTCATTTGCTTTGTTGTACCGAAAGTTTCATCAATCGCAGCGCTTGAGCCTGACGGAGCAGTTCCTGTGGTAGTCAAAGTATTCTTTGCAGAGATTGTGTACGTTACCGTTTCAGCCCATGCATTTCCTATTCCCATTAATAGAATCAGTGCGAGAAAGCATGTTTTCAAGAAAGTAATTTTCCTCATACGTTTTTAGTTTATTAAAATTAATAATTGGTTTTTAGCGATAGAATACAATCAAGCATCGCGTCGTTGTTCTTCTCTCCCTAATGCGAAGCGCAGAAACGACAGAGATGCTTCCTTGCAAATGTATTAATATTATATTAATATACATAACAAAAAGAAAAAGAAATGGTTAAGATTTTTTGCGCAAACGATTGAAATTGTTTTTTCACTTTTAGTTCCCTCACTCCGTTCGGGATGACAGGCTGCGTGGGTGATTATAGCCCGTCGGCGAGCATTAGCGGATTGAAGGAGTTCATTTCACCGACGGGTGCGGAGACACCCAAAACCTATTAGGTTTATCACACCTAATAAACATTGGTGAAATTAAATATGACCAGAACATTTATTAGAAATTGCGAAACCTAATAGGTTTAATATGAATAAAACAATCGTTGTCATTCCGAACAAGAAAAACGTAATGCAATGAAGTTTTTTGCCGTGAGGAATCTATCTTGTCAGCTTTCCGACAAATTGGAATCTTTGCCTTGACTTTTTTCTGTGCAAATCAGTTTTATCAGTCTAATACCGATAAATCGGTACAAGTTCCGTGTGCTATTCTCTCAACTCCCTACTAATCGGGGACACTAAACGCTCTATGCTTCAACAATTAAACAGTTAAACAGTTAAACGATTAAACGATTTTCAACAGCTGTTGAAAGGCGGACTGCAATGTGCAGTTTTTAAATCAACAGCTGTAAAATACCAAACTACCAAAGGTACATTGCAAATTTTCAGGTAAAAAATACCAAACTACCAAAGGTACATAGTAAATTTTCAGGTGAAAAATACCGAACTACCAACGGTAGAAACCAAATTTTCAGGTGAAAAATACCAAACTGCCAACGGTAGAAACCAAATTTTCAGGTGAAAAATACCGGACTGCCAACGGTAGATTGTAAATTTTCAGGTGAAAAATACCGGACTACCAACGGTAGATTGCAATTTTTCAGGTGAAAAATACCAAACTACCAACGGTAGATCGCAAATTTTCAGGTGAAAAA
>CAZMQV010000004.1:0-83944 GCA_964568675.1 uncultured Paludibacter sp.
CTAACTGACTGATTGTCATTTCGAACGAAGTGAGAAAACTCATTTAATGCATATTCAGTCGGTCAGCAATGATAAAAAAATAAAATACAAGATATCTGACGCAAAAAAAGAAATCATCTTGCCTGTTAAAAACAAGAAAAATGCTATTTTTAGAACTATGAATCACACTAATTTTACGAATAAATTCGTGTAATTCGTAAAATTCGTTGTTAAACTTGAACTGTAAGCTAATTTTAAACCTATTAATAACAGTTTTGAGATTGAATAAAAATAAGTCAAGATAAAATCAAAAAGAAAAAGAGAGGAAAAGAGAGGAAACGGAAGTTTTTTTCATCATTTTCATTCCGCTTTTAAACTTTTCGCACGAAAAACTATCACATATAAAATGATTTCAGTAAATGCGAAACAGAACAAGCCTTTCATAAAAAACAAGACGCGATGCCTGCAAGCGCTCCAACAACAACGATGCATACTAACAAACTCAACTACTTAAACATTCAAACTTCATGCAAACCCTTGCTCAACCAAAGAAACTGCTGATGTTGCTTTTCCTGATTTTAGCAACGCAGGCTTATTCTCAAACTACCGTGCAGCTGACCTACTACACAGGCAACATTCAGGACTACACGGTACAAGAATCCGGCAAACTCTTCTTTGCGGACGAAAACCTGATGATACAATCCGGTAGTGGCGACTCGCCCACTTCTATCCCGGTAAACTTAATTCAAAAAATCACGTTCCCAAACACCACTTCGGGCATGATTAGCCCCAATCAAAGCAGCAACGGAATACGTGTTTACCCAAATCCGGGTAGCGATTTCATACGCGTAATCGCTCTTACACCCGGCGAATCGCAAATCCGCATCTATTCACTCACCGGTCAGTTGGCCTATCAGGGCATCAACCCTCCGGACAACACAATCGATATCAGGCACCTTGCCGCGGGTATCTATTTTATTCAGATTAATGGAGAAACAATTAAATTGATAAAGAAATGAGACGCGCCATCTATTTTATATTGACAGTAATATTGACATGTGGCGCCAACGCGCAATACAGGCTTGTGATAAACAACTCCGGCAACAAGATGTTTGCAAGCCCCATAAGCAATGTTGGCAGCATCAGTTTCGACGAAACATACAGCAAATTCAGCATTAACGGCAGCGAGATACCGCTTATTTTTCAAAAAACACTGGTTGACAGCATCACATTTACAAATCAAAATGTGAACAGTGATAAAATATACATCATCTACAACGGCAGCCAGAACCCGACCATCCTGAATCCATACTCCGATAGTGGCGTAGCAATTAGTTCGGCAAATGGCTCGGTAACCGTAAACGCTACTACCGCGATCAATAATATTGAATACAATTTGCTGGGTACATCGGCCGAAGGCTCATTCACCATCACATCGGACAAAGACGCCAATATCGTACTGAACAATCTGAACCTAAGCAACCCGAATGGCCCGGCTTTCCAGAGTTTGAGCGCCGCCATCACCACCATCACACTCCGCAATGGCACCAACAACACTCTGGCAGATGGAACGGCAAACACAAAAAACGGAACAATTCAGACCGGCGGTACACTTATTTTTGATGGCATGGGTAGCCTGAGTGTGGATGGTGTGAAGAAACACGCCATATATTCCTCCAAAAGAATAGAAATGCTGAATGGAAAAATCACCATTAACACAGCGGTTTCGGATGCTTTTCACTCCGAAGGATTCACGATAGCGAATGGCTCCGTAAATGTGCTGAACACGGGGGGCGACGGGATTGATGCCGGCGATGGCAACATCACGATAACAGGCGGTAACATCGACATTCAATCGACGGCTGTGGATGTGAAAGCCATTAAAACGGGATTGGGTGCTGTCAATATCCACGGTGGAATGATAAAGCTTGATGTTTCGGGAGCAGCTTCCAAAGGTATAAGCGCGAAAGGGAATATCATCATTTCAAACGCCGACATTCAGGCTAAAATATCGGGCGCTGCAAAACTAACCGCTTCAGGAAGCGGATTCGACCCTTCCTATTGCACGGCGCTGAAATCCAATGGCTCCATTACCATAAATGGCGGAAACTACAACATCAACATTGCCAACACAAGCGATGGGGGTAAAGCCTTTTCGGCCGACGGAGAACTAATCATTACCGACGGTACATTCACAATCAACACGGCAGGAACAAGCGCGAACTACACTGACATCAACGGCATAGCCGACAGTTACTCCGGCTCGTGTTACGCTTCCGACACCAATATCCAGGTTTCGGGCGGCACCCACACGCTAACTCTTACCGGAAAAGATGGAAAAGCTTTTTCGGCAGATGGAGCAATAGAGATAGCGAATGGTAAAATAAAAATAATACACTCGGGCGAAGAAGGAAACGGGCTGAAAGCAGATGGAGACATTACTATCAGCGGTGGAACTACCGAGATTACGCTCTCGGGAGCAGCCATACTGAAAGCTTCGGGCAAAGGCTTCGACCCCTCCTATTCTACCGCGATAAAAGCCGACGGCAAAGTGAATGTAACGGGAGGCACAATCATCATCACTGCCAACGCGAGCGCGAATGGAGCAAAAGGAATATCTGCAGATTCGGACATCAACCTATCGGGGGGCGACATAACGATTACTACCGCCGGCAACGGCGCAATTTATACCAACACGCTCGGAGTGGCTGACTCGTATAGCGCAGCCTGCCTCAAAAGCGACGCCAATATTACAATCACTGCCGGGAAACTAAACCTGAAAAGCTCGGGTAGTGGCGGCAAGGGAATAAACGCTACCGGCAAATTTGCACTTGGAAGCGCCTCAACTGCTCCCACTCTCAACATTACCACATCGGGCAGTTCGATAGCATCCGGAGCAGTTAGCAGCGACCCGAAAGCGCTGAAAGCGGATGGTGATGTTACTTTCACAAGCGGTACAACAATCATCACCTCCAATGACGACGGCATAAAATCGGAAACCAACGTATTCTTAAACGGAGGAAACATCAGCGTAACGAAATCATACGAAGCAATTGAAGCGCCCAATATCGAGGTCAACGGAGCTTATGTGGATGTCATAGCCACGAATGATGGAGTGAATGCCACAAAAGGCACTGTAAGTGGTGGCACCGAATCCAACGATGGCAGTTTGCTGAAAGTTACCGCAGGCACCCTGATAGTAAGCTGCACCAACGGCGATGCCATTGACAGCAATGGGAATATATTGATTACAGGTGGTCTGGTCATCGCTAACGGACCAAGCTCGGGAGTTGAAGAAGCCGTTGACTTCAATGGAACTTTCAGCATGAATGGCGGTGTGTTTATTGGAGCAGGCTCTAAATCAAACATGACCAAACCCATGAGCTCAAGCTCCACTCAAGCCAATATGTATATCAGTTCAAATAGCGCGATATCCGCATCCAGTCTTATCAATATCCGAATCAATGGAAGCGATGTGATAAGTTTCAAACCGAAAAACAGCGCGTATAAATTCCTTGTGTCGGCGCCCGCGATGGTCAAAAACGCCGGTTACATTATCTACACCGGTGGCTCGTATTCTACCACTTCCAATACAGCCGGCTACTATACGGGTGGCGCATACACACCGGGAAATCAGGTAAAAAGCGGCACATTGTCGGGTACAAATACAGTGAATAGTATTTCGTTCTGAAAATTCGACGCTTGATTCATCCGCTTGAAATACAAGCAGAATTGATATTAGACATAGAATAGCGAATCGAATCGAAATCATCGCACAAAAAATTCCTTGCAATAGCTCTGCAAGGACTTTTTTTAGAAACCAAGATTTAGGTACGAAAAAAGTTTTTATTTGTGCAACTGAAAAAGGAATTCAAGTCCACCTCCTTTTCTGTTTTTTGCCGTGATTACGCCTTTGTGAAACATCACCGCGTTTTTCACAATAGATAGTCCGAGTCCGCTACCACCCGTTTCGCGCGTACGTCCTTCGGAAATACGGTAAAAACGTTCGAACAAGCGCGGCAGATGCTGCTCATCCCCGATACCTTTTCCGGTGTCATAAAAGGAGAAGTAATAAAAATTCTTGTCCTCATTGATGAAGTTTATTTTTATGGAAATACCATCGCCCGCATATTTTATCGCGTTGTCGGTCAGATTGCTAAAAATTGAATAAAGCAGATTGCTGTTACCGTTAATTTTCAATCCGGCAGGTATTGACCAAAGCATATCAATGCGCCTGGCGTCGAGCGTCAGCTGCACATCGTTTTTTAGATTCGACAGCAAAAGGGGGATATCTACTTGTTCCATTCGAAATGACTGCGGCGCTTCCTCAATTTTGGTTATGAGGCTCATGTCCTGTATCAACTCGGAGAGCACCACTGTGCGCTCATAAGCCTGCCTTACAAAATAATTTCTTTTTTCCTCGTCTAAATTCTGACCAAGCACCGTTTCGAGATAGGCGCGGATACTGGTTACGGGCGTACGCAATTCGTGCGCGATGTTTCCGGTCATCTCTTGCTTTAGTTGGCGTGTTTTTTCCTGACGCGAAATATCATTTATGATTACTTCGAAACTTTTGTCGTCGAATAAAACCATCCGTATCGAGAATGTTTTGCCATGTCGTTGCACATTCGTTTCGTAATAATCAGTATCAATCGTGTTGAAAGCAAGATTCATTTTATCGAAAGCAGCATCGGAAAACAGTTTTTCAGGCTCGCTATCCGGGCTATCGGTGATATTATTGAGGTATTGGATAAACAGTCCGTTGTAAAACTGCACTTTTCGGTCGCGCGTAAAGAAGCAAATGCCTTCGGCGGAGTTATGCACGTGTTGCAGCAGTTTCTCACGCTCAGCCTCCGTATCCTTTTTCACATCCTGTAAATGCTGAAAGTTTTCGGTTATCTTACGTCCAACTTCGCCTAACTCATCGTCAGGAAATTCATAATGCTTAGACACATCTGTGCCCGATGAAAGCGCAAAGTCGCGCAATTGGCTGATTGACTTCCCAAAACGATTTGCAATAAAGTTGATTATCACAAGCACCAGAATAAAAAAACCGAATATAAAATAGACAAACGCATTGTCCGCTTTTAGCACACGCCGTATCTGCATATCATAAGGCAAAGCGACACGAACAAAGTTCGCGCCAAATTCTTTGGCGTAATAGAGGTACTCGTGCTTGTCGGTTGCCGATGTACGAATGTAATATCCGCTACCATGGATAGTCGCATCAACTATTTCGGGGCGGTCAGCATGATTTTCCATTGTATTGAAATTTTTCACAAAATTATCATACATCACCCTACCCTGTTTATCCACAATGCTTAGACGCATTTTTTGAGGGAAAAGCAATATCAAACTATCCATTGACTGCGGCATCAACTCGTGGGTTTGATGAATAAGACTATTATTCACTATGCCGGCATAGGAGTCGAGCTTTTCAATCAGCACACGGGTTTTAATCTTCTTTTCGCGCGATTGTTCAAACGCGACAATACCGACTGAAAACAATAAGAAAATTAAAGTGAAATAGATAAATAGCTTATGCTTATAGCTTAACTTCATGTTTTTTAATTGTATTAATTTATAAACTCACACACATTCTATGGGATGCTTACAGCTGCTTTCTCTCTCAAAAAGAAAAGTAACAATGGGATGAAAGGCGCTGCATAAATCGCTTACACAAACGAGGCGTTGAATCGGTATCCAAAACCCGAACGGTTGGTAATTATTCCTGCATAATCGCCTAATTTTTTACGAAGTCGGGTAATGTGCACATCAACCGTGCGCACGGTTACATAAGGTGTATCCTTCCACAACCTGTCAATAATATCATCGCGCGAAAAAACCCTCTCAGGAAATTCGGCAAGAAGCGCTATTATTTCGAACTCTTTGCGTGTCAGACTGATTTTCTCGTTTTTAATGCTGATTTCCATTACTTCCAAATCAATCACAAAGTCGTTAAAAACAAGTTTATTGCCATCCGAAGCAGCCAATGGCAAGGTATTGCTCCGTTTAAGCACAGCTCTAACCCGGGCTATTAGCTCTTTCACGGAGAAGGGTTTGGAGATGTAGTCGTCGCCACCCACAGAGAAGCCGGTAAGCATATCGTTTTCAGTATCTTTGGCAGTAAGAAATATTATCGGCGTTCGCACACCGGAGAGTCGGAGCTGTTCGGCAAGTTTGAAGCCCGACATCCCGCCCATCATTACATCGAGCAAGATAAGCGAATAATTTTCAATCTGATTTTGCAAGGCTTCTTCCGCCGAATAGGCACACGCCACATCGTAACCTTCATTCTTCAGGTTATACTCAAGAATTTCGCAAATATTCTTATCGTCGTCAACAATTAATAATTTCGAAGTCATTGGATAATATTTAATGATGATGCAAAGTTAATCATATTCCAAAGAAACTAAGTTTTCACCGCGTAATCAGTAACTTAAAATTCAAGTTTGCTGAGTCCCTGATGTTTAAGCACTTTAGCGTCAACATAAAAAACCAGCTCTTCCACGATATTGTTGCAATGGTCGCCGATACGCTCCAGCTTCCGAATCAACAAAAGAAGTTTCAGACCGCAACGGGCAAAAGCGGGATTCTCCTCAATATAAGCGGACAATACATCCAGGGCGTTGTGATAAATAACATTTACCTCCTCGTCGCGTGCCAGTATTTTGCCGGATATTTTGGTATTTTCGCTTTCGAGCACCACAAAGCAATCGGTAAGCATCCCAATCAAAATATCCATCATATTTTCAATTTTCAATTCTTCAATCAAGTTTTCTTCCACAGCGCCACAGTCAGTATCAATCACATGTCGCGCTATTCCCACCGCAAAATCGCCAATACGCTCCAAGGTGTTTGTAATTTTCAAAATCGAAAGCGCAAGACGCAAATCAATAGCCACAGGACTGAAAAGCGCGATGTAATTTTCGCAATCACTGTCAATTTTCAGTTCATACGCATCAACGCGTTTTTCGCGGCTCACTACTTCAAGCGCTGTTTCCACATCATTATTTATAAACGATTGCTTCGCTTTTTCGAGTTGTAAAATCACCAATTTCCACATTTGGTTCACCTCATCCTTGAGAGCCATCATCTCTCGTTCGGTATGTTTCATCTTATTATTGTTTTATTTTATTTTGAAATCATGTTATTCTTCTATCCAAACCTACCTGTAATGTAATTTTGAGTTTCCTTTTTATCGGGACTTAAAAACATTTTCTTAGTGTCGCTGTATTCCACCAATTCGCCAAGCATAAAAAAGCCGGTCATATCACTCACACGCGCCGCCTGCTGCATATTATGCGTTACGATAACGATGGTATAATCTTTTTTCAGATTATGAATCAGTTCTTCAATCTTTGATGTGGAGATGGGGTCGAGCGCCGACGCCGGCTCATCCATAAGCAAGATGGAAGGCGACACAGCCAGCGCACGCGCAATGCAAAGCCGCTGTTGCTGTCCTCCCGACAATTCGAAAGCCGATTTCTTCAGCTTGTCCTTCACTTCGTCCCACAAAGCGGCGGCAACCAACGACTCTTCGACACGTTGCGCGATGTATTTCTTATCGCCCATGTCGTTTACCCGCAAGCCATAAGCCACATTCTCAAAAATAGTCTTAGGAAAAGGGTTCGGTTTCTGAAATACCATCCCTACATTCTTACGCAAGTTATCAACCGAAACCGATTTGCCATAAATATTTTCACCATCAACAAGACATTCGCCCGTGAGGCGCGTGTTGTCAATCAGGTCGTTCATCCGGTTGAACAGTCGCAGAAAGGTAGATTTACCACAACCCGAAGGTCCGATAAATGCCGTAACGGTATTGGCTTCCATTTTCATGCTTATGTTTTTCAACGCGTGAAAGTCGCCGTAAAAGAAATCAATATTATTTGCTTCTATCATTTTTTTACTATTTTCGTTTAATTTGATTTTACCTTACCGCCAAAATGTCTTCGAATAGCCGCCGCAATCAAATTCATAATCAGAACGATGAGAATAAGCACCAAGGCTGTGCCATAGGCTATTGGGCGCGACGCTTCAATATCGGTACCGCTGGTGGCAATCACATAAAGGTGATAAGGCAATGCCATCACCTGGTCGAAGACCGATGAAGGCAATTTGGGGAGAAAATAAGCCGCAACGGTGAAAAGTATTGGCGCTGTTTCGCCCGAAACACGACCGATGGAAAGTATAAGCCCTGTAGTTATATTCGGAAAGGCGGCAGGAAGCACTACTTTCCATATTGTTTGTAATTTGGAAGCGCCAAGCGCCAAACTACCGGTGCGATACGAGTCGGGCACGGCTTTCAAAGCCTCCTCGGTAGTGCGGATAATGATGGGGAGTATCAGCAAACCCAAGGTGAGCGATCCGGCAAGAATGGAGTCGCCAAAGCCCAATGTATTTACAAAAAGCGCCATCCCGAAAAGTCCGAAAACTATCGACGGAATACTACTCAGATTATTTGTCATAATCCGGATAACGCGGACAATCCATCCTTTGCCGGCATACTCATTGGTATAAATAGCCGACATCACACCCAACGGAAAGGCTACTATCACACTCCCGGCTATCAGCCACAGCGTGCCTACAATGGCGGGGAAAATTCCTCCGGCAGTCATACCTTCTGTTGGTTCGGTGGTAAGAAACTCCCAACTAATAACCCCAATCCCATTAAAAACAATGAAACCAAGAATCCAGAATAGCAATGCCACCACCAGAAGCCCTAACACCCGAAACAAACCGAATGCTAATTTTTGGCTTAAATTTTTATTTATCTTCATCTATTATAATCTCAATTTATATAAAATTCGCATTATGCGCCTTTACTCGTCTGTTTCCTTGAAATGTACTCCGCAGTAAGACTGATAATCAATGTAATGACAAAAAGCACACAACCAAGCAAGAATAGCGCCTGATAATGCGTTCCACCGGCAGGCGCTTCGCCCAGCTCGGCGGCAATCGTGGCCGGTATGGTTCTCACCGAGTCGAAAAGCGACTGAGGCATTACCGCCGCATTGCCGGTAACCATCAACACAGCCATTGTTTCGCCAATAGCACGCCCGATACCCAAGACCACCGCGGCAGAAATTCCGGATGCTGAATAGGGAATGACCACTTTGTAAATTGTTTGCCAATGAGTAGCGCCAAGAGCCAGACTTGCTTCGCGCATGGCTCGCGGAGTATTTCGCATGGCGTCTTCCGCCACAGTTATTATTGTTGGCAGCGCCATGATGGCAAGAATAAGACTACCTGTAAAAGCCGTTTCGCCAATATTAAGCGCAAAAACGCGCTGCACAATGGGCACCAACACCACCAAGCCAAAGAAACCATAAACTACCGAAGGGATTCCGGCTAAGAGTTCGATGGTGGGTTTCATGAATTTCCGCAAACGATCGCTCGCAAGCTCCGACATGTAGATAGCGACTCCCAGTCCAAGTGGCAGCGCAAAAACAATTGCGGCAATACTTACTAACAAAGTACCCAAAATCAAGGGTAGGATTCCAAACAAAGGCGACGGCGTAGAAGTAGGCATCCATTCATTCCCAAAGAAAAAATCATTGGGTAAGATATCCGGCACAGGCAAGGTTTTCACCCCAAGCATAGCAACAGGAGCATACTTTTGCGGAAGGAAAGCGATGATATTCGGATTGTCCGTTATTACTTCGCCCAATTTGCCGGGCAACAGACTGTACTCTTCGCCCAGCTCTTCGTCCGAATACATATTGAAGATTTCATCAAATCGGAAAATTGTAATCTCACCTTCAACACCACCCACATCCTTCCAGTCTGTAATTTCGGAGTCGAAAATTTGTTTTATTTCCGAAACCGAAAGATCGTTAACCGGATTCTTAGAATTTGTATAAAGCGCATAGCCTTTTTCTACCGAAGGCGAATCGAACAATCCAAAACCCTCCTTGAAAAGAAAAACAACTATCAGCACAATAGCGATGCTGGTTACAGCACCGCTAACTGTGAATAGTTTTTCAACTATGAATTCTACAACTGATTTATGTTTCTTCATTTAATTCAAATTAGAAAATTTGAAACGAGAAATTATAATGAGATGAAACCAACTTTCGACACAATTTTCTGACCCTCGGCCGACAAAACAAAGTCAATAAATGGTTTTACTTTCGCAGTTGATTTTACTTCGTAATAGTAGTAAAGCGGACGCACGACTGGGTACGTTTTATTCTTTGCAGCAGCAACCGAAGGCGCGGTAAACGATTTGCCTTTATCGAACGAAACATGAACAGCTTTCACATCTTTTGATAAATATGCCAACCCGACGTATCCAATCGCTCCCTTGGTTTGACCTACCGATTGAATAATAGCGCCGGTAGCCGGCATACTCATGATTCCATTCACATAGTTTTTGTTTTTCAACACTATTTCTTTGAAAAACTCATAGGTTCCGGATGATGTTTCGCGCGAGTAAGGAATGATTTTCAGATCGGCTCCACCCACTTCTTTCCAATTCTTAATCTTTCCGGTAAAAATTCCTTCGAGTTGTTCACGAGTAAGTTTCGACACTTGATTGGAAGGATTTACCACCACTGCCAACGCGTCATAAGCAACGATAACCTCTTTCGCGGTTTTTCCGGCTTCCTGAAGTTTTTGTTTTTCGTCAAATTTTATTTTACGCGATGATTGCGCTATTTCGGTTGTGCCGGACAATAAGGCTGAGATACCAACACCGCTTCCACCACCAGTTACCGACACCGTGCTTTTTGGATTCACCTTCTTATAGGATTCCGCTTCTTTTTGCGAAAGAGGCAACACCGTATCCGAGCCTTTTATTCGCTGAGCGTAACTTGCCGAAGCTACGGCAAAGGCCATTATTAATACAAAAATTTGTTTTTTCATTTTCTTTTCTTTTTTATAAAATAGTTCTTGTTCTTACTGCTGCAAAATTAGCTTATCACAATTACCGTGAGTTTACTTTTCAGTTACGTTTCAGTTACATTTTCAATCAGAACTTATACTGCACGCGAAGTGTGAACAGATTATCTTTCACATCCTGATTGTAATCCGCGAGATTGACTGATGTTTCATTTTTGACAAAATCATAATATGCCTGCACGCGTACATTGTTGTTGACACGCCACAAAAGCCCGGCGCCAAGCGTATTGAAAGCCACGTCGCCTTTGTCGGTTCCGTTCTCACCCACTTCATTGCCCGCAACTTTCACATTCGGGTCATAGCTATCATACTTCAATATGGCTGAAAAAGGTAGATTTCCGAAATCCTGAACAAGCATGAGATAACCACCTCCGAAATCGCGGATATAGGTATCGGCATTGGGCAGTGTAGCCGCGTTCGGACTTTTACTCCCCGATTTCGCACCGGGCTGAGTTCCAAACAAGTATTCGCCCCGAAGCTGTGTCATGCCCAATGGAGAAATGAGAACAAATTGCCCATCCACACCCACATACTCGCGTTTCGCGTATTTACCTTTGTTGGCGGGGTCGCTATTCAACACAAATGATTTTCCATCCATTTCATAGCGATTCGCGGTGCCTTGATACACACTACCGCCATAATAAGAGGCGCCTAATGCCAATTTGATATTATCTTTCAGATTTCTATTTGCAGATATGTGGCCAATAAAGTCCTTGCGATTGTCATTATCTTGCTTTATGCCATTCCCGGCAAACAGGCCGGCTTCCAATTTCAGAAAATTGAGCGGCGAGGTCTTTGCTGCCTGCAACACAAGCATTCCGCCCAAATCGCGTTCGTCGGGAAATAGTGTCTGGAAAATGGTGGAACGCTCCGGCGACTCGCGACGCGAAGATGAATAACTGATTTCATAACCGAACGGGCGGTCAAAAACACCGGCGCGAACTGCGTTTGTACCAACCCAGGGATCTTTAATATTAAGGTACGCGTCTTTCAACCCAAGTCCCTTTTCCGTAATATCAAGTTGGAACACTCCGGATGCGACTCCCTCTTCATAGGCTATTTTCACCCGTCCGCGACGGATTCCTACGCGATTGAACGCGTCATCTTTAGCTTCATTTGCCGAGCCTACTTTTAGCGAAGCATTCTTTTCGCCAAGCTGATACTGCGCCTGAATGTAACCCGAAATTTTTAATTTCCGCAGCTCTTGAATTGCCTCTTCATTGGCAGAAACCTGATGTTCAAGTTTCTCCATCGGACTAAGTTCGGGTTCTATTAGCTGCGAAAAACCTGCTACAGAAAAAAGCAAGCAGATCAATGATAAGTTAATTTTCTTCATTCTTTTATTTTTTTTGAATCATGTTGCAAAATTAGTTATCAATAATTACAAGTCTTTATCGCAATTATTACATTTCTGTTAAGATTTCACAAGCTTGCTTCTTATGTAAAGATATCGGCCGGCAGGTTTCGGCATGATGAATAGGACTGCCGGCTTGAGATATTTCGTTTTTTACCATGAGAATTTTGGCGAATGAGCAGTTACTTCATTTTACCATGAAATGTCGATTAGAAACAAAGTAAGCTTTTTTTTCTCAAAAATATCTCTTAAATTTGCAAGAAAAAGCTTTTTCGGACAAACATCCTCACTACAGCATGGATTTTTCGACACAAGACATAAAATTTCTTCCGGGTGTAGGCCCACGCAAAGCCGAATTGCTTAACCACGAGCTGTCTATTCACTCTGTCGAAGATTTGCTCCGACACTACCCCTACCGCTACATCGACCGTACAAGATTTTACAAAATCAGCGATATGCGCGATGAAAACCAGTATATTCAGATAAAAGGACAGTTCATTCGTTTTGAAAAAATAGGTGAAGGGCGCAGCCAGCGCTTGTCTGCCATTTTCACCGATGGAGAGAGTAGCATTGAGTTGGTTTGGTTCAAAGGATTGAAATTCGTAATAGACAAATACAAAACCGGAGTCAACTACGTGATTTTCGGTAAACCATCGTTGTTCAACGGCAAATTCAATTTCGTGCATCCCGACGTAGAAACCATTGCCGAGCTTCCACCGCCAAGCGAACTGAGTTTTCAACCTTTCTACAACACGACGGAGAAGATGAAAAGCAGTTTTCTCAACTCCAAAGCCATTCAGAAAATACTCTATCCCATCGTACAGAAATTGGAAGCAGGAATCCCGGAGACCTTGCCTGCTTATGTATTGGAGCGATACAAACTGATGAACCTCACCAACGCGCTCACCAACATCCATTTCCCACGTAGCAACGATTTACTAAGCCGCGCCTCCCAACGATTGAAGTTTGAAGAACTTTTTTTCATTCAATTAGAAATACTCCACCAACGTAAATGGCGCGAGCAACGCTTTGCCGGATTTGTTTTTCAGATAGTAGGCGACAACTTCAACCGATTTTACAACGAGTTTATCCCCTTTGCGCTTACCGAAGCGCAGAAAAGAGTAATACGCGAGATTCGCGCCGACATGGCTACCGGCAAACAGATGAACCGACTGCTACAAGGCGACGTGGGAAGCGGCAAAACCATGGTGGCGCTGCTCACCATGCTTATTGCCATCGACAACGGATTTCAATCCTGCCTTATGGCTCCTACCGAAATTCTTGCTACCCAGCACTTTATTGGCATAAGCGAGCTGCTACGCGAAATGAATATCAATGTGGCGCTGCTCACCGGCTCTACACGCAAAAAGGAGCGCGAACAAATACATGAACAGCTTCAAAATGGCAAATTGCAAATAATCATTGGCACTCACGCGCTGATTGAAGACACCGTTCAGTTCAAAAATCTTGGCTTTGTGATAATCGATGAGCAACACCGATTCGGTGTGGCACAGCGCTCCAAACTCTGGAACAAAAACAGCCGCCCACCTCACATCCTGGTAATGACCGCCACACCAATTCCTCGCACACTTGCCATGACGGTGTATGGCGACTTGAGTGTTTCGGTAATCGACGAGTTGCCTCCGGGGCGAAAACCGATTCAAACATTCCATTATTACGATACAAAACGCAATCAGCTTCTTAGCTTTATCAAGCAGCAGATAGTAGCAGGTCGTCAGATTTACGTAGTTTATCCACTCATTCAGGAGTCGGAAAATCTGGACTACAGGCATCTGGAAGAAGGATATCAGTTTATGAAAGAGATTTTCCCCCAATACAATATTTGCATGGTGCACGGCAAAATGAAACCAGCAGAAAAAGAGGCACAGATGCAGGCTTTCGTAAAGGGTGAAGCCCACATCATGGTTGCGACTACGGTAATCGAAGTGGGTGTCAATGTGCCCAACGCGTCGGTAATGGTAATTGAAAGCGCCGAGCGCTTTGGTCTTTCGCAACTTCACCAGCTCCGGGGGCGCGTGGGGCGAGGCGCCGAACAGTCGTTTTGCATTTTGCTTACAGGAGTTAAACTATCCAATGAGTCGCGCAAACGAATGGAAATAATGACCCGCACCAACGATGGTTTTGAGATTTCGGAAGCCGACTTGCAGCTTCGCGGTCCGGGCGACCTTGAAGGCACGCAACAAAGCGGCATCCCGTTTAAATTAAAAATAGCCGACCTAAGCAAAGATAGTCGCATGTTGGAAATAGCACGAAACACCGTTATAGACATTCTGGATGAAGATCCGGAGCTTAAATCGGACAAAAACAGCATGCTCCGACGACAACTAAACAAGCTAAAAACCAATACAATAAATTGGGGTGCAATTAGTTAATAAAAGAAGTTAAAAAACTTTTTTTTAGTAATGAGACTTTGGCTATTTAAATAGGATTGACTACTTTTGAACAATTTTGAAAATCAACTCAAAATAATACCAAATTTCATGGAAAGAACACTTGTTATTCTAAAACCCTCAGCGCTACAAAGATCATTGGTAGGCGAAGTGATTAAGCGCTTCGAACAAAAAGGCCTCCAATTGCTGGGTATTAAAATGATGCAACTTACAAATGAAATTCTGAATGAGCATTACGCTCATTTATCCGACCGTCCTTTTTTTCAGCGAGTTAAAGATGCGATGATGATAACCCCCGTGATAGTAACATGCTGGGAAGGAAAGGATGCCATCAATGTTGTGCGTGCAATGACCGGCTCCACCAACGGCCGCAACGCTGCACCAGGTACCATCCGTGGAGATTTTAGCATGAGTGTGCAAGAAAATATTGTACACACATCCGACTCGGCGGAGAATGCAAAAGAAGAGTTAGAAAGATTTTTTGATGAAGATGAGATTTTTACGTTTAATTATTTACAAATGCCGTTTCTTTACGCAAACGACGAAATTTAAAACCGCATGAAGTTTAAACATTTAATTCTTACCGCAATAGTAAGCCTAATTGCTCTAAACAACGTTAACGCGCAAGTTAAAGTAATGGCAGCACCGGGAAACATGAAAATGGCTGCAAAAAAATCCTTCCCGAACAGAAACGTCCCAATGGCGGACACAACCAACATCTACAACGAACTGCTCAATGACGAAACCGACGACTTGATGGAGAATCACCCCGCCGGCGACATCTACAACGACATTTGGAACTCCGACAGAGTTAACCCTTACAGAATTTCAGTCAACAACCTCCCCGATTCATTCAGAATTGACCTTTCAGACTTCACAATGCCAACCCGCACGGGTAGAGTTTCCTCTAAATTTGGACCACGCCGCTATCGTTATCACTACGGAATTGACATTGCCTTACCTACAGGAAATCCAATCGTATCGGCTTTCAAAGGTAAAGTACGCATCATCGACAATGAGCCGGGTGGCTATGGAAAGTATGTAGTGGTAAGACATGAGAATGGCCTGGAAACAATTTATGCTCACTTAAGCGACGTAAGCTGCAAACTGAACGAAGAAGTAAAATCGGGCGATGTACTTGGATTGAGCGGAAACACCGGACGCTCCACTGGTCCACATCTCCACTTCGAAACTCGCTACATCGGCAATGCGTTTAATCCTGCCACAATTATCGATTTCGACAACAAACGCGTGTATGCAAGTCATTACACTTTGACAAAACGCGCGAACTTCGGATATCAGCAACAAAAAGCAAGATCAGCTCAATTGGCTAAATACTACAAAGTGCGCAAAGGTGACAACCTCAGTGTAATCGCATCGAGAAACGGCACAACAGTAAACGCGCTTAAAAAACTTAATAGCATTGGCAACAAAGTTAAAGCCGGACAACGCATCAGAATAAGATAAAAGAGAAACCCATATAATGCGAAACGAGGATAAAACCGAATGGTTTTATCCTCGTTTCGCATTATACATGACATGATGCTTCAAATCTTCACCACTTTGAATGTTTTATTTCGAATAGAAATCAAAAAAACTCCAGCCGGAAAACCATTCAACGATAATTTCTGCTCTTTGGCGCTAAGCATGATCGATTTAAGCAAAACTCCATTGACATTTCGGATTTCCAAAGGAGCTGAAAAATCAGACTTAACATAGACCCACTCACGCGCAATGAGTGGAAAAACCTGAACTGACTCATCTTTCAGACGTTCAATCGCCGTATTCACACCATATTTCAACACGGTGAGCGTGGGATGTAAATTAAAGTCAAGGTTTTCTTTTGAAGCCAGGTTTACAGTGCCTGCGCCTCCCGAAGCCCGCTGACTTTGCGTTACACTCAACGAAATTTCCTTATTACCTTTGGCATATTCATTTAGAGCGTATTGCGTAAGGTCTATAAGCATGTACTTTTGAGGGTCGAAAAACGATGGGGCAACAAAACCGGGAATTTGCTGAAGTAGCACACCATTTGCAGGGCGGTTATTAAAACTAATGGTTTTCTCCATCCATGATGTTGTAGGCACAGCATAAAAATAGATTTCAGCAGTATTGGCTGTTAATCCACTACTGCTAACATTGACATTTACAGCAACTTTGGTGTTTACCAAGCCGGACGAAGTTTTATCCAAATCAGCGATTGAAAACTTAAAGTAGCCGGATCGGTCATATCCGGCATCATCTTTTTTTATCACTACAAGCGATTCAGTGCTGTAATTATCATTCCCATAGCTTCCATTTCTCACATAGGTATCAGCCAGGGCCACACGCTCGTAAGCTTGAAAATCATCCATTACATTCACACGACATTGTGCCGTATGCTCGCCATCGGCAGTTGTTGCAGACACAATAGCCTCTCCTCTTGAACATGGCGTCAGGATACCATTTTTCACTTTTACCACATTTTCGTTACTACTTTGCCAGGTGAGGTTCGTTTTGACAGCACCTTGAGGTATAAATTCAGGTGAAAGCGATGCGATTGGGTTTTGAACCGTAATCTGAATTTCGGAAGGCAATGTCATACCTAAAAGCGAGATATCGGGACCCGAATTCACACCATAAGGCGTGGCTTCGGCAGGTGAATGTGGCAATGCGGCAGGAAGCACCTGCGGAAGATTGGATACCGTAATTTGAAAAACATCTCCGGCGGCAGTATCAAATTCAATTAAACCGGTCTCGCTATCAAGGGTCGTAAAATCGGAACTTCCGGCTCCAAGCTTTATCAATTGTAAGTTATTCAGGCTCATACCTGTCTGCAAGCGACACACACCTCCTTTTTCACTTTCAATTTGCACAAAAACAGTTTTACCGTTGGCACGCGAAGCGCTGACAACAAAAGCTCCTTCGGCTCGAAGATTGATAAATGAAGCTTCCGCCCAGTTTGACGGCACTCCGTGAAACAATCTGATTTTGCCACCCCACGATTGCAAATACAAATCGTGGAGCGAAGCCACAGCCGCCAAAGGCGTTTCAATCACAGGTCCGGATTCTTTATAAAGCGTATTGGGTTGAATGTACTTTTCCAGTAATGACTGCAATTGCTTGACCGCACGAGTGCCATCTCCCATACTCGAATACATTGCCGAGGAGCCTGTGAATGAATAGCCTTGCAATGCACCGGTTTGACTTTGCCAATTGTTAATACTTTTAGCAATTAAGCTTTGATTAGCTTCCTGCTCCCAATGAATAGTATAAAACGGATAAATCATCATCAAATGCGAATAGTGTCTGTGAGAGCTTGTCAAATTTACTCCCTTACCAATCATATAGCCTCGCGACGCGTCAACAGGGTAATCAATCAGATTGTTAAGAAAATCTTCCCAATGCGCCTCTTTATTGTCGTTCAAATTGTATTTACGATTGATATCGAGCAAGGTTTCGAGCCCCCAGCGAAGGCAAGCCAGGTCATAATTGCAATCCTCTGCCGGCAAATACTCGGGCGAAGCGGTAAGTGGCAGATGATATTTTCCATCCGCTCCTTTTGTTCGGATAAACGAATAGTAAGCGATACTCTTTTTCAACAAAGGGAAAAACTTATCTTTCAACTCTTCAATCCGGTTATTGTAAATGCAATATTGCCAATAATAGAAGAGCAACCAGGTCATGTTGCCAACTTCATACTGATTCGACTCGGCCGAAGTAGGGCTTAAGAAACTTTTCAGATGATAGGAAGTGGAACGCCCCATCACAATGGCTTCGGAGCGCCACTCGGTGTTGTGAACATTGTTTTGGAGATTCACAATATTATCGTTGAATGCTTTCCAAAGTGGTTTCGAAAAATCGGAGCGATTACCCGCGAATAGCCACGAATAGCTAAGCTGCGTATTCAGGTTCATCCAGATTGCAGGCCAGGGAGTATTGTCGCGCGCCCATGGACCTTGTAAATCGACAATAAACTTGTCGGGACGTGTTAAGCAAGCAAATTTATAAATCTGTGCCCAGTAAAAACTCTCAAACTTGCTTTCCGGGAAACTGATAAAACTCATTGGATAATAATCGTGCCACCACTGCTTATGCGTATTTTCTAAAGTAGCGACAGGGGTATTCAAGCATTCGTCGATGGTCTGTTTAGCAACAGCAATAGCTACGGCGCTGGTTTTTTCCTGCGAAACGGTGATGACAATTCGGCGTTTGCTATCAGTTTTAATCTCCTTCCAGGCTACAACATAACTTAGCCCGGCAACCAGCTCCTGAACCGAAAAATTGTAATCATTCTCTTTGATTAGCTGAACTGCCGGATTTGGACGTGAGGTATAATCAGCTAAATTCGACGGATGAGTTACCGCTGCTCCTGCCCGTGGACTTATTGCTTTAAGTGGATTCCAGCTCCAGTTATAATTTATTTCTTCGTCGGTAGCTTCGGTTTCGAAAAGTATGTAATTTTTTGTGGCATGGACATAGGATTGAAAGTTAATCTTTCCCTTGTTCGTAATCAACGTACCTTTATTAATCGCGTCGTAGAGCGAAAGACGCATTTTTTCGGAAGCTACCACGCCAACCGGAGCGATTTGAAAATAACCAATCGGCAAGCGCCCGTTGTCGTACAAATTACCGATTTTATAGGGATATTCTTCATCTGTCAGCGCGCCTCTACCTTCTGTAACGTCAACACGTCCAATATCCAGACGATATGCCGCAGTACCTGTTTTATAAAAGTTTGTTCCCAACAGCCCGTTTCCCATGATTGCGCCGGCATAGTAATCTGTTGTAATCCGATCCCAATACATATCATGTTGTGTCATAAATTTACCCCAGTCTATCGACTGGGTTGTAAGTTTATTTTGCGCGCCGACTACAGAAAAGAATATGCAAAAAGCACATAACAATTTGAATTTGAATCTTCGTGTCTTCATCATAGATTTATTGTTTACAGAATGAATGATTTAAAAAATTATTGAATAATGTGTTTCGTTCGAATAAGCAAATGAAACGGCAAAACAAACATACGAATTGCATTTGAATATTGAAAACATATCAGACGGCATGGACACTCATTTGGAGTATTACAACATCAAATACGGAAAATAATGGTATGTGCATACCGCATCAAGAGGCTAAGTGGACTTGGTGATTAGGGTATGGAAAAAAATCAACAAACCACCACTTGTATCGATAACCGGAAGTGGCAGTTTGTCTTTGTTGAGATGTGTGTGTATTTTTGACTTTGAACAATCGTCAAATAAAATAATATCAATCGGGAGAAAAACTAAGTGAGCGCTTGTTGATATTGCTCAACATCACCTTTATTTATCTCTTTTAACTCAATTTCTATGACGAATGCTGAAGTGGATTTTTGTTGACTTTTTGGGATTAAAAGATCATAATAAACCGCGCCGTTTTTGTCGCGATAATAGCTTGACCGCTTACCGCCACCATTCATTTTCACTTTTTCACCGTTTGACAATACCGATGCTTTTGTGATAAAATAGATGGTTTCTTTATTTTTAGTTGCCGGTATTTTCACGCGCAACATATTGTTTACAGGTTTGTGAAACACCGTGAGATATATTTTATCACCTTTTTGTGTAGAGTGTCCCCAGTCTTGCTTTTCGAGGATAGAGCGTCGCACACCTTGCACTGCATCTTTGTTCTTTGCCATCCATTTTCCCATCTCTTTTGCAATATTCACTTCTTCTTTACGGATATTTCCCTTTCCATCGGGACCGAAATTGACCACAAAATTGCCATTCATGGAGTTGGCGCGCGCCA
This sequence comes from uncultured Paludibacter sp., assembly GCA_964568675.1. Classification (GTDB taxonomy): domain Bacteria; phylum Bacteroidota; class Bacteroidia; order Bacteroidales; family Paludibacteraceae; genus UPXZ01. Next base: position 20,419 of record CAZMQV010000004.1, read on the forward strand.
TCATCTCAATCAGGTCATAAGGGGTTTTCACATAAGTGAGCGACCAGTCGGAGTGGTAGCCCCACTGATTTTCGGGAATAGTCATCACGCAGTCCCAATCAAAACCTTTGGTTTCGGCAAAGTCCTTTGGTAAATTGCGCTCATAACGTTGGTCGTAGTCATCTATCAGATTGCCGTTGGCATCTTGATGGCGGTTGCCCAATTCGTCGGAACGAAAACGACTTCCAATAATCAATCCGGGATGTTTGGCACGAAGCTCCAACCCAAGTGTATCGACCCAAGCGGCATTCTTCACCCAAGCCACATCCCAAGAGCCATCGAACCACAAGCCTTTAATTGCTTTGTAATTATCCAGAAGCTCCAGCAATTGATTGCGGGTAAACGTCTTAAACTCTTCATATTTCAGTTCTTGCTCTTTGGAAGCGAACGGATTATAATTTTCCCGAGCCTGAAATTTCTTTTTCACATCGGCCGAGTTGATATTTCCACCCGACACATATCCGGGCTGACTCCAGTCGATAATAGAGAAATAAAGATAAACATCAATGCCTTCGGCAGTGTAGGCATCGACCAATTCCTTCACAATGTCCTTTTTATAGGGCGTGTTGGCAATTGTGTAATTGGTATATTTGCTTGGCCACATACAAAATCCATCGTGATGTTTTGTAGTGAATATCAGATATTTGACACCCATTTCTTTTGCTAATTTCGCCCACTCTTTCGCGCTGAAATTAACGGGATTAAACTCCTTGTAGAGCTTATCATATACTTCGTTGGGAATTTCGCCCCACGAACGAATCCACTCGGCGGCGCCGGTATATGTTTTGCCATTCCAGGTACCTCCGGGCATGGCATAAACGCCCCAATGAATAAACTGTCCCAATCCGTAGTCGCGCCAACGCTCCATATCTTTATCGGTGCGGTTTGTGGTGCTATGGGCGCCATGCTTTAGAGGAATAAATGGTTTTTGCTGTGCTGTAAGCCCGAAACTTATCAGAACTAATAGCACGAGCGCGAAAGATATTTTTTTTTCCATGATGAATTTATTTTTTTACATCCGTACTACTCAGTCCGAACTGAAGTTGACCGGATATTGATTAATTGTTTTTTGTTTGTTAAAGTCCGATGTGCTCCTTGAGTCGTATCTCCGGCGCATTGTTGTCCAGGTCTTTGAACTTTTCGGAATAATTCCAAACGATCTTGTCCGAAATAGTTTTTCCTTCGATTTTCACTTCCACTATATTTTCGCCCTCTTTTAATTCTACATCAGGAAAAATATAATGCACATCGGTGTAGCCTTTTTTGAAAGCGACAATTTCTTTTCCATTAACATAAAGATGTGGAGTTCCCTGATTGGAATATACCACCACGGGAGTGGTTTTATTACCACGATTCACAACCCGTCGCTGTGTAATATACAGAACCGGTTCTTTGCTCCAGTTAGCCTTATACCAATAAAAAGGGTCTTTCTTTGTTTTACGGTCGAATGTTACCAAGCCTTTCATGTTGCGCGACTCCACCTTACCTTGCGATGACATGGGCGTGGCAAAATCGAATGTATTCCAAATGTAAGAGGCTAATAGTATCGGGTGACGCGAGATTACATTCCAATGCTCTTCATGAAAGCGGGTAGCAAATGATTCATTGTAGTCTTTGTCAAAACCACAGCAATCTCCACGATTTGACACCACCTCTTTCTGTTGATTTACATTGGCTTCCGTACCATATTCCGAAAAGATGATTTTATGATTTGGAAACTGATTTTCGACGCGATTCACCCAAGTTTGCAGGCTGTCAAGCGTACCGTTGTACCACCCGAAATATTGATTTATCCCTTGAATATCCGCGTTGTTGTTCACCTCATGATCCACCTTATTGTATCCACTCACCGACACCGTATAGCGATTAGGATCTTCGGTTTTTGCCAAATCATTCAGCTCTTGTGTGAGCTGAATCACATAATTTCCAGGCGAATAAACCTCATTGTGTAAACCCCAAACATAGATTGATGGATGATTGTAACTCTGACGAATGAGTTCGGTGAGTTGTTGCTTGGCGTTGTTGGCTTCTTGTGTCGTTACGCGGTTCACAAATGGTATTTCAGCCCACACCATCAACCCAATGCTGTCGCATTTGGAATAGAAGTAATCGGATTGCTGATAATGCGCCAGGCGAATGGTGGTGGCTCCTATTTCTTTGATTATCTCCAGATCCGTATCGTGATTTTTGTTACTCAGCGCACTACCCAACTCCCACCAATCTTGATGGCGGCACACACCATACATCGGTACCTTTTTCCCATTCAAGTACATGCCATCGGCTGTTTTCAGTTCGAAACTTCGAAATCCGAGTGGCTGCACTACCTCGTCAATCACCTTTTCGTTTTTGAGTAGCTGCACCACCGTTTTGTAAAGATAGGGGTCGTCCAATCCTTGCCACAAATGCGGTTTTTTGATTTTCATCGTTTGCGATACCACTTCACGCCCCTGCGACTGAAGCGCGACAGGAGATGTCATACTCCATTTTACGGCTCCATCTTTTTCGTAAATGCTTGTTCTTATACTGATTTTCTCGGGCTGCATGGCGCGATTATCAATTTTCACTTTCACGGTTAAATCGGCCGACTTAGCAGTAACATTGCTCTGTGTAAGATACACGCCGGACGACGCGTAATCGGTAACTGCTATATTGATTTTTTCAGTAGCTATTAGCTCCACCGGGCGGTATATACCTCCATAAACACCAAACAAACGATGATTTACGGGTATTACTTCCGGATTTGACTTGTTGTCCACTTTCACGCGCAGTTCGTTTGGTTTGCCAAAGACGAGCAGATCAGTAATTTCAAAAGCGAAAGCGGAATAGCCTCCGGCATGATTTCCTGCCAATTTCTTATTCACCATCACTTCGGCAATGGCAGCCACTCCTTCGAAACGAAGAAATACTCTTTTTCCTTTCAAAGCGTTGTCGGGTGTAAACGTTTTTTTATAATATGCCACACCTTCGTAAAAATCGTTTCGTTTGGTTTGCATATCTACATTATTCCAGGTGTGTGGCACTTTGATTTTTTCCCACACCGAAAGGCTGTCCGGCATTCCTTTGAAAAACTCCCAATTGCTATTGAAAGATGCACGGTAGCGCACGCTCCCTTTTTTCAAATCCGTGGCATTTGTATTTGTCGAAATTAGCATTAGCAAAATTCCCAACAAAAGCGTTGTAATTTTCAATTTCATATTATTTTTTTATTAGATTATTCTATTGACATGCATTATTTTGCCATTTTGTAAACTTCGCTTCCTGCCATTAAAAATGCTCCTACGCCATACACGGCTGTCATATCGGCTGTTACTTTACGCGGGTCGGCGCCGATAGGCTGTACATATCCAAGCCGACCATCTTTATTTATGACCGAGGTTAACGCATGCCACGATTTCATTATTGCCGGTTCGAAAACTTGCTTATCAAGATATTTGTTGTTCACCCCATAGGCCATGGCATAAGTGATAAGTGCGGTGGCGCTTGTTTCGGGCGATGGGTAGCTTTCCGGATCCAGTAAACTGGCGTGCCAAAAACCTTTCTTATCCTGATAGCGAAGCAGGCTAGTGAGCATCTCTTTCGATAAATTTTCATAAAAACTACGCTCGGGCCAACCTGGTCCAAGATTTTTCAGCATATTGACAATGCCGGCTACAACCCAACCATTGCCTCTTCCCCAAAACACTTTTTCTCCATTCTTTTCCAGTTTGTCAAAATAGCTATCGTCGCGAAAGAACAAGGCATTCTCTTTGTCATACAGATGATTGTATGTAGCCTGAAATTCATTAAACATAAAATTGATATAACGCCGGTCTCCGGTTTCGTTATAAAGTCGCACATACACCCTTGGCGCCATGAACAGTGCGTCGCACCATGTCCAACGTTGCTTGTTGTTGGACTTCATGCTTTCGCGAGGAGGATTGTCGAGTATGTAGTTGGCGCGACTTTTAACCGACTCGAGCATCACGGGTTCTCTAAACCGACGATACATCTCCAAGTAAAAATTACCAATTGCCAATTCGTCGGCGTGATAAAGCCCGATACTCTGATGGGTAGCGAAATTGGCTGGTACTTTCCATGAATTTTCCGTAGCCAGCTTATTCAACCAATCGAAATACTGCTCATTTGCAGAGGCATTAGCCCAATCAAACAGCCCCATATATAACACGGCGTTAGTCCAGGCGTCCACTCCATAATCGTGAAGATAAGCTCCGGAACCGGAAGTTGCATACTTAAAGTTATTCATCTGCCAATCAGCCGTTTTATTCACCACTTCCGCTACCTTGGGTCTGCTTAGGTTGCGCTGCGAACAAGCCATTGCCAGCATTGCGACTCCGATTAAAAAGAAAATTTTTATTTTTCCTGTAAAAAACAAATTGCACATAGATATAATATTTTTGCTTGAAAGAACGTTGCAAAGATACTTGTATCAGGCTACTTAGTATTTACTCTAATTATCAATTATTTTATCGGTTTCATCTGATTTCAACATACATATCCTATCACCGTAGCTCCAAAGCCAGTTTTTCTACTTTACTCTTTTATGTTTCGCGGCAAATGCAGTAGGAGTTTCGCCATATTCTTTTTTAAAGGCGTTTGTAAAATAGGGTTGGCTTTCAATGCCGATTTGGTCCATAATTTCACGCATGGTCATATCCTCTTCAATGAGCAGACGCGCTGCTTTTTTGAGTTTATAACTTAAGATAAATTCAATGATGGACATATCTGTCATCGTTTTAACTTTCCGATAGAGTTTGCTCCGGCTCATTGACATTTCTGAAGCAATAAAATTAACGTCCATTTCGGGCTGCGTAAGATTGGTGTCAATTACTTTCACAAACTCCTGAATAAACTCGGAATCACGCTCATTTGCCGATAGTTCGGCGCTGTCGGCAAAGTGGTTTTTTGCATAATAGTCTTTCAACTGTTGTCGCTGACGAAAGATATTCTGAATATTGCTCTTAAGCAATTCGAGTGCAATCGGTTTTTCGAAATAAAGATCGGCACCGGTATCAGTTCCTTCAAGTTTGCTCTCAACGCTGGTTTTGGCAGTGAGCAACACTATCGGGATATGTGATGTTTCCACATTGGTTTTCACCTCGCGACATAGCGTGATGCCATCTTTTCGAGGCATCATTATATCACTAATTATCAAGTCGATCACACGGTTTTCTAATACTTTTGTCGCCTCCACCCCATCGGCAGCTTCTATCACATCAAAATCTTCGGACAAATAATCCGCAGTAATTTGACGCAACTCTTCATTATCCTCAACAAACAGGATTTTTTTCTTCATTTTTTGCGGCACATCTCCTTCCAGTTTTAGCTTGGGGGCAGTTTCAGCCTCGTTCTCCAACACATTATTCTCATTTAATGCTGTTGAGATACCATTATCATCAATAGCGAAATTTGAAGCATCATAAATATCACTATTTGATGACAAACAGACTACCATTTCGGTACCTTTACCTCGCTCGCTATATATGGTTACAGTGCCACGATGCAAAAGAACCAAGCTTTTGACCAGCGCCAAACCCACGCCGGTTCCCAGATGTGAATCCAGATTATTTGTTTTCACTTTGTAGAATCGCTCGAAAACGGTAGCTATCGTATCTTTAGATATTCCCACACCATTATCGCGTACCGAGATTGAGAAAAATGGCTTTGGAATAAATTCGCCCATCACCGTGTAACTGTTTTCAATATTCGACACATAAGGTGAAGTATGAGTTTCTATAGTTATTTCACCGCCTTCGTTGGTATATTTAAAGGCGTTGTTCAGCAAATTCATTACAATTTTCTCCACCACATTTCTGTCAATACAGACATTCGAAGGTAAACTTTCATCGGTTATAACATTGAATTGAATATTCTTCTGACTTGCAAAATCAGAGAAATCAGCGGCAAGTTTTTTCACCAGCGTATTGACATCGGTGGTGTGTAATTCGAGTTTCATTTTATCGCTCTGCACTGTTCGGAAATCCATCAATTCGTTAACAAGGTTGAGCAAACGACGTGCATTGTTGTTCAGTGTCTGATAATAATACTCTTTCAAGCCTTCGGCACGAAGCCTTTCGAGCGAAGCAAGAATGAGCGTGAGCGGCGTGCGGAAATCATGTGAGATATTCGTAAAGAAGGTAAGTTGCGCCTGGTGAATTTCTTCTTTTTTCTCTTTCTCAACATTTTCGCGGTAAAGCTTCAACTCCAAATTCTTTTTACGTTGATAGTCGCGCCAGAAATAGCGGAACAAGAATGCAAGAATTACAAAATAAAGCAAATATGCAGGCCAGCTCGCCCAGGGAGCCGGTCGGCGAATAATTTTCAAAATAGTGGGATTTTCACTCCACACTCCATCGCTATTTGTAGCCAACACTTCAAAGTAGTATGTTCCTGCGGGAATTTTTGAGTAGAAAGCCGCACGATTCGTGGCATCAGTTTCAATCCAGCGATCGTCATATCCTCGCAGTCGGTATTTGAAATACACTTTCTGGGGATTCAGATAATTGTCTGAAGAAAACTTTAATCCAAAATTATCCTGAGTATATTTAAGTTTAACTACAGTTTGATTTCGTCTAACATACGAATTTAACTTAACAGGCTTGTAATCAATAAGAAATTCTGACACAACCACTCTGGGCTTGAAATTACTTTTGGATAATTCTTTCGGATTTATAATTGTAAATCCATTGGTACCACCGAAATAGAGTTTTCCGTCGAGCCCGCGCATGGTTGCCAACGGATAGAAAAGCCTGCCTTGAATGCCATCATATTCATTGAAGTGAAACAACTCTTTGGAGTTAATATTATAGGAAACAAGCCCATTGTCAGTGCCCATCCACAAAACGCCTTCGTTGTCGTAACTGATGTTGTAAATTGTTGATATCGTATGTTGAAGAATTTCGAGATGTTGCGTTAGCTTAGATGTTGCGGGGTCATAACAAAGCAGTCCGTTGCCAATGGTTCCAATCCATAGTTTACCGGAGTCGTCAAGGCAAAAAGCATTAAAATTAAGGAACTTACCCGGCATTAACTTAACATCAATCAGTTTTCGATGGCGAACATCCATCCGATAAATACTCTTCTTTGTCAAAATCCAGAGTTGATTACCCGCAGCTCGAAGCATATCAAAAATATAGCCATTATTTGTGCCTCCGGAGAAATCGAAATGAGATAGTTTCATTGTATTGAAATCGTAATACGAAAATTCAATTTTCTCCCGTTGATAGGCTATCCAAAGACCTGAGTCAGCTTCAAGCACCAATTTTCGGATATTGTCCACCTTCAAGTTGTTGTTGTCGTTTGAGTTGAACATACGTTGCGATTGGCCGGATTTCAGATCCACCCGGTCAATTCCGCCGCTGAAGGTACCTATCCACATGTTTCGGTTTTTGTCCACCACCAATGACTTGATGTTGTTCGAAGTTATCCCGGTTGCATTTTTTTCTTTTGTAAAATAATCAAATTTTCCTGTGCTTTTACTCAAGCGGTTGATACCACCACCTTCCGTACCTATCCAAATGAAATCACCATCCTCGGCAAAGGCGCTCACCGGGGCATGATTAAGGCTGTTTGGTTTGGGCGTATAAGTTTTAAAAGAACGTTTCTCATCGAGGTTCACATAATTCACTCCTCCTGAATAAGTACCAATCCAGATGTTTCGTTGCCGATCTTCGCCAATTGCCCATACCGAATTATTCATCAAGCTAAATTCATCTCCTTCGGCATGACTATAGTGCTTCATTTCTTTTGAATTCGGATTATAGACATAAAGACCGTTAATGGTTCCAATCCATATATTTCCGAACTTATCGAACAGATATGCGCGTTTAAGAATCGTATTAAAATCGCCCGGAATAATCTGTTTTTCTTCAACACCAAAGTTAGTCAAGTCCAGTTTGTAGAGCGTGGCAGGCTCGGTAAGGATCCACATCTTGCCTTTTGACGCGTATGTTGCCAATACTTTTTTATCAGTTTCGGGTAGTCGAGCGCACAAAGTCAAATCATTCTTTAACGGATTGTAACGTAACACACGGCCGTAATTGCTCAACATATAAAAATTATCGTTGTACGAACAGTTTATCCCGCCAAGATAGTTAGGAACTTTACCTTCGCAACGCACAGAATCACTTTCGAATGTTTTAGCATTAAGCACCGACCATTTTGAATTTTCGCGCACCCACAAATTGTTCTTAGGATCTAAAAAAATATCCGATACGTTCGTTTTTCCAATCAGCGAAAACCGGTCTTGATTGCGGTTGTACTCAAAAAGCCCGTTATTGGTATTTACATAGAATTTTCCATTATCGCCCATTGCAATCTCCAGAAAACGCCATTCCTTGCTCGAGTTTATCTCTGTAAAGTACCGGCTGTGTCGTTTATACTCGTATCCGTCGTAGCGATAAAGCTCATTCTCGATCAGAATCCAGATAAAGCCCTCACTATCCTGCTGGATTCCTTTCACTCCGTCGTAAGAAAAACCACCCGGAGGCGACATGGCTCGAAACTTGTATTGAGCATACAATGCATTATTTCCTAATAATAGAAAAGTGAATAGAATAAGTGAAAGAATTTTTCGTTTCATTATTTCAAGTTTATGTTTCATCTACCTTTGAAGTCCATAAAGATACAATTTTATTTTATTATCTTAATGGCTATACTGTCGAATGATTATCAAGAACAAAGAGAACAATAGAGAATGGCAGTCAATGATGATTCGGAAAGTAAAAAAAGCCGAACCATGATTGTGTTTTCATTCAATCATGGTTCGGCACAATTAATATAGTTCAAAAGAAATAAGCGTCATCCGTTATCGCTCGATTTTTCTGCAAACTTAATTTACAATAGTTTTTAATAACGTCGAAATACCATTTTTTCTTACATCAATAAAATAAACTCCTTTATTCGACAAAGTCAATTCTGCCACAGTACCTACTGCCTTTGCCGAAGCCACTCGAACACCTGAAAGCGAAAAAACTGACAGTACCGCGTCTCGCAGTTCGTCATTCAGCCGTACGAATAAGGGTTCACCCGCTTTAGCAGGACAAGGACTTAGACTTGCTTTCTGCTGCAAATCCTTTCGTTCAATTTCAGTAGGTACACCTACAAACTGATTCGTTCCAATATTAAATTCAGACACCTGAATGGTGTTGCTCGTTACAGCATCCCACGCTTCAATTAAAAACTTAACATAGCGATATTTCACCTTATTCGGCAAGTCTATCCGAATTTCAGTAGCATCTGTCGGGATATTGAAATTAGTTACCACTGACTGATATTCGTCTAATTCCGCATCTTTCCCATAAAACGACGCTTTCGAAGCACGCAAAGAAGAGCTTGTGTTGTTGAAGTCGCGGTGGCGATAAAGAAGATATGTCATTTCATTCGACTGCTTCATGTCAATTTCAAACCAAGGTTTTACATCGGCAGGCACGGCGACACCTCCAAAGTTTTTTCCAGGTTTTACAAACAAAAAAGCCGACTGATTATCGCCATCGATGATATAATACGGCACATCGCCAGCAGGTGCGACAGCGGCATCGACCGGACCCACCGACGAGGCAACAATTGTCCAATCCGAACGGTTTAACAATACATCTTTCCCAGTATAAAGTGGCAGGTTGTTATCTATCACAAACCGCCTTGAGCTACCCTGGAATGGCGTGGCGACCTGATAAGTGATTAATCGTACATCCGTTACCGACGGAGTAGAGACAGCTAATTTTATTGGATTACTTCCATTTTGAGAATCAGCTACATGCAAAACCGGTTTAGTTCCGGACAGACTCTTAATCATCATCACACAAGGCGCGTCAACTTCAAAAAACGCACCTTTAGTACTGATGCTCGCTGCACGGTAGAACACTACGCCAAGCATATCTAACTCGTTGTTGTAAACAGCCTGTACGGAGTCGTTATTAGCTACTATCTCGATAGACGAAGCATTGTAGCCAGCCGCCGCGTCAACATCAGCCACTCCTGGAACGACGATGTAGGCATAACCGGAGGCTTCCGGTTGCAAACCATGGTTGAAAGAGAGCGAAAACACATCTTTACGAACCGTGTCATATTCTGGATAATTCGTATTTATATCCATCCAGTTTCCAACCTGCTCCTTTGCCGTCAAATCCAGCTTTCCTTTGTTGGGGAAATAGTATGCTACTTTGTTGTGGTATGCCCAATCAATATTATTGTCGAATGTGTAAGTACCGGATGACAACACAGATTGATTCCCATTTGACGAAACAGTTACATCACCTTTCAACAGGGTTTGATTGACAGTAGTATTAACATTGAAAGGCGCTGTAGATTTAATGCTATTGCCAAGGCAAACGAGTTCTTTATCAAAAAAGAAATATGCTTTATTGGCCGAAGAGCTGCTACCCGAATAATTTGTTCCATTGTAGGCGTCAGTGTATTTATAAACCGAAACGGAGTTTAAACTGTCGCTCACACCACCCACCATCGAAGAACTGCCAGCTAAAATATAGCTGTTTGCTTGTGGAATATCAACAAATTCAGCCGTAGTTGTTCCGGGTATTTTTGCCCAATTCCACACCGGAAAAATATTGTAATATTCATCTCCATCAACAAAAATCCCGGTAGCTCCATCGGACATAAAATACTGTTTAATACCCTCACCATTATCTTTCAAGTATTCATTGCGAGCTGTACGCGACGACACCATGCGTAAATCGACAGAATAAGATGGCCGTTGATGCAAGGTGTAATCTGTTTTGAAATAATGCGTACTTTTTGCCGATAGACCAAAACTGGAAGGTTCTTCACCCTTGATTCTGGCTAACGCATCTTCGTAGAACTTCACGTTCGCAGGGTCAATCAACATCATGCGTTGAATAATTGCATTTTTTCCAGCCCTACCAGTTACGCCAGGGCGTGTAACCGAGCGTCCGATAACGTTAAAAAAGATATTTCCACCTCTGAAAGCACTTATGTACGTATCTTTCACCAAACTACTAAGAATTTTCTGCTTAGCAGCGGACAAGGCATAAGGCGAACCGGCTGCATAGCTTGCAGCTTTCGTTATTCCATCGAGAAAAACATCGCCATAAGCTCCAATGTGCAACTGACGACCGTGTTGTGTAAAGGAGTTGTCGTACTGAATCCCTTCACTCGACGCGGTATATTCTATTGGTGAATAGATGTATTCCAAAGCGGTTTGCAACAAATCACGGTCCTTTGTAAGACAAGCTCTATAAACCCAATGAAGCGCCACATCCACCCGATTAGCGCCTGCCTGCGCACCGGGATTTCCACCTTTATTTTTCAAACGTGCAATCGCGTTGTTCAACAAAGCTGAAGGTAGTTGCTCCGCGCCCTTGAATTGCACCAACAACAAGAACAAGCCCATTCGTTGTGGTTCGCCTATTTCATTTTGATACCAATTGTTGGAAGATGGCGCTGCCGAAAGCCAGAATTGCAGCATCAAATCGAGTTTCGTCTTCAACACGGCATCCTGAAAGTAGGCGCTACTTGAATATGTGTAAGCCAATGCCATTTCCAACATGCGATTGAGATGCACCATCGGAGGCCAATCCGTACGGTCTGTTGCAGCATAATTCACATCCGGGAATGAGCCATTTGACTGCAAGTTGGTAAGACTCAATCCTACTTTATTGTCAAGGTCGGCGACTAATGAAATTCTATCGGCATAAGCTTCGCTGATAATACGTTCGGTCATTACATCAAACACCGATTGACTTTCTACCACCACCTGGCATGTTGTCGTCAAGGAGGGATTTGACATTGCTTTTGCCGTGATTGTAGCAATCCCCACGCTTTTAGCTTTTACCATTCCATCCGAAGTTATTTCTGCCACATTCGTATTGTCGGACTCAAGCACAACATCGCGATTAATAACAAAAAGTGGTGAAAATTTTACATGGAGTTTTATTGATTCATTGATGAGTAAATAATGATTTGCTTGCTCGAAATTGATGGAGCTAACAGGCATAGCTTCACCTCTCGAAACGATGGAAACATCATACACCGTAGGGCTGGTGTAGCTTCCACGCATCCAAAGCAAATCGACAGCCCGTGGCAAAGGGGAATTAGCTACTTGAATAGGACGAATGTTTGCCTCGGTCGATGCCTGAGTAATAACTTCTGCCTGCGTCCAGGTCAAGCCCCCATCCGAAGTTTGATACTTATAGAGCTCAAAAACACCCGGATTTTCTTTTTTTGACAAATAAACCGTATTAGCGTCATTTACATCAAAACAAATACCACCAGCTTGATATGAGTTGGTGTTGAAAATTTTACCACCAACGGTAGTATATTGAGCAATTTTAAGTCCGTCGCCTATATTAGCTATTGCATTGCTCACCCATTGAGTTCCATTCCACAATGCAATCTTATAGGTATGATTAGAGCTTGAACCGGGATTAGTCGTGGCATTTACATTAACCCCATTAAAAGCATCGTAGAGTATAGCCGGCTTTCCATCTACTATCGCAATATCATAAGCTATTGCCTTTTCTGATTCTGAAGAAGTGGCATACACCACATCGGGCGGAGTAGCATAAGTAATCGCTCCTGCGTCAGCGCCCGATGCCTTCTGAAACTTCAGTCCCGAATTATTATCATTGACCGCTTTCAGATAATGAATTGTGCTATTATTGTACTTTAGCCCCGTACCCAACTGCGTAATAGCAATGTGAATATTGTGCGAATTATCTTGTTTGGCACACATTACAGGCACTTCTTCGCGTAGCGTATAGTTATTTCCAAATCCGGCGTCACCAAGAAATCCGGTACGTTTTGTACCTCCTGCCGACAAGGAGCCTGTTTTCCCGACAGCATTTTCACCTGCATAAAACGTATAGCCAAGGTTGTTTTTCGAGCGCCATAGCACCACTATATTGTCGCCCATCGCGAAAGCTAATGACTGACTGATGCCATAACCAGTTAAATTATCCGTTGAAAAACCCTGGGTAATATCTCCGGTAGTAGATGTAGATCGAAAACACTGCATATTAGTCTCCTGACCATTTTTGGAGGCAAATATCAAGACCTGACCACTTGCACGAATAAGCAAAGTTGGTGAAGCTAAATCATCTATCCCATAACCCGAAGCTACGGTAGCCAATTTGACTTCATCGGAAACATGATCATAGGATGAAATTTGCAAACTTCCTGAATTTGTGATCCAGGAAAAAAATGTTTTTCCGTTATGATATATCGAAGCCGGCTGATTGCGTATAGCAAATGCACCATTCCCGGTAATTGGCACAATGACTTTTTCGGCTAAGCAAACGACACTAAGTGTCGCAAAAAGAAGTGTAACTAAAAAATTTTTTCTCATGGTTAATCTCATTATATTACTCTTTTAAAAATAGATACAGAATTTATCTGGAAGAATATTATTGGATGTATTGCAAAACTGTATTCGAACAGATTCAAAAAAACAAGCGCTTAATTAACTACAAGCGCTTGTTCAGAAAAAAAACTACTTCACTACTAATTTGGTTATAAAACTTCCCTGGCTTGATTTAAGTTCAATAATATACATGCCGCTTTGGTTGATTTTTTGCTCTAACCGTTTTCCTCTTACAACCGACTCCGATACTTTCGAACCGGCAAGTGTGTAGATTGTCAAATAAGCTTTCTCCAATTCCAATTCGGAATGAATTGTAAACATCTGACCGGGATCAACCACACTTGGATAAAGTTTTGCAGGAATAATTGCATTGTTTTTCACTCCACTCGAAGTTGACAGTCCAAGCCCAAATTCGCCTACCTGCATGGATGAACCAGATGCTGCTCCATTTGTAGTGTACTTCGGATCATCTACCGCATAGTCGCCACCAACATAATTATCGCTCCATTTCACATACTTCACCCGAACATACTGGTAAGTTGACTTAGGCACCATGAGCATATATTCTTCGGGATCAGCTACAGTTTTTGAACCGGAATATCCTCCTGAATTTGGTATCCACACAATTCCGTCTGTATTAATTTTCGTAAAATCATCTTCGTTTCCGGTATTGCTACCTTCGATATCCACTCCAAATACACGTAGATAATTATATGTATTTGATCCACCAGCCGGATTTTTACCATCACGATGTCTCCATTTGATATAGTCAAAGGTTTTAGCAGACTTCATATCCACAGTGAACGAGGGCATTATGCCGGCGGGTTGAACAGGAATCACTTCAGCTCCATTTCCCGGACTGTATGTTTTTCCAGGTTTGATCAACGAAAGATAAGTGCCGGCATTACCATCCAGCAAATCATTAGCAAATCCGGTAGTAAACTTCGATTCGGAAGCCATCCATCCATCCGGCACATGCGAGTAGCCTGTTCCGGTTTGAGTAGTTATCGTCCAATTGGCACGATCAATATCGATACCGTTTGATTCTTGCGCCATCACCAATGTAGCACCCAGCAACATTGAAAAAATAAAAGTAAATTTTCTTTTCATGATAATAATTTTTTAAAAGATTGTTTTTTACAACTGATAGTTAGCTCTATATATTGGTTCAAAATATTGAAAACCGTTCCCTACATTCTCAAATAACATCTTACAAATGATACTTAAAAAATTCAATAAACTACTAACATTTATTTTGAAAAAACACAACAGAACTCTTAAACAATAAGACTTCTTTGATAAATGTCGGGATACGGTTAGTCAAAATCAAAACTGATTTTCTATTTCACAATCAATTTGAGCGTTGAGCGCAAATTGCCTTGAAGCGTACTTACAAAGTAAACTCCGGGAGCAGGAATGATTGCGGTAATTTTTCCGTTCTCAATTCTTTGTTCATTCACTTTCGCACCTGCCATATTGTAAATAGAAACTACACTCTGGCCTTCCACATCATTGACACGAACCTCAAACTCTTGTCCTGCTTTCACCGGATTGGGTGATACAATATCTCCATCCGCTTCCACCGATTGAATACCTGTATTGGTTCGGGCTGAAATCTGGATATTCACATGATTAACTACTTTAACTTTAATGCTATAATTATCTCCGTTTTGCATTGGAGTTACCAAATCTCCATCTACAAGCACTTTTAGCTCATCGACGTAGTTGTCAGCAAGTCCGAAATTCACGATAATATCGCTATCCTCATTAGCAAGGCTTACCCCATTTTGAGAGCAAACGATACCATCGCCGGCTTCTACATTTACTTTGTACTTTATCTGGTCGGGCACCGGTAGGTTTTCGACTAGCATATTGCTCAAACCAAATTCACTAACCTGTATCGAGTTACCATTTGTTTTATCCCAATCTTCAATTTCTACTTTCACATAACGATACTTTACGGTTTCGAAGGTAAAGTTTAGTACGTTATCATTTTTCGCATAATCTACCACATAATTTTTCACAATGGGAGTGAAATTCACATTATCTGACGACCCCGATATCGAGAGCTGTCTTGCCCGCAGATAGTTGCTTGAATTACTTGTGCGATGGGTGTAAGTAGCGCTATTGAAAGTATTTTCACGCTTCATGTCAACTACAAACGCAGGAATATAATCAGTAGGAGGTGTAACTCCATTGAGTGATTTACCTGGTTTCACAAATGCAAAGGCAGTTTCATTGTAACCATCAATAATATAAGAGGGTTTATCTCCTCCAATCATTGTGTCGGCAGCGCCATTAAATGAAGTTTCGACAGTCCATGCAGAAGTGTCAAAGATTTCGGTTGAAGGAGCAGATGAAGTGATACCGCGAAGCGAAAGTTTTGCCCATTCGGGCACATTATGACCTGTTACCAACACATAGTCTTCTGCAGGTCGTGGCAAAGCGATTATGTTTGCATTCGAAAGTGCATGGGCTATTCGGGCGCGAAGCTTCGCTTTGATTGTCGAATCACTTACTCTAATACCCCAAAGGTTAAAATAATCGGTCAAATCATATCCACTGATTTGTGAAGATTTCCAGATAAGGTATGCTCGCCGTTCATCGGCATTGCCTTCGACTACTTTTTCTTCACGAGCAACCCGATGAAGCGTTTTGTAGAACTGATCTCCAAAAATAAGAAATAACTGCTCCCAAACCATAAAACGAAGTTCATCCCGATTGAAGCCAACTATAGCTTCCAACGCTTTATCGTCCATATCATAAATTCGTTTGGAAACCGGCAACTTCAGGTAACTGTCTTGTGCTTGCTTCCAACGTTGAGCAGTGGTACGCGAATATGTTGTTCCCACGATGTTGCGTTCTACTACATACGAGTAAATGTTTACTGTTGATTCAGTTGCCTTGTTTATCAAATAAGCAGGCTGTTGGTGCTGATGACCTATTTCATGTCCAAGCATCCAAGAGTTATTTCCAGGTAATCCTATTTTTGTCAGATAACGATTGCGGCTTCCTTTTGGATATCCAGTATAGCCCACGGAATTTGCATGCGGACTTTCACTTGTATTTTCTACGAGTAAATAGCGTATTTCACCTTTATTGAACCGATGATGTAGTGGATTGGGATCATTATTGTCCAGACCTGAAATCTCATCTTCTTTTTCCAACAAAACATGTATTGCTTCCATCCACTCTTTAAGTTTGGCTCCTTGAGTATTAAATAGCGAATAGAGCGTGGCAGCATCGCGCGTGGCGGCCACAGCTACATAATCAGAAGTAAACAACACATCAGGAGTTTTGTAAGTAGAATACATTTCGTAAAATTCTACGTCAGTAGTAACTCCATACACATAATGAGGCGCGCGTACATGTTGGCTTGCCGATGTGAAAGAAATTGACACAACTCCTTTGGGGGCAGCGGCCTCATTCTGTACAAAGCTAAGCCAGATTAAGCCTCCTGAATGATCGGTTATCGTATTTAACCCTGCTTTTAGCGTAAAGCTTTTTCCCGTACTTCTTGATTCCGGATTGAAGCCTAAAGTACCTACAGTAAGTACCGGCATCACATCTTTATCGGCTGCCGTAACTATCTCCACATTCACTTCAATGGGCTTACCCGCTTCAGCATAAAATCCAGTTGGCTGTTTGTCATATTTTTTGTGTCCTTGGGCCAATCGTAAACGTTCTTTTTCGGCTCCGTTTATTTGTTTGAGTTGGAATGTATCAGGATAAGGAGTTATAATTGCAGCTTTTGCAACCACCGTAACAATTGATAATAGAAGTAATAATTTTCTCATGGTCATCATTTTTGTTTTAATAACTTTGGCAGGAAATTTAATTTCCTACCAAAGTCATTTTAATACTTATTTTTTAATTAATCCAAATTCACCGATTTGCATGGTGCTACCGCTCGTAGCGCCACCTGAATTGTCGCTCCACTGCACAACAATCACTTTTACATAACGATATTCAAACATGCCACCCAAATGTATCTCATGACGATTGATGTCATTGGCGTTGGGAGCACCTTTGGTGTTTGGCAATGCAATTTCTTTGGCAACACTTGTCCAGGTTTCGCCATCATTACTACCTTCAACATTTATCCCCCATGCACGCAAATAGGTATAGGTATTGCCCGATCGATGATTCCAACGAATGGCATTAAACTTAGAGGGAACTTGCAAGTCCACAACAAAATAATTAAAAATACCTGCAGGCGCAGTAGCTCCGCTATATGTTTTGCCTGGCTTTACCATCGAAAGGAATGTCGCGCCATTATCATCAAACATATCTTCCGGTTTGCCTGTAGCGCCATCTGCCACATAATTCAAGCCAGTTCCATATACAATAGAAGTATTAACAGTCCAGAAAGTACGCGTCAAATCAGTTTTCGAGGCATCAACATTGATCGTAAACTCCTTGGTTATACCATTTTTACTTGTTGCTTTAACCACGGCTGTTCCTCCGTCTATTGTTTTCAACAAACCCGTAGCAGGATCAATACTCACAACATTATCTCCGCTCTCAATTTCGTAAGTTAATCCGCGGTTTACAACATTCACATTAGCCGGAGCTACTGTGATAGTTTTTGTGAGATTAATATACTCACCCACACCCATTGTAACATTGTTAAGTTTCGGATTCAAAATCAGATCGGTAATTTCAATTTCGTTTACAACAGTAAGCTGCAAATCCAAAACCGCATTGGGGTTATCTTCCGAATAAACATGTACATTGATAGTACCCGGAGCTTTTCCGGTAACAATACCAGCGTCAGTAATGCTTGCAAAACTTTGAAAAACGGCATCAAGCGAGAAGTGTAGTTTTTTGTTATCGGAATGAGCAGGAAACACAAAGATATACGGTTGCAAATTGAGTGAATAATTCTTCTCAATCATTAAGCCGCCTACCGAAGAGGCTGCCTGTAAATATTCCACCGCATGATAATCTTTGTAAACCTCTACAAAGATGGCAGTGTGTAACGCATTGTTGGCACGAAAAGTGATATTTACTTTTGAAACACCTCTCGACATGGGCTTTAAATTGCCATCGGCATCTATTTTCAATATCGAATCATGTTCTACTTCATATATAAAAGCTTTGGAGTCAAATATCATTTCGGGATTGGTCACCTCTTCAATCATGATTTTATCCGAATTGAATTGCTCAATTCGCAACGTATCACCTTTCAAAGGGTTCTTTACTACTATCTGCATTCCTTCGTAGAATTTGTCATCTATTTGATAATACTCTTCCTTACAAGAAGCGAATGAAAGAATAACTCCCAGAAGAAACAGTAAGCTTATTTTATTTTTATTTATCTTCATCTTCTTTTATTTTAATATTCATTGTTTTTATTAACGAACTACCATCCCGGATTTTGAACCAAGGTGTGGTGCGAAGCTTCTATCTCTTTTAATGGAATGGGGAAATGATACATTTTCATATCAAAGAAATGTTGCTCAACAGGCTGAACCGACCATGAAAACAGCATTTGTCCATTATCATCACCCATTTTTTCCCACACAGCAGCATGAGACCAGGTATTGTCTAACTTTTCAAGAAGTTTTCTGCGTTTCAGGTCCCAGTAGCGTGTTCCTGCTTCAAGGACAAACTCAATGCGACGCTCATTGAGAATGAAAGCTATCATACTTTCTTTATTCAAATTTTCAGGAATACCATATCGGCTATTCTTACCGGCTTCAATACCCGCACGCTTACGAATTTTCATCAAATTATCTTCAATTTTCGCCCGATTGGCATTTACATCCAACTCTGCGAGCACTTCAGCTTCCATCAACAGAAGGTCGGCAAAACGGATAAACGCAACTGCTTGGCCGCTTACGGCATCACCCGACTGTTTACCGGTAACATTTTCTTTACACAGTTTCACAAAGTAGTAACCAGTGGATGTAGAACCAGTAAATATACCATCCGATGCAGCCCCGCGATACGTATAAACCGACTGAGGTGCCTCACCGGTAGCTTTTGCCCATTTCGCTTCGTTGTAAAGAAATGTATAATAGAAACGTGGATCTCGATTTTTATACGGATTGTTTGGGTCGTATAGCGCATTGCCTGTATTATATTTTCCTGCAACCGTTACATAATCACCATTCGCATTCATCGTTCGAATTTCATTCCCATCTTTGGTAGGGAAAGCCTCTGTGAGGTCGTGATACGGAAGCACTTTAGCAAGCCCACTACGCGAAGCCGGTAGCAATTGTTCATGCGGCCATGTATGCCCGGCAAACGACACCCACATCCACACACGCTCTTTACTTACACGCTTGGTAGTAGCTTCATAAAAACCGTAGCCGGGTTTCGCATTGTTTTCGACCAGCCCAAACATACCAGCTTGCGCATCGTTATAGCTAAAAAATCGTTCCAACGATTCTTTGGCTTTTTGCCAACGACTCATCTGAAAATCTTCATAGCCCACCAACATACGATTGCTTCCGGTGCCAGTATTACCGCCATTATAGAGCGGGCTTGCAACGTAGAAGTGTGTTTTTGCAATCATACCTAACGCAGCACCCTTGGTAGGGCGTCCGTAGTTATTACCATTTTGCACATCGGGCAGGTTGTTGTAGGCATACTCAAATTCATCAAGAATAAAATTCACGGTTTCTTCGAATGACGAACGCGGAATACCATGATTTACAAAGGGATCGAGCATTTTATTGCCAACAAGTGGCACTCCGCCCCAGTTTCGCATCAGGTGAAAATAGTAGAAAGCACGAAGGAAACGCGTCTCGGCAGCCAAAACTGTTTTTTTCCCCTCAGACAGTGGTGCTTTCTGATAGTTTTCCAAAAACTGATTACACACACGGATATTCTGATACATAGAAGTCCATGAATTCAAAAATTTATTGAAATTGGCGTTGATACCATCCTGTGTAAAATCTGCCTTACCAAATGCTACCGCAAAGCTACTGCGATCGGTGCTACTCTCTTTTCCATTGTCAGAAGCCGAATCATAATCCAGAAACGACTGGAGATAATATCCATTTCCCGGATTACGGGGACCCATGATTACATCGGGAATTTTCCAGAAAACTGACGCTTGAAATTGCATGGTTTTCAGGCTGTCGGAGAAAATTTTATTCAATGTCTCCGTCTCTTCTTTCGCATCGAGAAATCCTTCGGACGTCTCAGTACAGCTCACAGCTATACATGAAATTGCGAATAATAGAATATAAAAATTTATTTGAATCTTTTTCATCTTTACTTGATTATTTTCGAAGGTTATTAAAATGATATTTGACAGCCTAAATTATACACTTTCTGCTGCGGATAAGTTGTTAATCCTGTTCTGGAGCTTTCGGGGTCAATTTGATATTCCTTCAGGTCTGACCACGTGATGAGGTTTTGTGCTGTAAGATATACCCTAACACCATTCATACCCATCGATTTCAACCAATTTTTAGGGAAATTATAAGCAATCTCCATGTTTTTCCAGCGCAGATAGTCGGCCGAACGAAGCCAGAAAGTTGACGAAGCGTTGTTCTTGTTATTTCCGGGAAGCAGACGAGGATAACTTGCGTTCTTATTCATCGAGACTAACTGACTTGCGTTTGTTATATAATTTCCATCCGCATCATAATAAGTCCATCTTCCTTGGTGAATCGGCATTGGCTTACCGTTGCTGCTACCAACAATCGAGTTCGAACCATCTGCAAGACGCAACATGCTTTCGATAGAAACCGAAGCACCTGTAGCACCCTGAAAGAGTGTGGAAAAATCAAAGTTTTTATAGGAAAATCCCATTGAAAATCCATAATTGAAATCCGGGAGATTATTACCTATTGCCACTCGGTCATATTCATTGATAATTCCATCGGGAGCGCTATTCGGACCACTTATATCCTTATATTTCAAGTCGCCGGGAGCTACGCCACGCGACAAACCATCATAAGCAGAAGAATTAATTTCATCCCACGATTGATAAAATCCATCCGCAACATAACCAAAAATGGTACCAATCGGGCGTCCGGTTTTCATGCTAAGCTTGTATTCACTTGGAGCTTCATCCATATATAGAATCTTATTTTTAGCATACGAAAAAGTTCCTCTCACAAAGTAACTCAAGTCTTTATTAATATTATCACGCCATGAAAGTTCGCCGTCCCAACCTTTATTTTCAGTTCGTCCGATATTGGAAGGAGGCAGAATATCAATTAAAGTACCATCTGCAAACACATTGAGAAATCCGGCATAATACACAATACCGGCACGTGTAGCTAAAATATCCTTACGACGGTTGTTGAAATAATCAACAGTAGCCGACAAACGGTCTTTGAACATGCGCAAATCAATACCAATATCTGTTTTCGCGTCTGTTTCCCAACGCATTTCCGGATTGGGATATTTCATTAAGCCCAATGCGTCAATTTTTGTGGAGGAAGTCGGTACTTCACCAAAGTAGTAGTCCATCACCTTACCGTATTTTTCTTGGTAGGCGTAAGTGTCGCCAGAAATTTTATCCGAGCCACTCATTCCGTACGAACCTCTGATTTTCAACGTTCCAATGCTTAGTTGTTCTGTCAGCGATTTTAAGTATGGTTCTTCTGCCAGATTCCATCCCAATGTAAGAGCCGGAAATAAATCGAAACGGTTATTGGAGGAGAACTCATCAGAACCATTGTAGGCCGCGCTCATTTCAAAAATATATCGATTATCATAGGTATAACCGGCGCGTCCTGAGTAGCTTATTGAATTGCGCTGATTGCCGGCACCTGTACGTGTTGTGTACCAGTTACCGAGAGCAAGCGCGTCTAAAGCATGTGGTCCGAACTTCCGATGATAGTTCACATCAAACCGTGTGTTGATTTGAGTCATTGGGCTTGCCCCGCTACTTCCAACTGACAACAAAGGCAAAATATACTGATTGGTAATTACCGGATTATATTTTCCTGTTTCTGGTTCATAATAATAGTCGAGAACTTCGCTGCGTGTCAGACTTCGGCTAAATCCCCAAGTATTGGTAATCGCCATCACACCACGTGCTTTAAGCCCTTTTGTCAATTTATGCAAATCATATTCAAGGGTCATATTTCCATTCAGGTTGTTGCGATAATCTCTATTGTAACCACCATAAGTGAGTAGCGCCAACGGATTAATGTAAGTTCCGGTGTATCCGCCAAAAGTACCATTGGGGTTGTAAGCAGGATAGTGATAGGGCGCAATACCTGCACCAAGCAAGCGTTGGAAGATGCTTAGGCCACTTCCACGTGTCGAAGGCAAGTTTGGTTGATTGATTTCCGTCAAGATAGCATTTGCATTTAATCTCAGCAACAAGTCATTTGTAATCTTAATGTCAAAATTCGAGCGCACATTGTATCTCTTTTGATAATAGTCGTTGTTGAATTTCTCATTTTTGGGTTGGTCTTTGAACAAACCTCCCTGATTGAGATGAGAGAAAGAAACAAAGTATTTCAAGCCCTCAGTTCCACCTTGCACATCAAAAGAATATTGCTGCTGACCGGAGAATTTTTTGTAAAGCAAGTCATACCAATTCACATCGGGATAAAGATAGGGCTTGTCTCCAAGGCGATAATGCTCCAATGCTTCATCGCTAAAATATCTTTCTTGCCCCAAAGCGGTTGTGTTATTATTATTCAAGTGAACCTCTTTGAGAAGCGATAGACTTTCATACGAGTTCAGAAATTCATTTTTGTAGGTTGGTTGCTGAAAGCCGAAATCAGTACGCATTGTTAGCTTGGGTGCGCCCAATTTTCCACGTCGTGTAGTAATAAGAATTACTCCATTAGCTCCTTTCACTCCAAAAATTGAGGTACTACCGGCATCTTTCAACAGGCTGATTTCTTCCACATCATTTGCCGAAAGGCGAGACAGTGTAGATATGTCTGACTCAACATCATCAATCATCACCAAAGGTGAAGTGTCTGATCCAAAAGTACCTACACCGCGTATAAACAACTGAGCTGCATCACTACCGGGCTGTCCACTACCTTGAAGTTGGAACAAACCGGGCAAACGACCTGCCAGCGAATTTTGAATAGAAGTGGTGGGCAATGTTCGAATCTGACTTGCATTAATCTGACTCACTGACGCAGCATTCGTAATACGCGATTTGCTACCAAAACCCACACGTACAACAGTAACCTCTTGCAACATATTTTCATCGTTGCTCATCACTATTTTCATATTGGCTGCTACTGGAAGCACTTTTGCTTCAAATCCAACGTAGCGAACTGTAATTTTTGACTTGGATGATGTTACATTCAGTTCAAAATCACCATCAATGCCAGTGGACACTCCATTCGTCGGCTTCTCTGTTTCAAAAATTGACGCACCAATTAATGTTTCACCCTTTTCGTCGGTAACCACACCTTTCACCTTGAACTGCGCCGAGAGGCAGAGGGGCATCAAAGCAAATAATACTATTGTTATTATATGTTTCATATACTTGATTTATTTTTTGGTTCTTAATAATTCCATCCTTCGTTTTGCTTCAGTTGATTGTTGCCTAACATTTCATTACGAGGGATAGGATACCAATACATGTGTGGAGCAAACGATGAGCTACGTACTTCTTCGTATTCATAACTAAATGTTCCATCTTGATTCTTCTGAATTCGCACACCTTTTATTGGCTGAGTCATCACAGCGTCTCCATCACCCGCGGCACAGATTTTCCATCGGCGAATATCCCAAAAGCGATGATCTTCGAATGCCAACTCAATGCGACGCTCATTACGTATAATTCTTCTCATCAGTTCCTGGCTATACGTTCCGGCAGCTGGAAGGCCGTAGCGACCATCATCACCTGCATTGATTCCTGCTCTTTTGCGTAGCGCAATTAATCCTAAAACAATTTCAGCATCATTTGCCGGCTCAGATTCATTTACTGCTTCGGCATAGTTCAGCAAAACTTCTGCATAACGAATGATTTGGAAATGATGGTTGTAACCTACATACGACTCGCGATTTTCATTATCACCAAGAAATTTTTTCAGATAATAACCCGTTTGAGTATATACCGCACCGGCAACTGCGCCTCTGTCTCTCCCTCCTTCAAAGGTCTCCACAGCTCTTTTCAGCCACATCGAGCCATTGAGAAACACTGTGCGGGCAAGACGTGGATCACGATTTTCGTAAGGTTTCTGAGCATCATAACCCGAAGCCGGATCTATCCCGTTTGCAGGATTATAATCCTTATAAATAGATTTACCATCGGCGGTAAGAAAAGCATCTACCAAATTCTGACTTGGACTAGTGCGTCCCAGCGAGTTTACCAATGTCAGAGCGCCAGCTCCGGTTCCATACGAATATCCGGCAGGGCTGTTTGTTGTTTCAATCGATGAATTGGAAGACATTTGTTTGAGCATAATCATCTCTTTGTTTGGGAAATCATCGTTGTTCATCGCGAATAGCTTAAACATGTTTGCAGGCGTAGCCTGATAAAGGTCATAAACATTTAAGGCTATCAATGATTTCGCTGCATTTGCCGCATCTTTCCACCGCTGAATATCGTTAGTAGGATTGAAAAGCGGGCTAGCAAGATACAAATTCATTCGTGCAATTAATCCAAGTGCTACGCCTTGATTCACATGACCTATTTCTGTAGCGTCTGTTACTGCTGTTGATTGCGCAGCATGCAGATCATTGTAACAGGAATTTGGATATTTTGACACTTCGGGACTAATCTCGCTCAGAATATAGGCAGCGACTTCGGCTGTCGAGCTGCGCGGTATATTGATATTGTCGTCATTTCCCAGTACTTTATCGCCAAGCATCGGCACACCACCCCAGCGCTTCATCAACTCAAAATAGTAGTATGCACGAAGCAAACGAGCTTCAGCTTTCATACGAGTAATACGTGCTGCAGGCACTTGTGTTGAGGGTGGAAAAATTGGAAGTTTTTCCAAAAACAAATTCACCCGACGAATTCCTCGATAGTTTCTTGCCCACGCATCGCCGTCTAAACTTGCGATATTTCCTGCAGAGAGCATTCCGTTGCGATAATTATTCAGATCGCTGCTTCCCGATTGATTAAGCGTAGGTAGCGCATCGTCGGTAGCTGCATCGAGATATGAACTCTGAAAACGAGTGTGTAAGAGTGGCAAATCTATATAACAAGCTTGAAATAGTTGTTTGATAGCACTATTTTCAGTCGAGTCGCCCGGATTCAGCACCCGGTCTTCTGAGTTCCATTGTAATGGCTCATTCTCAGCATTATAGCAAGCTGTAAAAGAACAAGCAATCAGAGAACAACAAAGAAGTGTAATAATTTTATTTTTAATCTTCATACGAATGTGTTTTTATTAAAATTGAACATTAATTCCGGCATTAAATGCCTTAAAGTTGGGAACAACGCCCATAGCGCCCGACACATAACGAAGCAATTCCGGATCTCTATTTTTCAAAGGAGTAACCGTCAGCGCATTATAGGCATTGGCAAAAAACTTCACATTTGACAATTGAATCGCGGAACTCCATTTTTGTGGCAAAGTGTATGACAGTTCAATATTTTTCAATCGTAAAAAGTTGATATCTTTAATCCAAAAAGTAGAAGTGCGTTCGTTGTATGAATTGCCGGCAGCAGAGATTCGTGGATAGCTGGCATCTGTATTGTCAGGTCTCCAATAATCCAAATGTTCTTTCATCGCCTGACCGTAAGAGTTGGAAGAATTAATTTTGAATGGCATATCCATAAGCGTAGTTTGCACATTGGTAACACCTGTCCATTGCGTGCTCAGCGCAATACCTTTCCATCCTGTATTCAGATAAAACCCGTATTCAATCCGTGGGGCTTTCGTTCCAATTGCTGTAATATCCAATCCATCAATCAGGTGGTCTCCATTAAGATCTTTGTACTTCAAATCACCTGGTTTTGGTGAGTAACCATCCAGCGAGTACGATTGCATGTAACTTTTAATTTCATCTTGCGACTGAAAAAATCCA
Organism: uncultured Paludibacter sp.; assembly: GCA_964568675.1. GTDB lineage: Bacteria > Bacteroidota > Bacteroidia > Bacteroidales > Paludibacteraceae > UPXZ01. The sequence goes on from CAZMQV010000004.1 coordinate 46,721, forward strand.
TCAGCAACATAACCGAAAATCATACCATTGGGCTGACCTACACGTTGCATATAAGCTTCGGGGTATGTAGGTTCTCCATTACTGATAAGTTTGGTTTTGTAAAGCGTAGCCTGTACATTAGCATTTATCGAGAACTCGCCAAATTGCTTAGTATATTCCACATCCATTTCCACACCGTGTTGCAAATGCGCCCCAATGTTCTCCATCGGTGCCTTTACTCCCATCATACTGTTCAGACTTTTGGCCACATTGGTTGTAAGGATATCGTAGTGATAATTATTGAAATATTCAATAGATGCTCGTAACACTCGTTCGAAAGCATACACGTCAGCTCCAAACGTGAATCGGCGGCTCTTTTCATAAGTCGGGTCATAAGGGATACCATTTTCAATAAGCGTATTATGTCCAATATTTGTTTGACCTAAATTCACGTTTGCTCCAGCCGAATAAAGTTTCACATAAGGATAATAGTAATCTGAGAGTCCGCCGGTTCCGGAGCGAAAGAATGCACCAGTGCCATCATTTCCACTTATCCCGATAGTTGTACGCAATTTCAACATGTCAATTTTGGCAACATTGAAGAATTCTTCCTGATGTACATTCCATCCCAAACCAATAGCGGGGAAATATCCCCAACGTTTACTTGGACTCAGATAGTTCAGACTCATAGACGACATGGATATTTCAGCCAGATAACGCTTGTCGAAATTATACTCGCTATGAAGGTTAAATCCAGATTTCAACATTGGCAAATCGGTAGTTTGAAGAATATACTCATTGTTCCAGAATGTTAGTCTTGACTTCAGGCTATGTTGGTCCACATCAAAATCGTATCCGGCAGCCGCTTCAATATACTGCATGCGATTTTGTCTATTGTAGGACGACGAACGATCGGGCGCAGAAGCAGATAGAATTTTATTATAGTTTTTAGGGTCATTGGGCTCTAAGTCTGCAAGTGGCTTGTATTGCCATATTTCATAGCCTTTTGTTCTGCTCATCATTTCCCTGTAAGACGAGTTGTAGGAGTACAATCCCTTCAGATAGAATCCCTCCAATTTATTCGTGAAATGATGCTCAAGAATCAAGTCGAAGTTAAAATCGGTTTTCGGATACATGATATAGCCCGACTCAATGCTTTGCGCGTATAAGTTGTTTGTGTAATTGCTATTTCCGGCATAGGTTTTATCCGGAATTCCATCTCCATTGAGGTCGGCAAGCGGATTGGTTATTGCATAGGCGTTATTGGGAGTGGTATGAAGGGCGTTATAAATGCTTCCCATCATCGTTTTTCCGGGAGTGTTTTCTTTGAACATTTGCCCAAAAACATTCACAGAGAGACTTGTAGTTGGGAAAAGTTGCACATCCACGTTGGTACGCATCGAGTATTTTTTGAAGCTTTCTCGTGTGTTATACTTGTTAATAGAATTATCTTGTTTCAGAAATCCATCCTGGTCGTACATATTCAGGTCGATAAAGTATTTAGCTGTTTTTGCCCCTCCCGAAATATTCATGTTATACTGCTGAATTGGCGAATTGTCGCGCATCAGCACACTATACCAATCAACATCTGGATGGGTGTAAGGATTAGACTTCGAGCGATATGCTTCTAAATCTTGCTCAGAATAAAGCGGTTTACTTCCATCATTCACCAAGCCCTGATTTAACAGATTCGCATAACTGTATGCATCTAAAAACTGCGGACGAAAAATCTGTTCTGCTATCGCACGCTGTGCTGTAAAGTCAATGGTAAGCTTCGAAGCATTGCCGCGTTTAGTCTTGATAAACAACACACCATCACCACTCGACATACCCCAAGCTGCAAGTCCAAGTGCATCTTTAAGCAATGTAACAGACTCAATCTGACTGGCAGGAATATTGGCGTCGGAGCGGGGAATCCCATCTACCACAATTAAAAGATTTCGTCCACGCATTCTCAACGCAGACTTTTCGGTAGGATAACCCTGCGACATATCTACAAAAAGACCAGGCAAGGTTCCATCAAGATATTGCTCCATCTGGAAAGTTGGGCGATGCAAAAGTTTATCTCCTTGCACCACCGAAGCAGACTGAACCGAAGTGGCTTCTGCTTGCTCGGAACTTAACAAAACACTTTTCTCGGCTTGACCCTTTTCGTCAAGATTACTTGTTGTTGTGTTTTGTGCCACTAAAGGCATAATCATGGGAAAAGCAAAAAGCAAGAATATATACATTCTGTTTCTCCCGATGTTGTTAAAAATTTTCATACATTATTTTTTGTATTAGTAAAAATTAATTATTCCAAATCAAATCAGAGCGAACATTAGTCTTATTAAGATAATTCTTTGGATTATCACAAACACTAAGCCCCTATTTTTCTGAAAAATTCAAATCGAATTACATTTATCCCCAAAAATAAAAACGATGCTCACACACCATCCTGACCTACTCAGATTTCACATTAAAAATTTATATACATCATTATGTGCTTATTGTATCTTAGCAAAATAGATTATAACTATCCTTGCTTAGCCTCCAAAATCATGGTAAATTGACTTATATAGTTTGCAAAACACATCTTTGTCTTTCACGAAATAATGATGCCCCAAAATTACAGTTTTTCAATTCTGGAAGCATTACTGTATTTGACAATAATTTTTCTCAATTTAAACAAACAATGATTTAAGCGCCTGTAACGTCGTTTTCTTTTACAAACCATTTGGATTTACATCCGAAATTCTTTTATGGATTATACTCTTTTTCGAAATCAATATCTACAAAAAAAAGGCAACACAGCAGCCACAAAACAACAAAGAACTAAAAAAAACAGCATTCCATTACCACTCAAATTGCCAATTATCAGTTCAACATCTACTACCTCCATCATTACCTACAAAAATTAAACTTCTCCCCTCCGGATGGGAAAAGTGCTTTTCATCAAACAAAAGTTCAATCTATTTTCAAAATCATTTCGCTCATTACAATACAGTTTAGTCAAACAAACAATTAAAAAAAATTAATTCCGTCAACAAGATTTTGAATACAACTTATTATTTGTAACTTTGCATTCCCCAACAACTACTATTCTCTTACACAATCTAAAAGAAACTTATGCAGTTTCTTCTTAGATTGTCGAATCCCCCTACACTAATTATTTTATTTATTTTCATCGTATTGGCACACACCGCCATTTTCACGATGACTTTTTCATTTCATATTACTTGGTAAATAATAATTACAAAATATCTGCAAAAAGATGAAAACAAATTACGAACTGCGTTATGCGGCGCATCCTGAAGATGCGAAAAAGTACACGACCGAAAGGTTGAGAAAAGATTTTTTAATTGAAAAAATTTTCACAACCGACGAAGTTAATATGGTATATTCCATGTACGACCGAATGATAGTTGGTGGCGCGATGCCGGTAAACGAAACCCTACACCTCGAAGCCATTGATCCTCTGAAACAGCCGACATTCCTTATTAGTCGCGAACTTGGCATTTACAATGTAGGTGGCGCCGGTGTAGTAAAAATTGGTGAAGAGAGTTTTGAACTTGATTACAAAGAAGCTTTATATCTTGGAAGCGGCAAACGCGAAGTTTATTTTGAGAGTAAAGACAAAACGAATCCAGCAAAATTTTATTTCAACTCGGCAACAGCCCATCGCAACTACCCCGACAAGAAAGTAACAAAAGCGAACGCGGAAGTAATGGAATTGGGTACCTTGGAAACTTCAAACCACCGAAACATTAACAAAATGATTGTAAATCAGGTGCTCCCTACTTGTCAACTTCAGATGGGCATGACCGAACTTGCACCGGGCAGCGTGTGGAACACCATGCCGCCACACGTACATTCGCGTCGAATGGAAGCCTATTTCTATTTTGAAGTACCTTCAGATCAGGCTGTTTGCCATTTTATGGGAGAAATGCAAGAAACCCGCCATCTGTGGATGCAAAACAATCAAGCCGTGTTATCTCCCGAATGGTCAATCCACTCAGCAGCCGGAACATGTAATTACACTTTCATTTGGGGCATGGCTGGCGAGAATCTGGATTACAGCGACCAGGATTTCTCAAAAGTTACAGAAATAAAATAATTAATTCACATATAAACACACAACGCATTATGGTAAATTTCAGATTAGACGGAAAAATTGCATTGGTTACCGGAGCTTCTTACGGAATAGGGTATGCCATTGCGTCAGCTTTAGGCAGAGCCGGAGCGAAAATCATATTCAACGACCGCAACGAAGAAAATCTATCCAAAGGTTTGGCACAATACAAAGCAGATAACCTTGAAGCTTATGGATACTCCTGCGATGTTACCGACGAAAGTTCTGTGAACGAAATGATTGCTAAAATAGCAAAAGAACACGGCACAATCGACATATTGGTGAACAACGCCGGCATCATCAAACGCATCCCGATGCACGAAATGAGCGCCGCGGAGTTCCGCGAAGTAATCGACATCGACCTAAACGGGCCTTTCATCATGTCGAAAGCGGTAATACCGGCTATGATTGAAAAAGGGCACGGCAAAATTATCAACATCTGCTCTATGATGAGCGAATTGGGACGCGAAACAGTATCGGCTTATGCAGCTGCAAAAGGAGGACTAAAAATGTTGACAAAAAACATTTGCTCAGAATATGGCTCATATAATATCCAATGTAACGGAATAGGCCCCGGATACATCGAAACGCCTCAAACAGCACCACTTCGCGAACGTCAAGCCGATGGATCACGCCATCCTTTCGACTCATTTATCGTTTCAAAAACACCTGCAGAACGCTGGGGAAGAACAGAAGACCTGGAAGGGCCCGCTGTATTTCTTGCTTCCGAAGCTTCAAATTTCGTAAACGGACACATACTCTATGTAGATGGCGGTATCTTAGCTTACATTGGCAAACAACCATAATCTCGCTTCACGCTGATGAAAAAAACAATTTATCTATCCCTGCTACTCTTCACACTTTCTTGCTCTTCGTCGAAAGTAGTGAATCTTTCAGTTAGTAATCCTACTAACCGTGTAAGAACAAATGAAATGGTGGAAGTGGCATGGGACAAGATTGACAAAAAGCTGAAAACGAAAGGAAATCATGCTTCTTATATCGTTTTGGACAATAAAAAGCAAGAAGTACCCTATCAACTTATTAAGAATGGTAGCTGCAACATCGTATCAATAATTTTCCCCACCACACTTGACGCTTCGGAGCAAAAAAACTATCGAATCAAAAAAGGAAATCCGAAACAATTCGAACCAATGGTTTATGGCAGATTGGTACCCGAGCGTAAAGATGATTTCACATGGGAAAACAACCGTGTAGCGTTTCGCGTATATGGGCCTGCGCTCGAAGCCACCGGCGAAATTAGTAATGGCATGGATTATTGGGCTAAAAAAACCGAGAAACTCATCATCGACAAATGGTATAAGGACGACCTCGAAGGCATAGCTTCGTACCACGAAGATCATGGCGAAGGGCTCGACTTCTATAAAGTAGGTCGAACATTGGGCTTAGGCATGACCGCGCCCACCGACGATGGTAAGCTTTCATTGGGCAACAATTTTATCAATGCGGAGATACTCGACATGGGACCATTGCGAATTTCATTTAAACTCAGCTACAAACCATATAAAAATGGCGACAATGAAGTGAATGAAAAAAGGATTATTACACTTGACGCATATAGCCATCTCAACAAGGTAAGCAATATCTTTAATACAAATGGCGACGTATTAAATGTGGCTACCGGAATTGTTACTCAGAAAGGTCAACCGGAAATGGTATTTGGAGACAAAACCGGTATAATCGCATATCGAGTGCCCGAAGACGCGAAGAACGGCACAATCTATACAGGTGTTATCAATCTGAAAGGTTTTTCAAAAATAAGTTCGGAACAAGGACATTATCTTGGCAATAACAGCATAATCTCCGGCAGCGAATACACTTACTACGTCGGAGCCGGATGGAGCAAAGCCGGGTTCAGTAATTTTGATGCCTGGGTGGAATTTTTGAAAAATGAAAAATTCAAGATTGACAATCCACTCATCGTTCAAATAAAATAAATTATATTTTTTAAAAAACAAAAAACGAACAAATCAACAGTTTACACATGAAAAAAATAGTAAGTTTTGGCGAAATCATGCTTCGTCTGGCTACACCCGGATATCAGCGTTTTATTCAATCTAACAATCTGAATGCCACTTTTGGTGGTGGCGAGGCCAATGTAGCTGTTTCATTAGCCAACTACGGTCTGAATGCCGAATTCGTAACCCGATTACCCAAAAACGACATTGCCGACTGGTGTATATCCGAACTGAGAAAATACAATGTAGGTACACAAAATATCGTGCGCGGTGGCGAACGCGTTGGTATTTACTTTTTAGAAACAGGAGCAGTAGCCCGCGCTTCAAAAGTGGTATATGACCGCGCCAACTCATCCATCGCCGACATCAAACCCGGCATGATTAACTGGCACGAAGTATTGAAAGACGCAGATTGGTTTCACTGGACTGGTATCACTCCCGCCATTTCGCAAGGAGCAGCCGACGCGTGTCTTGAAGCCATTAAAGTGGCTAACGAATTAGGGGTAACCGTATCAACCGATTTGAACTACCGTAAAAACTTGTGGAAATACGGCAAATCGGCTGCCGAAGTAATGCCCGCTTTAGTTGAAGGCTGCGATGTAATTTTAGGCAACGAAGAAGATGCCGAGAAGGTATTTGGGATTAAACCCGAAGGCTTTGACGTAACAGCTACCGATGGCGAAGTGAATGCCGCCGAATTTGAAAGCGTATGCAAACAGATGATACAAAAATTTCCTCGCGCTAAAAAAGTAATTATCACTTTGCGCGGTTCAATTAACGCCAATCACAACACTTGGGGCGGTGTGCTTTATGCAGATGGGACACTCTTCGAATCAAAACGCTACGACATCACCCACATAGTGGACCGAGTTGGTGGTGGGGATTCTTTTATGGGTGGACTCATCTACGGGCTACTTACCTACCCTACCGATAATCAAAACGCGCTCGAATTTGCCGTGGCGGCATCCTGCCTTAAACACACCATTTATGGCGACTTCAACTTGGTCTCGGTGGCTGAAGTGGAAAATCTGATGAAAGGCGATGGAAGTGGTCGCGTATCCCGATAAACTATCGGAAGTCCATCAATTCACAAAATATTTCAATAAAAATAAATCATTCAACAAACTTATGAAATTCAACAAAATAGAGGTCATTACTGCCATGAAAGCAACGGGAATTGTGCCTGTTTTTTTCAGCAGCGACTTCGAAACCTCCAAAAATGTTCTTTTGGCTTGCTACAAGGGTGGTATTCGTGCTTTTGAATTTACCAACCGTGGCGACTTCGCGCACGAAGTTTTTGCCGATTTGGTGAAATTCGCTACAAAAAACTGCCCGGAAATGATATTGGGTATCGGATCCATTGTTGATGCTCCTACCGCCTCGCTCTACATTCAGTCTGGCGCCAACTTCGTGGTAGGTCCGCTGTTCAACCCCGATGTAGCAAAGGTGTGCAATCGCCGACTTGTGCCCTACATGCCCGGCTGCGGCTCAGTTACTGAAGTAGGCATGGCTCAGGAAGCGGGCTGCGATGTATGCAAAGTATTTCCTGGCGATGTACTTGGCGCAGCCTTTGTAAAAAACCTGAAAGCTCCAATGCCTTGGTCGATGCTGATGGTAACCGGTGGTGTCGCTCCCACGGAGGAAAACCTGAACAAATGGTTTGCCGCGGGTGTAACTTGCGTGGGCATGGGTTCCAATCTTTTTCCTGCCGAGCTGATTAAAGCCGGAGACTGGGAAGCAATTACTAAAATTTGCAGCGAGGCAATCGGCATCGTTCAAAAACTAAAAAATAAATTCTAAAAAATAAATTAACCAAATTCATTAATTTCAAAAAAACATGAGTAAACATGAAGCTACGCAAAAGATGTCGAGCTACAGATGGACTATTGTAGGGATGCTATTTTTTGCAACCACAATAAACTATCTCGACAGACAAGTACTCTCCCTAACATGGAAAGACTTTATCGCCCCCGAATTTCATTGGACAAATGATCATTACGGCACAATCACCTCATTATTTTCGATATTCTATGCCATTGGGATGTTATTTGCCGGGCGCTTTGTCGATTGGATGGATACTAAAAAGGGCTTTTTATGGGCAATTTTTATATGGTCGATAGGTGCGGTTCTGCACGCATTCTGTGGCATAGCGACTTCGGGTATTGTAGCCGGCGAATGGTTTGTTGGGTTCGAAGGAGCGCGCGAAGCCATTGGAGCGGTGCAAAACATTTCACGTGTATTAAATGTGAGTGTTGTGCTGTTTATTATTGCCCGATTTGTGTTAGCGATAGGTGAAGCCGGCAACTTTCCGGCAGCTATCAAGACAACAGCCGAATATTTTCCAAAAAAAGACAGAGCTTTAGCAACGAGTATTTTTAATGCAGGGGCAACAGTCGGCGCGCTTGCCGCTCCTGTAACCATACCGGTTATCGCCTCGCATTGGGGATGGGAAATGGCATTTATTGTTATTGGTGCTTTAGGCTTTATTTGGATGGGTTTTTGGGTTTTTATTTACAAAAAGCCCGAGGTACACCCCAAAGTTAATAAAGCTGAACTTGCTTATATTCATTCCGACAACAACGAAATTCTAACAGGTAACGCTAAAACAGAAAGAAAACTTACATTTTGGGAATGTCTCAAGTACAAACAAACATGGTCTTTCGCGTTTGGCAAATTTATGACCGATGGCGTTTGGTGGTTCTATCTATTCTGGACTCCGGCCTATTTAAGCTCGGTATATGGCTTAAAATCGTCCGACCCAAAAGCACAAATAGCTCTATTTGTTCTTTACGCCATAACACTATTGTCGATTATCGGTGGTTGGCTTCCATCCTATTTTGTAGATAAAAAAGGGATGAACCCTTATGCCGGTCGGATGAAAGCAATGCTTATTTTTGCCTTCTTCCCACTCTTGGCATTGTTTGCCCAGCCACTCGGTTCATACTCCTATTGGTTCCCAATTATCATTATTGGTATAGCAGGTGCGGCACATCAGGCATGGTCAGCTAATATTTTCTCAACAGTTGGCGATATGTTCCCCAAAAGTGCGATTGCTACAATTACCGGCATTGGAGGCATGGCAGGTGGTGTTGGCTCATTTATCATCAATAAAAGTTCGGGTGTACTTTTTGACTATGCCGGCAACACCCAAATGAGTTTCCTCGGATTCAAAGGAGAAGAAGCCGGATATTTCATTATATTCTCTATTTGTGCAGTAGCTTACCTCATCGGTTGGGTTGTGATGAAAACTTTAGTTCCAAAATACAAAATAGTTCAGGTTGATGAAGCGAAAAATTAGTATTATTCGGAGAAACTAATCATACTAATATTTCTAAAAGAATTAACATAAAGAATCAGTAGAGAGACATGGTCTTTTCTACTGATTCTTTTTTTTGATGAACAAGCTACATGTCAACCTTAAAACATTTCGTAAGCACCTCATAGACAATCAAATGGAAACAATCAAGGGAAAATAGCAAACAAAAATCACTTATCTTATGTTAGATTAATACATACTATAACATACCCTATCTGTAATCTTATGCAAACCACTTCAATTGAAAACAGAATGACACAAGATCCGGACTCGCATAACAAATTCTTGGAGCTGGAAGTTTTCCCTGTCCCTACAGCTATTTTTTTGCCTTCACACAAAAAGATTTTTTTGAATAAATACGCATCCGAATGTCTTGGGTTAAAAGAAAATGAATCATTCGACTTGCAGAAATGGTATTTGCTAAACCCACAACTAAATGATATTTATTATAATACCGAACGATATACAGCACTTAATCAAAAAGCTCTTGTAACGCTTTTCAACAACAAACGTGAATTTATTAGCTACAACATAGTGTATATCCCCAGTAAAACGTTTGGAAATTATTACCTAATTTGTTTCTCCAAGTCTGACAAGAAGTATTCAGCCTTATCCATTTCCACGCTATATTCCATTAAAGAAGATATTTCCAAACTGAAACCATATCTAAATAATGCAGGAAAGACTGAGCTTGAAAGCATCATGACGAAATACTTCCCGGATGAGAAAAAAGAGCTCAAATTGGATGATTTGGTGTATTATGAAAAAGAGTTGCAAATGATTCAAAAGGCACTGCCCTTTTTATCAAACCGTGAAGTGCTTCTATGTGGCTTATTACTAAATAATATTGAAAGTAACGACATCGCTTCACTGACCAACAGAACGATGAATTCCGTATTTGTTACTATCCATCGTATTAACAAAAAACTCAATTTAATGGATAAAAAAGAATTGATAAAGATTCTCCGAAAAATAGTTGACAAAGAATAGCCGTTTTTTTTTGCATTAATTCACAAAAAAGAGAGACAGTTAATTTCCAACTGCCTCTCCTTGAGATTTATCAAACAAATGTGATTGAAAATCACATAAGCAATGACCTATTTATCCATTAATCCGATGTCCCTTAATTTGATACGTATTCTGAAATGGCGTAACATCATCTTCAAACTGTATTTCAAGATAAATACTATCCGAACCAAGAATTTTACCATTCATGATACGCACTCCAACTCCCAAATCTGATTTTTCACAAACGGATTGTTTGGTTTCAAATTTACCTGTTAAAGCATTGATAGCGGCTTTAGCCTTAAAGTTCCAGAAGCTACTTGCCTCATCATTAATCGTAATTGAATCAGCACCGGACGCAAAATTATTTTCAGTAGTTAGTGTGAATGACTTTTTTACTGGTGAATTGTCAATGTAAGCGCTCACTTGCCACTTACCGGCTGTCGAGATTGGGGAGGTTATTTCATTATTGTCCTCAAATCGTTCGCATGAACTAAAAATTAATGCGGTAATAACCATCGACAGATATAATACTTTTCTCATTATTTACTTAAATCTTCTTTTTTATTATTGTTATTTGTTCGTTTTGCACCTGTGTGCCGTTTTCTATTTTAATATTGTATTTACCGGGTGTGAATCGGTTGTAAACCACGGTATGATAGCCAACGATTGGCTGAGTAGCAAGGAAATAGCCCATACTTGTAGTTACAGTAACTTTCGCCGAACTAAAAATATCACCTTTGCAATTGACACATATCCGATTAAACGAATCCAAATACACGCTTATCTGATTCTCCGTACCCGTTGAGCCTCCATTTGAACCTCCATCCGAACCTCCATCCGAACCTCCATTCTCTCCTGTTCCATCCGCCGCACGTCCATAAATCTTCGCCGGTAGTATCGACGCGGTAATTGTGGCATCGTAAACATTTGTCTGTAAACCTGTAATCGTTGCGATTTTTGCTGGGTCAGTCCAAATAACATACTGTTTGCCATACATATCAATGTAATTTACTTTGTTGTTTTCGACAGTAATATTCGTTGATTTACCGCTTATTGACTCATAAAAATTGGTAGCATACAAAGCACAACGGTTGATTGATGCCTTGGTAGCGAATACTTTATTATTTCTAATCGTCATATTTGATCCTCCGGCAATTGCAATTCCATAATTTCCGGGATTCACCACTATATTATCTTCAGCTATCTGAAATGCGCCTCCATAATCGCCCAACATGATACCACCGCCAGATGCCGATGGACCTCCACCTCTGAGCCAATTGCCTTTTACAATTAATGGACTGCTGGAAGTGCCTGTAGAGCCATATAGGTTGATGATGTCTTCGGGCGCACTCTGATTCGGCAGATTTTCGCACACATTATAACTCACACTGTTACCTTCGCCTGTTACCGAAGTAAATTGAATCATATTCCCAAGATTGGTAGCACCTGTAGATGTTCCTCTGATGTTCAGCACATCATTCCTATCAAATTTGATACCTTGCGAGTGTTCCGCAAGCAAACCTGAATGAAGGTTCTCCAACGTACAATCAGTAACTGTAATGTTCTTGCATTTAAACAGATAGACACCTCTTTTGGAAGTAGTTTGCATCAGTTTACTGTTTTTAATCACCACATTTTCACAGTTTTCCAAAATAATACAATGTTGGTCATTCCCTGTTATTTCCACACCTTCGATTGTAAAATTACTTTTACCAGAGTATTTCAAAGGCGACGACTTCGTATATGTTCCAGAATATCTGGAACCTTGACCATACGCGAACTGAAGACTCAAGCTTAACAACACGAATAGTATTGTCAGATTTTTTATTTTATTCATTTATAATTCTAAATTCTTTTTGTTTGTTTTAACTTTAATATTGGGTTCAAAAAATTTCAATTGTCACTTACATTAAATTTGCTTCATTATAATCTCTCCTTATTCTTAATACATTACACATAATTTTTCGTTCAACAGTCTGTTTACTATCTCCTTTCTATTAATCCTGTTTTCAACTTATAAATACCTATTCAAAAAAAACACTTAGCCAAATTAATTCATGTCATGTTACTTACCCATTAATCCAAATTAATCAGAACCAACACGACACCTTCTCATCCGTGAAGCAAAAAACATCAGGCTCCTCATCGTACCAACTCATTGCTTCATTCTAAAAAAATCGAATAACAATTCTGAGTAAATACTAGTCGTACTTACGCATGTAAACACAATTTACGTGCCAGTGTAAATTCAATCCAATCGAGGATAATCATACACTCGAAAGACACTACAATCTTAATAACTTACACATGGAATTGAACATCGCGTCAACAAACAAAAATATTGACTGAACAAATTCACCGTATAAATTTTTATTATGACAGTGTTTGACTAATTTCTCAAACTAAAGATGTTATTTCATCAGATTTTACCCATGTTTCATTTGCGCTGAAGATACTTGAATAAATCTGATTTTTTTGACGCTACAATTTCGTTGAAAAAGGATAGGTATTGAAACAACAAAATGATGTTTATCGGAAATTACAAAGATACGTTCTCAAACAATATCTTTTTCTGGAAAAACTTCCTGAAAAACATCCCGGATTAATCCGAGAAAAAACAAATACATTCAACGAGAAATTGTGATGCAAAATTACAACATTAATTCATAACACAATGTTAAACAAAGCATTAACCCTATTATTTTCATGCTATTTATCTTGCTTTTAATTGCATTAACTAAAGTAAAGTATTAAAACGGAGAATTTTATGCTACAAATCAGCCTTCATATCGCTATATTTCAAACACTTACAACACATTACAAAAAAATTATGTAATATTTTGTAAGCTATAAAATTTGGATTTCGATATCTTTGATAGTAATTTAGAGGCAATTAACTAAATTAGTTAAATCTCAATTCAATAATAAGACAAGTAACACAATACTCGAACAACTTAGACATCAAAAACAAGACTTAACGACACGAATTATGGGAACAATCATAAAGCAAACGAAAACAACTATAAGAATTTTCGAGTGAAACATTCAAACCTGAGCCTTAATTAATTTCAAAGAAAATAACTTTGCATTATACTCAAAAAGAGTGTTTCATACGAACCAACACCTAATAATAAATCGTATGAAGAAGTGCATCTTATTCATTGCCATTGTCGTCTTAATGGCTTCGTGCAATCAGGCAAAGCAAATAGCGTATTTCAAAGAGCCTGACACAAAGGGCACAACATTGGGTAAAGCATCGTTCGACGCGCGAATCAAGCCCAAGGACATGCTTTCGATATCGGTGGTAAGTAGTGAGCCGGAAGCTTCGCGCCGCTACAATCTTTTTGCGCCACAGCAAGCCGGCGAAACAGTTACTTCGCTCTATTCACAACCTACACTCCAAAACTATCTGGTAGGCAATGACGGCGTCATCAATTTCCCAAGTTTAGGCATTATTTCTGTTAAAGGCATTAGCACCAAAGAACTTGAAGAACTACTTTCGAAGAAGTTGAAACCATACTTTTCGCAGGAAATGCCTGTGATAACAATCCGAATCGTCAATTTCTCTATTAATGTCTTGGGCGAAGTAAACCGACCGGGTAAGTACGAAACCACAAATGAGCAAATCACGCTTCTTCAGGCATTGGCTTTGGCAAGCGACATGACTATTTACGGACGAAGAGACAACGTAAAAGTAATCCGGGTGGATTCGGAGGGAGTGAGAAGAGTATTCAAAGTAAACCTCAATGACAACAGCCTCTTCAATTCTCCCGCCTATTTCCTGGAGCAAAACGACGTCATTTATGTAGAACCGAACAAATCGAAATCGAAGTCATCGAAATATGGCACAGCCGAGTCGTACCTGATTTCAACTGTCAGCGTAGGCATTTCATTAGTAACCATGCTGGCTACAATTATTAGCATTACCCGTCAAAACAGATAGCCTGTTCTGACTTTTTCTTGCTTTATAAAAAATCACAACAAACAACATTTAGGAAAATGAACAAAAATACTGACACAGAAATGGACTTTACATTGCTGTCTGAGAAGCCCATCGACATCGTTGGCATAGTCATGAAATACCTTTCGCATTGGAAATGGTTCCTACTTTCTGTGATTATGTGTTTGCTTTTTGCCGTGGGAATAATCTTGTACTCACCACGAACTTATAGAGTAGCCACTACAATTATTTTCAAGGATGACCAACGAGGCGGAGGCGCGTCGGAATTGAATATCTTAAAAGAAGTGGGATTAACTACTCAGCGCAACAACGTTGACAATGAAGTAGAAGTGCTAAAAAGATCGCTCATTGTAGAAGAAGTGGTACGCAATCTTGGGATGTACATATCTTATTCCGAAGAAAGACCGATTGAGCTTTACAATAAAATCGGTTTAGGAAGTATCTTGCCACAAGGCTTAAGGTCGAAAAGTGTAGAACTATACGATGATGAAATTCCTTTTAAGTTAAACATGCAAGACACCATCCTAAACAACATCAAAGAAAGCATCGCTTTCGATGTTACTGCCAACGGCGAGAAAGGTTATGTTTTCAGTGGTACTTATGCTGACGAAGAATTTAACATTACTGCCGCAAAAACGGATAGTATCGTATTCCTTCCTTTAGGTACCGTCATGATGAGATGGACACAACCAAATTATATCGGAGAAAGAAAATTTAATATAAGATTTAGCAATCCAAAAAAAACAGCATTAAACTACACGAAATCAATAACCATAAAACTAACATCGAGAACTTCATCCGTGGCAGACATTTCATTTGTATGCCCTCACCCACAATTAGGCATCGTGTTTCTCAAAGAATATATCAATGCCTACAACGCAAAAGCAATACGCGAGCAAATAGACCTTGCGGATAAAACATCCGCTGTGATTGACGTGCATCTATCGAAGTTAACCAGCGAATTAGGTTCAGTGGAATCGCAAGTACAAAGCTACAAACAATCGCAAGGACTCACAAACATAGAACATCAGGCAGATATTTTCAATACACAAGCAGCCAATATCCGCGAAAAGAAATCCGACGTCGAAACTCAGTACGCCATTGTATCAAACCTCAACAACATTGTGCGAGGTATTAACAATCACGAACAGCTCATCCCTACAAACTCAGGTGTTTCGAGTCAATCCTTGAGCAACCAAATAGACAATTACAACCAGTTGGTGCTCGAAAGAAACAAACTTTCGCGTATTGCCTCGAGCAACAACCAATCGATGATAGAACTGAACAACAGAATCGAAACAACATTCAATTCGGTAAAAAACAGTCTTCAAAACGAAACAGACAATTTAAACATCCAGCGAAGCGACCTCAACTCCATGTTGTCTCAGAATTTCTCACGCATCAGAGCTATTCCTCAACAAGAGCGCGTATTCTCCGACATCAAACGGCAGCAAGGCGTGAAAGAAGCTTTGTTTGTATATCTTCTTCAAAAAAAGGAAGAAAAATACATGAACATGGCAACCATCACTCCTAAATCAACAATAATTGACAATGTGTTTGTTAAAGGACTTGCATCGCCAAACGTGATGATAACCGGATTGATTTTCCTATTTCTCGGAGTATTCATTCCTTTTATAATCATATATCTCAAAGATCTGACACGCTATCAAATAAGTTCGAAAGAAGAGCTTGAAAAAATGTCATCAATCCCGGTGCTGGGAGAAATACCGATATCCAAAGAACTTAGCAACATTGTAGTGAAAGAAAATAACAACAACAGCATCAATGAGATGATAAGGCTGCTTCGCACCAATCTCTTATTTGTGATTGACAACAAAGAAAGCAAGGTTATTAACATGCTGTCGAGCATCAGTGGCGATGGAAAAACCTTTTCGACCATTAACCTGGCAATAAGCTTCGCGCTGCTTGACAAAAAGGTATTAATTATCGAACTGGATATCCGTAAACCAAAAATTTCGGAATTTCTTTCGATGAGCAACGAAACAGGTATCACCATGTATTTGGCTGGTCATTTGGAGGAAGAAGAGCTAATTAAACCATCGGGATTAAATCCGAACCTATTCGTCATCAACAGTGGTCCCATTCCTCCGAATCCAAGCGAGCTACTTTCAAAACCAATTTTGGACGAACTCATCGTAAATTTAAAGTCGAAGTTCGATTTTATCATTGTGGATACAGCACCGGTAGGAGTAGTTTCGGATAGTTTTCTATTAAACCGAATCGCGGATGTGAATCTATATATTGTCCGTTCGGGCTATACTCCTAAAAAATACATCGAAGAAGCGATTACTTTCTACGAAGAAAAAAGATTAAAGAAAATGTACTTTGTATTGAATGCCGTAGATATCACATCGAGCACCTACAAATATGGATATGGCAGAAAATACGGATATGGATACGGAAACACGAACAAAAAAAACTGGAAACACAGAATAACTCAGAAAAAACGGTAAAAACGGTCAAATAAAAGTCTTCTAATTAATCTAAACTAAATTTATTACATGATTTTTTCATCAATCAAAAAAAAACAACTATGGAACTAAATGGAGCAAAAATCATCAATTTGCTGAAACTACTCGACCGACGAGGTAATGTTTCGGTAATTGAGGAAATAAAGGACATTCCTTTTAACATAAACCGAACATACTGGATTTATGACGTACCGGGAGGTGAAATAAGAGGAGGACACGCTTACCACAAGAATCAGGAATTTATTGTGGCGTTATCGGGAAGTTTCGATGTAATTCTCGACAGTGGTAAAGAGCAGAAAACTTTCACACTCAATCGCTCATATTACGGACTGTATGTGCCCGAGGGCATTTGGCGTCAGATGAAAAACTTCTCGACCAACTCCCTTGCACTAATTTTAGCGTCACATCCTTATATGCCGGACGATTATATTTTCGACTATCAACTATTTAAATCAGAAAGCAATGAAACGAACGACAGTATTTGACTGCTCTGTCATTGAAATAGACAAGCATCACCACGAAAAAGGCAACCTCAGTGTTGTGGAAAACGGCATTACTGCCCCATTTCAAGCCAAAAGAGTTTTTTACCTCTACGATGTACCCGGAGGCGAAGCGAGAGGCGGACACGCGCACAAAGAACTGACGCAATTCATATTTGCCGCCAGCGGTAGCTTTGACATAACACTCTATGACGGAGAATCGAAAAGAACAGTATCGCTCAACAGACCTTACAGAGGACTGCTTATTTTGCCCGGAATATGGGGAGAATTAGACAATTTTTCGTCCGGATCAGTTTGCCTTGTTTTGGCTTCCGACATATATTCCGAACATGATTACATACGGAGTCTCGAAGATTTCAAACTTTATAAATCGAAAAAAGTGGCTCCATCTCCTTAATTTTTTTCAATTGAGACTTTGTTAACGCAAAACAATGAAGTAAAATGATAAAATTCCTCGACATACAAAAAATAACGCAGCAATATGCAACCGAAATACACCAAGCGACGACTCGGGTTATCGACTCCGGTTGGTATCTTTTGGGCGAAGAGAATAAGCGGTTTGAAAACGAATATGCAAGTTACATTGGTTCAGAGCACTGCGTAAATGTAGCCAACGGACTTGATGCGCTCCGCATAATTCTGAAGGCGTACATAGAAATGGGCGAAATGAATGAAAACGATGAAATTATTGTTCCCGCAAATACTTACATCGCATCAATTCTTGCCATTACCGACAACCGATTGGTTCCCGTATTGGTAGAACCGGACATCACGACCTATCAGATTGATGATTCTGAAATTGAAAAAGCCATCACAAGTCGCACAAAAGGAATAATGATAGTGCATCTTTACGGTCAATGTGCCTACAGCGAAAAAATTGGTGAAATATGCAAGAAACACAATTTAAAACTGATTGAGGACAACGCTCAAGCCAGTGGTTGCAAATACAACGGTATTAAAACAGGAGCGCTTGGCGATGCGGCAGGACATAGTTTTTATCCTGGAAAAAATTTAGGAGCCTTTGGCGATGCCGGAGCAATCACTACAAATAATAAGTTGCTTGCCGACACAGCCCGAACACTAGCCAACTATGGCTCAATAGTGAAATATGTTTTCGATTATCAGGGACTTAACAGCAGAATGGACGAAATACAAGCCGCAATTCTTAGCGTAAAATTGAAATATCTCGACGCGGATAATGATAGGCGCAGGGAATTGGCTCGCTATTATCTTGGCAATATCTCAAACCCTCACATTATATTGCCAAATACGAAAGATTGGGATGCACACGTCTTTCATCTGTTTGTAATTCGCACCAATTATCGCGATAAACTACAAAAACACCTGCAAGAGAATGACATTCAGGTGCTGATACATTACCCGATTCCGCCACACAAGCAGAAAGCTTACAAAGCATGGAACGAACTAAGCTTCCCAATTACCGAAAAAATTCATAATGAAATCATTAGCCTGCCAATCAGCCAGGTAATAACGAACGAAGAAGCTGAATTGGTAGTTAAAGCGATCAATTCTTTTGATCCATCCAAATAATTCATACCGATTAATAAAGCAATAAACATTATCCGCCAAACTCACTCATTAAGACAAAAGCAAAAATGAACGAACATCAATCGTCATATCGTCAGATAATGAAAGCCACCTCACTGTTTGGAGGTGTTCAGGTGTTTCAGATAATCATCTCGATTGTTCGTTCGAAATTCATTGCCATATTATTAGGACCCGCAGGTATGGGAATAGTGGGATTGCTGAGCACTACAACTAACTTAGTATCCGGTTTCACCAATTTTGGATTGGGAACCAGCGCCGTAAAAAACGTATCGGAAGCCAATGCCACACAAGATGAAGATAAAATATCGAGTGTAATTATCATTACCCGTCGCCTTGTTTGGATTACAGGTTTGCTTGGTGCTATTATTACACTATTTTTATCTCCTTGGTTGAGCCAACTCACATTCAACAACAAAGATTACACATTGGCGTTTGTATGGCTTTCAATAACATTGCTAACAAATCAACTTAGCACCGGCGAATTAATCATACTTCAAGGGCTAAGAAAACTTCAGGACTTAGCCAAAGCAAATCTCTATGGTAGTTTTTTCGGGCTTATCATCACCATTCCACTTTATTACAAATACGGCGAAAAGGGAATTGTGCCGGTATTGATTGTTACCTCGTTTATCACGCTGTTTTTTTCGTGGTATTTCGCTAAGAAAACAGAGATTCAACCCATAGAGATACATACGCGACAAACATTAAAAGAAGGAAAGAGCATGTTGATAATGGGATTTATGATAAGCCTTAGTGGTATCATATCCATCGCGTCGGCTTATGTTGTGCGCATTTTCATTACTCGCACGGGCAGCCTTGCCGATGTTGGGTTTTATAGCGCGGGGTTTACGATTATCAACACCTACGTTGGTATGATCTTCACCGCGATGGGTACCGACTATTATCCACGTCTTTCGCTGGTAGCCAAAGATAACTCGCTGTGCAGTCAAAGCATCAACCAACAGACAGAAATTGCGCTATTAGTATTGGCGCCTATTTTAATTTTCTTTCTTGTTTTTGTCAATTTAGCGGTAATAATCTTGTATTCATCACAATTTCTTGTCATCTCCGGCATGCTTTACTGGGCATCATTGGGGATATTCTTTAAAGCTATGAGTTGGGCAATCGCGTTTATATTTTTGGCGAAAGGCGAAAGTAAACTCTATTTTTGGAACGAGTTTATTGGCAATATCATTACATTGGGAATCGCGCTTATTGGATATCACATGGGAGGGATCACCGGCTTAGGAGTAGCTTTCATGGTTGCATACGTCTATTACCTCTTACAAGTTTTCATAATTGCCCGCGTCAAGTATCAGTTCTCGTTTACGCGCACAACGCTCGTGATATTTGCAATACAGTTTTTCTTGGCTTTGATAGGATTTTTTGTTGTCATTTATATCAAACAAGCTTATGCGTACATTCCGGGAGTAATTCTGATTGGAATTTCGACATGGTACTCATATCGTGAACTTGAAAGCAGAATTGGCATCAAAGCGATAATTCAAGCATTTATTTCTAAAATCTCCAAAAAACATTGATTATGGAAGAAATGAATAAACCCTTAGTATCTATTGTGGTAATAACCTATCGTAGTGAAAGTTACATTCTTGAAACATTAGAAAGCATCTATGCACAAACGTGGAACGCCATTGAGCTTATTGTGAGCGATGATGGGTCGCCCGACAATACCATAAAGCTCTGCGAGGATTGGCTAAAACAACACAAAGATAGATTCTTCAAAACCAAACTAATTACCGTAGCTCAAAACACAGGCATTACGGCAAACTTTAAGCGAGGAATTAATTCGGTTTCGGGCACTTGGATTAAAACGCTTGGAGGCGACGACCTGCTCATGCCAACGTGTATCGCCGACAATATGAATTATGCGCAGACACACCCCGAGGTAAGCATTATCACTTCCAACCTGCAGGAAATAGATGCGAATAGCGCCATCATCCGTGAAACAGTTTCGAACGAAGGATTGAAGTATTTTCTTTCAACCCAAAACGAGATAGGCTCCAGGAAAGCATACTCACGCTGGCCTGCTTTCCTTAACACGCCTACTTTCTTTTGCAAAAAAGAACTTTTCCCTATCATTCTTCAGTGCGACGATGATTTCAAAATCTACGAAGACATGAGTGCCGTGTTTCGAATCATTGAGCATGACATTACAATACATTATATGGATAAAACCACAATTAAGTATCGCATTCACCCGAACGCAATTTCGAGGAATCCACTTGCCGAAGCCAGAAGAGAACAGGAAGCATACATCATATTCAACAAATTCAGGAAGAAAAATCTAAGCATCTTTAACCCTATTGATCTTTCCATTTATTACGAAACCTGGCTTCGCTTTAAGTACAAAGGGCTATTCGGATATAAGGGAATAAATATTCTGAGAAAATTCAGTCTTTTTTATTGGCAACTAAGACTGAATGGATATAAAGAATTCTGGATTTAACAAAGAAAGCTAACATCAATAAAGGAGCGCGACAAAATAATCATTATTCGAAAGAATAAAAAAAACGACTTGATATCAATCTAAAAATGAACAATACAAAACACATAATAAGCAAGGTAACACCCGCCACAATCCTACTTGTGGCAGCGTTTCCGGTATTGATTCATACCAAACTTAGTTTGTTGCCCCTCGTGATGACATTTGTCAACACCACGTTTCTTTGGGTCGTTTCCGGTATGGTACTGATTGTGTTCTTTATGTCCAAACATTTTTTCTACGACAAGAGAAATGATGAAAATCTACGCTTCGTGGCAGCATATTTGATATGGAATGTAATTTGCATCATTCGGGGCATGTTTGTGGCCGAAATTTATTGGGATTGGAAAGCAATTATTGGCAACACAATGGCTCTAATGCTCCCCGTGGTAATCTACGCTACTACTAATAAGTTAATTGCTCAATCGATTTTGGCATACTACATCAAATATGCCCTACCACTATTCATCGTATTCGCGATATTGCTACGCACAGACGCTTACGGTTTCTACCTCAACCCCATCAGCCTTCTGATTCTGTTCATTCCCGCTCTCACCATGCGCCAACGGATTATTTTATTCGTATTCACAGGCATCGTGATGGGCGCCGACTTAGGCGCACGAAGCAATGTACTAAAATTTGGAGTTCCGTTTGCCATTTTATCGCTTTACTATTTCCGAAAAATCATACCACACAAGCTGTTGGAAACCATGCGAATTTTGCTCTTCGTAATACCAATCGTGTTGTTTGTGCTTGGCGTTACCGGAGTTTTCAATATATTTAAAATACAGGATTACCTAGAAAACGACATCACATCGTCCGGAGTAGGGCTGGATGGACAACGCACCGAAATAAGCATCACTCAAGACACACGGACGTTTCTATACGAAGAGGTTATTAATTCGGCTGTAAAAAACAATTATGTGATTTGGGGGCGAACACCCGCGCGCGGCAACGACTCACTGACATTCGGCATCGTGGAACATCGGTGGACTGGTAGATACGAAAGACTGGCAAACGAAATCGGATTGGCAAACGTATTCACCTGGACCGGAATCATTGGTATGATTCTATACTCGCTATTATTCTTCAAAGCATCGAATTTGGCTGTCAATAAATCAAACAACACCTATTCGAAAATGCTCGGCATATTCATCGCTTTCCGTTGGTTCTACAGCTGGATTGAAGATGTAAACGATTTTTCATTGAATTATTTTATCCTAATGGTCACTCTGGGGCTATGTTATTCAAATTCATTTCGCGAAATGACAAATGCAGAAATTACCCGCTGGGCAAGAGGGATATTCGACGTGCGATACATCAATGAACAACGAAAAATTTATTCGAAAAAACAACATGAAGCAGCAACAAGTAGCAATATTATTAACCTGCCACAATAGGAAGCAGAAAACGCTCCTTTGTCTGTCATCATTATCGGAGGCCACGATACCCGAAGGCTATGCGTATGACATCTTCTTAACCGACGATGGCTCTACAGATGGCACCACCGCCGAGGTAATGCAACGATTTCCGCAGGTGAATATTATCGCCGGAAATGGAAATTTATTTTGGGCAGGAGGGATGCGCGCCGCATGGCAAAAAGCGATAGAGCAAAAAGATTATGACGCGTATCTTCTCCTCAACGACGACGTAATACTCGACACCGATTTCTGGCTGAACCTAATGAAAGCAGAAAAGTTTTCGCTTGAGAAAACAGGCAAAAAAGGTATCTATTCCGGCGCAACCATCGAAGCGGCAACCGGCAAGCCAACGTATGGAAGTTCAAAAATCAGGATAAACCATTTTATTGTCAGGCACGATCTGCTTACACCAACAAACGAGCCACAAGCATGTGAAATAACGAATGCCAACGTATTGTGGGTGGATAAGCAAGTGGTGGAAGCAATCGGGATTCTCGACAGTTACTACACACATGGAATAGCCGACTACGACTATTCGTTGAAAGCGGTTAAAGCGGCATTCCCGGTCTATTTAGCTCCCAACGTATGTGGGGTATGCAGCAATGACCACGGCAACAACTGGAAAAAAGCAAGCGTATCGCTCAAAGAGCGAATCGCGTATCTGAAAAGCCCCAAAGGCTTGGCATACAACGAATACCTCTACTACATCCGGAAACATTTTCCACTATTTCTGCCCTATTCGTTCTTGATGCTCTGGATAAAAACATTTTTTCCATTCTTCTGGGATAAATACAAAGTACAAAATCAGTAAACCTAAAACGAAACAACTTAGTTTATGAAAAAGAAAAGAATGTTGGTATTTCACTCTGCCTTAGCATCATACCGGGTGGATCAATTCAATCTTCTGAATGAATTGTTTGAGCTTGAAGTAGTTTTTCTGCTTGACAATCTATTGTATTTCAAATTCGATCAGGATAGTTTGAAGAATCAATGCAAGTTTAAGATTAGTTATTTGCTAAAAGGGCCAAAAATCGGAATCCGATATTTCCGGTTTGGAGTACTCCGAAAAATCAGAGAGATGAAACCTGACATTGTTTTGAGTTTTGAGTTTTCGCCTACAACTCAATACCTTATTGCGCTGAAAAAACTTGGTATTATTAAACAAAGTTTAGGATCGATGGTGGACGACAGCCTGGACATTTGTCATACCGGTCGTTCCAAACTTCGGAAATTAACTCGCGACACATCCGCGCGCAGCCTTGACTTCATCGTAGTTTTCTCTGAACCTATCGCACGGTTTTATCAGGATAAGTTTGGGTTTAACAAGCAGCAAACTATCGTGTCGCCCTTATTGCAACTACCTGACAAACTCAGAGCAATCAACGAAAACATTGAGAGCGAGGCGAACAACTACATTGACAAATACAAGCTTAGGAACAAAAAGGTTTTACTTTATGTCGGTAGGTTCTCGCCCGAAAAGGCGCTGCCAAGATTTCTTGAAACCATTTCGCCACTGCTGATGGAGCATGACGATTTCAGATTTGTACTTGTGGGAGAAGGTGCAGAGATAGATGAATTAAACTCCATTATCGACAAAAACGAACTACACGAGAAAGTCATTTTACCCGGACGCTTTGACGGGAAAAGACTTTTACCCTGGTATCTGAGCGCTACGGGACTTGCGTTACCAAGCAGATTCGAAACCTTTGGAGCCGTGGTGGACGAAGCATTGATTTTTGGACTTCGCGTGTTGTGCTCCGAATTTGCAGGAGCTACCGCTATCATAAACGAGGAGAATGGCATCGTTTTCAATCCTTTGAACACAACGGACACGCTAAATGCCTGCCGCAAGTTCTATTCACAAATGCAAGTAGTAGGTGAAGCCAAGCTGGACAACAAGCCCTCTTTAATAGCAGACCATCGTCAAAACTTCCGTGAAGAATGGAGCAAATTGATTGACTAATCCGCTATAACGCTTTTGCAATTCAACAATCAAATTAATCAAAACTTAACAAAAAAAAATGCTGAAAGAACTTACAAAATCAGAATACAGGCATCACTTCCCGGGTGCATCACACCCTTATATTCAAGAAAACTTTATCAATCTGATAGAAGGGAAGCGTTGCGAAGTCATACGCCTGATGCAAGACAATGACAATTCGCTGGGACTGGTAGTTGGTGTTTGCGGTCAAACCGTTCGCTCGCCGTTCTCCGCGCCATTTGGTGGGTTTCACTACTCACACGAGCAGATATTCTACCACACTATCGCCGATTTCATTGATAGTTTGAAGATATTTCTCCAAGAAAAAGGATTTAAAAGTATTCAGATTACCCTTCCGCCGGATATTTATCAGACCAACATGAATTCGAAAACTATTCACAATCTAATATGCGCCGGATTCAGCATTGAAGCCACAGACTTCACCAATTGGATAGACCTGAAACAATGGGATGGGAAATGGGTGTACAGCAAAGTTGCGCAAAACTGCCGAAAAGCAATGAGAAATGGGCTAAAACTTATAAGAGCCACTGACTCGGAAGACATGAAAGAAGCATACGCGATAGTGGCACAAAACAGGGTAGAAAACGGACGCGAAATACACATGGCATTCGAGGATGTGGAGCAAGTGAGTCAAATAATGCCGGTAGATTATTTTCTTATCAGAGACGAAAACAACGCAAGTCATGCCGCAGGCATTTATTACCGCGGCACCCCTAAAATAATTCAAGGCATCTTCTTTGGCGACAAATTAGAAAGCCGCGCTTTAGGGGCTATGGATTTGCTCTACATGGGTGTCTTTGATTTTTATAAAGAGCTTGGCTATGACTTCATTGACATGGGCACTTCCAGCATGGATGGTGCGCCCAACATCGGCTTAGTCCGATTTAAGGAAACGCACAACTCGTCAACCTCGCTACGCTATACGTTCAAATGGACGAATGACAATGTTTAGTAAATTGAATGACTCGCAAAGCATAACACATACTTAGCGACTTCGAGTTTTAGTTTTTTTACAAATAAAAACAGCAAAAATCATGATACACGAAGTAACAAAAAAAGAATATAGAGATACTTTCCCGACAAACCCGCATATCTACATTTCGGATGAGTTTCTGGACTTGGTAAACTACAAGGTAGAGCATGAAATTCGCTTAATGCAAGACGACAAAACGCAAATTGGCATAATAGCAGGCATTAAAAACGAAAGCTTAGTTTCGCCATATTCTGCTCCATTCGGTGGATTTCATTATACGCACGAATATATTTCTTATGATGTAATCAACGAATTTATTGGAAACCTAAAGGAATATGTAAAAACACATGGATTAAAAGCGATAGAAATAACATTGCCACCCGATATATATCAAACGTGTATGAACGCGAAGTTGGTAAAAGCAATGCTGGATAATGGATATAAACTCAACAAACCTGACTTTACAAACTGGGTAAACATCGCGGAGTTTGATGGCAAATGGGTATCCAAGAAAGCCGCAAACATCTGCCGCAAAGCAGTGAACAACCGGCTCACATTTCATCACGTCGAGGACAAGCCTTCGCAGCAAAAGGCTTATGATATTATTTACAGAAACCGAATAGAGCAAAACCGAGAAATTCACATGAGTCTTGAGTGTATCCTGGAAGTAAACTCCATCATCCCGATTGATTTTTTTCTGATAAAAGACAGTGAGGGCGAAAACTCGGGCGCAGGAATATTTTATCGCGGACATCAGGACATCGCTCAAGGAATTTTTATGGGCGATGAAATGGAGAAAAGACAGCTTGGAGTCATCAATTTTTTGGTAATGAACATCTATGACTTTTACAAACAACAAAATTTCAAGTACATCGACTTAGGCACCTCAAGTTTGGCAGGCGAGCCAAACATCGGACTTATCCGTTTCAAAGAGATCCATAACTGCGCTACCTCGCTACGCTATTCATTTTCTTGGAGTGCGGAATAACCAAATTGGCAATCTATCCAAAAATAAACAATACTAAAACCTTCGCCTTATGCTACACGAATTCAACATATTCAATGGAAGTTTACTGGAAGTAACTGCTTCGAAACAACTTATCTCTACCATCAACGCGCATTCATATAATATATGTCATAAAGACGGAGATTTCTTGAGCGCGTTAAAGTCAAGCCATGTCTTGCTTCCGGATGGTGTAAGCATTGTAATGGCATCCCGCTTTATTAATGGAATAAACATCCAAAAAATTGCAGGCTACGATCTTTTTCAACATGAAATGACACGGATAAACGAAAAATGTGGCAAATGCTTCTTTCTTGGAAGTTCGGAGAAAACATTGGGACTAATAACCGAAAGAGCCTCGAAAGAATATCCGTCAATGGAAATACACAGTTATTCACCTCCTTTTAAACACGCATTTTCCGACGAGGACAATCAGGCGATGATTGACGCGGTGAATCAAGCCGCACCCGATGTACTTTTTGTAGGGATGACCGCGCCAAAACAAGAAAAATGGGCTGCCGAACACTTTTCAAAATTAGACGCCACCCACATCTGCTGCATTGGCGCGGTTTTCGATTTCTATGCCGGCACCATTACCCGAGCGCCACAGTGGATGATATCTTGTGGCTTGGAGTGGTTTTATAGGCTGGTAAAAGAGCCTCGACGCATGTGGCGCCGCTATCTGATTGGGAACACAGCGTTTATTTTCCGGATTCTAAAACTCAAATTAATGATAATCACCGGACTCAGACCCCCAAAAGACAAGGCTATATCATCAGGGAAAGCAGAGGTATCCAAAAACATCAATTAGCAAATACCTAAACATTTAATTCTATAAGCAATATGATAACTGAACATTCCGGAGTAAGATTCATCTACCTATTATTGGATCTTCTCTTATTAAACATAGCCGTTTTCATCGTCTTCCATTTTAGCCCGATGGACGACTACATGGCAATGGAAGAGCGTAATCTCTACATTCTGCACGCCAACATCTCCGAGCTACTCGCCTATATGCTGTATGTGAGAAGAAATTACTTTTTCTCTAACAAAATCACCGATCGATTAAAAATCAGACTCATCCGATTTGCAATTTACTTGGCCATACTTTACGCTACCGCCTCATTCATTCTTCCCAAAGATTATCCTCGATTAATCCTTCTTGAGTACTCATTTTTCTTCTTCTTGTTTAAACTAACGTTTTTCACAATCCTATTCAAAGCGCATCGTTATAGGTATAGAAAAGAAAGCCGAATACAACGAGTAGCCATATTGGGGGCAGATGAATCGAAATGCGCTATTGGCGAATTACTTAACAACAATCCAAAGCTTGGACTCAAGTTTGTAGGCTGCGTATCCGAGCAGAGCAACGCGACAAGTGAAAACTTACTTGGTATCTTGGACAACCTTCCTGTAATTGCTCTCAGGCATCGACTCAACGCGCTGTTAGTTACCGACCCTACCTATTTTAGCGACAAGAAAACACGCGAACTATTAACCCTTTGCAACGAAGCTGGTGTAAGGGTTAATTACATCAT
Organism: uncultured Paludibacter sp.; assembly: GCA_964568675.1. Classification (GTDB taxonomy): domain Bacteria; phylum Bacteroidota; class Bacteroidia; order Bacteroidales; family Paludibacteraceae; genus UPXZ01. Next base: position 75,073 of record CAZMQV010000004.1, read on the forward strand.
GACAAATAAATATTGGTCGGGTATGCCACACAAGAACATCGAATCGGAAGGTTTCTTTGAAATTTACAATCCTCAGTTCATCCCACTGGATAGACTCTCGAATCGAGTACTGAAAAGAACTTTCGACATACTGTTTTCGATTTCTATCATTCTGTTCATCTTCAGTTGGTTCATTCCATTGATGAGCCTTATTATCAAGCTCAACTCCAAAGGACCAGTATTCTTTGTTCAGCAACGCACCGGCATCAACAACAAGACATTTAATTGCCTGAAATTCCGAACAATGAAAGTGAACAACGAAGCCGACACCAAACAAGCGCAAATAAACGACGACCGGATTACCAGCATTGGAAATTTTCTACGCAAATCTAACATTGATGAGTTCCCGCAATTTTTCAATGTACTGTTGGGACACATGTCAATCGTAGGACCACGCCCCCACATGCTCAAACACACGGATCAATACTCCGAACTAATCCGGTATTACAAAGTTCGTCATTTTGTGAAACCGGGAATCACCGGCTGGGCTCAAGTGAATGGGTTTCGGGGCATTACGGATGAACTTTGGAAAATGGAGAAAAGAGTGGAGTATGACATGGCGTATCTCAACAACTGGACTTTATTTTGGGACATAAAAATTATCTTATACACCGTATTACGTAAATCGGCATTTAAAAATGCGACATAGATTAAAAAGCATATCGACACAAAAATCTTTGGATATAAGCACTGTACCATTCATTAATACATTGAAGTATGGAATGAAATTGGAACACACAATCATTGTGTAACGCAACAAAACAAATATCGAAAAAATAAATAAACAAACCCAATACAGATGAAAAAAATAGCGTTAATAACCGGTATCACCGGTCAGGACGGCTCGTATTTAGCCGAATTCCTTTTAGAAAAAGAATATGAAGTGCATGGACTATTGCGTCATTCATCGTCGTTCAACACCGGAAGGATAGAACACCTGTACCTCGAAGAATGGGTAAGGGACATGCGACAGAAAAGAGCCATCAACCTGCACTATGCCGACATGACAGATTCAAGCTCGCTCATTCGGGTAATTCAGACCATCAAACCGGATGAAATATATAATCTGGCTGCCCAAAGCCACGTAAAAGTAAGCTTTGATGTGCCGGAATACACCGCCGAGACCGACGCGGTAGGCACACTCCGCTTGCTCGAAGCGGTGCGGATACTTGGATTGGAGAAAAAAACCAAAATCTATCAAGCATCCACATCCGAGCTATTCGGATTGGTACAAGAAGTGCCTCAGAAAGAGACCACCCCATTCTATCCGCGAAGCCCATACGGTGTTGCCAAACTCTACGGATTCTGGATTACGAAAAACTATCGCGAATCCTACAACATGTTTGCTGCCAACGGCATACTATTCAATCATGAAAGCGAACGACGTGGCGAGACTTTCGTTACCCGCAAAATAACAATCGCCGCCTCACGCATCGCGCAAAATATGCAAGACAAACTCTACCTTGGCAATTTAAGCGCTTTGCGCGATTGGGGTTACGCCAAAGACTATGTAGAATGTATGTGGCTAATACTCCAACAAGACGAACCGGAAGACTTCATCATCGCAACCGGCGAAATGCACAGTGTACGCGAATTTTGCACCTTAGCTTTTGCCGAAGCCGGCATCCGAATACGCTGGGAAGGCGAAGGTGTGAACGAAAAAGGGATTGACAGACTCACAGGAAAGGTAGTGGTAGAAGTTGACCCAAAATACTTCAGACCTGCCGAGGTGGAGCAATTGAAGGGCGATCCGTCCAAAGCTAAAAAGCTTTTAGGATGGAATCCGCAAAAGACTTCGTTTGAAGAATTGGTGCAGCTCATGGTTAAGCACGACATGAATCATGTGAGAAAACAAAAAATGAAAACTGACAACGGCAAAGACAATGAATAAAGAGAGTAAAATATACATTGCGGGACACACCGGGGTAATCGGCTCGGCCATTTGGAAGAAATTTCTGCGTAAAGGCTATAAAAATCTTGTAGGCCGGTCGCATGAATCGCTCGACTTGATGGAAATCTCGAAAGTCAGAGATTTCTTCTTCGACGAAAAACCGGAATATGTGATACTTGCAGCTGCATTTACCGACGAATCAAAAGACTCGAAACTAAAACAGGCGGACATAATATACAGAAACCTGCAAATTCAAAACAACATTATAAGCGAATGTTTCAGACACAATGTGAAGAAACTTATTTTCATTGCTTGTTCCGAGATTTACTCGCCCAACGTATCAGAGCCAATTTACGAAGAATTGCTGCTATCCGCTTCGCTTAGCCACGCTTCCGAAGCCAATTCCATCACCAAAATCGCGGGGATAAAAATGTGTGAAAGCTTCAACATTCAGTACAAAACAAACTACATCACACTGGTATCGTCCAAACTTTACGGTCCTAAAATCAGTAACACTCTAAACTGCGATAACAGCATACCAACTATTCTACGCAAAATCCATTTGAGCAAATGCCTAATGGAAAATAACTGGAGCGGACTATATAAAGACATCACAAAAAGACAATTTGACACACTCACGGGCAATAGTACGATTGACGAGATAAAGGAAGCGCTCAAAAAAAATGGAATTTTCTCAAACCACATTGATTTGGATTGTTCCGGCAACACTACGTTGGATTTCCTTTGGTGGGAAGATTTTGCCGAAGCTTGTTTATTTGCGTTGGAAAGTCTAAACTCAAAAGCGATATCCGATATTAGAAGTCAATCAAAGTCATATCATATCAACATTGGCACCGGAGAGGAAATTTCATTAAAAACTCTTTCAAAAAAAATCAGTGAAATAATTGACTACAAAGGTTTTGTCCGATTCAAACAACAACACCCGCATGAAACGATAGTGAAAAGAATTGACGTTTCAAAAATACATGCTTTGGGCTGGACACACGCGATAGGTATCAACAAGGGTATCAACGTGTTGTACAGATGGTATATCCGAGACTTGATGACCCCGATTTAATGCCTTAAACTCACGTAGTCATTGGGGTTAGCTAAAACCACTTCGTATGGTTTGCCCGGATACGTTCGTTATTACTAAAAACCACTAATATGAACACACAAAACAGCGGAGTATGGTATTTATGTTATTGGAAATACACAAATATCATTCCCATCTACGCTTATCGGCACTCGGACAGCATGCGCCTAAACGTCATGACGAATACTACAAATAGAGTCGCAACAACACACTGTCATTCTCAACATCTTCCTCTTTTTTGAATCCGCTACGTTCAAGCAACCTCATGCTCATGTAGTTAGAGTTGAGAACAAACGCATAAACCGACTTCAGGTGAATCGATTTCGCATAATCTATCAGATAGTTTAGATACTGAAAGCCTATGGCTTTTCCCCAATACTCTTTTTCACCGATGTAGCCCCATATCTCACCATCTTCCGAAGTTATTTTCTTGATACCGCATATCCCGATTACATTATCGTCGATTAGTACCGCACGAATAAAATAGTCTGATTTTGATTTCAAATTATCAAACCATATTCGCTGCGAGGTTCTATCAAAATCACCCGTAGCCGTCAATTGCTTAATTTCCGGGTCATTCAACCATTCCCATGATTTTTCGAGCGCTTCCTCGGAGTATTCTTCAAACTTTAAATCAAAAATAGTACGTATTTTCTTAATATTCTCCATTCTGAAATTATTTAGTAGGTTAAACAATAATAATCACAAATTTAATCGGAGCATTCGCTTATTTTCTTCCAAGTCTTTTTCGTATTGAAAACCACAGCGGCGCACCAACTTATATGATTTGATATTCTCTTTCAATTGAATGACGTATATTGATTGCAGATTAATCGAAATCGCATAATCAATCAGATGTTGCATACCGGTTAATCCAACCGTTTTGCCCCAGTATTCTTTATCACCGATATACCCCCAAAGCTCCGCATCAACACCATTGATAGCTTTCAATCCCAATGCGCCAATAAATTTATTATCACATTTTATCACTTTGATATAATAATCCGGTCTGCTTTTCAATCCCTCAAACCACTTCCGCTGCCCATCCCGGTCAATATCGGGTGTCATGGTCAAATGTTTCAACTCCGGGTCATTCAGCCAAATCCAGGATTGCTCCAATGCTTCTTCGTCAAAATCGACAAAATCAATGTTATAAATCGTTCTGAATTCCATAATCAATCCTCCTTAAAGTTTTTTATTAAAAACATTCTTTATCTAAAAAAAGTAAATTCAGTAATACAAACATATCTAAAAACATTCAATTCAACAAATCAAACATCAGTTTTGTTTTTTTGTTTAATTTGCAAAAACAAATCCACAATGTTCGGTCAATACAACCGGCTAAAATTTAGAACCATTGAAGAGTTCACATTACAAGTAATTGATGCAATGTTCTTTGTTCATGGCTTTACTTCCACCTTTTTCACGTCCCTAACAACTCGCTGTTTTTATCATTGATTATATCGTCGTATATCGCAAGCTGATTTTGCAAAATATCGTCCTTGTTATTTCGTTTGCGTGCAATACGGCGCGCCTCTTGTGAAATAAACTCCGCCAATAAAGGTTCATTTATCAACCGATCAATGCTTCCGGCACAAGCATACGCATCGCCTGGTGGAAAAAACAGCGCGCTTGTATTGTTTTCGGCCAATTCGCCCATCGCGCCGGCGTATGAAGCCACACAAGGAATCCCCAGCGCCATAGCTTCGGCAAGCGCCAAGCAATAGGACTCTACAAAAGACGGGACAACAAACACATCAGACTTTAGCATCTCCTCGATGAGTTGCTCCGAATTAAGCGGACCTAAAAACTGCAACGAATCATACACATCCAAAGCTTGAGCCTGCTCCTCAAACCATTTCAAATAGCCTGTCTTACGATAAAATGGTTTTGACACTTCCCATTTCCCCGCTATTTTCAATTTCACATGGGTGTATTTTTTTTTCAACAAAGCCAAAGTGTGCAACAAAGTATGTACGCCTTTGTATGGAACTGCAAATGATGAAGAAGTCATTATAACGATGGTGTCGTCATCACCCCTTCTCGTCCACCCATCACTTTCAAAAAACTCGTCGCGCAACACGATACCCGAATGATATATCTTCGCCCCGGAATTTTCTATCGCTATCCGTTGCCTCACCCAGTCGGACTGTGTGGCAATGTACCGATGCGAGCGCATCATCTCTTTCTCAATTGTTCCCCACCTTTTAAATGCTAATTTGCGGCGATAGAGCATCCTATCCGGGAACACCAATTCCTGTACCCGCACACATGACAAGACTTCGAGCGCATTCAAACCTCCGTAAAACACATCCGCACAAGCACGCTTAATGCCCTGAATCTCTAACAACACCTTCCCTTCTACAAATCCCCTCGAACTCAACAATGCCCAATACTGCTCCATCCCCCAGATGTGAATCAAATCGGGCTTCACTTCATCAACTATTGCTTTTATAGCTCGAATAATCGCCGCGCTTGGCAAACCCGATTTGCTTAACTTGCTCGTTGGCACAATCCATTCTTTTACATCTCGCGAACTCACCTCCTCCACATGCTTCACCTTAGCTTGCGTAACATTATATAACTCCACTTCGTTTGTATTTAGTAGCAAGCGTGCCATTGAGGCGTGCCAAGTACCAAAAAAAAGCGTTCCGTCGGTATTTAATCTAAATTCAGAAAACCAAAGTATTTTCCGCATAGCACATTGTAGTTATATTCTTTGTTAGATATTACAACAAAAGTTCACATACAAAAGTTGACAGTAAATTTCATTCGCGTCATAGATCTTTTTAATCTCAATCAAGATAGCGAAACTACTTCAAAGCAATCGAAGCACAATTGATCTGAAAACGCTGTAAGTATCCCACATCTGCCGCAGTTTTTCATCTTGATGAAACACACTACGGATAATTATCTTTTAGAATTGTATTTGACAGAACGATGTTCTCACAATCCTTTCATTCCAATCTTTATGAGGAAATTGCATCCGTTTAATAGCCGTTTATAGTAATACAAACGACAACACCTACAAATTCTCAGATTTCATGCTTTTGTAGATAAACAAAACACACAAATTCTCGGATTTCAGGTTTTTGTAGATGAACAAAAGCCTCACATTCTCGGATTTCATAGTTTTGTAGATGTACAAAACACACAAATTCTCAGATTTCATGCTTTTGTAGCTGTACAAAACACACAAATTCTCGGATTTCATGCTTTTGTAGCTGTACAAAACACACACATTCTCGGATTTCATAGTTTTGTAGATGAACAAAAGCCACAAATTCTCGGATTTCATAGTTTTGTAGATGAACAAAACACACAAATTCTCGGATTTCATGCTTTTGTAGCTATACAAAACACACACATTCTCAGATTTCAGGTTTTTGTAGCTGTACAAAACACACAAATTCTCAGATTTCATAGTTTTGTAGCTGTACAAAACACACAAATTCTCAGATTTCAGGTTTTTGTAGATGAACAAAACACAAACATTTGCGGATTTCATAGTTTTGTAGCTGTACAAAACACGCACATTCTCGGATTTCATAGTTTTGTAGCTGTACAAAACACGCACATTCTCGGATTTCATGCTTTTGTAGCTATACAAAACACACAAATTCTCGGATTTCATGTTTTTGTAGCAATACAACGACATCACACCGATTGCGTTTAGGACATTCGCGGCGAGTTGCGAACAGAACAAAACGTCCTTATATGCCGGTGTAAGCATGGATTGTATCAAAGTCGAAGCAAAGCATCTGAAATGCAAACGAAGTAAACATATCATTTTTACAGGTCATTATGACATACTTGAACATCGCAATCACTGCTTCACAATTATCAAAACCGGCAAATATGACAGATATCAAGATAATTTGGGATAGATTTACCCAACAAACATAACATAACTACTCGCCCCTGCTTTCCACAGCAATTGTCATCTCATATTTATTCAATGAAAGCTTGACACGCGATTGCCGTGTCGAGTATATCCGTTGCCCCTACACTTCCATTGCGTTGTGCTTAGCGAGGTGAGTAGCCGCGTTAGATCCACATTCTCCGTGGGCAAAACACATTAACACAAACAAAAGCACCCTTAACTAAAATTTCATTAACTCTCAATATACTTACTGAATAGCTTTTTTCGAGCATAATCAGTAACTTTTGTGCACATTTTTGCCAATTTTTTCTACATTTCATAAGCAGACCCTTTGCGCTATCAACTTTTAAAACTATATTTGCAAAAAAATAAATTAATTTTTGCTACAAAAGCCTTACAATTAGCGTCATTTTATCACAACAAAACCACCAATAGTACAAATAAATATAATATCAATAACAAACAAATGTTTAATTAAAAAAAGAAGAGTTTATGAAAAGAAAATTAGCTATGATTTTATCTCTTTTCTTCTTTGGAATAGGGATTGTGATGGCTCAAACAACACAGGTTCGCGGAAAAGTTCTTTCAACAGAAGACGGACAACCTATTGTAGGAGCTTCAATAAAAGTAAAAGGCAGTACAACTGGCACGACTACAGATTCGAATGGAGAATTTAAGCTTTCAATTTCAGGAAGCACAAAAACTTTAGTAATTTCATACATAGGTATGAAACAAGTAGAAGTCGAATCAAAAATGACCATGAACATCAAAATGGAACCGGAAACACTAATCAAAGATGAATTGGTTGTTACGGGTATCGGTGCAGCAACTGACAGACGAAAAGTTGCAATCTCTGTCGAATCTCTAAATGAAGACATATTAAATAAAAATCAAAACAAAAGTCTTGATGGAGCATTAATCGGCAAAATAGCCGGAGCGCAAATCACATCAACATCAGGTCAGCCTGGCCAACAAGCCAACATTATTCTCAGAGGTATAAACACTTTGGGAAGCACTCAACCTATGGTATTAGTTGATGGAGTAGAAATTAATACGAGTAGCCTTAGTAATGGCACAGGTAACGTTTCTTCAAGATTATCTGATTTAGACCTTTCAAATGTCGAACGAATTGAGGTTGTGCAAGGCGCTGCAGCTGCCACTATTTATGGTGCACAAGGGGCCAACGGTGTAATTCAGATTTTCACAAAAAGAGGGAAAAAAGGTGAAAAAACCAATGTTAGATACGCCACTTCTTTGAGTATAGATAATGCTATTAGGGGAAATCTTGCATTTGCTAAAAATCATTATTTTAAAACAACATCTGATGGCCTTATTGATGATGGCTCTGGTGTACCAATTGCAGTTGATCCGATTACCGGATATTGGAGTTTACCTGACGAAACTGTAACCTCTACAACAATAAACAATAAGCCGTATAAGGAAAAAGTTTACGATCATATTGATCAGTATTTCAAGAAAAATGCATTAACAAAGAATCATTCATTAAATGTCACTGGCGCAAGTAATTACTTTGATTACGCATTGGGTATTAATTATTATGACCAAGAGAGTGTAGTATTTGGTGATTATAAGAAATACAATGTTTCAGCGAATATTGGAACTGAAATTTTCAAAGGATTTACTTTACGCTCCAATACTCAGCTGATTAATAGTATTAATACAACCGGTGGAGTAAACAATAGAAATAATATCTATAGTGGAATTGGTTCAGCGTTAACTACCCCAGCGTTTGTTGACTTAACTTTCAAAAACAGCGTAGGAAAGCCTTTTGTTAATTATGATGCAAATGACAACAGTGTTATGCCTTTTTATTCCCAAGATGTAAAATCATACAACGCTGAAGTTTATCGTGCTATTCAAGGTTTAAACGCTAACTATAAAATTAATGGTTCTACAGGATTTCGTGTGAAAAACATTACTTTTGTCTTATGCATGAAGAAAA
>CAZMQV010000005.1:0-80473 GCA_964568675.1 uncultured Paludibacter sp.
GGTGAAAATGATTTACAAACGAAATTGTTGAATGACAAAACAGGTGAAAATGATTTACAAATGAAATTGTTGAATGACAAAACGGGTGAAAATGATTTACAAACGAAATTGTTGAATGACAAAACGGGTGAAAATGATTTACAAACGAAATTGTTGAATGACAAAACAGGTGAAAATGATTTACAAATGAAATTGTTGAATGACAAAACGGGTGAAAATGAGTTCTCACTAAAAATTGTTGTATGACAAAATGGTACACCACATTTACCAAATTGCAATGTTGCTGCCTTAAAATATGCAATAGGTCAATGATGTTAAGATATTTTGCTCTCTTTAGCGTGCGAAATTCCTTAAAGAATTTATTGTTTTGGTAAACAACGTTCTGTTAAAGCAAATACGCCCTGGAATGTAAACGAAAATATGTTGTTTCGCAATTCGCCAACTCGAAGTATCCGGTATGTCGGAAAGTCGTTAACCGTTAAGTGAAAGCCAATAGCCAATAGCTAATGGCTAATGGCTAATAGCCATTAGCTTAGTCCACCCCCATTCCCGGTATTTTTATTATGTCTTTGTTGTCGTCTTGCTTTGCCTTTGCGATACTTTCGGTCTTTACCCTCAAAATAGCAATAAAATCCCATAGAATACTCGATAATAAATTTTGAAAAGAATCAGCCGTTATGATCCCCGTGGATGAACATGACGGTCGATATGGGATGCTTACGGAAAATTGAAGGGTTATTGAATTTCGAGTAATTGTGATAGAAAAAAAAGACAGCAATAAAATCGTTCGATCTTATTGCTGTCTTTTTTAATTATTGAGGCTAATCAACTTGTTGACTGCCCCGTAATGTTTTTTTGTGGAGATTACCGGACTCGAACCGGTCACCTCAACACTGCCAGTGTTGCGCTCTAGCCAGATGAGCTAAACCCCCTCTTCGTTAAATTCGGATGCAAAGATAACAATAAAATTCAATAAAATGACTACTTTTGTATAAATAAATACGTGTAAAAATATGCTTATCTACAATACGACTTATTTAGTAGCTGATAATCAAATAGAAAAATGGATGCGCTGGCTACGCGAAGATTACTTGCCTTTTATGCTTGAATCGGGTTTCTCGAATGCTCAGGTGGCAAAAGTTCTTACATCCGATCCGGAACAAGAGGGTAGCTCCATCTCAGTTCAGTTTCATGTCGCCGATGTGGCTACTTTGAATCGTTGGAGCGAGCAGTATGCCGAAGAATCAGAACGAGAATTTGCGATGATGTTTGGTAGCGATGTGCTTTCATTTACTACCGTTTTGGAGATTTTATGATTTTAATTGACAATAATAATAAACGTAAAGATTGAAAAAAGACCAAATCATATTGGGAATTGACCCGGGCACAACTGTGATGGGCTACGGTATCATTCGCGTAAACTCCAATCGGGCAGAAATGCTGGCAATGGGTGTGTTGGAACTAAAAAAATACATCGACCATTATCATAAGCTACAACGGATATTTAGCCGTACTTTATCGTTGATAGATGAATTTAAGCCCGACGCGCTTGCCATTGAAGCGCCTTTTTTTGGTAAGAATGTGCAATCAATGCTAAAGCTTGGCCGAGCACAAGGAGCCGCTATTTCGGCCGCTCTCTATCGGGATTTACCCATTTATGAATATGCGCCTCTAAAAATTAAAATGGCGATAACGGGCAATGGACGTGCTTCGAAAGAACAAGTGGCTGATATGCTACGTCGGTATTTGAAGATTTCGCCGGAGGATATGCTGCCCCAGCTCGATGCTACCGATGGCTTGGCTGCTGCTTATTGCCATTTTTTGCAGTTGGGCAATCCGTATCAGGAGAGTGAATATAAGAGTTGGAAAGATTTTATTAACAAGAACGAGGGTAAGGTAGTGCGACAAACTAAGGATAAGAAATAGGAGTTATCTCCCTTTTAAGCAAAAAAAATCAGGAATAAGACAACTTATTCCTGATTTTTTAATTAGATAATGGGGTAATCAACCCAGTAGGTTGAGCAATACACCGGCAGCAACAGCCGAGCCAATCACTCCTGCCACATTGGGTCCCATGGCGTGCATGAGCAAGTGGTTAGTTTTATCTTCTTTTAAGCCTTGTTCTTGTGCCACTCGGGCAGAGTCGGGCACAGCCGATACGCCTGCCGCGCCAATCAATGGATTAATCTTGTTGCCATCCTTGAGAAACAAGTTCAACAGTTTGGCAAAGAGAATGCCACCTGAGGTAGCTATCACAAACGAAAATGCGCCCAAAGCAAATATCTTTAACGAGTCTATCGTGATAAAGCGGTCAGCTTGTGTAGATGCTCCCACGGTGAGACCAAGAAGAATGGTGATGGTGTTGATAAGCGCGTAGCGTGCCGTTTCTGCCAACCGTTCGGTTACGCCCGATTCTTTCAGAAGGTTTCCGAAGAATAACATTCCAAGAAGCGGCAACGCGCTTGGGGCGATAAAGGTGGTTAGCAACATACCGATTATAGGGAAAATGATTTTCTCTGTCTTTGATACCTGGCGTGGCGCTTTCATGCGGATTAAACGCTCTTTTTTGGTGGTTAGCAATTGCATCACGGGCGGCTGAATCAGTGGAACCAGTGCCATGTACGAATATGCGGCAACGGCTATCGCACCAATCAGTTCGGGAGCCAGCTTGGATGAAAGGAAGATGGCTGTGGGCCCATCAGCTCCTCCAATGATGCCGATTGCACCGGATTGTGCGGGCGTAAAGCCAAGAAAGTATGCACCAATAAATGTGATAAATATACCAAGTTGCGCCGCTGCGCCGAGCAATATCAGTTTCGGATTGGATATGAGTGCCGAAAAATCGGTCATTGCTCCAATTCCTAAAAAGATTAACGGCGGATACCAACCGTTGATAACACCCGAATAAAGAATGTTTAATACGGAGCCTTCTTCGTATATCCCAATTTGATAGCCTGGAGTAAAAGGTATATTTCCTACAAGGATTCCAAAGCCAATGGGGACAAGTAGAAGTGGTTCCCAATTTTTTTTGATTCCAAGGAAAATAAAGATTATTCCTATAAAGATCATGGCGAGGTATTTGAGTTGCACGTTCGCAAAGCCTGTGCTTGTCCAGAATCCCTGAATGCTCTCACCCAATGTCCTGCCTCCTTCGCTTACAGCCGCTTGCCCGAAAACATTGGTGGCGGCAATAATGACCAGAATGAAGAACATCATTGTTCGTTTTATATTCGTCTCTTTCATTGTGTTCAGAATATAGATTAAACAAATTCAAATAAGGTGTCGTCTTGCAATACGGCTGCACCGGGCTGCACACACACTTTAGATATTACTCCATTTTTTTCGGCGAGAATGTTATTCTCCATTTTCATGGATTCCATCACCATCAATATGTCGCCTTCTTTGAAGCTATCGCCTTCTTTGAAATTGATTTTAATGATGCTGCCCGGAAGTGGCGAGTGAATGCTTTTACTGCTTGGACGCGAAACTATTGGCATTGGAGCCAAGCTTTCCGCTACTTTGTTTTCGCCGGGTTTGGTCTGAACTTCTTTGCGAACAAGGATTGGTGTTTTAGCAGTTTTAATCTCCTCGTTTACTTTGATTGAGTAGGGAGTGCCATTTATCTCCATTTCGGCTATCTGGTTCTCAATGCCTTTGATGGCAACTTCATAGTCGGTGCCATTGATTGTGAATTTATATTTTCTCATTGATAAGTGATTTTAATTGAGTTATTGAAAATTGTTCATACTATATATTTTGGAACTCCAGGGCGAATATCTTTTCTGAATTCGCTTAATAGTAATTACATTGCTTTCTTCGTCATGTGCGGTTTCGCTCATGTAAAGATGAAGAGCCATGAACAAGGCTGCTGTTTTTTCGGCGTCGAGTGAGCAGCATTCTTCTTCGGGAGTTCCCTGTTCTACGGAGCGTTTTTTTACTTTTCTGGTGTTGATTTTAGCGCTAAGCATAAACAAAAGCACGAGCAAGGTCAATGCGGAAAATACTATCAGAATGCCGATGAGCGATTCACTCAGCATGTCTGTCATGGATGTAATATAATTGATTAACATATTTCTTAAAAGTTTAATATTGAGTTAATTGTTTAATTACAAGGGCATGTTGCTGTGTTTGCGTGGTGGATTCACTACCTTCTTGGTCTGTAGCGCTTCGAAAGCCCGGATAACGCGGAAACGGGTATTGCGTGGCTCGATGATGTCGTCGATGTATCCGTAGGCTGCCGCTTGATAAGGATTTGCAAATTTGTCTTTGTACTCTTCCTCTTTGGTGGCAATAAATGCTTTCTTCTCTTCATCGTTTGTCATTGCCGCGATGGCTTTACCTTCGAGTACTTCGATAGCTCCGGCAGCGCCCATTACTGCAATTTCGGCAGTAGGCCAAGCATAGTTGAAGTCGCCACGAAGTTGCTTGCTGCTCATCACGTCATGTGCTCCGCCATAAGATTTGCGTATGGTTACCGTTACTTTAGGCACAGTGGCTTCGCCATAAGCAAACATTAGTTTTGCTCCGTGAGTAATGATTCCTGCATACTCTTGGCTTGAGCCTGGCAAAAATCCGGGAACATCAACCAAGGTCAATACCGGGATGTTGAACGCGTCGCAGAAGCGAACAAAACGCGCAGCCTTACGCGAAGCGTCGCAGTCAAGTACACCGGCTAAGAAGTTGGGTTGGTTGGCTACAATGCCGGTTGAAGCGCCGTTGAAGCGTGCGAAACCAACGATGATGTTTCGCGCGTAATGGCGGTGCACTTCAAGAAACTCGCCGTTGTCCACAATGCCATGTATCACATCCTTCATGTCGTAAGGCTGATTTGGATTGTCCGGGATGATGCTATTGAGTTTGTCTTCGAGCCTGTCAATAGGGTCGTTGCAAAGGATGAGAGGCGCTTCTTCTAAGTTGTTTTGTGGAATGTATGAGATGATTTTACGAATAAGCATGGAGCCTTCTTGCTCGTTTTCAACTTTGAAGTGAGTTACACCCGATTTGCGCGCATGCACATCGGCGCCACCAAGGTCTTCAGTCGAAATGTTTTCGCCGGTAACTGATTTCACTACTTTGGGGCCTGTAACAAACATGTAGCTATTTTCTTCGGTCATCAAAATGAAATCAGTCAAAGCGGGTGAATATACAGCTCCGCCGGCGCATGGGCCATAGATAGCCGAGATTTGGGGAATTACGCCTGATGCCAGGATGTTGCGCTGAAATATCTCGGCATATCCGGCAAGTGACGTTACACCTTCTTGGATGCGGGCACCTCCCGAATCGTTGACTCCGATAACCGGCGCTCCCATCTTCATTGCCATGTCCATTACTTTGCAAATTTTTTGTGCCATTGTTTCGGAAAGTGAACCACCGAAAACGGTGAAATCTTGCGCGTAAATAAATACGATGCGCCCGTCGATGGTGCCATGGCCGGTAACTACTCCGTCGCCCATGTATTTTTCATTCTCCAAACCAAAATTTGTACAGCGGTGAGTTACAAACATGTCAAATTCTTCAAAACTGCCTTCGTCGAGCAATAAATCAATGCGTTCACGTGCCGAAAGTTTACCTTTTTTGTGTTGAGAAGCTATTCTTTTTTCTCCTCCGCCCAGTTTGGCTTCTACGCGTTTTTTAATCAGGTCGGCGACCTTTTCTTGGTTCTTCATAGAAATACTTTATTTTTTTATTTGTAAAAAGTGAGTGTGTTTAGTATAATTTAATCCCGGATGTGGAAATTCATCCGGGATTGAATATTGATTTTTCGGATATGATTATTCGAAATGTCGTTTGCTTGAAGCTACCGCTTAGGCTGGGTGCTCACACAATTCTGTCAACACCCCGATCGTTGATTTTGGATGAAGAAACGCGATGTTTAGACCTTCTGCTCCTTTGCGTGGCGTTTTGTCTATTAGTTGTATGCCTTTTGCTTCCGCTTCTTTGAGTGCGTCGGCAACTCCATCTTCCACTGCAAACGCGATGTGGTGAATGCCTTCGCCTTTCTTTTCAATAAATTTGCCTACGGGGCCTTCGGGGTCGGTGGATTCGAGAAGCTCAATTTTTGTTTGACCTACTTTCAAAAAAGCTGTTTTTACACGTTGATCGGCAACTTCTTCAATAGCATAACATTTAAGCCCCAATACCTCTTCATAATATGGCAACGCGGCTTCGATGCTTTTCACAGCAATGCCTAAATGTTCGATGTGAGTAATTTTCATATTGTTTTTATCGTTTTATAAATTAATTTTTTGTGGCAATGTAAATAAGGAAATTATTCCTTAATCGAAATCATTGCAAATATAGGAATATTAATTGTATTACCGTATGGATTGGCATTTTTTTTTGCAAACAACCTTTTCCCGGTTCTTTTGTCCGGCTTGACAAGCGTATATTATCAAAGCGAAGAGCAACCTTGTGGTTGCTCTTCGCTTTGATAATCCCGAATACTACGGTACAGGGAAGTTATGTGTTGGACTCCTTTTGATAGTTGCTTCAGCTTAGTTTTGAACCTGAATGTTTCGAAGCATGTTGCGGGCTATTTTGGCAGCTCGGAATTTCGCTTCATTTGCTTTTGCTCCCACAAATAGTTCATCCACAGTGTTGTTGAATACCGAGAGCCATTCGTTGAATTGTACTTCGGTCATTGCGGTTTGTCGGCTCAACGCGATGTGCTTGGCCATGGGGTTGCCAGTGAAGCTTTGTTCGTTGAAGAGCGCGCTTGCCCAGAAGGCGTAGAGTTTGGGTAGGTGTTCGTCCCAATTTACCTTTGCAATGTCATCAAAAATAAAGCCTAAAATGGCATTGCCTTGTACTTGAGCATAGAATCGGTTTACCAGCCGAATCACATCTTCCCGATTTTGGATGTCTTGTTTCATTTGGTTAAAAAATAGAATTATCGGTGTTCCTTTGATACGAACGCCTAAACGCTCATTTTTGTTTTGAACACCAGCGCGTACATTTTTAGTTGTTTCACCATGGCAAGCAATCCGTTGGAGCGGGTAGGCGAGAGGTGCTCTTTCAGTCCAATGCGATTGATGAAATAGAGGTCGGTGTTTACAATGTCTTCCGGTGTCTGATCCGATAGCACTTGAATGAGCAGCGAAACAATTCCTTTTACCAGAATGGCATCGCTTTCGCCTTCAAAGATTACTTTCCCATCCACTACTTCGGCATGAAACCATACGCGGCTTTGACACCCTTCAATAATGTTTTGAGGGATTTTGTATTTGTCGTCGAATGGTTTCAGCGAGTTGCCAAGGTCGATTAGTAATCCGTATTTATCCATCCAATCATCAAATTGGTTGAACTCGTCAATGATTTGGTCTTGTATTTCGTTTATTGTCATATTGTGTTTGAGATTTGCTTTGTTAAATTGCTGATATATCTTTTCGTTAAGAAAGCATGCTTACTGCGCGTTTGAGTGCGTTGATAAAGCTGTCGATTTCATCTTTTGTGTTGTAGAACGAAAATGACGCGCGCACCGTTCCGGGTATTTCAAGTAGGTTGATCAGTGGCTGCGCGCAGTGATGACCGGTGCGGATGGCTATTCCAAGCTTGTCGAGCAACATGCCAATGTCATAAGGATGTATGTCGCCTACAAGGAAAGAGACAACAGCGCTTTTTTGCTCCGAAGTTCCAAAAAATCGAATGCCCGGTATTTCATTTAATCTGCTGGTGCAATACCGCGTCAGTTCTTCTTCGTAAGCAGCTATTTTTTCAATTCCGATGTGGCTAATGTATTTTAGCGCTTCGGCAAGCGCCGTGGAGCCGATGTAGTCGGGTGTTCCGGCTTCGTATTTGAATGGAAGTTCGTTGTAAGTGGTTTTTTCAAAACTTACCGATTTTATCATTTCGCCTCCTCCTTGATAGGGGGGCAATCTTTCGAGCCATTCGAGCTTTCCGTATAACACGCCAATGCCCGTGGGGGCATACACTTTGTGGCCGGAGAAGACATAGAAGTCGGCATCAATATCCTGAATGTCAATTTTTAAATGTGGTAAGGCTTGTGCGCCATCAATGAGTACGGGGATGTTTTGTTCGTGCGCGTCGGCAATCAGTTCTTTCACCGGATTAATGGTGCCAAGTACGTTCGAAACGTGCGCCAGCGATACAATTCGCGTTTTGCTATTAAGGAGTTTCCGATAATCATCCCGTATGATTTCTCCCTTTTGGTTGATGGGTGCTACACGTAGCGTCATACCTTTTCGCTCACACAGCATTTGCCAGGGTACGATATTGGAGTGGTGCTCCATTGCCGAGATAACCACTTCGCCACCTTGTTCGCCAATGTGTTCGCCAAGTGCGAAAGCTATCAGATTGATTGCTTCGGTGGTTCCTCGTGTGAAAATAACTTCGTCGGACGATGTCGCGTTTATATATTTGGCTATGTATTTTCGGGCATCTTCATGTGCTTCGGTAGCCAATTGGCTTAAGAAATGAACGCCACGATGAATGTTGGCATTGGAATGGGTGTAGCCGTGTATGATTTTATCGAGCACTGCTTGAGGCTTTTGTGTCGTAGCGGCATTGTCAAAATAAATCAGTGGCTTGTTGTATATTTTTTCAGTCAGAATTGGGAATTCGGAACGTATTTTTTCTATCTCTTGTTGTGTCATGTCAGTGTCTTGAGTGGAAATGAAAGCGCAAAATTAGTGATAATTTGCCAATTAGCTTTCGTGTTTCTGTTTTTTGTTGATAATGTCCGGTATAGGTTCGTCCCATAAGTTTTCGTAGGTGTAGGGACCATCCGGCATTAATGCAAATTGTCCACGCGCTTTTCTAATGTTCAGGTTCAATTGTTCGATTTCTGCCATCTCTTCAGCCGAAAGGTGAATTTGAAGAGAGCCGAGATTCTCGAGAATGCGATGCTCATTCACTGATTTGGGTATAACTACCGTTCCCCGTTGCATTCCCCATGCAAGTATTATTTGAGCTTCTGTGCAGTTGTGAGCAAGCGCCATGCTGATTATTGACTCGTTTCGGGTAATAGCGTTGTCGGTTTTCATCAGATGCCTGCTACCCAGTGGCGAGTAAGCGGTTACTACAATTTTGTTTGATTGGCAAAATGCGAGCATATCTTTTTGCTGAAAATAAGGATGAAGTTCCACCTGATTTACTTCCGGTGCAACTGTTGTTTTGCTTATCAAGTCCTGTAGTTTCAATATGCTGAAGTTTGAAACGCCGATATGTTTAGCCAGGCCAATTTCTTTGAGCTTTATCATCGCGTTCCACGTTTCGGAGAGTGGTAGCTCGTCGAGCGAAATCAAATCGCGGGCTGATTCAGCCACGTCATCTTTGAAAGCTAATGGCCAGTGCACCAGGTATAAATCCAAATAATCGAGCTGAAGCGCATCTAATGATGTTTGGATTGCGGCTTGCACCCTGTCGGGTGCGTGAAAACTGTTCCAGAGTTTCGAGGTGATGAAAAGCTCCTCTCTTTTCACAATGTTTTTGGAAAACAGATAATTGAGCGCTTCGCCAATCTCTGTTTCATTTTTGTATATGTATGCGCAGTCAATGTGTCTGTAACCTGCTTTCACAGCTTTCACCACTGCGTTGAAAACCTCATCCGGTTTTGAAAGCCAAGTACCCAACCCAATAGCGGGGATGGTATCGCCATTTTTGAATAATATTTTTTCCATGAAATGTATAACACCAAATCATTGCGATAGGTTCTTTCCGAAGCAAAAAATGAATGGATAAGTTATTTCTTCAGCAGGGTGAAACTCTTATTCTTTTTTGTAGGTAGTATGCGATGAATGAAAAATCCTAAAAAAACAGGTTTGATTTTTTTTCTGCTATTTATTCTTGTTATCTTTGACAAAGTTATAAATCATGGAATTGAAATCACCAATAATTATAATTTGTAAACACATTAATATGAAACGAAATCTTATTACGTTAGTTATGATGCTAATAATGACGGGTTTGTTTGCACAAACTGCAAAACCCTCACTCAATGTTATTCCCGAACCGGTGTCGGTTGTGAACAAGCAAGGACAGTTCACGCTGCCGCGAAAAATAACGATGGTAGTACCGGAGAGTTCTGAGAATAAATTAACTGTCGATTTTCTGACAAAGAAACTAACAGTAGCCACCGGAGCAACTCTCGCGGTAAAACATGCAGGCAATGGAGCAATCCGACTTGTAATCAATCCGGTGAAAAATGATGTGATTGGCAACGAAGGTTATACTTTGTCCGTAAACCCAAAGCTGATTACTTTAGCGGCGAATACATCAGCCGGCCTTTATTACGGTGCTCAAACTCTGGTGCAATTATTGCCACCAGCAATTGAGAGTAATACCATCCAGGAGAAAGTAGCGTGGCAAATCCCGGCATTGGAGATTGTGGATTATCCGCGCGTGGGTTGGCGAGGCATGATGCTCGATGTGGCACGTCATTTTTTCACTGTTGATGAGGTGAAACAGTATATCGACAAAATGTCGCGTTTTAAGTTTAATATGTTTCACTGGCATCTTACTGACGATGAAGGTTGGCGCATCGAGATTAAATCGCTACCCAAACTTACCGAAGTAGGTGCCTGGCGCGAAGAACGGATAGGATGGTTTGGTAGTCTGCCCCCTGTGGCTGCCGGAACTCCTAAAAACTATGGCGGATTTTATACGCAGGAGCAAATCAAAGAGGTGATTCGTTATGCGCAAGAACGTTTTATTCAGGTAATGCCCGAAATTGATGTGCCCGGGCATAGTTCGGCTGCTTTGGCGGCATATCCCGAACTTGCTTGTTTCCCCGAAAGTGGCGATCATCAAGTGCGCAACGGTGGTGCTTTCCTCGATTGGAGTGCTAGCCGCCCTACGGGTATTTATGAAAACACACTGAACCCTACCAGCGAAAAAGTATATCAGTTTATGGATAAAGTGATGACGGAAGTTGCCGCGCTTTTCCCATTTGAGTATATTCACACCGGGGGCGATGAAGCTCCATATACTTTCTGGCAAAAGAGCGATGAAGTGAAGCAATTGATGGAGCGCGAAGGAATGAAGTCGATGGCAGAAGTGCAGTCCTATTTTGGCAAGCGTGTAGAAAATATTATTCTATCGAAAGGGAAAAAAATGATGGGATGGGATGAAATTCTGGAAGGAGGCATTACGCCGACTACGGCTTTGATGAGCTGGCGTGGCGAATCGCATGGGATTGAAGCATCCAAATCGGGGCACAAGGTGGTGATGAGCCCAAGTAATTTTGTTTATATTGACCTGATGCAGGGCGATATAAGCACCGAACCACGGGTTTACAGCTCGCTTCGCCTCAATCAGACATACAAATTCAATCCTACACCTGCTGGTTGCGACCCGAAATTCATTCTTGGAGGGCAGGCTAATCTTTGGACTGAGCAAGTGTTTAATATCCGTCAGGCGGAATATATGACATGGCCACGCGGACTTGCAGTAGCAGAGTCGGTTTGGTCGCCTGAGATTAAAAAAGATTGGAGCAATTTCATCCGCAAGACAGAAAATCATTTCTGCCGTTTTGATTTCAATGAAACTAAATATTCGCCGGCAATGTATGACCCAATCATTAAAGTGAAAAAGGACAAAGAGAATATCATTGTTGAACTTACTACCGAAATTGACGGACTGGATATTTACACCAGTTTTGACAATTCAGAACCCGACTATTTCTATCCGAAATACGTTAAACCACTGCAAATTCCTGCCGATGCCAGTCTGATGAAAATAATAACTTACAGAGGTAAGTCCAAAGTAGGACGCATGATGACAATTCGGGTGGAAGATTTGATAAAAAGAGCAAAATAAATAAATAAAACGAAAAAAGAGAAGCAGCTCGCTTCTCTTTTTTCGTTTTATGTTTTAGGCTTCGTACTCTTTTAGTCTTTTCGTAATAAATATACGAGCGAACTACTCTTGTTTTTGTTGAATACGGATGCAATATAGCCACATGTTCCACTCCATGCGCCTCGCAAGAACGATAGCGATTTGCCTTGTTGTTTCTCTGTAAGCATCGAAACGTAGTAAGCGTCAAAAGGCATTTTTTTTATCGTCTCAATATGAAATCCGTTATTCGCGGCGAGTATTTTCATTTGTTCTTCGCGGAAGTGCCACAGATGGCGAGGCACATCATAAGCAGCCCATTTCTCTTTGTACTTGTGGGCGTCGTATGAGTCGCAGTTGGGAACCGCGATAATAAGAAGCCCGCGGTCTGTGAGGAGTGTAAGTGCTTTTTGCATCACATCGTTGGGAAGTGGCAGGTGCTCCATGACATGCCAAAGTGTGATTACATCATAGGGTTTTGAGTGGTTTTGTGTATGCGTTTGAGCAAACTCATTGATGTCCTCACCGGCTTGGAGCGAAAAGTTTTTGAGGCAAAACTCGCGTGCGGCTTCGCTTTGCTCTATCAGACTCACTTCCCACCCGCGAAGATGCATGGTGTGTCCGAAAAAACCTGTACCGGCGCCAATGTCGAGTAGTTTGCCTTGTGTTATTCCCGAATGCTTTTCAACCCACTTGGCTTTCCGTTGGAGCATGTAGTTGCGCACGTAGTGATATAAAGTGTTCAACGCGCCTTTTTTTGTGTTGCTGTGAGATACGTAGTCTTCAGCTTCGTAATACTTGCCGATATTCCCGGCATCCGGCACATCAAGCGTGAACCTTAGTTTACAAGAATCGCATGTGGCAACATCGAATTTTTCGCCACTAACAAAGTGATCGGTGCAGGTGAACAATATTGATGATTTCTCGCTTCCGCAAATGGGGCATTTCCAATTCATTATATTTTAGTTTTTTTGTTGCTACAAATGTACAGCATAATTTTTTATTATAGAAATTATGTGGAAGGTTTTGTATGGCTTGATAGAGCTGTTAATCCGAATGAACGATAATTAATTAAATTTAATTGACTTGAGACGAACGGAAACGGTATAAATGTAGTACTTTTGTATGATTTTTCCCAAAAACTATCTTGTTGTAAAGAAATTGAAATAGTATCGCATGGAGACTCCCAAAATAAATTTTCGTTCATTCATCCCTCACTTAGTCGCAGTCCTTCTTTTTGTAGTTCTCGCTTTTGCCTATTTTGTCCCCGTAATGGAGGGTAAAGAGCTTGTGGCTCATGATACGGACAGTTGGCGTAGCATGGCGCAAGAGACTATTACGTACAACGAATCGCACGATGATGTTACACTTTGGACCAATTCGATGTTCGGAGGAATGCCTAATTATCAGATTTCGATGAAGCAACCCAACAATGTGTTGCAATACGTCGAGAAAATGGTGCTTGCTTTTCCCCGTCCGGTTTCCAATCTTATCCTCTACCTGATTTGTTTTTATATCCTGTTGCTTTCGTTCGGGCTAAAACCTTGGCAGGCGTTAATTGGATCAATCGGTTTTAGTTTCGCGTCGTATAATTTCATTATCATTGCTGCCGGCCATAATTCTAAGGCAATTACCATCGCTTATGTGGCGCCACTTGTTGGGGCAGTATTTCAGACTTTTAGAGGTAAACGTGTGTTGGGCGCATTGCTTACCGCGCTGTTTCTGAGCCTTGCCGTGCGTGCCAATCACATACAAATTCTGTATTATGTAGCAATAATACTGCTCGTTTTCGGGCTTGTAGAGTTTATTTTCAGCATTAAAGAGAAAAAACTGCTTGAGTTCTCGAAGTCAGTGGGTGTGATGCTCGTGGCGCTTATAGTGGCGCTGGGTATGAATGCCACCTCTTTGCTTACTACCTATGAATACAGTCAATACACCATGCGCGGCAAGTCAAATGGACTTACATCCGACACCAGTAGCTCGCAGCATGGACTGAATAAAGATTACCTGACCAGCTGGAGTTATGGCAAAAAAGAAACCATGACATTGTTTATTCCTAATTTTATGGGTGGAGCCAGTGGTGGCGCACTTGATGAGAAAAGTGAGACAGCGCGTAATTTGCAAAACCTTGGAGTCCCTCAAAATCAGGTAAAGGAAATTATTAGTCAAATGCCACTCTATTGGGGCGAACAGCCCGGCACATCCGGTCCGGTTTATTTTGGCGCTATCGTGGTGTTTCTTTTTGTGTTGAGTTTATTTTTAGTCGATAAAAAAACTTTATGGTGGCTGATTCCGGTTATTCTTCTTACGATGATGCTCGCGTGGGGTAAGAATTTTGCCGCGCTTACCAATTTTTTTATTGACCATGTGCCGATGTATAATAAGTTCCGCGCACCTTCCATGATATTGGTTGCTACCGGTATGGGTGTTGGTATTCTGGCTTTTTTGGCTTTGAAAGAAATTTACGAAGGAAAGATTAAAACCGATAAGCTCGCCAAATCAATTCTGATAAGCGCGGCTATTACAGGTGGCATCGCTTTGGTTTATGCTTTAATCCCATCACTTGCCGGCAATTTTGTGTCGTCGCAAGATGCGCAGTTGCAAGGTGATTATTCGTTCTTGAAAGAAACATTGCCACTCGATCGGAAAGCGATGCTACAGTCGGACGCTTGGCGTTCACTCGCATTTGTCGTTTTGGGTGCCTTTACGCTCTGGGCTTTTGTGAAAGGGTATTTGAAAAAGAATGTTTCTGTGGCTTTGCTCGGTTTCTTCATTTTAATTGATATGTTTCCGGTGGCAAAACGCTATTTGAACGAAGATAATTTCGAACCAAAACGCCCGAAACAATTGGTGCAAATGACACCGGCAGATGAAATGGTGTTGAAAGATAAATCGCAATATCGGGTGCTTGATGCTACTGTGAATTTATTCAATGATGCCACGCCGTCTTATTATCATAAAAATATCGGAGGTTATCATGCCGCCAAACTTCGTCGCTATCAGGAGTTGATCAACATGCAATTGCAAGGCGAAATCGGTCAACTTTTTGGAGCTTTCAGCAACGCGAAATCAGAAGATGATTTGCAATCGGTGTTCGATTCGCTCGGAGTGCTCAACATGCTCAATCTCAAATATGTAATTTACAACAAGCAAGCGTCACCAATTGTCAATCCGCATCCGAACGGGAATGCCTGGTTTGTTGATAAGATTCACGTGGCTACCGATGCTAACGAAGAAATGAAAATATTGGGCAAAATAAACACAAGAAAAGAGCTTGTTGTGGATAAATCAATCGCGCAATCGCTCCCGCAAACTATTGTGCCGAATAGTACTTCCAGAATTGAACTGAAATCTTACGCGCCCAATCATTTGGTGTATAACGTAAATACCAAAACAGACCAAGTGGCTGTTTTTTCTGAAATATACTATGACAAAGGGTGGGTGGCTACCGTCAACGGTAGAACAGTCCCTTATACGCGTGTCAATTATCTGTTGCGAGGCATGGCGCTCAAAGCCGGTAACTACGATGTTGAGTTTCGTTTTCAACCCAAAACTTATACAACCGGCAATGGTGTAGCACTTATTTCTTCGATATTATTAGTGTTAGGCTTTGCCGCATATATTTTTATTTATTTCAAAAAAAGAACGGATAAAGCGGTGGTGAAAGCATAAAGAATTGGATTATGGGAAAGAGAAGACTTAAAAAGAATCGAAATTATTCGCGTAACGCAAGTGCTACTGCCACTTTCAGCATGGCAATGGTGTTGTTTCTGATTGGTTTATTGGTACTCACTACTTTGTTTGTGCGCGATATGACTACCTATGTGAAGGAAAATCTGAAACTGACTTTGGTACTGAAAGATGATGTGAGCGAACAGCAAAAAAATGAAATTCAGAAATATCTGACTGGACAGATTTATACAAAGTCTGCCGAATACATCTCAAAGGAAAAAGCGTTGCAGGAGCATATTAAATACCTTGGAGATGACCCGCAAGCATTTTTGGGTTACAATCCGCTCTCTGCGGTAATCGAAGTTAGCTTGCAAGCCAATTATGCGCAGTCGGATAGTGTGGCTAAGATAGAGAGTGAACTAAAAAAATACGATAGCGCGATAGAAGAGGTGAATTATCCAAAAGATGTGATGGCTGCTGTGAATGATAATATCCGAAATATCTCATTTGTGCTGACGGGGCTTGCGATAGTATTATTGCTTGTTTCATTTGTGTTGATTAACAATACATTGCGTCTCCGTATTTACTCCAATCGCTTTATTATCAACACCATGAAGTTGGTAGGTGCGAAAAGTTGGTTTATACGCAAGCCCTACATTTTGCAAAGTGTGTGGAGTGGTTTTGTGGCGGCTCTTCTGGCTATGTTGTTGCTTGGAGGATTGCTGTTTTATATGCACTATCATTTTGGATTGAGTACGCAGCTGATAAGCTGGCAGATGGCAGCAATTGTTGGGGCTGTAATTTTGTTTTCAGGCATTTTCCTCACTGCTTTTCTTGCTTATTTAGCTGTTGGGAGATATATCCGTATGCAAACCAATGATATGTATTACGCATAAATCGGCAAGCTTTGAAGTTATGCAAACATTGAATTGAATAATATTGAATAAATTGTAAAAATAAAAGCGAAGATATGAAAGAGAATTTTTTTAGTTTATCAAAAATCAACTACATCCTGATGGCTGTGTCGTTTGTAATAGTAGTTGTCGGTTTCTTGTTGATGACCGGCACTCCTTCCGGCGCAGAATTTAATCCTGACATTTTTAGCACCCGACGCATTACGATTGGTCCGATGGTGGCACTTGCCGGGTTTGTGCTGATGATATTTTCAATCATGTATCGTCCTAAAGATAATACGGCGAAATGACTGTATTTCAGACAATAATTATAGCGATAGTTGAGGGGCTTACCGAGTTCTTGCCGGTTTCGTCCACCGGACACATGATATTGGCTCAAGGAATATTGGGTGTGAAAAGTGATGAGTTTGTAAAGGCTTTCACAGTTATCATTCAGTTTGGCGCCATACTTTCGGTCATTGTTTTGTATTGGAAGCGATTTGTTCAGCTTAAAGACGTGAAAATATTTGATAAGTCTGCTGTAGCAAATCTTTCCAGCATCGCGAAATGGACACTTTATTCGAAACGTTTTCTTCAAAAATATGATTTCTATGTCAAATTGTTTGTAGCATTTCTACCTTCGGCAGTTATTGGATTACTTGCCAGCGATTGGATAGATGGATTGCTCGAAAATGTTTGGGTGGTTGCTATAATGTTGGTGATTGGTGGCGTGTTTATGCTTTTTGTGGATAAATGGTTTACGTATCCCGAAGAGGGAGAGCCTGAAATGAGCCTGAGCAGGGCTTTGAAAATTGGTTTTGCGCAGTGTGTGGCGATGATTCCCGGCGTTTCGCGCTCCATGGCTACTATTGTGGGTGGAACATCACTGGGCTTTAGCCGGAAGACAGCAGCAGAATTTTCATTCTTTCTTGCTGTGCCTACCATGGCTGCCGCCTCGGGCTACAAACTACTCAAACTATTGCTTGAAGATGGGTCTCGACAAATGTTGCTTGATAACCTGAATTTATTAATCATTGGTAATGTCGTTGCGTTTGTTGTCGCGATGCTGGCAATTCGTTTTTTTATCGGATTTCTAACAAAATATGGCTTCAAAGCTTTTGGATATTATCGTATCGTAGCCGGATTGGTAATCATTGTTTTGCTCTTTTTAGGTTTTAATTTAGAAGTGGTATAAGTATTGTGAATTATGTTGACGGTGAAATTCTGTTTGTGAATAAACCATTGAATTGGACATCATTTGATTTGGTGAACAAAATAAGATGGAAAATATCGCGAGCATTGAATGTGAAAAAGATAAAAGTAGGACATGCGGGTACACTCGATCCTCTTGCCACGGGTGTGATGATTGTTTGCACCGGAAAAGCAACGCGTAGAATCGAAGAATTTCAGTATCAGACCAAAGAATACATAGCGACCTTGCATTTGGGCGCTACCACACCTTGTTTCGACCAGGAGAAAGAGATTGACGCGTATTTCCCTACCGCACACATCACCGAAGAGCTTGTGAATAAAGTGATTCCAAGTTTCGTAGGTGAAATATGGCAGGTGCCGCCGGTTTATTCGGCTGTAAAAGTCGATGGTAAACGCGCTTATGATTATGCGCGTGATGGCCAGGAGGTTGAACTAAAAGCTAAGCTATTGGTTATAGATGAGATAGAGGTGCTTAATTTTTCTTTACCCGAACTAAAAATTAGGGTAGTTTGTAGCAAAGGTACATACATACGTGCATTGGCGCGCGATATTGGTGAAGCGCTGGGTAGTGGAGCTCATCTTACGGCTTTGGAGCGAACACGCATCGGAGATATTCGCTTGACAGATTGCTGGCAAATTGACGCTTTACTCACACGCATTGAAGGCGTGCAAGACGATAATGTTTTGGACGGTAATGTTTGATTACTTTTTTTTAATGGAAAATTTATTTATAAAACCTGAAGGCGCCTATTTTATATATGCCGTATTGGGTAAAAAACAATATTGTAAATTTTGATAAAATGAAATTATCTCAATTCAAATTCAAGCTTCCGGATGAGCTGATAGCGCAATATCCGGCGAGTTATCGGGATGAGTCCCGATTAATGGTGTTAAAAAAAAGCACAGGCGAAATTGAACACCGCGTGTTTAAGGATGTGCTTGATTATTTTAACGAAAAAGACCTGTTTATTTTCAACGACACCAAGGTTTTTCCTGCCCGTCTTTTTGGGAACAAAGAAAAAACCGGCGCGCAAATCGAGGTTTTCTTGTTGCGCGAACTGAATCGTGAAGCGCGGCTATGGGATGTGCTGGTGGAACCGGCGCGCAAAATAAGAATTGGGAATAAACTCTATTTTGGTGAAGACGATTCAATCGTGGCGGAGGTTATTGACAATACTACTTCGCGTGGACGCACTTTGCGTTTCCTCTACGATGGGTCGCACGAAGATTTCAAAAAAGAGTTGTTCAAATTGGGCGAAACCCCACTCCCCCGCAACATCGCTCGCGATGTGGAGCCGGATGATGAGGATAACTTTCAGACGATTTTTGCATCCAAAGAAGGTGCGGTGTCGGTGCCTGCAGCAGGCAGACATTTTAGCCGTGAGTTGCTGAAAAGAATGGAAATTAAAGGCATTGAATCGGCTTTCCTTACGTCGCACATGAGTCTTGGCAACTTTCGCGAAATTGATGTTGAGGATTTGACAAAACACAAAATCGACTCGGAGCAAATGGAAATAACCTTGGAGACGGCAAATCTTGTGAACTCATTCAAAGAAGATAATCGTAGTATATGCTCGGTAGGCTCCACGGTGATGCGCGCGCTCGAAACTGTTGTGGGTACAGAAGGCAAAATTAAACCTTATAATGGATGGACTAATAAGTTTATTTTCCCTCCCTACGATTTTACCGTTGCCAATGCGCTTATCTCCAATTTTCACTTGCCATTTTCCACTTTACTGATGCTGGTAGCCGCATTTGGGGGCTACGATGAAGTGATGAACGCTTATGATGTGGCTGTGAAAGAGCAATATAATTTTGGAGTTTATGGCGACGCGTTGTTGATTGTCTAAGTTTCATTTTAGAAAAAATTGAACAGGAAACCGGAGATTCGAAACGATTCTTCGGTTTCCTGTTCTTTTAAACCAATTCATATTGAGCTTTTTTTCGAGCTATTTAGGAGATGCTCTATTTTGTTTTTCAGTTCAATAGCTTTGTGTAGTTTTTCCGATTGCTCGCCATCGCTACTCAGTATATGGTTGAATCTTAATTTGTGATATAAAATCTTCAACCCGGAATACCATTTCAATGAAAAAGAACGGGTGAAATACTGAAGCACTAAAAATATTATTGTCAAACCAATACTTCCTGAGATGAAGAAGTGAAAAATTATAGTTTGTACAAGGTAGAATGCTGGGAAAAGCAACATGCCAAGTCCAAACTGAATAGAGCTGAAAAAACCGTTGTATTCCGTGTCAATTGCTTTGCGTATCCATACGGGCGAAAAGGTAGGTAGCGCGTTGGTGAGGAAGCCAAACAAGAATATGGGCGAAGTAATGAGCAAAGAAAAGAATGCGCTTATCCCGGATTTATCACTTTTAAGTTTGTTGAAAATTGAAGTTTTGAAGTTCAGCTCGTCCATTTGCTGCTCGAATTTAGCGCTTAGTTTGCATATTTCAAAAACTACCTCCGGAGTCGATTTCTCCAACTGACAAAGCAACTTAGCAGTTTGTTGTTTGATTCGAAACTTACCTACCACCTCACTTTCTCCATTACCCGTTTTCTCGAAGTTCGTAGCCATAAGTTCACATACCGTGTCGAAACATTCGTAGTAGTTGTCGGTGTCGAGGTTGCGCGTCAATTCGGAAAGACTTTGACGAAGTTTTTTTCGCATTACGTTTATTGTTATCGCCTGATTGCGTTCGAAGTTTTCAAACTCATTTTCGATCGATATTGCTTCGCCGATGTTGATTATCAAATGTTTATTGCTTTTGATCAAATCGCCCATGTCAATGCCTACTGGAACGATTTTCACTATCTTCTCTTTCCCAAAATGTTGCTGCGCTTCAAAAGCAAGCCTGAAAATACCTTTCACCAGCGGTTGGATTCTACGTTTTTCACCCTGTCCACCTTCGGGCATGATGCAAACTGCTTCTCCATTTGTCATCGTTTGAATGCACTGGTCGAACGAACTGTTGTTTTTCTCGAGGTTTTCAAAGCCATCGCGCATGCGAAAGGCGGGATAAATCTTAGCCAGACGCATTATCTTCGCTATGCTTCTATTGGCAAACAGATCGGCACGCGCAAGATATACAACCGACTTTTGCCGTGGCATGATGTAGGAGATTGCCAGCGCGTCCATCAGCGCATTCAGGTGATTAGGTGCAAAAATGATAGCGGTGTTGCTATCAGTCGGGATGTTTTCTTTGCCTATAATGGTGATGTCGTTGTAAAATTGCCGGTATCCAAACAGCAAATAAGATTTGGCGAAATTGTATGTTAAGCTCTTTTCTGAGTTCATTTTACGCAAATTTCTGATTATTTCTATTTCAATACAAAGTTATTAAAAATGACTTAATCTATCCAATTTAATTGGAGTTTATATTCAAGTGAATTTATTTTTGTATTTTTGAAAAAAAATGAAATACAAATGAAAACCAAACTAAAAATCTTTGCTTTACTAATAATGGCTATCGGTGTCTCCGCATGTTCGTCGGTGAAAAACGCGTCTGCGAAGCGTGAACAAAAGGTGGAAATCAGTACGACCGAAGGAGTAATTGTGGTGAAACTGTATAACTCCACGCCGCTTCATCGCGACAATTTCGTGAAACTTGTGAAGTCAGGAGTGTATCAAGGCGTGTTATTTCATCGTGTTATAGCCGATTTTATGATTCAGGGTGGCGATCCACAAACACGTTCGGAATATTATAGTGGAAAAAACAAGGCGGATACTGCTGATTTTACAATCCCCGCAGAATTTCGTACACCACATATTTATCACAAGAAAGGCGCTTTGGCAGCTGCTCGCATGGGCGATCGGGAGAATCCCTCGAAAGCCTCTTCTGGATTTCAGTTTTACATTGTGAAGGGTAAGAAATTCACCGATGCCGATTTGGATAAAATGCAAACGTCCAAAATAGCGCAATACCAGAAATTATCTGAGGAGAAAGCCGATTCGCTCTATAAATTCAGTGAACGAGCACGGGCTGATTATAAAACTATCGGGGGGACACCGCATTTGGATGGCAACTACACCGTGTTTGGTGAGGTGATAAAGGGTATTGAAGTTGTTGACAAAATATCGGTTGTAAAAACAAATAAATCCGACAAGCCGTTGCAGGATGTTCGAGTGTTAAAGATGAAATTAGTACGATAATTCAATTTGATATAAACAAAAAGAACGGGCTTTTAGCCTGTTCTTTTTGTTTGAATCTATTTCTGTTTTAACAAGTAGTTTTTGATACATTGACGGTTGTCGAATACAAATGCGCTAATCATACCGGCAATCACACCAAGAACCAAACCAAAGGCAAGGTAACGCACGCGGTCGTTAATCGGACCCGATACGATAAATCCGGTGGTAGTGTTAACCGGCTGCTTGTTTGTGTCAATCAGGTTTTGGCGAAAGTGGCGATTGTCGGTTAGCTTAAGCAGATCTTCCGAGTAAATGGGCTTTTTCTGTTCGCCTAATACCATTTTATAGCCTTCCAATCCAATTTCCGCACGTTTTTCATTTTTAAAATAGTCCAATGTGGCCATGCTGTCAATTCGGTTCATCTCCTTATCGATCAGTTCAATTGCTTTTACCTGACTTTTTATGTTAAACTCAAATTCAGCTATGAGATAAGGATTGGAGTTGAAATAATTTAACATCGCATCGTGAACGAGCTTGAGTTGATTTGGTTTTTTGGTGATTAACTGCAAATATACCCGGTTGTTCATCACCACATTGGTGGTGTCGGTGAGGTCGTGTTTCCTCTTGAAATCGACTATGTTCGCTGTTTCGTCATCGAGGTAGTCAATAACGTCAAAATGTTTGATTTTTTGAATATTAATCCCCACACTATCCGGAATGTCTAATTTGCTTGCAAGCGACAGATTTTTGTTGTCGTTGAGGGAGTTGGCAAGCTGGTCAATCATCTCGTTGACGATAGCAGCGTCAGTAAAGGCGATGTGAAGTGTGGTTTCGGCTTTGTATTTACGTGCCGCACTACGCGAAAGATAAAGACTTCCGGCCACATTCACAGCCAAAGCAATCAAAAATACAGCCCAATGTTTCACCGAGAGTTGGATTAATTTGCCAACGAAGCGAATGAGCGATAAAGATATTTTTTTCAACCATTGAAAGAATTGCGCGATAATCTGTATTAACGAGAGTTCTTCGGGAGTAGTTTTTTCCATGAGTGTTCGTTCTTTTTTTGCCGTATTATGTAATTAAGTATTTCAAGGAATATTGAATTAGCATAATTGGAGCTTCAATTTGCTATTTCGTATAAGCCCCATGTTTGAGTTGTTATTGCTTGTAATTCCTAATTCACTAAACGAAAATTAAATGAAAATAGTATGTTGCTCTTCATAAGTTTTTGTGGAAAGGAGTTCCGATTACAACGAATTTTTAATCAAAAAAAAGAATCAACTACGTTTTCACATAATTGACTCTTTTTGATGTGTGTGGCGGAGATAATGCCGATTGTGGTTTAATCCTGACCGAACGACCCGCCAACAATATCGAGCAGTTCGCTTGTAATTGCTTGTTGTCGCGATTTGTTGTATTGCAAGTTAAGCTCACCCAGCAAATCGTCGGCATTGTCGGTCGCGATTTGCATCGCCATTGTGCGTGCTGCTTGTTCCGATGCGATGGAGTCGAGTAGGGCGGTATAGAGTTTTAGGCGGATTACCTTTGGGAGTAATTCTTGCATTATTTCTTCGCGACCCGGTTCAATAATGTAGAAAGCTTGTTCTTCGTTTGTTGCATCTTCCTGCATTTCAAGCGAAACAGGCAGATAACATTCGTTGAGCAAAACTTGTGAACTCTTCGATTTGAAATGGTGGTATATTAATTCCACACGGTCAATCTCTTTGTTGAGAAAAAGTGTCATCAACTTATTGGCAAGCACTTGGGCATCACGATATGTTGGTTTATCTATCATCTCTTCGAAATTGCCTTCCACCGTAAAACCAAGTTTCTTGACTTGCTGTGTAATTTTTTTCCCAATCGGGTAGATGATTATATTTTCTTTACCTAAATGCTTGTATTGTTCCAGCGCAATGTTCAGTTTCTTGGACGTGTTGGAGTTGAAGCTACCACAAAGACTTCCATTGGAGGAGAATATCACCAAAGCCACGCGATTCACTTCTCTAATTTCGGAATATTCGGATTTCACCTCCTCGTCTGAAGTTAAAAACATATTTAGCGTATGCGAAAGCTTTTTCTCGTATGGATACAGACTCAGTATTTGTTTCTCCGCCTTACGCAATTTAGCCGATGAAACCATCTTCATTGCCGAAGTGATTTTTTGCGTGGACTTTACAGATTGAATCCTTGATTTTATTTCTTTTAATGTCGCCATATATCTTCTTTCCAATTTCCCTCACAATTGGGAATTAACTGCCGTATGGAGCTAATGGTTTTAGCCATTTTTTTTAATTAATAATAAACATGCTACTGACTCCGAAATTTCAGAATGAGAATCCCGGATTATCAGATTCTTCTTTCCACATCCGCGGCAACATTTTTCAGAATTTTTGTTACATCGTCGTCAATGATTCCACCTTTTATCCGATTCAATACATCTTCCTGGTGCATCAGTTCGAGTGTGTTTAAGAATTCTTTTTCAAATGCCGCTACTTTATCTACGGGGACTTTCGAAAGCAGCCCTTGTGTGCCGCAGTAAAGCACCGCTATCTGTTTCTCAACGGCCATAGGTTGGTGCACCGGTTGCACCAGCAAGCGGGTGTTTTTTTGCCCCTTGTTAATGGTCATTGCGGTAACTGGATCCATATCGCTTCCAAATTTGGTAAATGCTTCCAGCTCGCGATATTGTGCCTGATCTATTTTCAGTGTACCTGCTACCTTTTTCATCGACTTAATTTGTGCGTTACCACCCACACGCGAAACGGATATACCCACGTTTACTGCGGGTCGATTACCTTGGTTGAATAAATCGGTGTCAAGGAAGATTTGCCCGTCGGTAATGGAGATAACGTTTGTAGGGATGTATGCCGATACGTCGCCGGCTTGTGTTTCAATCACCGGTAGCGCTGTGAGCGATCCACCCGCTTTCACTTTCCCTTTCAGACTTTCGGGGAGGTCGTTCATTTGTTCGGCCACCTCTTGTTGGTTGATGATTTTAGCGGCTCGTTCCAGCAAGCGTGAGTGCAGGTAAAAGATGTCGCCCGGATATGCTTCGCGCCCCGAAGGACGTCGGAGGATAAGAGAAACTTCGCGGTAAGCAACTGCTTGCTTGGAGAGGTCGTCATATATTACGAGTGCGTGGCGTCCGGTGTCGCGGAAGTATTCGCCGATAGCTGCGCCTGCGAAAGGAGCGTAATACTGAAGAGCGGCAGGGTCGGATGCGGTAGCAGCTACAATGACGGTGTAGTCCATGGCGCCATGTTCCTGCAAGGTGTTCATGATGTTGGCTACAGTAGAGCCTTTTTGTCCGATAGCCACGTAGATGCAGTAAACCGGGTCGCCTTCGTCGAAATTGCGTCGCTGGTTGATGATGGTGTCGATAGCAATACTTGTCTTGCCTGTCTGGCGGTCGCCAATGATAAGCTCACGCTGGCCACGTCCTATCGGTATCATAGAGTCAATTGCTTTCAGACCTGTTTGCAAAGGTTGATTTACCGGCTGCCGGAAGATAACTCCCGGTGCTTTACGTTCGAGTGGCATTTCTATCAATTCGCCGCCAATTTTAGCTTTACCGTCGAGTGCTTCGCCTATCGGATTGACCACGCGACCAAGCATCTCTTCGCCTACAAAGATTGAAGCTACACGTTTGGTGCGCCTCACGGTGTCGCCTTCTTTGATTTCGTTCGAAGGACCTAAGAGTACCGCGCCTACGTTGTCTGCTTCCAGGTTCATCACGATAGCTTGAATGCCATTTTCAAATTCAAGCAATTCGTTAGATTCCGCGTTTTGTAAACCATAAATACGCACTACGCCATCGCTCACCTGGAGCACGGTACCTATCTCTTCAAACTTGACACCTGTGTCAATTCCGGCTAATTGCATCCGAAGAATATCGGATACTTCGCTAACGTTTATTTTATTCGACATTGTATTCTATTTATAATTTTTTTTAAATTCAATTGTTTAATTCTTGATAACAACCTGATGGGCAGTCATATTCTTCTTGCCAATAAGTTTTATGATGTATAAGTTTTTGCTTAAATTGCTTATATTCAAACTATCGCCCGTGGAGCGTGCAAGTTCTTTTCCATTAACATCGAGTAATATCGCGCTTCGCACTTCATCGCTGAATTTGATGATGTTGTTAGCCGGGTTGGGGTAGCAGTAGAGTATGTCGTTCGCGTTCACTGTTTTCTGTTCGGTGAAGTCGCTTATGTTTATTGAAAAATCATAAATGGCACCTTCGGTAACGTCGGCACAAGCTCCGCTTGCAGCGCCAAGGTCTATGCCATACCCGTTGGTATATCTGACACGTAAAGTTACTTTATTCAGCACCGCGTTTGCCGGCACCTGAATGGTTTTGTTGATATTGGCTGCGAGGTTGTTGCTTCCATCCAAAGCTATGGAGTAGAGCAATTCGCCGGCATCGTCAAAGTCCTTGTCGTTGTTCCAGTCGGCATAGATATACTTATGACACCATTTGAAATAGCGGTAACCTGCCACACCGGCTTGACCATCTTTCATGTCGGCATTGATGTTGAGGGTGAAGTTGTCGCCTCGTGCCACATCCAGTTGGTGCTGTGTCGCATCCACATACACAGTAGCGGGGCGGGTGGTTTGTGTGAAATTTAGGTTTGTTCTCGCACCGGTGGTTGCAGCTTGAGCGATAAAACCCTGACCCTCGTCGCGGCAAAGCGAACCAGCCGGTTTGCAAAGCGTAGGCTCCACATATTCACCATCCAAAATTTCGATACCAAAATCGTAAACGCCTCCTTGTTTTACTGCCTGACATCCTCCATTCACCGAGTTGATGTCAACACTATAACCGTTGGTGTAGCGCACACGCAAGTTGGTTTTACCTAAAGTAGCGTTTGCAGGCACCTGGATTGTTTTCGATATGTTGGCGGCGTTGTTGTCGTTGCCGTTCAGTGGGATGGAATAGAGCAATTCGCCGGCATCGTCAAAGTCCTGGTCGTTGTTCCAATCGGCGTAGATAAACTTATGACACCATTTGAAATAGCGGTATCCAGGTACTCCGGCATGACCATCTTTCATGTCGGCGGTGATGTTGAGTGTAAAAGATTTTCCTTTTTCTACAGAAATTACATGGTTTGTGGCATCCACATACACGGTAGTAGGACGGGTGTTCTGGGTGAAATTGATATTTGTTTTGGCTCCGGCAGTAGCAGCCTGGGCGATATAGCCTTGCCCTTCGTCAACACATAGTGTGCCTCCCGGTTGGCATATTGACAATTCGCTGCTATATTCCTCAAATACTTCACGTGCAATGTTGATGGCGTCGCCGGTGGATGCGGTAGGGTAGTTATTCTTTTGGATAGTCCAAGGATATTCATAGGTGTCGAAGAAATCGATATCGGCAACTGTAGCCCCGTTAAGCCGTTGTGTCAATAACTGGAAATACGCCTCCCAGCGTTTGTGGTACACATCTTTCATTAGTCCGCTCCACGAGCGATAAGAGTAGTCGTGTAGTCCGCCGTTGTTAGCCGCGTTTTTTGTACCCCATACGGTAATCAGTGTTCGTGCGTTCCATTCATAGAGTGTTTTTTCGGCTTCGGTGCTACCAAGCGATTTAGCTTGTTCTATCCATCGTCCTACTAAGAACTCTTTGCGGGTGGCCAAAAGGCGATCTTGAGCCAATATCAGATTCAGAAAACGGGAGCTTAAAGAAGCAAATGCTGTTTTGTCGCCTGCGCGATAAGCGGCGGTAATGCTTTTTTGTAAGTTATAGCCGTAGTCGGCAAGTGTTTGCGATACCACATTTACCAGGTCGTATTCGAAGTTGTCGTTGCCACGGTAGTTTTCAGCCACATCGAGCAGTGCCATTGCCGCCCGGCGCAGGTCGTTGATGTTGTATGAAATATTGGACGAGCCCCAGGTGGACACACTGTTGATGTCAAGAGCCGGACGTGCGCAGAGCACCGATTCGGTTGCGCCTTCTTGTCCGGCAGCACCTTTGTACACTGTTTTTTCGAGAAGTGTCCATGCATCTTTTAGTTTTGGGTCGTTTGTTCCATAACGTGTTTGGATGTATCCATCAATCCAATTGTTTACATTCACTTTTTCGTTGCGCCACGGTAGTTCGAAAAGCAGTTCGTACATCACCGGATCGAGTTCATACCCTTCCGGTGCTACTCCCACGCCTTTGAGTTTCGGTCCGGCAGTAGCGTCGTTTACAGCGTCGTTGAACGTAGAGGCGATAAAGTCCATTCTGCCAAACATGCCGGTGCGTCCTCCGAAATTGTGGAGCATGGTATAAATCCAGTCGTGTTTGCCATATCCGGGTGTTTTCCATTTGGGCGAGCCGTCGGAGAAGAGGTCGAGCACTATCACTTTGCCGGCATCCATGGGGTCGATCATTTGCAGTCGTGGATTCGCGTGCCACGATTGGATTACCCATTTCGCGTCGCTGTTGGCGCGAGTCATTGCGCTAAAGATGGCAGTGCCTGCAGAAGGCAAATCCACACTGCCCACATTCCCACCTTCATGGAATGGGTCGGCGGTAAAGTATTTAAGGTCGTCGCCAAAGAGCAATTTCATGTGGCGGTAATAAGCGTCGGCAATCTCGGCAAAGCGGTTGTCGGTGGGGAGCAGAAAGGCGGGGCGTTGGAAGGTGCACCAGGTGCCGGGGTCGGCCACACTCAGTCCGAGTTTCGAAGCCGCGTTGCTTGGCACCATACCCGAATAGCCCGGCATCACCGGTTGAATGCCATACTGGCGGTAGCGGTTGAGTATTTTGTTGCCCAGTATTTGCTGGTTGTCATACCATGAATCGGGGTTAGGTCCTCCCCATCCCTCTAAGTTATTCATTTGCCACCAGGCTTGAAACGCCGGTCCGGCAATAAAGTTGTTGACTTCGTTTTTTGAATAGCCCAATTCGAGTAGCAGGTTGCGCCACACGGTTTCAGTGCCGGTGAGCATTAGTGGCATGTTTACCCCATGCAGAGCCATCCAGTCTATTTCCTGCTCCCAGCGAGTCCAGTCCCAGAAGGCAGTGCCGTAGGAGAAAGTGCAGAAATTAAATTCGTAGCGGTAAGCGATGCTTGTTTCGTGGCGTTCTTTCGCGGGCACGGTGGGTAGCGTGGCTGGCAGGGTGGCTTTCATGCTGTTCCACGAAAGGTGAATGTGGAGGTAGTATTTGAAATACCAGTTTATCCCGGTAGCGATGCTTACATAGTTGCTGCCTCGCACCATTATTTTATCGCCGTTTTGTTCCAGTTCAAAATATTCTTTGTCGGCAGGCACAATTTCGGTAGTGAATCTATCCGAAGCGCCTTCCGAGATGCGTTCGAGCAATCCGTTAATTGGATTGTCCATCGTGATGATTTCCGACTTTGCATTTTTTTGCTTGCTTCGTTGTTTTTGCCCCGTGGCGATATTGGGTAATGCGATGAGCATTGCCAGCAATAAGATAAATGAATATTGAGTTCGAGTAAGCATTGTAATTTCTTTTGAATTTATTTTTTTATAGTATTATGTATTATATCTTTCGGTCAATGGTGTGATTTGACATCTAATCTAAACGATTCGTTTGTTGACATCAATCAGTGTCGATTTTATTTTTCGCAATTGAGTTTCTAATGTAGCGTCCCAGAGTTTATTATCCACTTCGAGGCTGAAACCTCCCAATACGTCGGGGTCGATAATTTTATTAAATTCGAGTGTGCCACCGGTTTGACTTGTGATGAATTTCACCAAGCGCTCTTCGGTAGCTTTATCAAGTGGAGATGCGGTGGTCAGTTTGCAGTAGTGAATATTTTTATCACTCCGATAGAGTTCAATAAATTTCAGCATGATGTTTTGAATCTGCGATTCGCGTCGGTTTTTCAGCAACAAGTCAGCAAACTGTTCCATTGTTTTACTTGTTTTGCCACCGGCAGCATTCAGTATCAGCTTTCGCTTTTCGGAGTTGGGCAGTACCGGGTTGTCGAGTGCGAGTTTGATGTCGGCCATTTCCGAAAACATGTGTGTCAGCATATTGGCTTCATCGTGAAGCACTTCGAGCGTGTTGTTTTCTTTAGCATGGAGCAGCAGCGCAGTAGCATATCTTGAGGATAAATGTCCGGTATTCATCTGATATTTTTTTGTTAAAAGTATTTTTTTTCAATCAAACTCTGTTGAGAGAAAATTGTATGAAAATCGTCATGTTTAATTTTTTTGAAAGAGAAGCGAGAGAAAGCAAGAAGTTGCATCGACGTCCGAAGCAACTTCATTGCTCTGTTTTGTCAGGATTTTGGAATCTGAACTTCGTCAATAAGTCGATCAATCATGTTCATTTGCTCACTATTCTCTTTAAGATTCACGCGTATCACCTTTTCGGCGATGTCCACCGAAAGCGTAGCCACTTCGCGTCTGATTTGACGTATGGCTTCTTCTTTTTCCAGTGCGATTTGGGCGCGTGCTTCCGTTATAATCTTAGCGGCTTCTTCGTTGGCTTTTACTCTTGCCGACTCCACGAGCATTTCTTTCGATTTCGTGGCGGCTACGATGATGTCAGCCTGTTCTTTTTTTGCCAAATCAATGAGTTTTTGGCTGTCAGCCTTCACGTGTTCAAGCTCTTCGCGGGCTTGACGCGCGGCAATCAGCGATTCGTCGATGTATTGATTGCGTTTATCGACACCTTTGAGGATGGCGGGCCACGCGTATTTGGCCAGAATGAAGAATACCACCAGGAATGGGATAAGCAACCAGAAGATTAATCCAATTTCGGGGGTGAAAAGTTCCATAACTTATTTGATAAAAATGGCTAATGCACACACAATAACAGCAAGGAAGGCTACCCCTTCGATAAGCGCTGCAATCACAATCATGTTGGAACGGATATCGCTTGCCGATTCCGGTTGGCGCGAAATGGCTTCCATTGCCTGGCCACCAATGCGTCCGATACCAAGTCCGGCACCAATTACTGCGATACCTGCGCCTAAAGCTGCGCCAAAATTTGCTAATCCTGTAGTAGCTGCAATCTGTAATAAAATTGAAAGTAACATAGTTTCTGAGTTTTAAATTGTTGTTTTTATTATTTACTCTATTTTTTTTTTATTCTATTCTTTTTTTTAATGAGCCGGTTTGTGTTGGTGGTGATCGGCGCGTGCCATCCCGATAAATATCGAAGAAAGAATGGTGAATACATACGCCTGGATAAACGATACCAACACATCGAGCAGCACCATGAAGATGGAGAAGGCGACTGACATCACCGACACACCCGCCGCGGCACCTGCACCCAGTATCGCTGAGAATATAAATATCAGCCCCATCAATACCAGCACAATCATGTGGCCGGCAAGCATGTTGGCAAAAAGACGAACCATCAGCGCGAAAGGTTTGGTGAGCATCCCGATGAATTCGATGATTTGCATCAGCGGGAAAATCGGTGTTTTCAGAAATACGGGGACGTCGGGCCAGAAAATCTCTTTCCAATACTCCTTGTTACCGAAAAGATTGGTAGCAAGGAAGGTGAGTAGCGCTAAAGTGAGTGTAACGGCTATGTTGCCGGTAACGTTGGCGCCTCCCGGGAAGATGGGCACAAGCCCAAGCATGTTGTTGAGAAATATGAAATAGAAAACAGTGAGCAGGTAGGGCGCAAACCGTTTATAGTCGTTGGGGATGCTTGCTTTGATGATGTCGTCGTGGATGCTCATTGTCAGTTGCTCGATGGCTCCTGAGAAGCCTTTCATCGGGCGTAGCGGATCTTTTTTGTAATTGGAAGCTACCATGAGCATGATGATCAGTAGCATGATGCTTGCCAGCATGGCGGAAGCGGCGTTTTTGGTAAACGACAAATCCAATGGGCGCGTCAATGTGCCCGCACTATTTCGATATACTATTTTATATCTGTATTGATCGGTGTCCGAAATGAAAAATCCCTTGTATTCATGACCGTGGCTTAGATGGGCCGACGAGAATATCTCCCAACCGTTTTCGCCTTTCACTATCACGGGTAGGGGGATGGAGTAGTGTTTTTCTTTTGTCGAAAACAGATGCCATTCATACGAATCCAACACGTGTGTGAAAATCATTTCTTTAATATCGAACGGTTTTTCCTCTTCGGCGTGTTCTTCCGCGCGCAGCGTCCCGATGTTGAGGGTGAAAAGAAGCGCCAGAAGCGGTATGAAGAATGTTTTTATTTTGAAAGACATGATAAATTCTATTTAATGTTTTATTCGTTCTTTGTCAAAGCTAAAAAGAAATTGTGCAAGCTTGAGAGTCGATTTACTGTCAAGCTTTATCCTTGTTTTGTGTCAACAGTATCTTTGTTTCAAAAATCAGAAATACAAGCGTGAAAACCACAGCCACTATAGTAAATGCCAGGATGTGTTGTCGGTCAATCAGCATATTGATAATGGCGAAGACAAGTATCAGAAAAAGAAAGAAAAACCGCACTCCCAGTATGTAAGCTACCGACAGGCTTTTGCCTCCTTTCTCTTTTCGCTTCGTTATCAGTGCCAACGTCAGTGTGAGAATCAGAAAAAAGAGCGGGATAAACCACAGGCCGAGGGGTTGATGCCGGGTGCCGATAATCGAAAACGCGCCACCGGCTATCAGCGATAAGCCCACAAAGCTCGCGGCCATCCATGCTATTATTTTATCTATTCTGCTCACCCGATACTTCTATTGCGATTGCTATCTGATTTTTTTTAAGTTCCACAAAACCGCCGGCACTTTCAACGTGAAATTCTTCGTCGCCAACCCGATAGCTGATAACTCCGGCGCTCAAACTGGAGATGATGGGCGCGTGGTTGTTTAATATCGTAAACCGCCCTTTAGTTCCAGGTACAGTAACCGAGCTTACATTGCCCGAGAAAATGATTTCGTCCGGAGTGATGATGTCAAGTTGCATTTCAAAAAGAATTTATTTAATCGCTGTTTTGTTTTATTTCATTTGAGCCTGCTCAAGCAGTTTCTTGCCTTTCTCAATTGCCTCGTCAATGACGCCGACGTTGAGGAATGCCATTTCGGGGTATTCGTCGAGTTCGCCGTCGAGTATCATTTTGAATCCGCGTATTGTCTCTTCGATGGGTACCATCACCCCGGGAACTCCGGTAAACTGAGCCGCCATGTAGAATGGTTGCGACAGGAATCGTTGCACTTTGCGAGCGCGGTTCACGGTGATTTTATCCTCGTCCGACAACTCTTCCATACCCAGGATGGAGATGATGTCCTGCAGCTCTTTGTTGCGCTGAAGTATTTGTTTCACCCGTTGTGCCGTGTCGTAATGCTCGTCGCCAAGCACTTCGGGGTTCATGATGCGCGAGGTGGAGTCAAGTGGATCCACAGCCGGGAAGATGCCGAGTTCGGCGATTTTCCGGCTCAACACGGTGGTGGCGTCCAAGTGGGAGAATGTGGTTGCCGGCGCCGGGTCGGTCAAGTCATCGGCAGGTACATACACTGCCTGCACGGAGGTGATGGAGCCGTGTTTGGTAGAAGTGATGCGCTCCTGCATGATACCCATTTCGGTGGATAGGGTAGGCTGGTAGCCCACTGCCGACGGCATACGTCCGAGTAGGGCAGATACTTCTGAGCCGGCTTGTGTGAAGCGGAATATATTGTCGATGAAGAATAGGATGTCGTTGCCTTTTCGGTCTTCGCCCACACCGTCGCGAAACGACTCGGCGACCGTAAGTCCCGAAAGGGCTACCGAAGCACGCGCGCCGGGAGGTTCGTTCATTTGCCCGAAGATAAGCGTAGCTTGTGATTTGGCCACTTCGTCGTAGTCGATTTTTGACAAGTCCCAATCGCCTTTTTCCATCCCTTCTTTGAATGCCTCGCCGTAGCGTATTACGCCCGATTCAATCATCTCGCGTAGCAAGTCGTTGCCCTCGCGGGTGCGTTCGCCCACACCGGCAAATACCGAGAATCCGCTATGACCTTTTGCGATGTTGTTGATTAGCTCTTGTATAAGCACAGTCTTTCCTACGCCTGCACCACCAAAAAGCCCGATTTTACCACCTTTGGCATACGGCTCTATGAGGTCAATCACTTTGATGCCGGTGAAGAGCACTTCGGTAGAAGTAGAAAGATCTTCGAATTTTGGCGGCTCGCGGTGAATAGGATATGCACCTTGCCGATCTAGTCCTTTCATGCCGTCAATGGGTTCGCCGATAAGGTTCATCAAGCGTCCTTTCACCTGTTCGCCTACCGGCATGGTGATAGGTGAGCCCAGTGTAATTACCGGTAAGCCACGTCTAAGCCCATCGGTTGAGTCCATTGCTACGGTACGAACTGTATTTTCGCCAATATGTTGTTGCACTTCCACCACCAATTGTCGCCCATCACCTCTGTCGATGTGGAGCGCGTCATGAATAGCCGGAAGTTTTGCGCTGCTGTTTGCGCCGAAATCAAAAAAAACGTCCACTACCGGACCGATAATTTGAGAAATACGACCTATTGAATCTGCCATAGTTTATTCAAGTATTTATTAATCTTTGAAAACGAGGGACAAAAATAACGATTATTTTCATAATTTAGAGCGAAGATTGGTAGATATTTTGACTTTTTGTATTTTTAATTGGAAATTATATTTTTATAGCATTTCATTGATGCGCAATAGTTAGTCCGGTTTTATGATAATATGTCAAAACGATGTGATCGGTACAGGCTGTATCAAACACTTGGTTTATTGCCGATTTTTAATTTTTTATTAAGCCGTAGTTTGTGTTGCAAGGTAGGTTCCGATTTCTCCTTCATCGCAAATCCCGGTCAGCATATTTGCAATGAAGCTCATATTAGCGCCTTTTCTTAATTCGCATTATCAGCGTGTAATTGAATCCAAGAATACTTTCGTGAAATAAGACGTAAATTTCGCCAGTTAAGGGAAGCAACCTATCAAGTGATCATTGATTGGTTGTAAATTCCGAGGCAACAACATTGCGATAGACAAAATGCTAACTAATCACCCCCACCTTTTACAGCTCACAATAATCTTCAACGTTAATGTATCTGCTTAAATGCGACAATCGGATAGGCTCCATTGTGTCTTCATAGAAGCCGAAGATTTTATGACAATCAATCTCATCTCAAATTTTCGGCACATCGCGCCGGAACTCTGAGACAAAATCTCTTCGAGGCATTCATTTCAATTGCCAAATTCTTATAGGTTTCCATCTCATTTTTTTTAAGTACGCTTGATGTGCGCTTGATGTGTCGGCTGTACCTGTTGTTCCTGCACTTCCCATCGGTTTTTAGGAGAGGAGGAGAGAATAGTTGCGTATTAATGAAAATTACATATTAATATAAATTAAGTTAATATGGCTGTTTTTGCTTCTCACGGTACTGAGAATTGAAGTCTATCCTTGTGGTTTTAATTTCATGAAACGGTAAATAAGCTTCTTTTAGCTATTTACAAGCCATT
The DNA here is from genome assembly GCA_964568675.1 of uncultured Paludibacter sp. GTDB lineage: Bacteria > Bacteroidota > Bacteroidia > Bacteroidales > Paludibacteraceae > UPXZ01. The sequence continues at coordinate 35,069 of CAZMQV010000005.1, forward strand.
TTAGAAGTATGGAATAGTCAACCTGAATTTACTCTAAAAATCGGATTGTAGTTAAATGTCATTAACTGGAATTAACGAAAGAAAACGTCATGGCGCGAATCACCAAGCATGTTTTTAACTAAAACGAAAGTTTTCGAGCAAATCACCAAACGTGGTTTTAACAAAAATAAAGTTATTCGAGCAAATCACCAAGCATGTTTTTGACAAAAACAAAAGTTTTTGTACAAATCACCAAGCATGTTTTTGGCAAAAACAAAAGTTTTTGTACGAATCACCAAGCATGTTTTTAGCAAAAACAAAAGTTTTTGTACAAATCACCAAACATGTTTTTAGCAAAAACAAAAGTTTTTGTACAAATCACCAAGCATGTTTTTAGCAAAAACAAAAGTTTTTGTACAAATCACCAAGTGTGTTTTTAGCAAAAATGAAAGTTTTTGTACAAATCACCAAGTGTGTTTTTGGCAAAAAGTCGCGCCACACTGCAAACTCCATTAAACGAAATAAGCAAAATAATATGAGGATGGTCAAAACCCCAAGGACGCGTCGGTTTGCTCCAACTCGCGCGTAGGGCTTATAATAAGGTGTGAAAAGGGCTGTCCCTAAATAGGAACAGCCCTTAGTTTATCGTCTTTTACCCGTCGCTCCATCAAATGTATCCCTGGCGAGCTGTACGCCGGCATCGCTCGTTTCCGATTAGTTTGACAAGGCTAAGACATAAAGTAACTTATAAAAGTGCAAAATTGCTGTAACAATACACTAAGCATTTTTCTTCGTTATACCTCGTTTGAAAGCGCCGATTATTCGACCGTAATCTTTTCTCCGGCTGTGTGTGCCGTAAATTCTGGAGCGTAAAGACATTGCGTCGATGTAAATCCACTTGTGAAACTGCCGGTGTTGTTTACCCACGAGGCATGTTCGAACACGTAGGTGCCTTTGGGTAGATAGTCGAAGAAGTATTGCGTTGAAGCGTCTTTTATCGAGTAATAGTAAGCCACTGATTCGCGCCATTGATAGCCTGAGTTCTGCTCTACGGGTTCGAGGCAAGCAGCACGAAGGTCTTTAAGCGCTACAAATTCCATATCTCTGTCGGTAGTAAGCACCAGGCGGGTTATCAGTTTGTCGCCTTTCTTCAGTTTGGTTTGCTCTATCGGTACCATTGTTTTTTTTGCGCTCTCGGCTCTTTCTACAAATAGTTTTTTGCTAATACGAATCTCTTTCCCTACTTGTTTTACTTGATCTATGTCTTGGAAGTATTGCCAATATGCAGCTCCCCAGCCAATAGTAGCGGTTCCTTTAGTCTGAACGGTGATGTTTCCCATCTCGGGTTTTAATTCCGAAGTCGGCACACTCATCTTGAAATACCCGGTTCCGGCTTCTTTGCTTTCCGGCTTTAGCGTTTCTCTGCCTAAATTGATTATTGTTTCGCCTTCCGTTGTCGTCCAATCGTTGCCATAGTTCAAAAGGGCATATATCGCGTTTACTGTAGCGATTGGGCTATCCCATTTTTGGGTCTGTTTTTGCTTCAATAGCCATATTTTCATTTCATCGAGCATGGATTGATTTAGTTTTATTTCCGCCATTGCTTCCATGATTGCTGTCTGTGTGGCTATCGGGCGTTCGTTCCACCACCATCCGGGGCGGTTTTTTGCCCAATACATTCCCAATTCATCATTTTGAAGCGCGTTTTCTTCTATCGACTTGATGATGTTGTTGGCTACAATTGATTTGCCGTTGCGATGTGCCACTACCGCCATCATTGCCTTGCCGTAAAGCGTCCAGTCCATCCAGTATTTTTCCGACTGTGCGGTGTAGAAATCTACTGCCACACGCGCGTTCGCATCCACAGGAATGTCCTTGTATTCGGAGCGAGTATGCAGATAGAATAACTGCAGGTCGGTGATGACTTGTGATTTATGATAATCTTTATTCCATTTCTTTAGTTCGGCGAAATCTCGGGCAATCTCCATGTCGAGGTATTTCAACGCTTTCCGAATCACCTGGTTTTCTTTTTCGCTTCGGGCGGTTTGTGTCATCTTGTGAAGTCGAGCCATGTTCAATGCTATTTCTTGGGTGATATACCTGCTTTCTTTCATTCCTTTAAACCACGTGAAACCACCGCTCGGAAGCTGTAATTCTATCAGTTTGTCAAGTGTGTGTGTCTGACTGGCTTGTTGGTTTAGAGCGAATAGGAGTGCGATTCGTTTCTTCTGTTCACTTTCGGTTTTGGCGTCGGTGAGCCACGGAGTTTCTTCAAGCAAGATGTTTTTCAACTCTTGGTTTTTCTGCAAATTCGAAAGCAACGCATCCCGGCTTCCCGTGTTGTTTTTCCATTGTTCGAAAACCGATTTTAGTTTTGGATTGGAGTTGGCAATGTGCGCCGCAAGCGAATTGGCATAATAAGCCGCAAGCAAATCAACTGCATTCGCTGTAGTAGGTTCGGCAAGTGATGGAAGTGCCTGAATTGCATACCAGGTAGGATTGCTCGAAAATTCCACGGTGAAGTTCTTCGTGTCAACGTTTTTCATGTTTTTCACAAAGTTTGTGAAATTGAATACGCGTTTTTGATTGGCGCGTATTGTCAATGTTTGCGATTCGGTTATCAGTGCTTTGTCGGGCAATACGGGTAGGTATTTTTGCTCGCCATCAGAGAAGTTCTCGTTTTGCGCCACTACTTTTATTTTCACCAAATCGTATTTTTGCAACGCGTCCAAATTCCAGGTCGCAGTTTTCGATGCTTTTGCTTCAAGCAATATCTTTTCTGCTGATTCAAATCTTTGAATCAGCTGTTCGTTCTCGGGGTCGATGATTTCGAGAAATAATTTTGCCGACTGTGGTGTCTCTGTCAGGTTTATTACAGTGGCTGCCAGAGTTAGTTTGTCGGATTTACGCACAAATCGTGGTAGATTCATCTGTATCATCAGCTCTTTTTGGGTAAGCACTTGCATAGTCTCTTGCCCAAAATAGAGATTGGCGCTGTGTGCCAGCATTTTTAGATTCCAACGTGTCAGACTTTCGGGGGCGGTAAAGCTAAATTTTACATTACCTTCTTTGTCGGTATGCAATTGGGGGTAGAAAAAGGCTGTCTCATTGAAATTCTCCCGAACTTTTACTGTCTCACGCTGCGAATTTTCTTTTTCTTTTTGCGCGTTATCCTCCATCGATGCCATATTCGATGCCACAGCTGTCATCACTTTTTCTTCAAGTGGCGACGCGGATTCCAACATTATATCGTTACTCTGTTTTGCCATTCGTTTCAGCCCTCCGGCGCGGCCATAAGCCATTATGCGGTGGTTTTGATAGCCTAATGGCAATCCAAACCAGTTGAGCTCGTCAAGAAGATAGGCGGGTACGTTTCTCACATCGGGGTCGTTCCAAATAAATATCGAACCGGATTCGCCTTTTGTCAGCGTCCATCCCGATGTGTATTCTATTTGCTCGATGATAGCCGGGTTGAAACTCCAACTGTGAGGGCGCAAGGCATCGAGTGAAGCATCGTACATTGCCACAAGCATTTCAGCGCGATTTTTATCTCCGATCGATTGTGGGATATTAATGGTGTATTCAGCCTTTTCGCCCGGTTTAAGTTTGTCTCTGAATACTGAAACTATCGGTGTCAGTTTCTTCTCTTCCTGTTTTTTTCGGAGAATAACTTGCTCGGTATATAGTTTTTCGTCTTTCATAAATGTGAACATTACGGTAACTCCCGCGCCAATCGACTCATTGAATGGAATTTCGAATGTTTTTATTTCGTTGTTCAGCCTTGCCCAGCGCCGCTCCAACACGCGTTCGCCTTGCATTATTTCATACAACACGTCGCAGTTGTGTGTGGAAGTGCCAAACTTTATTTCGGCGCGCTCACCAACTACAAGTTCTGTTTTCGGCGCGAGTATCCATTTGTACATTCTTGCTGCCGGTTTTTTGTCGGTATTGGAATAGATAATAAATTGCTTCTCTTCTTTTACCAAGTTTCCACGGTTGTCGCGCGTAGTGAGTGTGAGTCGGTATAGCCCCGATGTGAGTTTAGAGAGGTCGAGTTTCAGCTTTTCATCGGTTTTAAAACTTCCTTGTTGCGCTATTCGCTGAGGTTGTAGCTGGTTTGTGTCCGAAATATTCTCGAAATATTCTTCCGATGGTTTTAATTCGGAAAGCACAAAGTCAAGTTTCGAAATTGGAGTTTCGCCGTTGAGAGTTTGAGTGGAGATGTCGAGGGCGGTCGCGGTGGATTTCTCCAGTTTGTTTGGAATTTCCGCTATGATAAACAGCGCCTTGTCGCCTACCGATACGTTTTGCTCGTCGCTTTGTGTTTCTCCTTTGCTGTCGGTAACGTCGGTTACCACCCGATAGGTGTAGTATTGTTCGTTGCCGCGCCACCAAGCTGTCGTCGGTTGTTTTGTTCGTTCGGGAGTAAAAGTGATGTCGAAGTTACCGTCCGCATTGGTTTTTGTAGTGCCGGAGCCAACTGTTTTTTCCTGCTCCCGAATCCACCAGCAGAAGCGGTGTGTTTGACGTAATACACGGTATTTTACTGTCGCGTCTGCCACTGCATAGCCCGAATAGGCTTTCACTTCGCCTTTCATACTCAGTTTTTCTCCAAATCGCACTTCATCTTTGGGGCGAGCGAGTGTAACTTCAAATGTAGGTCGTTTGTATTCTTCTACCCAAATGTTGATGGAGTTGCTGCCGCATTGCAGGCGATATGCGCCATTCAATCCGGATTCGGGAAGCATGAATGTGCCTTCAAAAGAGCCAAAATCATTGGATTTTACTTTCTTCTCGGTTATTTTCTCTCCATTCACATTGTAGAGTTCTATAGTTGCTGTGGCATTTGGGCTTGCTTGTTGCTTTTGCCTGTTATATACGATGCCTTTGAAGTAAAGGGCTTGCCCCGGTCGATATAGTGAACGGTCGGTGAATAGCGCGGTTTCATCACTCCCTAACTTATCGTTGGCGTTGTAATGTTGGTAATAACCATACGAGTTGGCTGAAGCTGTGAAGTAGCGATCGTTGCCTCTCTCGAAAACGACAATCCGGTTTTCATAATTGCTGTTTTTCTGATACGACACATTTCCTTCGTTGTTGCTTTTAAATTCGCCCAACGGTGTAGATTTATACCCACTTCCAGTCCATTTCTGCTCATAAGTTTTCACCAAAACATCTTTTTGCGGGTTTCCGCTCATCCTGTCGAGCACGTAAAGTTGCGTTTGTATATCTGACGAGCTTTTTTGAATAAAGGCGAAGTCGGTAACGGTGAAACTACCCGTGGCGCGCTCATTTCGGATTTTTGATTTGTTGGTGCTGATAAGAAATTCGTATATCCCATAGCTTCCCGTGTTAATCTCTATTTCGGATTTCACTGTATTGAAATTAGAGTCCGGCTTGATTTGAATTGTACGCTTTTCCACCTCCGTGCGTTTGGGGTAAAGCGATTTTTCCCGGCGTTGATTGGTCTTATAATTGAAATATTCAACTGCAGATGCTTCTACTTTGTAAATGCTAAGTTGCAATTCGGTAATGTTGTTGGTGTTTAATTGCAATTTTAATTTTGTGCCCGGCTTCACAGCTTCGCTATAATTCGCCGATATTTCCACTTTAAGTATCTGTGATTTGAGATTCTCAAGTAAGGCTATCCGCTTGTAATTCGGATAAGCCGAAATACCATCCACCACTATCCGATAGGCTGTTTTCTTCGCGTCATCCGCTTTCTCTTGTTCGTTTGCTCGGGTTAAATAATACTCCGCTTTCTCGGCCAATACTTCTACTACCGCTTCGTTGCCGGTATATGCTTTCTCCAAAGCATTAAGCGCGGATAGATATTGCTCGTCTTTTGAGGGGTTTGTGTAATTCAGTTTTTGAAGTTCCGTATAAACCAGCGCGGGCAGGTTTTTTTGTTTACTATCGAAAGCTGTTGTTTGATTGAAAGTTTTGAGAATTTCGTTGTTCAGATTGTTTTCGTTTTTATTGCTTTCGTCTGAACTCATATATTCGTTGTTGGAGTTTTGTTCAATCTCTTTAAGCATCTCAATTTTTCGGTATGCCAGAAAATGAAACAAAGTGGGTTGAAGCTGACGGCTGTCTTTTCCCAGCTCCACAAGGATAGCATATTTGGTTGTGGGTGTCTGCTGGAGCGTGTTCGAGTCGGTAAGCGAAGCGTTGGCATATTCAATTATTTTTTTGTAAAACATGCTTCGTGTCCATGTTTTCATGTCGGTTGGTTGGTTGCCCTCGATGTCGGTTCGTTGATCGATAATATATTTCTTCTCCTCATAATATTTGCCGTATAACTCTGCCGCCATGGAGTGGAGCAGTGCTTTCTCATCACTTCCACCCATCGTATTGGCTTTCGCTTCGAGTTCACCAATCAGATTCTCCGTTTCATCCGGGTTTTTCTCCATTACGAAACGCATTTTATACACCAGCGCTTTGATAGTTTCGGCCGCGTTCTTTTCTTTTTCAGCTTGTGCCAATATGGCTTCTACCTCTTTCATAGCCGATTCCGGTCGCCCAAGGCGCGCAAATTCTTCTACTTTGTTCCATCGAGTTTTCATAGTGTCTGCTGCTTTGTTTTGAGCCAACGCGATGCTGAGTGTGGCTATGAAAGCCAAAGCCAACGCCATTGACAAAAATAGTTTTGTTTTCATCGTTATTTTGTTTTTTATAGAGAGAATACAAAATTCATGCTAAGTTATACAAGTTTATTAAAATAGAAACTGTAAATTTTGATTATTTTTGCGGTCGCGTTCGCTTTCCGGCTAAATCTACTAATTTCGAAGTGTAAATTATGTTTTGGAACGGTTTTTGATTTCGCATTAATCTGTCATAAACATAAAACAATGATGAAACCAATGAAAAAAATAATACTTTGCGTTTTACTTGCGGGAGTCGCGTTTGCAAGTAACAGTTTCGCTGCCTCTTGGCAAATAAAAAAAGGCGAAAAATTAAATTATAAAATTGCATTTAGCTCGGCGCTTACCGGAAGCATCAAAGGAGGCGATGCCAGCCTCACAGTGAAACCCTCAACGGTGAAGATAGATGGTAGGGAGGCGTATCATGCCATTCTGAAAGGTGGTACATCCGGCGTTATTGAATGGGTGTATAAGGTAGAAAATCTCTACGAAACGTTTATTGATACTCGTTCGGCCGCACCTCTGATGTACCGTCAGTCAGTTGTCGAAAATAAATACAAAAACAGCGATACGGTTTTTTTTAATCAGAGCGAAAATATCGCTTCGTATCGGAATAAAACGTACAAAATACCAAACAATACGCAGGATTTTGTTTCGATGATCTATTACGTTCGAACGATTGATGTGGATAAACTAAAGAAAGGCGACAGCTTCACGATACCATTTTTTACTTCGGATAAAGTTTTGATTTCGAAAGTTGTGTTTGATGGAGTTGAAAAAATCCGATCAAATAGCAAAGACATTAATTGTTATGCTTTTAAGCCGCAAGTGGCAAAAGGAAAAGTATTTAATCATGACTATCCTGCTACAATCTGGATTTCGACCGACAGTAGCCGTGTGCCGGTGCTGATAGAAGCTAAAATGAAAGTTGGGAAAATAAAGATGGAACTCAAGAAATAGAGTTGCCACATCCTGCGAATTGTTAGAAACACAAAAAGCTTTGGAAACCATTACGGTATCAAAGCTTTTTTCTTGTCTATGCAATTCGGTTTGCTAATCAAATTGAAGTTCACCGTCGAGGAAACGGCGATAATGTTTGTTAAGCAAAGTCAAGTAGCGGGTTATCTCCGTTTGTGTCCGTTGTGTTTCCAACGAGATTTCAGTTTTTTTCATTTTTAGAAGCATGATGCCGTAAAGAAAATTAAAAGCGAGTTCGATGTCGCTAATTTCTAATTCGCTTTGTTTCATGCGCAACGCGTTGAGCGAAGGAAGAATGGCAAAGAAACTGCCGTTGTATCCCGGCTCCTGCCCCGATTGCATTAGCTCTGTGTGAAAATCATTCAGTTGGATTATCACATTTTTATTTAACTGCAAATGCCCGTTTTGTTGCACGTTTTCATCGCGCATCATCTCAATCAGACTTTCGTACCAATTGTATAGCGATTGTTTTTCTTCGCTTTCCACCGGATATGGTTCGATAATCGCGACGTTAATTTTATCGATGTTTAATTCGAAAGCACGTATCAAATCTTCAATTTGCCACATGTAGAGGAGGTATTCAATGATATTTTGCTTTTTTAGTTGCGAGGCTATAAACATGATTAATTTTGCTTTTTTAAGAAGTAAATACGGGGAACGAATGATGGTAGAAGTTATTTCTCGTCGATGTCGCTGTCATCCTCTTCTTCGTCGAGAAAGTAGGGTTCAAAGAAATCGTCGATGTCGCGTCTTTCTTTTTTCGTTGGGCGTCCGGTGCCGCGATCGCGTGCATTTTTAGCCGCAATTTTACCTAATTCTATTAGTTCCAATTGGTCGGGTGTGGTTACATTTTCCATAAAGCCGGGAACGAGTTTTGCGTTCATGCGATTTTGAGCTAATGCCAGCACCCTGAATGAATAAATCACCGGATTGAATTTAACTTGAATCACATCGCCTACTTTCACCACGCGCGAAGGTTTTACCTGTACGTTCTGAATCAAAATCTTTCCTTTTTTACATGCGTCGGTGGCGATGCTGCGGGTTTTGAATACGCGAACAGCCCAAAGCCATTTATCTATTCTAACTTCCATTTGGTAAAATTTTTTTTTGAGGAAATCAACCAATCACTTTTTGCGGGAAACCGCTTTGTTTTACAGTTGTAGTCGGTTCCCTATTTGTTATTATACGCGTTCATGGTGTTTTGTGTGCCTGCCAAGCAGAAGCTTTTGATTATTTCAATCGCTTTTTCCACTCTTTCGGGTATTGCCGAAGCTTCTTCCGCACCCCAATTGCCAAGAACGTAATGTACTTGAGCGCCTTTAGAAAAATCGTTGCCAATTCCGAATCGCAAACGGTTGTAATTGCTGTGACCCAATGTTTCCTGGATGTGTTTCAATCCGTTGTGTCCCGCATCCGAGCCTTTGGGCTTCAGGCGCAATGTGCCAAAAGGCAACGCGATGTCATCCACAAGTACCAGTACACGTTCGAGTGGAATGTTTTCTTGTTGCATCCAATAGCGCAAAGCATTGCCGCTAAGGTTCATGTAGGTGGATGGTTTTAGCAGAATGAGGCTTTTCCCTTTCAGTTTAACCTCGGTTATGGCGCCGTAACGCTTGTCGGTAAAAAAAACATTGGACGCATCAGCAAATGCGTCCAATACTGTAAATCCGATGTTGTGGCGGGTATTTTGGTATTCCGAGCCAATATTACCCAGCCCTACAATCAAATACTTCATTTACTGAGAATTATTTCTTTTTGCCTGTTGCGGCTGCTGCTGTTGCGGCAGCACCACGAGCCGCGCGCGTCAATTTCACTTGAGCTACTACAGAGTTTTTAGCATTCATTAATTCAAAGTCTTCAAAAGATAGTTCTCCAACTTTGATGGTTTTGCCCAATCCTAAGTGGCTTACGTCGATTGTTAAGTTTTCTGGAAGTTTCGAGTAGATACCTTTTACTTTTAGTTTGCGGATTTCCAATGAAAGTTTACCCCCGGCTTTAACACCTTCAGCAAGACCTTTTAGGATAACAGGCAATTCTACTACTACCGGTTTTGTGTCGTTTACTTCGAGGAAGTCCACGTGAAGCAGTTTGTCGGTAACCGGATGAAACTGAAGTTCTTTCATTACACATTTTGTAGTTTTACCACCTACAGTAACATCAACTACAAAAACTTCGGGTGAGTAAACCAATTTGCGGATACCGCTTTCGGTTACTGTGAAGTGTGAATTTTCGTTTCCACCATAAAGTACGCAAGGAATTGACTCCGATCTGCGAACTGCTTTGGTTGCTTTTTTACCTAAATCTTGGCGCGCTTCGCCTGACAATTCAAATGTTTTCATTTTTTTAATTATAAAATTTGTGTTACTCAAAATTTAAGCGTTTTTTGTTATTAAGTGATTAGTCGCTTAATTTCCCATCACACTTTCTTTTTCAAAAAAGCATGCAAAGATACGAACTTTCAACGGAGTATGCAAATCTTCGTCTTGCTAAACCTCAAAAAACTGCATGGTTACACAATGCAACGAACCGTGTTGGTGTATGAGCGAACGGCAATCTACTCCTACGATATCGCGTTCGGGGAAAGCTTTTTGAAGTTGGAGGCGTGCCACTTCATCTTTTGGTGAAGCATAGGTTGGCATTAAAATGGCGTCGTTGATAATCAGAAAGTTGGCGTATGTGGCTGGCAGTCGTTGACCGTCTTCGTCATACACGGCGTCGGCCATAGGGAGTGCGATAAGCTTAAAAGATTTGTTTGACCCATACATTTTAAAAGAATGCAATTCTTCTTCCATTTTCTTTAGTTCGGTATAATGCTCGTCTGTTTCGTCGTTACACTTCACGTAAGCAATGGTGTCGCTCTTACAAAATCGGGCAAGGGTATCCACGTGGCTGTCGGTGTCGTCGCCCGCAAGGTAGCCGTGGTTGAGCCAAAGTATATGCTCCGCACCAAGATATTTACGTAGTTTTTTTTCAATTTCCTCGCGGGTCATGTTGTTGCGGTTGGGTGCAAGGAGACATTCGGCAGTGGTGAGCAAGGTGCGTTGTCCGTCGCTTTCGATGCTTCCACCTTCCAATACAAATTTCTTTCTGTTCTTTAATTTAATGCCTTCAGGAAATATCTTTTTTTCGAATAGCTGCGCGTTGATTTGATTGTCCAGGTTAGCAGCGAATTTCATGCCCCAGCCATTGAATGTGAAGTCAAGAAGTCGGAGTTCGTTATTTTTGAATACAGAGATTGCGCCATGATCGCGTGCCCAGGTGTCGTTGCTTGGTATGGCTGTGTATGTGATTTTATCCTGAGGTAAACCACCGAGTTTTTTCTTTACAAGTTCTACGTCTGCACAAACCACCAATAGACGCTCTCTTTTTGTGATTTCTGTTGCAATCTGCACAAAACACGCGGTTACTTCATCGAGCATGTATGCCCAGTCCGAGTTGGCATGTGGGAAGGTGAGTTGAACAAAAGATTGATGCTCCCATTCTGCAGGGAAGCGCAGTGTTGATGTTTTCGTATCGTTGTTCATCTTGTTTTTGAGTAGTTTATATTAGTCATTGCGTCTCTCCCTACTTCAGTTCACGTGTTGTTTTGCGTTTTTATCCGAATCGGGAATAATCGTTCAAAGATAATTGAAATTTCGCATAAAAACACGATGATGATTCTACTGTTTTGTTGTGGAGTAATATTACAACGGTGTTGTTTTTGAAAGATTATTGATGCGATGGATAAATATATTTTTTTTGAAAATATTAATTTGCTGTATTTTGTGGGTCGATGATTAAATATGAGCGTTTGAAATTAATTGTTTTTAAGGTGTAAGTATAATTGTTCGTTTTCGCATACTATGTCATTGTCTTTAAGAAATCGGACAACCTCTATCACCTTCTTGTCGTTTAGTTTGGCGAGTTGAAGCAATTCGCCAATTCTTCGAGGTTTCTCTTCGAGCATTCCGATAACCGCAGTTTTGATTGTCTGAAATTCATCGTTTTGTATATCCTTGTTTTTGTTTTTCAAGCATACGTCGCATTTTCCGCATGCTTTTCCATTATGTTCGCCAAAGTAATTGAGCAAAATCAGACTTCGGCAGGTGTTTTCTTTCGTGGCGTATTCCACCATGCTGTTCACTTTGCTCTCGTATCGTTCTTTTCGGTCATCGTAAGCGGCTTTGATTATTCGTAAATCACTTTTATGTACACGTTCGTATGTGATAGTGAGGAAAGGCGTTCTTCGACGTGGAATGTAGTGAATAATTTTTTCTTTACTGAGTTGAGTGAGCTGATCATACACTTTTTGATAATCCCATCCGAGGCGGCTTGCAATTGTTTCTTCGCGTATGGCGGATGGATCCATGAAAAGTCCGGTGTAGGAGCGAAGTAATATGTGAATTAATGCGTCTTGCTCTTGCGTGTGTTTTTGCTTGTAAAGATCTTCTTTCCCACAAGTGAAAATCACGGTCGAAATACTATCCTGCTCATCGGTGAGGTCGAAATATCCAGCGTATTGCAAAATTTTGATAGAGTTGTGGGCTACTAATAAGGGTAAGTGGAATTTTGAACAAAAATCGGCTAAGTCAAACACAAAAGTATGATCAAGTCCACTTCCTACACCTATTTGATAGTAATTGCATACCGCGTCATATATTTCCATCACTTTCTCTTTGGGTGGAAACGTATCGGCGATGCGTTTGTTCATCTTCACTTTGTCGGTATTGTTGTATAGCATAACCGCATACGCTTTTACCCCATCGCGTCCGGCTCGTCCGGCTTCCTGAAAATAAGCTTCGAGCGAATCGGGCAAATCGAGATGCACCACGGTGCGTACATCCGCTTTGTCAATTCCCATCCCGAATGCGTTGGTGGATATGATGACACGTGTTTTGTCTGATTTCCAGTTTGCCTGCCGGTTGTCTTTGATTGCATTGCTCAATCCGGCATGAAAATATTCTGCGGAGATGCCGTTGTCGTTCAACCAGTCGGCAATTTCTTTTGTCTTTTTTCGATTTCGTACATACACTACCGATGAGCCGGGCACTGAATTCAATATTTTAAGTAACTGACCGTTTTTATCTTCAACCGAACGAATGACGTAAGCCAAATTGGAACGATGAAAGCTTTTTCGAAAAACATTTTTTTCTTTAAATAGTAATTTCTCCTGAATGTCGTCCACCACATCGGGAGTTGCGGTGGCGGTAAGCGCAAGCACGGGAGTTTGTGGCATATACCGACGAATGTCGGCAATCTTCAGGTATGCGGGACGGAAGTCGTAGCCCCATTGCGAAATGCAGTGCGATTCATCCACAGCGATAAGCGATACGTCCATTTGCTTCACTTTGGTAATGAAAAGCTCGGTGGCGAGTCGCTCGGGTGAAACGTATAGGAAGCGATAAGCGCCGAGCACAGCGTTGTCAAGGGTAAGAAGAATGTCGCGCGACGTAAGCCCGGAAAAGATTGCGGCAGCGGATATGTCTCGCTTTTTAAGATTCTCAACCTGATCCTTCATCAGGGCGATAAGTGGCGTAACGACAATGCAGATTCCTTTCATCGCCAATGCCGGCACCTGAAAAGTAAGTGATTTGCCTCCACCGGTAGGCATCAAGCCTAGTGTGTCGCGCCCTGAAAGCACACTGCGGATTATATCTTCCTGCAGCGGTCGGAAATTGTCGTATCCCCAGTTTGCTTTTAATATGGCGTGAATGTCTTGCATTGAATAGTTGTTTTTTTAACGCGAATCGTACTGAAAACGCATGATGCGATTTTGAGATTAGCTCTCTTCACGTTTTTTTTTACCCAAACATCGAAAAAATTAAATTTTACGAGTTGAATTGTATAAGCTAAAATATTTGCCTTCGAGTTGCATAAGTTCATCGTGTGAGCCACTTTCGGCTATTTCACCCTTGTCGAGCAGGTAGATGCAGTCTGCCCACTGCACAGTGGAGAGGCGATGGCTAACAATGATTGTAGTCTTGTTTTTAGATAGATTTTTTAATCTGTTTATCATCTGACGTTCTGAGTTTGCATCCAATGCGCTGGATGGTTCGTCCATCAGAAGGATAGGCTTTTCGCGGTAAAAAGCGCGAGCTAATGCTATCTTTTGCCATTGCCCGATGCTCAGCTCTTCACTCTCCTTAAATAAATGTCCAAGACGGGTTTGATAGCCAAACGGCAATTTGTCGAGCGTTTGATCAATGCCTGCTGCGCGTGCGGCGGATATGGCATCTTCTACATTGGGTTTTCGGTGATAATTGCCAAGCAGAATATTGTCCATTGCGGAGACCTGATAGAGTGCGAAATCCTGAAAAACAGCTGTGATATTGGATAAAACTTGTTTTTGCCCAATTCGTTGTAGTTCAACCCCATCAATTAAAATTTTACCGGAGTCGGGCTTGAAAAAACCACATAGAAGTTTTATTAAAGTGGTTTTGCCGGCACCATTTTCTCCTACCAACGCGATGGTTTTTCCTGCCGGAATGTGAATGTTTATATCTTTCAACGTTTCTCTATCGCTGTGTTTATAGCTGAAAAAGAGATTACTGAGTCTGATGTCTTGCTTTAAACGGAATGGTTCGGTGGCGGCTTGTTCGTCTTCGGTAGAGTCGGGCAATTGCAGAAACGAAAGGAAATCTTCGAGAAAAGTATTGTCTTCGATAAGTCCGGCAATGGAGCTGAAAAATTCGTTGAGTAGTGAGTAGCCACGCTGAAATGCCAGAAGAAAAAGTACTAAATTGCCAATTGGCATATTGCCGGTGGTGCTGGAATATGTAACAATAACTAATGAAAGAAAAATAAGCAATGTAGCAAAACTTTGAGTAATAATGGTGTTGCGCAATTCATAGCGTGTCAGCTCTGTTTGATCATTAAAAAGCTCATCCTGTTTTCGGTTGAACAAACGGATGAAGTAGCTTGAAAAATCAAAAAGACGAATTTCTTTAGCAAATGGATAGGCTGTTATCACACGGTTGTAGTAGTGTTTCTCGCGTTCTTTGGATATTTGGTTCGCTTTGAGCCGGTGAAGTCGGCGCACGTAAAGTACCCTGAAAAAGCCTTCGGGCATTACCGCGATTACCAATACCAAAAGCAAACTCCAATGTATGGAAAGAAAGACGCCCATCAATAAAATACCGGAAATGCTGGTTTTCAGAAAACCAAGTGACGAGTTGAGCATCCGAACCGGGCGATAGCTTGCTTCCTGCACTGCGCGGTGCATCTTGTCCAGTTGATCTGTGTCTTCAAAATCGGACAAATGAAGTAGTGTGTGTTTTTGATGCAAATCGTTATATACTTTGCGACTTACCGATTGCGATAGTTTTTCGCTCCAAAATCTCCCAAATCCCTGAAGCAGACCGGAAAATAGAAATAGTGAGGCTACTATGCCCAACAGCAGATATAACCCAATGGTGGAGTGGGAGGATGCAGTGCCAATAAAATCAACAAGATACTTGATGGTAACAATCAGCGCCAGCGGAATAATGCCTTTGAAGATAGACACTATCGCATTAATCGTGAAAATTCGTTTACTGTTTTGGAGTAACGCGTTTATGTTTGAGCGAATGCTGCGAATGGAACGAATTGAAAAATTTAATACACTCGAAAATGAGAGTAAAATCCGGTTTACACGGCTATTTATTGGGTGAAATAATTTGTCCGTAAGTTTTCTCCATTTCATCATTGGAGAACTCACTTTATATGTTTTGCCGTTTCGTTCAAAACTCACCAATCGTGCCACAAATTGCTCCTCTTCAAAAGGCGCGTCAGCCTTTGGCATGTTGTCGCCGCGCATGATGAGCCACTGTTTCCCATTCACGTGATTCAGCGCGACGAGACGGTGCAAAATAAAATTCTGATTATTACGACATGCAATGATGTCGCCCTTGCGCAATTCATTTAGATGACATTTCTCGAGCAAACATTTGTCGCCGGTTTTCAGAGTCGGATACATGCTAAAACCCTTTGCGCGCATCGAAATACTCTTCTCGTTTTCGAGTAAGAATTCCGTGAAATCAGCCCATTTATTAGTGATGTTTGAATCTTTTGGCATTGTCCGGCAAATATTTTTTTGAAATAGCTAAAGAATTTAATTTCGTTTATTGGATATTTACTTGCCGAAAAATTAGTCTGACGATTTGATGAAATCGATAATCTGCATGTTGGGCACCACACCCAAGCGATAAACGGCAAGATTTTGGCTTAGCCGGTGGAAAAAATCGATATGATGTTGCACGAATCGCTTGTCGTAATTGTTCTGAATGCTAAAAGCCATGACACTGCTCAACGCTACCACACCTTTCAGTTGCTCAATTCTATTTTCAGGAGAATGGTAAATTAGATATATGGCATTGAGAGGCGCTTTTTTATTTTCATCTTCGTAATACATGGGGGTATTGTAAACAAAATACTGTTCACCCTCTCGGCGTATTATCAAACGGTCGTCATTAATGAGCATGTTGCCTGCTTGTTGCCATATCCCGGCTATCGTGCTTTTACCCGCGCCTGAAAATCCACTAAACATTCTTCCTTTTTCCCCATCGAAAATAGCGGAAGCGTGCATCATCACCGCCTCAGTGGTGAGCACTGCGTAATGAAATATTATCGGTCCCATCGGAAAAAGCATCGGATCGAGAGTCCCATTTTCTTCGCGTGCCCACACTGTCCAATGCTTTAAGTCGGGTTCAAGTCGTGCAAATTGCTGAATTATAGTCTGATTATTCTGATCATGAATTTCAAAAAAAAGAACTTCGTTGAGCCGGTAGATGTCGTAAAATCGAAGTTCGCTGTTTGCGGAGCTGAAAACATGGGTGGCGTCGGTCGGGATGGGCGATTTGTCCATTGGTAAACACTCGATTGTCAAATCAGGTGTATTTTCTTCCGCTTTGTGAAAATGCGTGTAGCCGATATCAAGGCTCAATGGTAGCTGTGAACGCATTTCGATCGTAAATCCTGCGATTGAGAGCTGTAATTTTGTTGGCATGGCGAGTAGGTTGCTGGAGGTTTGAAATGCAGTAATTTACTTCTTGCAAAGTTTAACTCTCCTAAAATTTAGATATTTCTTGAAGTTTATCAAGAAAATTGCGTACGTCGGCTTCTGCACGGTCGCGCTCCACTTCAAAGTTGTCAAGTAACAGTGTTACAAGGCTCTCGGTGGTGGTGCCGGCACTTAATTTTTCCCAAAGAAAGCCTGCTGTTTCATTGAAAGTATAAAGTCGCTCCATTTCTGCTACGTTGTTTACTAAAGGCACTACTACCAAATCGTCGCCCACCATGCGTGTTGCAAACCGGTTTTTAATTTTATACAAGTTTTCCGTTTCCATTTGATGTGAGTTTTTGTTTTGCTTACAAAGATAAATTTTAAAATTGAGAATTTCAAAAAAACATTTTCGAAAGTAATTTATTATCTCATTTCAATTTATTTTCGTTTTACTTTTCGATTCTAATCTGTTGTTGTTAAACAGATAAAATGAAGTTTTTAATCGGAAAAATTACAATAAGGATAAAAATAGACTATATTTGTAGCCAAACTCAATGATATTAACCGTGTTGTAATACATCAAACTCATGAAACTGACATTTTTAGGCGCGTCGCGCGAAGTTACAGGGAGTAAAATTCTTATCACTACCGATGATGGAAAACGAATTTTACTTGATTGTGGTATGTATCAGGGCAAAGGACTTGAAACCGACGAAATGAACCGAACTACGGGTGTTGACCCGGCTTCGATCGACCATATCATACTTTCACACGCCCACATTGACCATTCGGGGTTGATCCCTTTTTTCTACAAAAATGGATTTCGAGGCTCGGTTGTTTGTACTCATGCCACCCGCAACCTGTGTGCTATTATGCTGCCCGATAGCGGTCATATTCAGGAGATGGACGTGAAATGGTTTAACGAAAAGCGCGCAAGGCAAAAACTGCCTCCCGTATCGCCACTTTATGAGGTGATTGATGCTGAAAAAGCGATGAAACTATTTATCAGTGTTGAGTATAACCGGCGATTTTATATTAATGACAGCATTAATGTGAAATTTACAAACAATGGGCACATGCTCGGAAGCGGAGTTACTAATGTTGAAATTTCAGAAAACGGAAAAACAATCCGTCTTGCATATACGAGCGATATCGGACGCCCGGTCAATCGACTGCTCAGGTCGCCAGTGCCGTTTCCACAATGTGACTATCTGATTACCGAATCAACCTACGGCAACCGCTTGCATCACGATTTGGATAAGATGGAAAGCGAATTGTTTGAGATAATACACCGCACTTGTGTAGTGAAAAGAGGAAAGCTAATTATTCCCGCGTTCGCTATTGGACGTACGCAGGAAATTGTTTATACGCTTAATAAATTCTTTAATGAAGGCATTTTGCCAAAAATTGATGTTTACGTGGATTCTCCGCTCGCAGTTAATGCTACTGATATTTTCAGAATGCACACCGAAAGGCTTAATGATGAAGTGAAAGAGGAGTTGGCACGCACGAATGATACTGATCCATTTGGTTTTAACCGCCTACATTATATCAAAAATGTGGAGGATTCGAAGAAATTAAATGACAAAACAGAGCCTTGCATTATAATCTCCGCTTCGGGCATGGCAGAGGCAGGGCGGATAAAACACCACATAGCCAACAATGTGTCAAATCCGAATAATACGATACTGATAGTGGGTTATTGCTCGCCAAGTTCGCTTGGCGCACGCATTCAAGCTCCCGGATTAAAGGAAATCTCAATTTTTGGCGAACCACGTGCTGTGAGAGCGGAAATTGCCCGAATTGATTCTTTTTCCGGGCATGGCGATTACAACGAAATGAAAGACTTTATAAGCTGCCAGGATAAAGCGGCGGTTAAAAAACTGTTTTTAGTTCATGGTGAGTATGAAGCCCAATTGTTTTACAAAGACGTATTGGAAAAAGAAGGCTTTAATAATATAGAGATTCCGGAGCGAGGAAATGAATTTTCATTGACTTGAAAGCGCTTGTATTATGGAAAACCCTTTTGATTAGAATGTTTTTTATGGCTCGAATAAGACTGCTGACATTGTTTACGCTAATAGCCTTTGTTGTTTTTGGTAGCAACGATGGCTATCAAATACTTGTTGGTACTTATACTCAGGGTACGGCAAGCAGAGGAATTTATTTGCTGAAAATTAGCAAGAATGGCGATTTTGTAACCACTAAACTGCTTGCCACGAGTGCCAATCCAAGTTTTCTGACGTTCTCGCCTGATAAGAAAATGGTGTACGCAGTAAACGAGCAAGGCGAAAGTAGTGCTGTGAGCGCATTTAATTTCGAAACGAAAGATTCCCTTCGGTTTGTCAATTCGGTATCGAGCCGTGGCGACGACCCCTGTTATGTTACAGCCACCAATTCGCATGTCTTTGTTGCTAATTATTCGAGTGGCAGCATATCAATCTTTGAGCGTAGTGCCGATGGAGCTTTGAGCGATGCAGTTCAGGTAGTGAGGCAGGTAGGGAAGTACTATGGTAATCGACGCATGGGACCAAGCAACACCCATCAAGTTCTCCTTTCGCCTAATGGCAAATATTTGCTTGCTACAAATTTAGGAAATAACCAGGTTTATACATATCGTTTCGCTCCCAAGAATGAAGGAGATATTATTGAGGAAACAAGTCGCGCAGTTGTGAAACCCAAAAGCGGACCGCGACATATTACAATCAGTGAAGATGGTCGTTTCGCTTATTTGGTTCATGAACTCGATGCGAGTATTACCGTATTTGCAGTGTCGCCATCCGGCGAACTTGAAATAATTCAGGAAACAAGCCTTGTTACCAATAAATCAAAAGAAAATGGAGCCGCCGATATCCATCTTTCGCCCAATGGCAAATTTCTCTACGCTTCAAATCGTGGCGAGTGCAACAACATCACCTGCTTCAAAGTACAAGAAAATGGAAAGTTGAAGTTTTTGAAACAATACAAAACTGAGGGTATTGGACCAAGAAACTTTACAATCACTCCCGATGGCAATTATCTTATTGTTGGCAATCAAAGAAGCAATACAATCGCTTTATTTAGTGTCAATAGTTTCAACGGCAATTTGAAGCTGAAAAGTGTAAGCAAGGAGATTAATTCGCCGGTTTGTTTTTTACTTTTTTGATTAATTTCGGAAAAATCGATGCGTTACAGCAAGCTAATCTGAAAAAAAAATGAGTTAATCGACTCTTTTTGATTGAATATGTCGGATTGAAGTGCTGTGATGTCATTCTTATATGCTATCAGGTTATTTGTGTAATAATTTTGTTTAAAATAGTGTTTTTTGTATTTATTAATTGAAATTTATTAATATATTTGCATCGTAGAAAATAGAAATTAATCAATATATTTTTAGTAATCAAATATTTTGAATTGTAAAATTTTATATTAGAGCTTAATGCGATGATTGTTAGTGGATTAAATGCTGTTTTTTTATTTGACGAGAAATGAAGTTTACTTAATAATATAGATAACACACACGAATATGACAAAGAAAATTTTTCAAAATTTAGAGAAAAGTACAAAAACGAATCAAATTAAAAAAAATATTATTAGTTTCTTTCTGAATAATGGAAAAAACTCAATTTCCGAACTTTCGAAAGAACTTGATTTGAGCGTGCCGACGATTACCAAGCTTATCAATGCGATGTCCGATGAAGGATTGATTTCTGATTTCGGGAAGGTGCAAACTCCCGAAGGAAGGCATCCGAATGTGTATGGTCTTAATCCCAGCTCGGCTTATTTTGTGGGAGTCGATTTGTTGAAGGATAATTTGAATCTTGCTTTGATGGATTTCAATGGCGATATGGTAAAGCTAAGTCTTAATGTTCCTTATTCTTATGACAATACGGAAGAGGGTTTTGAAAACCTATGTCAACATATCGAACGGTTTATTGGCGAATTGACGCCCCAAATGAGAGATAACATAGCTAATGTAAGTCTGAATATTTCTGGAAGAGTAAATCCGGAATCGGGCTATAGTTATAGTAGTTTCTACTTTAGCGAAGAGCCTATTAGTAGCATTCTGTCAAAAAGACTAAAATATACTGTGGTGATTGACAACGACACTCGTGCCATGGCTTATGGCGAATACATGAAAGGGCAGGTTGATGGTCAGAAAAACATAGTATTCGTTAATATAAGTTGGGGACTTGGCATCGGAATTATTATCGATGGGAAACTGTTTTATGGAAAGTCCGGTTTCTCAGGCGAATTTGGACATTTTCCTGCTTTCGACAATGAAATTTTATGTCATTGCGGCAAGAAGGGCTGTCTCGAAACTGAGACTTCCGGGCAGGCTATCTATCGGGCTGTTGTAGAAAGAATTAAAAATGGCGAAAGCTCAATTCTTACCAGTAAGGTGAGTGATTTGAGCGAGCTAACACTTTCCGATATTATTGAAGCTACTAACCAAGAGGATACGCTTTGTATCGAAATTGTGGAAGAAGTGAGCGCGAAATTGGGTAAATACATAGCCGGCCTTATTAATATCTTTAATCCTGAGATGGTAATAATAGGTGGGCCGGTGGCTGAAACCGGTGGTTTTGTGATGTTGCCGATACGTAGTGCAATTAGAAAATACTCTTTGAGCTTAGTTCACAAAGACTCACATTTGGAAGTTTCGAAACTCAAAAACAAAGCCGGGGTTTATGGTGCATGTTTGTTGGGTAGAAACCGATTATTCTCCAATTAGAGTAAAATAGATATCTTTTAAGTATTCAGACGGAACAACATGGAGATTTTATATGTAAAATCTCCATGTTGTTCCGTCTTTTTGTATTTCAGAGAAAAAAGTAATTTTTTTCGGAAATATTATTTGAAAACTTTGGATATCATATTATTTTGTAGTAAATTCGCACATTCGTAATTTAAATTATTAACTTATCAGTATATTTAAGATGTTCTTATTTAATTGACTTATTTAAATAAACAATGCCGACTATGGATACTAAATCACTTGAGAGAATTTATAAAGGGGAACTTCTGAATGAAGTGCTGCCTTTCTGGCTTGAGAAATCGCAAGACGAAGAGTTTGGAGGATATTTTACGTGCTTAGACAGAGCGGGAAACGTGTTTGACACCGATAAGTTTGTCTGGCTTCAGGGTCGTCAGGTGTGGATGTTTTCCATGCTTTACAATAATGTTGAAAAAAGAAAAGAATGGCTCGATTGTGCCCTACAAGGAGGAGAGTTTCTTCAAAAGTATGGCCACGATGGAAATCTCAATTGGTATTTTTCGCTAACACGCGATGGAAAACCACTTGTAGAGCCTTATAATATTTTTTCATATACTTTTGCTACAATGGCATTTGGGCAGCTTAGCAAAGCGACAGGCAATGCTGAATATGCTGAAATCGCCAAAAAAACTTTTGACATCGTCCTTGCGAAACGCGACAACCCCAAAGGGAAATGGAGTAAAGCAAGTCCTGGAAGTCGAAGTTTAAAATCATTCTCGCTCCCGATGATTATTTCCAACCTTGCTTTGGAGATTGAACACTTATTGGATGAAGATTTTCTTCAACAAACTATTGATGAATGTATCCACGAAGTGATGGATGTTTTTCGCCGTCCGGAACTCGGAGGTATAATCGTTGAGCATTTGAATACCGACAATACACTCTCTGATAGTTTTGATGGGCGCCTGATAAATCCCGGACATGGAATTGAAGCCATGTGGTTTATCATGGATTTGGGAAAAAGACTAAATCGCCCGGAGCTGATAGAGCAAGCGGTAGATACCACACTGAAAATAATTAATTACGGTTGGGACGAACAATTTGGGGGTATTTTTTACTTTATGGATAGAAAAGGCTGCCCTCCACAACAATTGGAATGGGATCAAAAACTTTGGTGGGTTCACATCGAAACGTTGATATCACTAATCAAAGGCTATGAACTGACAGGAAATAAAGACTGTCTGAGTTGGTTTGAGAAGATTCACGACTACACATGGAGCCATTTCAAAGACCCGAAACATCCGGAATGGTGGGGATACTTAAACCGCCAAGGCGATGTGCTGCTCGACTTGAAAGGTGGAAAATGGAAAGGCTGTTTTCACGTACCGCGCGGACTTTATCAAGTCTGGAAGAGTTTAGAAAGAATAAATTTAGCAGAAATTTAGAATACAAGAGACACAATAACTAATACAAACTTTTAAATTATTAACCAATGAAGAAACATTTGATTTTATTCAGCTTTATGTTGCTTTCGGTAATGATTTTTGCTCAAAAGCAAACCATCACCGGGAAAGTTACTGACGTTACAGGCGACCCGCTTATCGGGGCTACTGTGAAAGAGGTTGGTAATATAGCCAACGGAACAATTACAAATTATGATGGTCAGTTCACGCTCAGTGTTAACTCAGGAGCAACCATCGAAATTTCTTATGTGGGATATTCGACTGACAAGATAAAGGCATCGGCTACTCCAATGGCAATAATCCTGAAAGAAGACGCGGCAATGCTCGACGAGGTTGTTGTTACTGGTTACACCGGAACTCAAGTGCGTTCAAGAAGCACTAACTCCATCGCGAAAGTTGATAACAAGAAAATGTCCGTCGGAGTTTTTTCTAATCCGGGTCAAGCTCTATCGGGTGCCGTTTCGGGTCTTCGAGTTACACAAACTTCCGGTAATCCGGGTTCAACACCAAGTATCGTTTTGCGTGGAGGAACTAATTTGGATGGTTCAGGTGCTCCTTTGGTAATCATTGACGGACAAATACGCGGAGGGCTTTCCGATATAAATCCGGAAGACATTGAAGACATGCAAATAATGAAAGATGCCGGGGCGACCGCCATCTATGGTGCTCGCGCCAACAACGGTGTGATACTCATTACGACTAAAAAAGGGAAAAGCGGAACTTCTGAAATTAACTTCAAAAGTAAAGTGGGTATCAACTATCTGAACAATGCTTATGAATTTGCAGATGCTGAAACCTACCTGAAGTGGATGCGTACAGCTCACGTTGTAGCATCTACTATCTGGACAAGAGCAAATGGTGCCGGTGTAGGGCATGGCAATACGAATGGACTTACTGGCTCGCAACCTTATGGGACGGGCAACGCTTACTTCGCTGCAGATGGCAAGACACCTTTAGTAAACACAACAAACTCTGTGTGGAGTACCATGTATTACGAGCCTAAATATGATTTCCTATTGAATCAAGGATGGCAGAAGATGCGCGATCCTGTTTATGATTATTTGAAATCAATAAACACAAATCCAAATACAGTAGTTCCCGAATACCTGATATTTAAAAACACAAGCCCTACGGACTTCAACTTTCAGGATCCATCATACACGCAGGACTACAACCTGAACATGTCTGGAGGAAATGATAAAGGTCATTACTATGCCGGATTGGGATACAACCATTCACAAGGGCTTCCAATATCCTCGTACTACAAGCGATATTCATTCCTGATTAATGGTGATTATAAAATTAAGCCTTGGCTTACATCCATATCAAGCTTTAGCTTTGGTAGAGCCAATTGGCAATCCATGCCCGGGTCGCAAGGCGACGAATCAAATTATTTCAGTAGGGTGCTATCATTGCCTCCTACCGTGCGTCTTACCAGCGAAGACGGAACACCTCGTTTAGGTAATAATGCCGGTGATGGCAACCAAAGCTTCCAACCCGAAAAGTTTTTTCGTTTTAATCAAACGGACAAATTTACAATGAATCAAGCGTTTAAGATTGACTTTACCAAATCGCTTTATCTGAGAGCGGGAGGTACGTTGTACTACAGCGAGGGCTTTTATGAAGCATTCAATAAAGATTATCAAACAGGGCCTACAGCATTCAATCGCGACAGAAGTACTTCCGCTTCATTCGACCGCACCCTGGATCAGACATACAACGCGGTATTAAATTACGAAAAACAATTTGGCGAACACTATTTGTCAGCCATGGCAGGTTCCGAGTTCTATGATAGCTTCAGCTACGGCATGGCGGCATCAGGCTCAGGAGCAGCTACCGATGATTTCCGCGATTTGCAATATACATCAAGCGATAAAGATAAAAGAAGTATTGACTCCTACCATAACAGACAACGTATTCTCTCTTTCTTCGGACGCGCCAATTATGATTATATGGGAAAATATATTCTTTCGTTGGTAATGCGTCGTGATGGATATTCTCGCTTGATAGATAATCGTTGGGGTACATTCCCGGGAGCATCAGCAGCCTGGATGTTCTCAAAAGAATCGTTTATGGCCAATCAGAATGTTATTTCATTCGGTAAATTAAAAGCCAGTTACGGGTTGAACGGCAACGTGTCTGGCGTAGGATTTTATGAGCTGCAAGGAAGTTATCTGGGTTCAACCAAATATAACGGATTATCGACTGTCATACTCGGGTCGGTTTCCAATCCGGGGTTGCAATGGGAAAAATCACGCACTTTTGAGTTCGGCTTGGATTTAAGCTATCTCAACAACCGCTATTCTACAAATTTCAATGTATATGATCGCTTAACTTCCAATAAATTTGCATCATTGAGTCTGCCAATCTCTTCCGGCATCAGTAGCATACGTACCAATAACGGTGAGTTCCGTAATCGAGGTGTGGAAATTGACTTAGCCGCCAAGCCACTTCAGATTAAAAACTGGAACTGGACTATCAATGCCAATATCACTTACAACAAAAACACGGTAGTAAAATTACCATATAATAATTTACCGCTGAATCGTCAGGGTGGAAGTCAGGTTTACACCGGAAATGGTAATGATTTAGCGTGGGTAGGCGGTTACCAAGAAGGGCAAGAGCCGGGCGTTCTCTATGTATTTAAAGCAGAAGGTATTTACAAAAATGAAAGTGAAATACCCGATAATATGGTTGTTAAGCCACACACATTCCAGGGAGCAACAACTCGTACACTTTATGGCAAAAATAACTGGGCTGCTATGACTGAAGCAGATAAAATTGCAAGTAGAGGATTTCCAATTCAGCCGGGTGATGTGAAATGGAAAGATGTGAACAGCGATGGTATTATTGACGACTATGATATGGTGAAAGTGGGCAACACTACGCCACATTGGTATGGTGGTTTTAATTCAACACTGAATTACAAGAACTTCTCATTGTACGCGGCATTTGACTACGCATTAGGCTTTTATATGATGGACTATCGCTTGCCGTGGATTCTTGGTACGATGCAGGGAACATTCAACATGACAACTGATGTAAACAATACATGGACTACCGATAATCCGAATGCCAAATATCCAAAATATATGTGGGCTGACCAGCTCGGAAAAGGCAATTATCGTAATTCAACTTTATTCGCATACCGAGGAGATTATTTGTCGTTCCGTCAGGTGTCTTTATCCTATTCGCTACCTCGGGCGTTGATAAATAAAGCTAAAATCGAGAAGTTAGAACTGTCAGTTACAGGTCAGAATTTAGGCTACTTAACAGCAGCTAAAACCATGTCGAACCCTGAAAAAGGAGGAGGTATTCAAGACGCAGGTTACAGCTTGCCACGAATACTGACATTTGGATTAAATATATCATTCTAATACAGTTACGAACATCAAATTAATAATAATAGACATGAAATCAATAAAATATATATTCACCGTGCTGTCAGGAATAGCATTCATGCTTACATCCTGCAATAGTCTCGATTTGAGTCCGATTGACAATTATGCCAATACCAATTATTGGAAAAATGTTTCACACGTTCAAACCTATGTAAACGGTATGCATCTTGACATCCGATCGTCGGCTTTCACACGTAATTTCTTATTGGGCGAAGCACGTGGTGGACTACAGCTTATCGGCTCAAGCTCCATGGGATATTCTACCTACGATGATATTATCAAAAGTAATTCACAGTTATCGGGCGATAACCCCGGACTTACCGGTTGGGGAGGCGCAGGAAGTATTTATAGCCAGATATTTGATTGCAACTTAATGATTCAGAATGTTGAAAACAATGATTTGCATACATCGAACAAAGCGGTTATCGATTATTTATTGGCTCAAACTTACGGTATCCGTGCTTTTCATTATTTCAAGCTTTATCGGGCTTATGGTGGCGTACCCTTGATTGACAGGGCGAAAGTAATGGAAGGACAAGTGTCGCCCGACCTGCTTTATACAGCTCGCTCCACGCCTAAAGATGTTATGAACTTCATTAAAGCGGATATTGATAAATCAATCGCATACTTCACTTCATCCGGTAGCGAATGGACAAACAATGTTACTTGGTCAAAAGCAGCATCTCAGATGCTTGCCGCTGAGGTGTATTTGTGGTCGGCTAAGGTGTCGCTTGGAAATCAGGTGCCAGCTTCAGGTGATTTGACAAAAGCCGAAAGTTATTTGAATGATGTGAAAAATAATACGCGCTTCGAATTGTTGTCTGATTACGCAAATATTTTTGCCACCAGTAACAAAGGTAACAAAGAAATTATTTTTGCCACTTACTACGCCGATGGTGAAGCAACAGCCGGCCATATTTATAATTTTCTGTATGAAATTTCCAATATCAGTAAATTTTATGATAAATCAGGCACTGTGCTTTCCGACCCGCTCAACACGAAAGGTTCAGGACAGCAGCGCTATGAATACACACTGGATTTCTGGAAAAGTTTTTCGGCAAAAGACAAAAGACGTGATGCTACATTTTATGAATACTATGATAAAAGTGGCGTAGTAAAAGGTACCGTTCTTAAAAAATTCATCGGGTCAATCAATTCCACAGGCTCTCGCGTGTGGGACTCTAACGAGCCTATCTACCGCTATGCCGATGTGCTCCTTATGCTTGCTGAGGTGGAAAATATGAAAGGCGGAAATCCGGCACAATACATCAACCAAGTACGTAAACGTGCTTACGGAGCAGATTGGGTGGAAGCTACTGACGCATTCACTAACAGCGATTTCAAAACCAATGAGTATGCTATTCTTTATGAAAAAGACAAAGAATTTGTATTTGAAGGCAAACGCTGGTACGATGTGATTCGAATGAAGGATGCGCCAAGCGGACAGCCACTCGTATTCGATGCAGCTTCTGCTTACACTACAACACCGGTTTTGAGTCAGGCAGAGAAACACAAAGTGCTTTGGCCGATAGATAAAGGTACTTTGGGCGCCGACCCTCAGTTAAAACAAACACCGGGCTACAAAGTAGGTGATCAGGTTGAAGAAGTTTGGTAGTTGCTTGAACAAGAAAGCGGGTGGGAAGCGAGATAATCCTCCCCACCTGCTTCTTTTTTTTGATTCTAAAAATAAGTTGAATCAGAAAAACAAGTTAGCGCATTCGCATTAATCACTTTGCTATCTATTTATCAGCGAATCAGATATTTTAACCCTAATGAAGACTTCATTTTTTAGGAGAAAACTGGTTTGAAAAAACAGTTATTTCATCGGAAATTAGCATTATCATTAATCCATTTCAGACACACAAACTATGAGAAACAAAAAATTTTACCCCTGGGTAGTAGTCGGATTGCTTTGGGTAGTAGCCCTGCTCAACTACATGGACCGGCAAATGCTCTCGACCATGAAGAGCGCCATGATGATTGATATCGAACAGCTTCAGAAGGCTGAGAATTTCGGTATCTTGATGTCGGTTTTTTTATACATTTACGCTTTTATGAGTCCAATAGCCGGAAGCATAGCCGACCGCATCAACCGAAAGTGGTTAATCATTGGCAGTTTGTTCGTGTGGTCTGCTGTTACCTATGGCATGGGTATGGCCACCAATTTTGAACAATTATTGGTGCTCAGGGCATTGATGGGAGTGAGTGAAGCGCTTTATATACCTGCTGCCCTCTCCATGATAGCCGATTATCATACGGATAAAACACGCTCTCTGGCAATCGGCATACACATGACCGGGCTATACATGGGGCAGGCATTGGGTGGATTTGGCGCTACAGTAGCTGACAATTTTGGATGGCACGCTACCTTTCACTGGTTTGGAATAATCGGGATGCTTTATGCGTTAGTATTAATCCTATTCTTATACGATAAGAAAGCCGCGCCTGTTGCTCCTCAACTTTCAGTCAAATTATCGAACGACAATAAGATACCATTGATGAAAGGCTTGGGGATGCTTTTCGGAAATATCGCTTTCTGGGTAATTCTTTTTTATTTCGCGGCTCCGAGTCTTCCCGGATGGGCAACAAAGAACTGGTTGCCTACGCTATTCAGCGAAAGTTTAAAACTTCCCATGTCGCAGGCAGGCCCTATTGCCACTATCACCATTTCGTTGTCTTCCTTTATCGGCGTGATGATAGGCGGACCGCTCTCCGATAAATGGGTACAACGCAATGTGCGCGGTAGAATTTATACAGGCGCTATCGGCCTTTCCATGATGATGCCTTCGCTTATTTTGATGGGTTATGCTACCTCGCTTACCCCTATCATTGCCGCGGCATTGTTATTTGGTGTTGGTTACGGTATGTTCGACACCAACAATATGCCGATTCTCTGTCAATTTGTGCCATCACGCCTACGAGGTACAGCCTATGGATTTATGAATATGGTGGGAGTGTTTGCCGGCGCCGGAGTTACGCAAGTTCTCGGCAAGCTTACCGATGATGGTAATCTGGGTTTTGGATTCGCGCTTCTTGCCATTGTAGTAGCTCTTGCCATTGCTTTGCAGTTATTGCTTCTCAAACCCAAAGTTCAAAACATGGAGTGAGCGTTGCCGCTTATAAGTGTGAAAGTGAAGAATAAATAAAAACGATTTCACAAATCTTGTAGTCGCAATTCTTTTTCGGGAAATACGTTTTTCTTATAAAAGAGAAAATTAAACTTTTTCATTCGAAATATTACAAATTAACAAAAATAGCTAACTTATAAATTAACAGGTATGGAAAAAATTAAAGGATTAATCAACGCGCCTTTCACTCCATTCGACAGCAAGGGTGAAGTGAATTTAGCGCCTATCGAAACGTATGCCAAAATGTTGCAAAAGAATGGATTAGTAGGTGTTTTCATCAACGGGTCTTCGGGCGAAGGCTATATGCTGACGGTTGATGAGCGCATGATGCTTGCTGAGAAATGGGTGTCCGTAGCGCCAAAAGATTTCAAAGTAATTGTACACGTAGGCGCAACCTGCGTGAAAGATAGTAACAGATTGGCGCAACACGCGCAGAAAATCGGTGCGTTCGGCATTGGAGCCATGGCATCGCCGTTCCCCAAAGCCGGGCGGGTGGAAGAGCTGGCTAAATACTGTGAGGAAATAGCTTGTGGCGCACCCAATTTGCCATTTTATTTTTATCATATCCCCGCTTTAAGTGGAGTTTTTCTGCCCATGTTGCCATTCCTACAAGCGGTGGATGGGCGAATCCCTAACTTTGCCGGCATCAAATATACCTTCGAGAGTATTTATGAATACAATCAATGTATGCTCTACAAAGATGGAAAATTTGACATGCTTCACGGACAAGACGAAACCATTCTGCCAGCCTTGGCTATGGGGGGCGCGAAGGGCGGTATTGGTGGAACTACCAATTACAACGGACGCGAATTGGTAGGTATTATTGATGCGTGGAATCGTGGCGATTTGGAGGCTGCACGTGAAAAACAAAACTTTGCGCAAGATGTAATTAATGTGATTGTAAACTACCGTGGTAATATTGTTGGAGGCAAACGCATTATGAAACTGATAGGATTGGATTTGGGGCAAAACCGCACTCCTTTCCGAAACATGAGCGATGATGAAGAAGCCGCGATGAAAAAAGAACTGGAAGCAATTAACTTTTTTGAACGTTGCAATAAGTTCTAAAAAAAATAGGTGTAACGCTATCAAGTGCAGGCAAGAGGTTGAAACTATGTGTTTTTAACCTCTTGCTCTTTTCTGGGTATCCCCATGCAAGCATACCATTCCCGCCGCAATTTCTCCTGCCTGTGCCCTTGCATAATAAAAAAACTTATGGAGTGAGAATAACTGTTTTGTAGTTTGCTCTCAACGTTGATTTTGGCGTTTTAAAACTTACAAATGGCTTTTACCAACGTGGTAATTTGCGTTTTTAATTTTATAAATGGCTTTTACCAACGTGGTAATTTGCGTTTTTAATTTTAAAAAGGGGTTTTACCATCGTGGCAATTGGTGTTTTTAATTTTAAAAAGGGGTTTTACCAACGTGGTAATTGGTGTTTTTAATCTTATAAAGGGGTTTTACCAACGTGGTAATTTGCGTTTTTAATCTTAAAAAGGGCTTTTACCAACGTGGTAATTTGCGTTTTTAATCTTATAAAGGACTTTTACCAACGTGGTAATTTGCGTTTTTAATTTTATAAAGAGGTTTTACCATCGTGGTAATTTGCGTTTTTAATTTTATAAAGAGGTTTTACCAACGTGGTAAATTGCGTTTTTAATTTTATAAAGGGCTTTTACCAACGTGGTAATTGGTGTTTTTAATTTTAAAAAGGGGTTTTACCATTGTGGTAATTGCTGTTTTTAATTTTAAAAAGGGGTTTTACCAACGTGGTAAATTGCGTTTTTAATCTTATAAATGGCTTTTCACCATACTCAGTATCCTCAGTAAAATAGGAGTGAAAGGATAACGGGAAGATACATTTATCAAAAACTATACAGAAAATAATCAGTCGGTCTGAGCCGTCAAGAAGAACGTAAAAGCTATTTTGAGATGCTTTCAAATAAATAATTACAAATTGAAAGTCGATACTATTGACAAATTACGAATTTTTGTTTATCTTTGTTTTTGTTATGCTATGGTTGATTCATCGCGGGTCAAATATTGAATAATTACGCTCTTTTTTTATGATTTGATTTGATTTTTTTTTTTTGTACGGACTAAGTTTATGTCAGGATATTTAACAACGATAATACTATATCAATTTACTAACTATTAAAACACAAAAGAATGAAAAAACGAAAAATTTCAGTTCAATGGAGAAGCGTTCTCACACTCCTCGCGTTTGTGATTACATTCTCAGGGTTTGCTCAAACCAAAACAGTATCCGGTACTGTGGTGGACAAACAAAACGAACCATTGATTGGTGTCGCGGTGAAGGTGCAAGGCACTTCTATTGCTGTCGCAACTAATATTGATGGCAAGTTTGTATTGACTAATGTGCCTGAAACAGCAGTGCTCGATGTGAGCTTTGTAGGCATGAAACCACAAAAAGTGTCGGTTGCAGGAACTTCGACTTTAACCATTGTCTTGGTAGATGACACCGAAGTGCTAAAAGAAGTTGTAATTACTGCATTTGGTATCCCGAAGCAATCCAAGTCAGTTGGTTATGCTACAAGTAAAGTTTCAACTACTGAAATTGAACGTGTCAACGCGATAAATCCAGTAGCGGCGCTGCAAGGAAAAGTGGCTGGTATGAGTATCAATGCCGGAGGAGCTTCGGGTGTTACCTCCAGCTCGTCAATAACTATTCGCGGAGCGAAATCAATTGATAAAAACAACTCGCCAATTTTCGTTGTTGATGGTATGATAATCCAAGAAGCGATAACCGGTACACTGGATGGAACAGACTGGGGATCTCAGCTTAAAAACCTCAATGCTGCCGATTATGAGAGTGTAACTGTGCTTAAAGGAGCTGCCGCAACAGCGCTATATGGATCGCGTGGAGCGAATGGCGCAATTGTTATCGTATCCAAAGGAGGTCAGTTCGGAAAAAAAGGCTTAGGTATTGAAGTTTCACAAATTCTGGAAACAACCGACATCTACAAAGCTCCAATGGCTCTTCAAAACGTGTATGGTGCAGGTCATCCTTCTAATGGTTATGAAGGAGGTTTCTTAGCCGATGGATCATTGCAACAAGCATCTTCGAGCTGGGGACCTAAGATGGAGGGTCAAATCATCAATCAGTATCTTCCAAATGGCGAAAAGACTGCCTATAGCCCTCATCCCGATAACTGGAAATCGCTTTATCAGTCGGGTTTGAACAGCACTACTAATTTTGCAATCAGTGGAGGTGGAGCCAATTCCTCGTTTCGTTTATCTTATGCTTACACGGATAATAATGGTGTGTTCAAGCGTAATAACTTCAAACGTCATGCCATTACTTTCAAAGGTTTAACGGAGCTGAACAAGATCTTCTCGCTTGAAGCCGGCGTTAATTACGCGTTTTCGACTGCTATGAACGGCGCAAGCCAAGGTGGCTGGAACTGGGGTGGTAACTTGGCGATGATTGGTACGTATTACATGCCTCGTAATATGGATTTAGCATTGTACGAAACACTTTATAGAAATCCCGATACAAAAGCGGTTGAAACAACCACACCTTGGGGAACACTTCGCGACTTTCTGCATAATCGCGACATGAATGTTAACCAGCGTTCAGAAAATTCCATGCTGTCCAATTTGACACTTCGCGCAAAAGTTGCTCCATGGATGACCGCAAGTTTGAAAGGAAATTATAACTATTATGGGATTTCTACTTTGCAAAAGAATTACGGAGCTGGCGCTAACTATGGACCAAGCGGTACCGGTTATTATGGACGCGGTGGCAATATCTCCGGTTCATACAACTTCTTGGGGATGCTTCAGTCTAACGACTTGAAATTCAAATTGGCAGGTGAAGATATTTCGGTAGATGCAATAGTAGCAGCTGAGCTGTACGGAAATACTGAGTCGCACTCATGGAGTAAAGGTACGAATGGAGGATTGGTATCTCCCGGCGTATTCGCATTTTCAAACTCAAAAAATAAAATTGAACCAAGTTTCAATTATTCTCCAAGAAACCAACAAACTTTTGGTATCTCCGCAATCCTGAATTTTGGATGGAGAGAGCAACTTTTCCTCGAACTTACCGGACGTAACGACTGGTTGTCAACCTTGACATATCCTGTGTATATGACCACCGGAATGAATAACTTCTCCGTGTTCTATCCTTCGGCCAATGTGTCGTGGGTATTCACCGAAACGTTGAAACTTCCCGAATGGTATTCGTTTGGAAAACTTCGCGCTTCGTTGTCGCGCGTAGGTATGGGAACTTCCGCTTATGCCACCACACAAGGTTTTGGTGTGTTTGCTCAAAGCTCGCAGTATGACCCTACCAGAAATAATGTGCTGATAGCCAATCCGAACTTAGGTACGGCATGGATCAACGATTTGAAACCTGAAGTGCAACAGTCCATCGAAATCGGTACCGACTCGCGCTTCTTTAATGATTTGATTACTCTTGATTTGGCTTATTACAAAACCAATACATTCAATCAAATACTCACCTTGCCCGCTGTGGTAGAAGGTGGAGCAAGCTCACAACGCATTAATGCCGGTAATATCCAGAACCAGGGTGTGGAAGTGCAATTGGAAGTAACTCCTATCCGCACAAAAGATTTTCGATGGACTATTGGTTCGAACTTTACATTGAATCGTGGAAAGATCATTAAATTGCACGAGCATATCAAAGAATGGCAATTGATGGGGGTTTATGACGCGGGTCCGGAAATCTGGGCGTATGAAGGTGGTGGATTTGGTGTGATTACTACTCCTTACAATAGTGCTACTGCAGGGTCAATTTACCGTTTCAATAATCCAAACGACCCCAACGACGTGCGAAATGGAAAACCTGTAATTTCTTATTTTGGCGAATTTGCAAGTCCTAATAAATTGTCGGGATATGGATATATTACTGATGCGGAAAAGGGAATCAAAGAAAGAAAAGTTATAGGAAAAGTTGAAGCAGACTTTTTATTGAGCTTCAATACTTCATTCTCTTATAAAAACTTTGATTTTTATGCCTTAATTGATGGACGTGTTGGAGGTAACTATTTCTCTCACTCCTATAAGTATGCATCTCCGAGAGGTACATTGGAGTCTTCACTTCAATATCGTGATAAAGAACATGGTGGTCAGCCACGCGTGAACTATAAAGGTGAAACCGTATATGACGCTATCAAATTGGACGCCGTGTTTGATGAAGGTGAAAAAGCGCCTCTTGCCAGCGATCCTACTAAAATGATTGAAGTTGGAGGGCTTACTTATGAGCAAGCGTTGGAAAAAGGTATTCGTCCGATGATGACCAGCATGTATTATTATATGAACTATGGATGGGGAATGCCAGCCGAGCTTGGACTACAAGACAATACCTGGTTCAGTCTTCGTGAAGTAACAATTGGATATCGTTTGCCTGAGAAACTATGCAAAACTATCGGAGCTAATTACCTGCGATTTGGTGTTACCGGACGTAATTTGGGTTACTTGATTAATAAACTCACTGACGGACTTAACCCCGCTTCCATATCATCCAACAATCCTTTGTTGCCAATGGATATTGGTGGAGTGCCATTCGCCCGTACTTATGCGCTTAATTTAACAATCAGATTTTAATACACTATCACTATGAATAAAATAAAATATATATTTACAGGAGTGCTTTCACTTCTGCTGTTCACAGGATGTTTAGATACATACAGAGAGTTGAACACCAATCCGGAGTTGTTGGGTCATACCGACCCGCGAAACGTATTCACAGGCGCCACCGAAAATTGGAATAACAATTCGCGCGCTCATTTGATGAATAAATATTCCGGCGTCATGCAGTATATGCAGTATATCGTTTATTACGCTGGTGCGCAAGAAGGTGCTTATGTCAATCCACTTAAAGAAAACAAACCATCTCCTTATACGCCTTACTACAATGACTACTATACGCAAATTGGCTTGAAACTACGTTATCTTGTAAATACCGTAATCCCAATTGACCCTGAAAAAGAACGCTATCAGAATTTGGCGGCAGTAGCCAATATCCTCGAAACATACGAAGCTTGGTTGGTGTTCGATGTGAATGGCGCCGCGCCATATACCGAAGCGTTCAAATTAGTTACCGAGGGTATTCGTCAGCCTCGTTACGATTTATACCAAAAGGATATTTCCGGTAAAGAATTGTACAAGGTTTTTGATGAAAAAATTAAAGAGAATGTAGCTTTGTTAATAAGCAAACCGGCTAATCAGTACGAACTGGGCAATAATGACTATTTTTTCAAAGGAAACGTGGACAAATGGATTAAATTTGGTAATACTGTTCGTATCAAGATGGCACAACGTTTAGAGAAAGCGGATAAGGCTTTCTACGATGCTGTTGTTGCCGATGTGTTGGCTAATAGTGGTGGCATCATTACTAAAAATGATGAATCATGTATCTATAACCATCCGAACGAATACAATAACAACACGGACGATACGCACATCCTTACTTACCAATATGCCGCTTCGCGTGCTTTGGTGAATTTCTTAAGTGCTTACGACGACCCGCGTCTGCCTTTGCTCGTACGTCGTAATGGTTTTGGCACAGGTAACAACAACACAGAAAATGATGATGTGGAGAAAACACTTGCCAAGTATTATCCGAATTATAAAACTCAGTTTGCCCAATTTGCCAAACGCTATGTGGGTATGTCGGCTAATCCTGACAGCTCAAGCAGTTTGTGGTCGAAAGATACATATTATACCCTGCCTTACAAAGACGATAAGGGGGTTGATAAAACAATGACCGTGCGCCACAATAGTCAGATAGAAAGTAGGTTCTATGTGAAAAATGGTGGAACGGTAGGTACACAGGTAACC
The DNA here is from genome assembly GCA_964568675.1 of uncultured Paludibacter sp. GTDB lineage: Bacteria > Bacteroidota > Bacteroidia > Bacteroidales > Paludibacteraceae > UPXZ01. The sequence continues at coordinate 71,145 of CAZMQV010000005.1, forward strand.
TCACGCGATAAAGAGGCAAGTGCTTACCACGTGGATCAAAATAACATGACTTTATTTACTCCGCTTATTACTTACCCGGAGGTATGCTTCATGATGGCTGAAATTGCCTTTAAAGCAAACGCGGCAAAAGGTGGTAAGGATGCTTTGACATGGTATAAAGATGGTATTCGCGCTTCGATGGAGCAGTACCAAGCTTGGGCGGTTAAAATGAAAGTGCCTTCTGCAATGGATAATAAGAGTGATAATTATTTGCCTATTACTACTGCTGCCATCGATGCTTATCTGGCACGTCCCGAATTTCAAACAGTGTCTTTGGAGAAAATCGTTACCCAACAATGGGTGAATCTCTTTATGCGCCCCGAAGAAGCTTGGGCTACCTGGAAACGCACCGGATTACCTGCCTTTAAGGATCAGCCAGTCCCTGAAAATGGAGTAGCTTTCCTCGAAAAAATCTCAACCGGAGGCTCCACGCTTACTATTCCTCGTAGGGGTGCTTTGTCTGTACCTAATTCGGAGAATATCGATAATTACAACGCGGCGGTAACATCTTTGAAAACTGACGCGAATTACGGATCGTCAGCCAATGCAACGGATGGTCGCATTTGGTGGGATAAACCATAAGGCTTTGTAATACTCAATAAAGCTGACTATAAACGAAAAGACTCCTTGTTGTTGCAGGGAGTCTTTTCTTGCGTTTTGATATCTGTGGTGTTTCCCAAACCATGGGATTCCCGTAATCGTATCTCGTAATTTTTTATTTATGAAATAAAAATTGCTCACAAATTGGTTTTGTACAAAGGAAGCACTATTTTTGTAGGTTAAAGTAGAATTATTTATAAAAAAGTATGTGTAAGATATTCAAAATCTTTATTTTGCTTCATTTTGTAGCGTTAACCTCGATTGTTAGCGCCCAACAAGGGTTTGTACATGAAAAGTCGGATAGTTATGTTTGGCCATCCGAAAGTCGGGTGCTCGAAAACTTGGAAAAGTGGCAGGATCTAAAATTCGGTGTGCTTTTTCATTGGGGATTATATTCCGTTCTGGGCATTGTGGAGTCGTGGTCTATCTGTGGTGAAGACGAGGAGTGGATACCCCGAGATAGTACCCTCATTTATGAAGATTACAAAAAATGGTATTGGAGTCTGAAAGATAAATTTAATCCAACTGATTTTGACCCTGAACAATGGGCGCAGGTAACGAAAGCCGGCGGAATGAAATACATGATTTTCACTACCAAACACCACGATGGTTTTAATATGTTTGATACCAAACAAACCAATTTCTCAATCATGAATGGAGCATTCAGGGAAAACCCCAGAGCAAATGTAACAAAATATATTCTGGAGGCGTTTCGCAATCAAGATTTCATGGTAGGAACCTATTTTTCGAAACCCGATTGGCATAGCGATTTCTATTGGTGGAGGCGCTACGCCACGGCAACTCGCGGTGTGAATTATAAAATCAATAGGCATCCCCAACAATGGGAAAAATTTCAGCAATTTACTTATAATCAAATAGAAGAATTGATGACAGGATATGGTAAAGTTGATATTCTCTGGTTAGATGGTGGCTGGGTGGCGGCTCCTCGTCAAGATATCAGGATGGATAAAATAGCGACAATGGCTCGCACCCATCAGCCTGATTTGCTGATTGTAGATAGAACCATTCATGGGAAATATGAAAATTATCAAACCCCGGAACGCTCCATCCCTGAGGTTCAACAATCGTTTCCTTGGGAAAGTTGTATCACATTGAGTAACGACTGGAGCTGGATACCAAATTCGAAATTTAAATCGGCAAAACAAGTGTTGGCGCTATTGGCAGAAGTAACGGCTAAAGGTGGTAATCTTTTGCTTGGCGTGGGGCCAACGCCCGAAGGAGTGATTCAACCGGAAGTAACAGCTATTCTGAATGAAATTGGCGATTGGCTGCGTGTTAATGGCAGAGCGATTTACAACACGCGCATTACTCCAAATTACCGAAATGGCGATTGCTGGTTTACAGCCGATAAAGATAAAAAAACGATATATGCGATTTGTATTCCATCGAATGAATCCAAAAATGCCGAACATGTGTCGTGGGAATCTAACATCCCGTTAAAAGGAACAAAAATTACAATGCTCAATAATGGTAAAACTGTAAAATGGGAGCAGAAAGCAAATAAAACTTTTGTTTATCCCGATAAAAAAACAATGGATAAAGGAGAGATTCTCACATTCTCAATTCAGATTAAAAAATAAATAGATTTCAAAGTAATGAAAATAGCATTAATTCAGCAATCCAATTCGTCGGATATTTCCAAAAATTTGGATAAATTGGAGAGAAATATTCGTGAAGCAGCATCGCAGGGAGCCGCACTCATTGTGTTGCAAGAGTTGCACAATGGTTTGTACTTTTGTCAGACAGAGGACGTATCAGTATTCGAGCAAGCCGAATCCATACCCGGTCCATCAACTGAGCGATTTGGCACACTATCCAAAGAATTGGGAGTAGTTATTGTTCTATCACTTTTTGAAAAACGTGCTCCGGGACTTTTCCATAATACCGCCGTGGTGCTCGAAAAAGATGGCACTATTGCAGGCATTTATCGTAAGATGCACATACCGGATGACCCGGCTTATTATGAAAAATTCTATTTTACTCCCGGCGATTTGGGGTTTCAGCCCATTCAAACCTCCGTTGGCAAGATTGGCGTGCTTGTGTGCTGGGACCAATGGTATCCGGAAGCTGCCCGATTGATGGCGATGGCAGGTGCCGAAATGCTTATTTACCCAACTGCAATCGGGTGGGAGAGTAGCGATTCGGAGCAAGAAAAAAATCGTCAACGCGATGCATGGATTACGATTCAGCGTTCACATGCGGTTGCAAATGGCATTCCGGTCGTTTCATGCAATCGAGTTGGATATGAACCCGACCCTTCGGGCGTTACGGGTGGTATTCAGTTTTGGGGTGCCAGTTTCATTGCCGGGCAGCAAGGCGAGTTGCTTGCGCAAACATCAGATGATAAAGAAGAAATTCTGCTTTGCGACTTGGATTTGAAGCGCACGGAACTTGTGCGCCGATGGTGGCCTTTCTTTCGTGATAGAAGAGTTGACGCGTTCGAAGAGTTGACAAAGCGCTGGCGTTGAGCTCGTCCTAATGCCACAAACAAAAAAGGAAATTGTAATGAAGTTAACTTCTTAGATAAATGGGAAAGGCTTGTGTTGCCATTAATCACTCATCTTTCTGAACTCAAATATATTTGTATCATGCGAAATATACATAAACTTATCTGTTTAACTTGCTTTGTAATTCTTTCATCGTTCGGTATAGCATCAGTCCCTACCGGATATTATTATCAGACAAGAGGTAAAAGCAAGGGTGAGTTAAAAACGACACTTTCCGAGATTTCACATCCGCTTCGAGTTCTTAGCTATGGAAGTGGCGAAGGCGCGACTTGGGAAGGATTTTTCAAGACAGATAGAAATGACGACAATAGCATCAAGGATAACTACTCTGCAATCGTGCGCTATTTTAATTCGTATAATTCTATTCCGGAAATGGCAATAGAACATTCTTTTCCTAAGAGCTGGTGGGGTGGGCATGAAAACAATGCGTATCGGGATTTATTTCATCTCTATCCGGCTGATAGCCGAACAAATTCAGCTAAAAACAATTTTCCACTCGGAGAAGTTGCATCTGGTATTGTTTATTACAACACACGCTCTACGATTGGCACAAACTCATTTGGCACTGTTTATTCCGGCAATGCATTTGAACCTGCCGATGAATTTAAAGGCGATTTTGCGCGTTCTTACTTTTATGTATCGACAATTTATGAGTCTCTTTTCCCGCTTTGGAACTCACCCATGCTGAAAAATGAACTATATCCGATGTGGCAGCCTTGGGCTATTGATTTGCTTCTGAAATGGCATCGTCAGGACCCGGTTAGTGTGAAGGAATTGACTCGTAATGAAGCGATATTCTCTATTCAGGCAAATCGCAATCCTTTTATTGATCATCCGGAGTTGGCGGAGCATATTTGGGGTAATAAGATGGATGAGCCTTTTATTTATCCGACAGAGACGAGTGCTTTCCTTGTGTCGCCTACGAGAAATTTTAAAGTTGATTTTGGTGCTGTATATCAGATGTCTGAAATTAGTAAAACCCTATTTATTAAGGGAGTTAATATCAACGCGACATTAAAACTGACGCTTTCGAATGGAAATATCGGTTTTTCATTGGAACGTAGCAGCGTAAGTGTGTCGGAGGCAATGCAGGGAATTGATGTCTTGGTCAAAGCCGCCCCAAAGTGGTCGGGTACAATTTCCGATACATTAAATATTCAAGGTGGAGGTTTGCAGGGTGTTGTCCGAGTTCCCTTGTCGTTGGTAGTTAGCCCGGATCTTGTCGTGCTTGAGCCATCGGATGTTACGCCTTCGAGTGGAATACTTCGGTGGTTGAACGACGCGCAGGCTGAATCTTATAAATTGTCAGTGTATCAAAATGATACACAAGCTGGTGATTTGATGATTTCAGCTTATTACGAAGGGGCGTCGAATGATAAGGCCATTGAGTTATTTAACGGAACGGGCAAAGATGTTGATCTTTCAAAATATCAGTTGAAAAAACAGACAAACGGCGCAGGCGAATATGTGGTTAATTATAAATTGTCCGGAACGCTCCAGAATAATAAATCGTGTGTGGTGGTTTACATGTATTCTACTAACGAGGCTTTACGTTCCAAAGCCACCCATTTTGCCGATTCGGTTGTGGCATTCAATGGCAACGACGCTTTGGCTCTTTTTCGAAATGGAATACCTGTTGATGTTGTTGGAAAAAAAGATGGAGGTGCTGATTTTTATTGGGGGCAGGATAAGTATTTGAAACGAAAAAAAGAGATCACGCATCCAACGAATCTGTTTTCGATGGATGAATGGAATGTATATCCTTACTCTGAAGTGAGCTTAATCGGAGTGCATTCAATGGATTTGTCGGTTTCGGCGAATTATCTTTTCGAAGATGTGGCGGTCGGAAGTAGTAATGTTTATTACCTTGGAGAGTTGTTGCCCAATACGAAATATACTTATCGGGTAAGCGCGGTGCGTGGAGGTATTAGTATGCCTTCTGTTAACTCCGCTCAACTGAAAACAATGAAGTTGGAACCACCTGTCGCTCTCGAAGCAACTGATATTACATCCAATTCATTTGTTGCTAATTGGGAGGATTATCCTTATGCCGATGATTATATGTTGGATGTTTTTCATATTCAAGGAAATACTATTCGTGAAGTTGAAGGTTTTGATGCGCTAACTTCGTCGGGAGGTTCGTTGCCGGCAGGTTGGAGTGGCAATGTAAGTGGCAATTACACAACAGAAGCAAGTTCCGGAGTGAAAATTCCGTCAGTAGGGCTTAAAAAAGATAAAGAATGGTTGCAGACTAAAGAGTATCCAAGTGCAGTGAGCAAACTTGGTTTTATGTACCGATTCCCATCGAGTGGTGCCGGTTCTTATTTGATTTTTGAGGCAAAGAACAAGGATGGGTGGCAGCGAATTGACAGTATCGTTTATGTCAATACTTCGAAATACTTTCCTACTTATGATTTTCCAAAATCGAAAGAATTCAATACATTCAAATTTACTTATTATAAATCGTCCGGTAATTTGGCACTCGACGATGTGTCGGTCGATTTTGGAGACGTTGATACGGTTTTTGTTGTGAAAAATAAGGCCGTTCTTGGCTCACAATCTCTTGTCGAAAGCCTAAATTCGTCATTTACATATTTCTATCGGCTTTCGTCGCGTTATAAAAGTGCGAGTTCTGCTTATTCCGAGCCAATGCAGGTTGTATTGCTGCAAACTTCAGTTCAGAAACCCAATTCAAGTAATCTGAAGATTACAATAACGAGTAATTCGATTGTTGTGTCAGGCACAAAAGCTAAGGAACATTTACGGCTTTATTCGCTTTCAGGGCAATTATTGTATAACAAACTGTCGGACGACCTGGAAACAGTGATTACTGATATTGGAAAGGGAGTGTATATTCTTCAGATTGACACAGGTATGACTCGAGAAAGTTACAAACTTATAAAATAAAATTTCTGAACGAACATGGCGGGCATTGTCGTTACGCATTAATCGATATGGATTACTTCCGGTTTTTTTTGAATAATGATATTTGTTGTCAGAATTATACGACTGAGTAGAACAATCGATAAAAAACACAAAATCACTCATGAAAGTAGTTTCTTTTATGAGTGATTTTGTTGAAAATTCAGGTATAGTTTCTTTCGCTGTCTATTTCTTTTGTCTTACATGGCTATGTTTTATGCCATAGAAGAAATAGATTGCAAAGCCAAGCAGCATCCATGCAATTAGACGTATCCAAGTGTCGGCAGGGAGCGAAGCCATTTGTGCCAAACAGATAATCGCTCCAAGAATTGGGATAAACGGCACCCAAGGTGTGCGGAATTTACGTGGCGCATTCGGCTCTTTTCTACGAAGAATCAATAGACCGATGCTTACAATAACAAAAGCCAACAATGTGCCGATAGATACCAATTCGCCAAGCAATCCAATGGGAAAGAGACCTGCAAAAACTGCCGCAAAAATTCCAGTTACGATGCTTGTGATATGAGGAGTCTTGAATTTTGGATGTGTTTTTGCAAAACTTTTCCAAAGCAAACCATCACTGGCCATCGAATAAAAAATTCGGCTTTGTCCAAGTAGAAGAACCATAACTACCGAACTCAATCCGGCTATCGCGCCTATTTTTATTATTGGACGAAGCCAAAATAAGCTTTTCCCGGCTTTGTCGATAGCCAACGCGATAGGCGCGGGTACGTTTAATTCCGTGTAATTAACGATGCCGGTGAGCACAAGACTAACCACTACATATAATATTGTGCATATTGCTAATGAAACCAAAATGCCAATTGGTAAGTCACGCTTTGGATTGATGGCTTCTTGAGCTGTAGTGCTCACCGCGTCGAACCCAATATAGGCGAAAAATACAACTGCCGCGCCGGTAAGAATCCCCGACCATCCAAAATGACCAAAACTACCTTCGTTGGCCGGAACAAATGGAACCCAATTATCTGTGTTAATATAAGCTATCCCAAAACCAATAAAAAGAAGTATAACGATAACCTTAATGATTACAACAATATTGTTCACCTTAGCGCTTTCTTTAATCCCGATTACAAGTAGGGTGGTCATTAATCCGATAATGAATACTGCGGGGAAATTAAATATGGCACCGGTAGAACTCCATTTGCCGTGTTCGAAAATAAAAGGGCTTTGACAGATGGATGCAGGTAAGTAAATGCCAAGATCGGCGAAAAAACTTACCACATAGCCCGACCAACCCACAGCTACAGTTGCCGAGCCAAACAGGTATTCCAGTATCAAGTCCCAACCAATTATCCATGCGATAAATTCACCCATTGTAGCATATCCATAGGTATAAGCACTTCCCGAAACGGGTATCATTGAGGCGAACTCGGCGTAGCAAAGTCCCGCGAATAAGCATCCAATGGCAGAAATAACAAATGAAAGTGATACGGCCGGGCCCGCATGGTTGGCGGCGGCTGTGCCGGTAAGCACAAATATGCCCGCACCAATAATACAGCCGATCCCCAACATTGTAATATTAAATGCGTTCAGGTGTCGTTTTAGTTCATTCCCTTCTTCGGCATGAGCGTTTATTTGTTCAAGACTTTTCCTGATAAAAAGATTTTTCATTTGCGCTGATTTTTAATGTTTGTTAAATTCGATTGTTTCTTTTGAATCTAATTCGTTTCGAAATGAAACGCCTGTTTGGATGTAAATTATTTTTGAACAATAAGCATATTATTAATGCAATAAATGACCAATATTGTGCAAAAATAACAAAAAAAGTAATAGTCTGTTCGTGTGGAAGTTTATTTAGTTGATTTTATTTGAATAATACATTGAAATAAAAAGAAACTCTATACCTTTTTTGAAATAAGATTGAGTGGGTTTTAACTATATAAGAATAAGTTAGAGACTTGATTCAAAGCACTCAAACAGAAATAAATTTAAAAATAATAAGACGATGTATTGCCGGATAAAAAAAAAAATCGTACCTTTGCAACCCATTTTGTATAAAGTGTAAATGGATAATTTTTAAGTATTTAATAAACAAACATTGAAAAGAAATGCCTACAATTCAACAATTAGTTAGAAAAGGAAGAGAAGATCTTGTAGATAAAAGCAAATCTCCGGCTTTGGATTCATGCCCACAGCGTCGCGGAGTTTGTGTACGAGTATATACTACAACTCCGAAAAAACCTAACTCGGCTATGCGTAAAGTGGCTCGTGTACGTTTGACGAATCAAAAAGAGGTAAATGCCTACATTCCGGGCGAAGGACACAACTTGCAAGAACACTCCATTGTGATGGTTCGTGGCGGTCGTGTAAAAGACCTTCCGGGTGTACGTTATCACGTGGTTCGCGGCACGCTGGATACAGCCGGTGTAAACGGTCGTAAACAACGTCGCTCAAAATACGGAGCTAAACGTCCAAAACCGGGTCAAGCAGCAGCAGCTCCAGGAAAGAAAAAATAATTAGAGTAAGCTGATTAATCCTTTTTCGCTTCAAAGCGAAATTCTAACAAACAAAAAATCAAGTTTTAAAACTTGTTTGAGTTTCAAGGTAGCAGATGAAGGTTGAGTAAATGTTTGAGAGCAAACATTGAAGTAACTAAAAGCAACCAAAAAACAAGAACGGAAATTTTTACAAAAAAAATGAGAAAGTCAAAACCTAAAAAAAGGGTTATTTTACCTGACCCAATTTTTAACGAATCAATGGTAACACAATTTGTTAACCACTTGATGTATGATGGCAAAAAGTCAATTGCTTTCGGAATCTTCTATGATTCACTTAATGTAGTAAGCAATAAACTTCCTAATGAAGAAAAATCCTCCCTCGAAATCTGGAAAAAAGCCCTCGAAAATATCACTCCATTGGTGGAAGTGAAATCACGTCGTGTAGGTGGTGCTACATTCCAGGTGCCTACTGAGATTCGTCCTGACAGGAAAGAATCTATTTCAATGAAAAATCTTATTCTTTACGCTCGTAAGCGTGGTGGTCGTTCGATGGCTGATAAATTGGCTGCCGAAATCGTTGATGCTTACAATAATCAGGGTGGTGCCTTCAAACGTAAGGAAGATATGCACCGTATGGCTGAGGCTAACCGCGCGTTCGCACACTTCAGATTTTAATTGAAAGAATAATTTAGAATAAATTAAAAACAAAACAAAAACATGGCAAAAGGAGATTTAAGTTATAATAGAAATATCGGTATTATGGCGCATATTGACGCCGGTA
>CAZMQV010000006.1:0-79943 GCA_964568675.1 uncultured Paludibacter sp.
GCAGCACTCCTGATTTTGGTTCAGTCAGTCTAGGTTCGAATCCTGGTGGGACAACAATGATAAACGCTAAGACATTTGTAATAAATGTCTTAGCGTTTTCTCTTTTCTGTTTTTGACTACCAGACTACCAACAAAAAAAGCATCCCAAAAACCGCTGTTTCTTAGATGCTTTTCATGTTTTAAGCATAATACATGTTTGCTACACGATAGTTATTCCTTGTGCCTCGCAAAGTTTTAATGCCATTTCGCGCAGTCGGAATTTCTGTATCTTCCCACTGCCGGTAAGCGGATATTCATTGACAAAAAACACATAACGTGGTATTTTGTAGCGCGCAATGTGATTCTTACAAAAATCATTTACATCTTGTGCACACAAGTTAGCCCCTTCTTTGGGTATAATGAATGCTCCTACATCTTCGCCATAGCGTGGCGATGCTACCGCCACTACCTGCACATCCTTCACCCCGGGCATCTTATACAGATAGTCTTCCACTTCCTTGGGCGAAATGTTTTCGCCTCCACGTATTATCATGTCTTTTATTCGCCCCGTTATCCGATAGTTGCCGTTTTCATCTTTCACTCCCAAATCGCCCGAGTGCATGTATCCATTCGTGTCAATTACTTGCGCGGTGGCTTCCGGATTTTTATAATATCCCTGCATCACGTTGTAGCCCCTACAACACATTTCGCCTTCTACTCCTACCGGACATTCTTCTCCCGAGTTCGGGTCGAGTACTTTCACATCTGTAAATTCGTAATCGCGCCCCACGGTGGTGTAGCGCGCCTCAACCGGATCGTCCACACGCGAATGTGTCATGCCGGGCGATGTTTCGGTCATTCCATACACACTCGTTATTTCGATAAACATTTTTTCGTTCACTTGCTTCATCAGTTCTATGGGACACAGTGCGCCTGCCATAATGCCGGTACGAAGCGAACTCAAATCGAAAAGTGAAAACATGGGGTGGTGTAGCTCGGCAATAAACATGGTGGGAACACCGTGAAGAACTGTGCAACGCTCTTTGTGAACTGAAGCAAGCGTTATCAGAGGGTCAAATCGCTCCACGATTACCTGTGTGCTCCCGTGTGTGAGGCAACACATCGCGCTAAGTACCACACCAAAGCAATGGAAAAGCGGAACACAGATGCAGAGCTTGTCCTCCGGTGTGAAATTCATGTGCACGCCTGTCAGGTAACCATTGTTGGTGATGTTGTGATGTGTTAGCAACACGCCTTTCGGAAAACCTGTAGTGCCTGAAGTGTATTGCATGTTTACCACATCGAGGCAATTCGTAAGGCTTTTGTGTTGCTCAAGCTTGTCGTCAGCTATGTTTTTCCCTAATAGAAGTAACTCGGAAGAGTTGTACATGCCGCGGTATTTTTCTTGCCCGATATAAACCACATTTCTCAACTCGGGGAATTTTTCATTTCTGAAACTTCCGCGTTGTGTCGTTTTGAGTTCAGGAACAAGCTCATAGATTATATCCGTGTAGTTGCTTCCCGCCACTCCATCGGTCATGCAAAGGGTGTGCATATCTGAGTTTTTAATAATAAAAGCCAATTCCTCGGAGCGGTAACTGGTGTTTACGGTAACAGCAACCGCTCCTATGCGTGCCGTGGCATAAATAAAACTTAGCCAATCCGGTACGTTTTGAGCCCAGATGCCTACATTCGAACCGCGGGTAACCCCAATTGCCAATAGACCTTTTGCCATGTTGTCAACGCGGGTTCTGAACTCAGCCCAGGTAAAACGTAAATCGCGATCCGAGTAAACGATAAATTCTTTGTCAGGCGTTTTGTCTGCCCAATAATCGAGCCAATCGCCTATCGTTAAATCAAAAAGTTGCATGATGAAGTGTGTGTGTATGCTTGTGTGGTTGGTACTAATGTTTTATAGAGTTTTTTTATTTTGAATAAAGCAAAGTATTCTCCGCGATAAAAAATGTGTGTTACCTTTCAGCTTTGTTTTTATTCTTTTTCAAAAAAAAATAATTAAGCGGGTGAATACACTACCGCCAGAATCTGCGCAGGCTCATCGGAGGCTGTAGTTACCAAATGCTCAACTATGGAGTCGTAATAGATGCTGTCGCCTGCTTCGAGCAGGTAGTTTTCATTACCATATTTTACCGAGACACTTCCTTTCAATACATAAATAAATTCTTCTCCCTCGTGCGACGAAGATGTTTTGTCACTCTTTGTGCCGGGTACAATGTCAATAACGAAAGGTTCCATTGCTCTGCCTGCTTTCTGGGCGGCTAACGCGTAAAAATCCATGTGTGAATTGTTGGTTGCGAGTTGGCTCGAAAAAGTTGCCGGGTTTTGTTTGTCAGAAGCTCTTGTTACTGCCGGTCCATAATTTTCATTGTCGTCGAGGAGTGTACCTAAACGTACACCTAACGCACGGGCAATTTTTATCAATGTTGCCAGCGAGGGAATTTTGTCGTTGTTGAAAATCAAATCGAGTTGTTCAAGCGTCAGTCCGCTTCGCAAAGCCAGCTCGGCAGGCGACAAGTTCCGGTCGGAGCTTATTTTTTCAATTTTCTTTATTACAGTATTCATGATATTGTTGTTAAATAGTTAGTTTAATCAACAAAAATACAAAACTTTCGTATTTCAGGCAAGTAAATGTGCAAATTGGTTTGTTTCTATTGTGAAAATATTCAAATCAACAGAATTTAACTGTCTTGACAATCCAACAGTATTTGTTTGATTGCAATTTTGATACGATGTTTTATCTTCTTTTAATCTGAATTTTCTTATCTTTGTCAATAAATAAAAATGTAAATCGCCGCTATGAAACTACGTATTGTTACCCTCGTCATGTTGTGCGCTTCCACAATGCTTGTAGCGCAGCAAAAGCCTACACAAAAATGGCTCGATCAAAAGTTTTCCATGTTTATCCATTTTGGTATCTACTCCGAGTATGGTGGCGTGTATGCCGGGCAACCCGTTACGCGCGGCTATAGTGAGCAGATTCAGTCATTTGCCGGAGTTTTTAGCGATTGGTATGGCGCCACAGCTAAAAGTTTTAATCCAACCCGATGGAATGCCGACGAAATTGTGTCGCTGGCTAAAGCGGCAGGAATGCGCTCCATTGTGCTCACATCAAAGCATCACGATGGGTTTTGCATGTATCATTCGAAATATACAAAATACAACATTGTGGATGCCACACCCTACAAGCGCGATTTGATGAAAGAGCTTTCGGATGCGTGTGGGCGAGGCGGCATTGATTTTGCAGTTTATTATTCTCTGATTGATTGGAATTATCCACAAGCATATCCAATATCAAGCCACAATGCCGACCCTCTCACTCCCGAACATTATCAGTTCAACCTGCGTCAGGTGGAAGAAATAATGACCAACTACGGAGCTATTTCCGAAATTTGGTTCGATATGGGCTCGCTCACTCCCGATCAGAGCAAAGGCTTGTATGATTTGGTGAACAAGCTTCAGCCACAATGTATGATTAGCGGAAGGCTGGGAAACAACATGGTGGATTTCAGTGTAATGCCCGACAATGAATATCCCGATTATAAAATGCTGACACCATGGCAAACGGCGGCTTCCATGTTCGACGAGACCTGGAGCTATCGTTCGTGGCAACAACGAGGCAAAGTGGAAGATAAAGTTGTGGAAAAACTAACTAGCCTGGCGCGTGTTGCCGGACATGGTGGAAATTATCTTCTTAATATCGGTCCGCGTGGCGATGGTTCGGTGGTGGAGTTTGAGCGCGATGTGCTTTTGGCAATGGGTGAATGGCTTCGTAAAAACGGCGAAGCAATATATGCCACAAAAGCCAATCCGCTACCGCAAGGCGATAAATATTGCGACATTACTACCAAAGGCAATAACCTCTATCTTCTTTTGAGTAAACCGGTTTCCGAAATTAATCTTACAAACATCAGTGGCAAACTAAACGCTGTGGAAATTTTGAGCACAGGCGAGAAGCTTCAATACAACGTAAACCTTGCTGCTAATTCAATTCAAATATATCCTACGGCGCGGCAGCTTGCCGGCGAATCTCCATTTCCGGTAGTTAAACTTAGCTTTGCGAATGCCTTCACAGTAATGCCAACTCGAGTTTTTAATGCCAAAACCACACTTACTTCCGAAAATGCTACGCCATACTTTGGGCATTCGAGTCTCGATTACTATTGCGGTTTCAAAAGCCTGAATGCCTATAGTTGGGATTTTGTGAATAAGAATAAATCCCTTAGTCCGACAATCACGTTTACCGATCAGGAAAAAGGAAAAAGCATTTTATTGACACTCGACCAAAAAGACAAAGTCGTTACGCTTCAACCTTCTTCGCAATACGTTGAGAAACCGCTAAAGAATTCTATTTTCTGGCGAAATTTGTATGTGCAGCGCGGGAAAGGCGTGTTCGGCACACTGGATTATGAAAATCAAGGCATTATTGATACGAAAGCTGCGGATGCTGCCCCACAATCTATCAAAGACTTGTTTGGTGCAAACGATTTGCAAAACTCCACACAATGGCGTTTGGTAAAAGATTTTCCTTATAATGAAAAACAAGCAATGGAATTAAATCAGCGTGGAAGCGTGGTTTTTCTTCAGGAAATAGAATCAACAGTAAGCCAGAATCTCGCCGTCGAAATTGGCGGTGGCAACGGAGTTTACATTCTGCTCAATGGGCGTTATATCACTGCTCATTGCTTGCCCGAGCGCCCCGAATATCAAACCGAATTGGTGGTGCTCCCGTTGAAAAAAGGTGTCAATCAGCTTGTTGTAAAGTATTTCAATCGCTATGCCGATAGGCTGTATTATAGCATCTCGAAACTGAGCGAATGGAAAATGTATGAAATGAAAGCAGAGCCGTTTGATTTGACGGGGCAGGCAGTTCACAACTTGTCATTGCGGGCTGCAAGTCCCAGTTCGAAAGTTTCTCCGTTGCGAATGAATAATATTCAGATAAGATGAAGTGAATGCTTGTAGCAAATAAAAAAAAGATGGATAACCGGAAGTTTATCCATCTTTTTTGTCTTTTTATAAATAAAAATTTACTTATAATCTTTTAGTTGCTCTTGCAATTTCTTGCGTGCCAGGAAAATGCGGCTTTTTACAGTGCCGATTGGCAAATTCATTTTTTGCGCAATTTCCTCATACTTAAAACCTTGGATGTGCATCGAGAATGGAATACGATACTCGTCGGAAAACGAATTGATGCTGTTTCTGATTTCACCTACCGAATAGGCGCCATCGGGCGATTCAAAACCTGAGTTTTGCGACAAATTCAAATGGTGTAAATCATCGGTTCGGTCAAATACGGTCTGATTCCGCACAATCTTACGATAGTTGTTTATGAAAATGTTTTTCATAATCGTCAACACCCATCCTTTGAAGTTAACATTGTCGGTAAACTTTTCCTGGTTGTCCAGAACTTTCAGCGTAGTCTCTTGCAATAGATCTTCGGCATCATCACGATTGAGCGTCAAAGAGAAAGCAAAGTTTCTCATGTTGTTTTGAAGCGCTACTAAGTCTTTTTCAAATTGATTTTGTTTCATTTTAGTTTTTTTTGTGTGTGAATAATGAAGCTAAAACGAATCCCTTCTGAAAAAATAAGTTTCAAGGAGATATCCCTGATAACGGAGTGATTGTCAGTTTTCTATACTGAATAAGTATTTTTAAAAAAGAACTCTTCGAAAACATACGATATATTTTCACTGCAAATATACAAAATTATTTCGCGTTTTTACTATATTTGTAGAAATAAATTTTATCACATGAAGAAAATTTCAATATTTTTCATACTGTTATTTCTTAATTCGCTGTTTCAAGCTAGCGTCTTTGGCATCAATCCGGAGAAAGAAATTATTTTTTCGATTGATCTAAAGAAGAATATTAATAGTACGACGTGGCTTTATATTCAGAAGGGGTTCAACGAGGCTGAGGAGTTAAATTCAAGTCGTATCATTATTGAGATGAATACGTATGGTGGTGAGGTGAATTTTGCCGACTCGATCCGAACAAAGATTCTTAATAGTAAAATACCGGTTGTAGTTTTTATTGATAACAACGCCGCGTCAGCAGGTGCGCTTATCTCCATTGCGTGCGATAAAATATACATGCGTCGCGGCGCTACCATTGGGGCAGCTTCGGTGGTTGACCAAACGGGGCAGAAAATGCCCGATAAATATCAGTCATATATGCGGGCTACTATGCGTGCTACTGCCGAGTCTCACGGTAAAGATACACTGATAAGCGGTAGCGACACGCTGATTCGCTGGAAACGTGATCCGCTGATTGCTGAAGCGATGGTTGACGAGCGCAATGCCATAAAAGACATGCCGGATACGGGTAAAGTGCTTACATTTACTACCGAAGAGGCGATTAAGTATCGTTATTGCGAAGGTGAAGCGGTGAACATCAAAGATGTGATACGAAAAGAGATTGGCGATAAGCCGTATGAATTGGTTAAATTCCAACCCACCGTGTGGGATAATATCAAAGGTTTCTTGCTTAGTCCTATTTTTCAGGGCATTTTGATTATGCTGATAATAGGAGGTATTTATTTTGAGTTGCAATCGCCCGGTATCGGATTTCCGCTTGCTGTGGCGATAACTGCCGCAGCGCTCTATTTCGCACCACTCTACATCGATGGATTGGCAGAGCATTGGGAAATTCTAATCTTTTTTATCGGGTTAATTTTAATTGGAATAGAGATATTCGTTATTCCGGGGTTTGGAGTAACCGGAATTTCCGGCATCATTTTGGTGGTTGCCGGTTTGTTTCTCAGTCTGATTGGTAACATTGGTTTCAATTTTAATCCGGTAGCGCCCATGGATATTAATCTTGCCATCATTACCGTTTCCATTGGATTGATTCTTAGTTTTGGAGCGGTTATTTACCTGACGAATAAAATTGGCACAAAAGGTGTTTTCCAAAAATTGGCGTTGAACACTACAATGGCTAATGAAGCGGGATATATCGGGGTGCCAACTGCCGGAGGCGATGTTGTAGGAATGAATGGGGTGGCATCCACCGTGTTGCGTCCGTCGGGCAAGGTGAAAGTGGCTGGCAAGGTCTATGACGCAGTGTCGAACAATGGCGTATTCATTGAAAAAGGTACGTCGGTAAATGTCGTTCGATACGAAGCCGGGCAAGTGTATGTCGAAGAAGTTGTATAGTGAATGTTTCGACTCGATTAACCCATCTTGCAGCTCTCTCTTCCAATTGCGTTAAAATATAGTTAAAAAAGCAGGTGAGATAGTCGATATTTGAGGGTTTAATTAGGTTGTTGGGTTAGGCAAATTTGTAATGTGCTGGAAATCAGAATAGCCTTTTCCAAAATTCCCCGCTGATGCGGTTTTGTAAACCGTGTCTTGCTTGATAAGGCAAAAAATTGCTCTGATGAACAAGGCACAAGTTACAAACTTGCGCCAGCAGAAAAATCGTTTACTTTGTACACGTGTATTTCAAATCATCAGGCAGACACAATCCTCACACTGCTTAATCTGAGATTTCTGGAAGGCGAAGGATAGATCACCTCGCAGATGAACCAGATATAGGAGATACTCACCCAGTGGGTTGAGCATAACAATTCATTGAGTTTACCAGAATTAGACACCTCTATAACAAGACTTCTAAATGAAAAAGGAAATGTCGTTTCCTCCTACATTACCCTGCAAGACACCCAAGAAAATAAAGTATTGGATGAAGTTAGACAAGAGTATATCCCGACAAACAACCGTTTGTTTGTAAAAACTTATACTGCCGAACGTAAAATAGAAATACCGTCTAACTCATTTGTTATTAAAGCGGAATACCGCATTAAGCAACCAAGCTACCTAAAAAGATTGGGCGTTGTTACGGTTACTTCGTTTATAGCCTCAATGGTTATTATTTCAGTACTCTTCTATCTGCTTTTTATGCTGAAACGACGAGTTGCAGAAATATCCAATATGGAGCGTTCGTCTCACGGAGCTATTCACGACCTCAAATCGCCTTTGGCGTATGTCTATTTCAAAATCTCGTCATTGGAAGAAAAAGAAACGGATATAACCAAGCAGTCGGCGCTTGCCCTTACCGGGCAGCGTGTAAATTATCTGACCGATAAAATAATGCGCCTATTGAAAGCAGGACAAAATTTGAAGAAAATACCGGAAGATGCTAAACAAAGCGTTTTTCTGTATGATATATTGGAACAAATTGAAGCTGAAGCAAAAACAATGTTTCCTACGAAAACGATAAAATTTGAAAATAAAATCATCGGTGATTTGTATCTGTGGGGAGTTCCGGATTTATTGGAAGCCGCGATGCGTATTTTGATAGAAAACGCCGCAAAATATAACGACGATTCGCCAACCGTGAAAATAAACGCTGTACACGACAACGAGTGTATCGTAATTGAAGTTGTGGATGATGGAATAGGGATTCACACGCATCAGCTGAAGCACCTATTCAAACCTTATTATACATCCGACTCAAAACACGGCACGGGTATAGGCTTGTATTACGCTAAACGAATTATCCGGGCGCACGGAGGTCGAATTTCGGCAAAGAGCGCACCCGGAAAAGGTTCCACTTTCACAATTAAATTTCCAGCCAAATAATTTTTTATAACTATAAACGCAATAACAATGCAAAAAATAAAAGTATTGCTCGTTGATGACGACACCATTCTTGGTAATGAAGTATGTGGGGAACTTAACGAAAGAGGTTTCGAAACCATCTATCTGAGTGCCGTGTACGGCGTATCGGAAGCTATCAGTCGGTTTAAGCCCGATGTGCTTGTATTTGATG
Organism: uncultured Paludibacter sp.; assembly: GCA_964568675.1. Lineage (GTDB taxonomy): Bacteria > Bacteroidota > Bacteroidia > Bacteroidales > Paludibacteraceae > UPXZ01. The sequence goes on from CAZMQV010000006.1 coordinate 8,767, forward strand.
TGGAAATAGGTGCAGAAAACGGAATACAAGTTGCTCTCGACCTGTTCAAAGGCAATCCATCGCTACCCATTATATTTATTTCGTCGCATCACGAAGTGGAAATGAAAGAAGCCGGACTCTCAGCCGGAGCTGTAGCTTATTTAGACAAACCCTTTTCTATTAAACTGTTAGTTGCCCATATCGACCGTTTTGTGCGTATGATCAAATGTAATGCCGAAACCTATTCTAATTTAATGTCCTTTGGTTCTACACAGTTAGACACCAAAAACAGAGCGTTGATTTTTAACGACAGTTCTATTGTTGATTTACGCCCGATGGAGTTTGTCATTCTCAAGGAACTTGTATCGCATGTAAACGAGATTGTATTGAGAGATGAAATGTATGTGGCTATTTGGAAAAAAGATACGGCTAATTACAACGAGCAGAGTTTGAATAACTACATCCGCCGACTGCGGAATATTCTTGAATCGGATAAAGAGGTGGAGATTTCACTGCAACGGGGAATAGGGTATAAACTGAAAGTGGAAGCATAAAATCTGTTTTATCTTCTTACTGTTGGGTATTATCAAAGGCAAAGGATCTTCTTCTTTGCCTTTGATTGTTCATAATTGGAGAAAATAGGATATCCCGTTAGGGTACTCTATGAAACAACCCAAATCCAAAAATGACAAACATTGGGACAAACCGGTTTAAATTTACTGAAAAAAGCATCTCAATTCAGCGAACTTTTTCAGTGAATTGAGTGCTAAAAAACGTTTATTGTCAATTTGAATCCTTTTTAAAATTATTAACGGCAAAAAGTAATTTCAAAGTGAATTTAGAATCTAAAAGTAAAAAGCGCCCTAAGTGATTGAGAATACAAGTTAAAATAGCAAAACCGAAACGAAATATTTTTATTATTTTATTCATAATCAGGATTTATTGAGCTATTTTTGCTTCTACTTATGAGAAACACTGTTTTACTTCTTCTGTTTTTGTTGATATGTATCGTTTTTTCGACGAATGCAAGTCAAGTGGAGCCAATTGTAGGAGCTGCGCAAACCAAAGAATATTTACCGCTTTTGAAAAATCAACGCATCGCGGTATTTTCGAATCACACCGGCATGGTGGGCGATAAGCATACGCTCGATATCCTTATCGATAAGCGTGTGAATGTAACTGCGATTTTCTCGCCCGAGCATGGATTTCGTGGTACTGCCGATGCCGGAGAACATGTATCCAACTCCATTGATGAAGCAAGCGGTGTGCCTATTCTCTCGCTCTACGATGGTGATTCCGGCAAGCCTTCCGACGAGTCGATGAATCGCTTCGATTTGCTCCTTGTAGATATTCAGGATGTCGGGTTGCGTTATTATACTTACTACATCTCTATGGCGCGGCTGATGGAAGCTTGTGCCGAACGGGGTAAAAGGGTGGTAATTCTTGATAGACCAAACCCGAATGGATTTTATGTGGATGGGCCAATTCTCGATATGAAACACAAATCGGGTGTGGGCTGGCTTCCTATACCGGTAGTTCATGGCATGACTTTGGGCGAGCTTGCGCTGATGATTAATGGCGAAGCTTGGTTGCCAAGTGGCATGAAGTGTGAGGTAACGGTGATAAAATGCAAAAACTATACGCATCAAACCCGCTATAATTTGCCCGTAGCGCCATCGCCCAATTTGCCGAATATGAAATCGATTTATCTGTATGCGTCCACTTGCTTTTTTGAAGCTACTCCCGTTAGTTTAGGTAGAGGCACCGACAAGCCTTTTCAGGTTTACGGTCATCCGAATATGAAAGGGTATGGCTTTAGCTTTACTCCTCGAAGCATAGCGGGTGCAAAAAATCCGCCTCAATTAGATAGGATTTGTTTTGGTGTCGATTTGACTAATGTTTCCGATGAAGAAATTGTTGCAAAAGGAGTTGATTTGACTTATTTGATTGATGCTTATCGGAATATGAATCTGGACGATCACTTTTTCCGTCCATTTTTCGAGAAGTTAATTGGGGTGGATTATGTTCGCCGGATGATAAAAGAAGGCAAGTCGGCAGCTGAAATTAAAGCAATGTGGCGTGAAGATGTCGTTAAGTTCAGCATCCAACGAAAACCGTATCTTTTGTACGAAGAATAATTTTTATTTATAAATAGCAAGTAATCAACTACAAGAATAGCACACAAATGTTACCTTCAACAGTCATTGTCATTATTATAGCCTATTTTGCCGTTTTATTTTCGTTAGCCCACATCACCGGGCGAAAGGCGGATAGCGCCGGTTTTTTTATCGGCAACCGTAAATCAAAATGGTATATGGTAGCTTTCGCAATGATAGGTTCCACCATTTCGGGGGTTACGTTTATGTCGGTTCCCGGCATGGTCGATCCTAAGGGATTTTCGTATATGCAGATGATTCTTGGTTTCTTCGTGGGGCAACTTATCATTGCTTTTGTGTTGATACCTCTTTTTTACAAACACAAGCTTTTTTCCATTTACGAATACCTCGACAAGCGCTTTGGAGTGCGCAGCTACAAGACCGGCGCGTGGTTTTTTTTTATATCCAAAATGCTTGGCGCGTCAGTGCGCCTGTTTCTGGTTTGTCTTTTCTTACAAATGTTGGTTTTTGAACCGCTCAATCTTCCATTTTTACTCAATGTTATCGTTACGGTGGCGTTGGTGTGGCTCTACACGCGGCAAGGAGGTGTGAAAACCTTGATTTGGACTGATTCTCTGAAAACCTTCACATTAATCACGTCGGTAGTTCTTACCATCTATTTCATTGCTAAAAGCATGAACCTGGATATGAGTTCAATGATAACGACTATCCGCTCAAGTGAATTGTCCAGAACTTTCTTCTTCGACAATCCAAAGGAAGGCACTTTCTTTTGGAAGCAATTTCTGGCAGGTATCTTCACCATGATTGCCACTACAGGGCTTGATCAGGATTTTATGCAACGCAATTTGAGTTGCACCAATCCGCGCGACTCCCAAAAAAATATTATAACCAGTGGACTTGTCCAATTGCTTATCAATTTGCTTTTCCTTATGCTCGGTGTGCTCCTCTATACATTTGCCGACCGTCAAGGCATCGCCCACCCCGAGCAAAGCGATAAACTCTTCGCACTTATTGCAACGGGTGGTTATCTGCCCTATTTTGTTGGGGTTTTGTTTATTATAGGGCTGATATCGTCGGCATACGCGGCTGCCGGTTCGGCGCTGACTGCGCTCACCACCTCATTTACAGTAGATGTAATGGGTATTAATGACAAAACCGAAAATCAAGTATCAAAACTTCGAAAAAATGTGCATATCGGCATGGCGCTGGTGATGGGCTTGGTGATTTTTATTTTCGAAGCATTAAACAATACGAGTGTGATTGACGCGGTGTATATACTTGCAAGTTACACCTATGGCCCGATTTTGGGATTATTTGCTTTTGGAATAATTTCGAAAAAAAGACTTTACGATAAATGGGTACCTGTTGTAGCAATTTTAGCGCCTGTGCTCTGTTACTTTATTCAAAAAATCACTTTCACGCTGTGGGATTATCAATTCAGTTATGCGCTAATCGTTGTTAATGGTGCGATTACTTATTTGGGAATGTGGATTTTGTCAATTATTCATAATGATAAAAAATAATACGATGAACTTACGACAATTTTTCATAGTAATTTCTCTTTTATTTCTTAGTCTCCATACTGTTTTGGGTGTTGAGCCGTTTCGGTTCGCGCTACTCACGGATATTCATATTTCTGACAAAAACTCCATAGAAGACCTGAATAACTCGGTGAATCAAATAAATGATACAAAAAATATAGACTTTGTGCTGGTAACGGGCGATATCACCGAAACCGGCGATCGGAAATCGTTGGAGATAGCAAAATCGATTTTGGATAGATTGACTGTGAAATACTATGCCATTCCCGGAAATCACGAAACCAAATGGTCGCCCTCAGGCTGTACTGATTTCGGACGAGTTTTTGGGAGCGAGCGTTTCCGATTCGAACACAAAGGAGTAAGTTTCCTTGGTTTCAACACCGGCCCTATTATGCGTATGGCAGATGGTCATGTAGCTTCGCAGGACATTGAGTGGCTTAAATCGCTAACCCGGTCAATTCCCAAAGACGAACCAATGATAATCGCAACCCATTATCCGTTGCAATATGGCGATGTGGACAATTGGTATGAGGTAACCGATGTAGTAAGGAGCAACAATGTTCGGCTATTTGTGGGTGGACATTATCACCGAAACGCGATTTTCAGCTACGATGGCATACCAGGATTAATTAACCGCTCCAATCTTCGTGCAAAAGAGCCTGTGGGTGGCTACACCTTGTATGATATTTCGCCCGATAGCATTAAAGTTTTTGAACAAACCATTGGTGGTGAACCGAAAATGTGGGCTGCCCTTTCGATGACCGAGAAGTATTTTGAAGAGCAAGGAAGCTCCACGAAATATCCTGATATGTCGGTAAACAAAGCTTACGCGAATGTGAATGAAAAATGGTTGATAAAGAATGGAGCGAGCATCTACAGTTCGCCTGTCGTTTGGCGGGGCAGGGTTTATGTTGCCGACGATTTGGGGATGCTTCACTGTATTAGCCTGAAAACCGGAAAGCATCTGTGGAAATTTGCAAGTGCGAACCGCATATTGAGTACGCCCGCCGTGGCGGATGGTGTCGTAGTCTTTGGGTCGAGCGATATGAGTATTTATGGTGTAAATGCCTTGTCCGGTAAAATGATTTGGCAGACAACGACTTCCGCACCGGTGCTTGGAGCTGTAAGCATTGAAAGCGGAGTGGCTTATATCGGAGGAAGCGACAGCTGTTTCCGTGCAATTGATATTCAATCCGGGAAGACAAAGTGGACGTTTTGTGGTTTGAAAAATTATGTGGAAACCAAACCCTTGATACTGGCTAATCAGGTGATTTTTGGCGCATGGGATAATTATCTTTATGCACTGGATAAAAACTCGGGTATTGAGAATTGGCGTTGGAGAAATGGCAAAACTAGTAGTCATTATTCGCCGGCAGCAGTATGGCCCGTAGCAAGCAACGATAAAGTCTTTGTTGTGGATCCCGAACGTGCGATGACAGCCATCGACCTGCATTCCGGCAAAGAAGTCTGGAGGACAATGGCTTCTCAAGTTCGCGAAAGTATTGGTATGTCCAACGATGGAACTCGTGTTTATGCCAAAACAATGCAGGACAGTGTCGTATGTTATTCAGCCTTAGGTAATATCCCCAAACACGTATGGGCTGCAAACGTAGCTTATGGCTATGAACACAACCCCTCGATGTTAATAGAAAAAGACAACATCGTGTTCGGTAGTACTAAAAATGGTCTTATTTTCGCTCTTAAGGCTTCGAATGGGGAGTTGCTCTGGAAATACAAGATTGGCAATTCGCTCGTGAACACCGTGTTGCCTCTTGATGGCAAACAATTACTTTTCACTTCCGTTGGCGGAGAAATAGGATTGCTAAAATTTAAATAAAAATATATATTCAAATAATAAAATAAGAAAGTTATCATGAGAAGTATCAACTGCTTTATTCCCTTCGTCAGCAAGACACAAGTTCAAAACACCATCAACGGCTTAAAAAAGAGCGCGATGGTGGATAAAATATATCTGTTGGCAACGGATGAACCATTAGAGATGGTAGAAGGATGTGAATTTTTGAGAATAAGCTCGTTGAACACGAGCGATGCAATTCACGAAATTGCGAAACACGCTACAGCGCGATACACACTACTCTACACCAAGCACACAACGCTCGAATTGGGCTATTTTGCTATTGAACGCATGACACAGATTGCCGCAGACTCGAATGCGGGAATGGTATATGCGGATCATTACCAAATTGAAGCTGATAAAAAAACAAATGCGCCGGTGATTGATTACCAATTAGGTAGTCTTCGCGATGACTTTAATTTTGGTTCCGTAATCTTGTTCGATTCTTCGGCTTTTGTCGATGCTGCTTCGCGAATGAATACGCAATATCTGTTTGCGGGGCTTTATGACTTGCGACTGAAGCTTTCTCAAAAATATAATTTAGTGCATATCAACGAGTATCTTTATTCGGAAGTAGAGTTGGATAGTCGGAAAAGCGGAGAAAAACAGTTCGACTATGTTGACCCGAAAAACCGCGACGTTCAGATAGAAATGGAACAAGCTTGCACCGAGCATCTGAAAGAGATTGGAGGATATCTATCTCCTGATTTCAAGAAAATCGAATTTTCGGAAAATAATTTTGAGTTTGAGGCTTCGGTGATAATTCCGGTACGAAACCGCATTAAAACAATCAAAGATGCGATCAGATCGGTATTGATGCAGAAAACTAACTTTAAGTTCAACCTGATAATTATCGACAATCACTCCTCGGATGGCACCACGGAGGCTATTCGTGGTTTTAGCGATGATGATCGTTTGGTACATATCGTGCCCGATCGAAACGATTTGGGAATTGGTGGATGCTGGAATGTGGGAGTGCATTCGTCGCAGTGCGGAAAATTTGCCGTACAGCTTGATAGCGACGATGTTTACAGTGATGAAAATACGCTTCAAACGATGGTGGACGCCTTCTATGAGCAAAATTGCGCGATGGTGGTGGGTACCTATATGATGACAAACTTCGACATGGAGATGATTGCGCCCGGAATAATCGACCACAAAGAATGGACGCCCGAAAATGGACGAAACAACGCGCTTCGCATCAACGGATTGGGAGCACCACGTGCATTTTATACCCCTGTGCTTCGTCGGATTAATGTGCCAAATACAAGTTATGGCGAAGATTATGCACTTGGACTGCGTTTCTCACGCGAATATCAAATCGGAAGGGTTTATAATGTGGTGTACAATTGCCGCCGATGGGACGACAACTCCGACGCGTCGCTCGACATTGTGAAAATGAATGCCCACAATACCTACAAAGACCGAATCCGAACCTGGGAATTACAAGCGAGGATTACGTTGAAAAAATAATTTTTTATGAAAATGGTCAAAAACGTAAATACTGAAATTGAAATTCTCTTTGAAAGTCAACTTGCAGAATGGGAAACAGCCAGAAACAATTACGAAGCGCTAAAGCAAGTAAAAATCAAAGAGTTGAATGTTGACGGTGCTGTGTTTCAAGTTCAGTTTAATCCGGCACGCATCGTATCGTCAGCCGCAAAGGTCGATACCAAAAGCATTCAGGAGCGCCAATGTTTCCTTTGTGCAATCAACAGGCCATCGGTGCAAAAAAGTGTGAGATTTGATGAAAACTACACAATTCTGATAAATCCATTTCCTATTTTCCCAAAACACTTTACCATTCCCGACAATTTGCACCAACTGCAATTGATTGCCGGGCGCTTTGGTGGGATGCTTGCGCTGGCTGAGGCTATGACTGAATATGTAATTTTCTACAATGGACCGAAATGCGGTGCGTCCGCTCCGGATCACATCCATTTTCAGGCTGGAAATAAAGGTTTTTTACCCTTGGAGGTTAATTGGCGCAAGTACATTACCGAAACATTGACAGAAAATACAGGTTCAAAGCTCTATTCGATTGATTGTGCATTTCCTGCTTTGGTGATTGAAACGGATAATAAGAATGACGGGGAGATGTTATTTGAGAAAATATACAATGCGCTGAATATCAATGAAGGAGAACTTGAGCCGATGTTGAACATCCTCACTTGGTTCGAAAACGAGAAATGGATTGCTGTAATCATTCCTCGTGTGAAGCACCGTCCGGATTGCTTCTTCGCAACAGACGAAGAGAATATCCTGATAAGTCCGGCGTCAGTCGATTTGGGTGGAGTTTTTATCACACCTCTCCAAAAAGATTTTGAAAAAATCGAGGCAAAGGATATTGAGCATATTCTGCGTGAAGTATGTATGAGTCGCCATCAATTTGAGGAACTGACCAAAAGAATTATATACAAATGATTAACGAAGCACAAATTGCCGTAGGAATAATGTATGAGTCAAGCATCGCGTTTGAGTTGATTCAAACTTATTGTTATGCCAATCAAGAGGTAACAGGGTGTCAGCAGGTACGTTTGATAAACAAAAAGATAGTTTGGCGGGGAAGTGAGTATGATGAACTTCTTTTTACGCCGGTGAACGAAGGACTTTTTGAATTGAAAGACGTTACCATCGGCATTAATTTTCATTGGGAGCGTAAGGAAAACCAACGTTTCAAAGGCGGGCTGAAATTCATCGTCGAAAACGGTAAACTGACAGCCATAAATCTGGTGTCAGTAGAAGATTATTTGGTTAGTGTTATCTCGTCCGAGATGAGCGCTACCGCATCGTTGGAGTTACTGAAAGCACATGCTGTGATTTCGAGGAGCTGGTTGTTGGCGCAGCAGCTTGGCGATCAGAAAACTGTAACACCTCAACTACATGCTTCAAGCGCTCAAAAAACAGATGCGGAAGAACATATTGTGTGGTATGAGCGCGATGCGCACACTAATTTTGATGTCTGTGCCGATGATCATTGCCAGCGCTATCAGGGTGTTACACGTGCCAACACCGATGTGGTGATGCAAGCGGTGAAGGCAACGTCTGGTGAAGTGTTGAAGTATGAAGATACGATTTGCGACGCGCGTTTTTCGAAATGTTGTGGAGGGGTTCTCGAAGAATTTCAAAATTGCTGGGACGATGTGAAGTATGATTATTTAATAAAAAAAAGAGATAGTGTTTCAGACACGTATTTGCCGGAATTAACACAAGAACCGCTGGCTGAAAGCTGGATAAGAGATTTGCCCGATGCTTTTTGCAACACCACGGACAGAAAAATATTGGCGCAAGTCTTGAATAATTACGACCAGGAGACTGCGAACTTCTTTCGATGGAAAGTGGAATACTCTCAAAAAGAACTCTCAGAATTGATAAAAAAAAGGTCAGGGATTGATTATGGAGAAATCCTCGATTTAATTCCGATAGCTCGAGGTGCTTCATCGCGCCTGGTGAAACTGAAGATTGTAGGAACAATAAAGAGTAGGGTGATTGGTAAGGAATTGGAGATTCGACGAACGCTTTCTGAGTCGCATTTGTATAGCTCGGCATTCGTAGTGGATAAACTATATGAAAGCAATGAATCCGTTCCATCAAAAATCATCCTCATCGGTGCTGGATGGGGGCATGGAGTGGGTCTTTGTCAGATAGGCGCTGCGGTAATGGGTGAAATGTCCTATAAATACAACGAAATTTTAAATCATTATTATCCCGATACAATTTTAGATAAATTATATTAAGCAACAAAATGAAAAAAAAATCAATCTTAAATACATTGCTACTACTTCTGGTAGTTTTCACGTCACATGCCCAGAAAGTGAAGGTTCAAACAGGAATTGAAGTACTGAAATCATCCAATTTCAAATTGTTAGAAGGAAAACGCGTTGGGCTTATCACCAATCCTACCGGAGTGGATAATCAACTAAAATCATCCATCGATATTCTACATGAAGCACCCGGCGTTCAGTTAGTGGCACTTTTTGGTCCGGAACACGGTGTGCGAGGAAATGCTCATGCCGGTGATAAGGTAGATGATCAAACTGACCCAAAAACAAAGCTTCCCGTATATTCGCTTTATGGCAAAACACGCAAAGCAACCCCCGAGATGCTCAAAGGAATTGATGTGTTAGTTTATGATATTCAGGATATTGGTTGTCGGTCATTTACTTATATTAGCACGATGGGCCTTGCCATGCAGGCTGCTGCCGAAAACAATATAGAATTTGTGGTGCTCGATCGTCCCAATCCGCTGGGCGGGTTGAAGGTTGAAGGAAATTATGCCGAAGATAATTTTATTTCATTTGTCAGTCAATTCAAAATCCCTTACCTCTATGGACTTACCCCTGGTGAACTGGCTATGATGCTCAATAACGAAGCAAAACTGGGAAATAAACCCTGCAAGCTGCAAGTGGTGAAAATGAAAGGTTGGAAACGCAAAATGACTTATGACCAGACCGGATTGCAATGGGTACTTTCATCGCCTCATATTCCAGTAGCCTCCACTTCCTATTTTTATCCCGTTTCTGGTATTTTGGGCGAACTTTATTATATGTCTATCGGGGTTGGTTACACTCTTCCATTCAGGATGTTTGCTGCCGAATGGATAAAAGCGGATGAGCTTGCCGTTGCGTTAAATGCGTTGAAACTTGCCGGCGTTGAATTTCGCCCGATATATGCGAAACCCTATTATTCTGTAAGTCAGGGAAAACAAATTGAAGGTGTGGAGGTGCATATTTTAGATTTTCATAAGGCTAAATTAAGTGAAATCCAATTTTATGTGATGCAGGAAATAGCAAGACTTTATCCGCAGCACGATGTGTTGAAAAATGCGGATAAGCAACGCTTCGACATGTTTGACAAGGTTTGTGGTACCGACCAAATCAGACTGAAATTTGCAAAACAAAACCGTTGGGATGATGCTAAAGCCTATTGGAATAAAGATGTTGAGCATTTCATTAAATTATCGGGAAAGTATTTTTTGTATAAATAAGAAAAAACAAAGATTCAAATGCATTCTACCGAGAATTACAAGCATTTTTTGGATGAAATAGCGCAGTTCATTCCTGAAAAAAGAATTTATACCGACGAACTTCGACGTTTGGCTTGGGGTACGGATGCGGGGTTTTATCGCTTAATACCGAAAACTGTCGTCCGTTCAATGAATGAAAGTGAGGTGGCGGCGATACTTAAATCTGCCGATAAATATAACCTGCCTGTTACATTTCGTGCGGGTGGCACCAGCCTGTCCGGGCAGGCCATTAGCGATTCAATATTGGTTGTAGCCGGAAAACACTGGGAAAATTACAAAGTGTCTGATGATTACAAGCAAATTACCTTGCAGCCAGGTTTGGTGGGTGAGCGGGTGAATCAAATACTCAAACCCTTTGGTGTGAAATTTTCACCCGATCCTGCATCGGTTAAATATGCCATGATAGGTGGAATAGTGATGAACAATGCCTCTGGGATGAATTGTGGAAATCATGCTAACAGTGATAAAGTACTCGTCTCAGCCCGAATGGTTTTTGCTGATGGAACCGTTTTGGATACCGGAAATGATGAAAGTAAACAACAGTTTGCGAAAAACAAGTCCGGATTTATTGCTGAAATACGAAATATCAAGCAATTGATTTATGAAAACGAAGAGCTTTTGTCAAAAATTAAATATAAGTATTCAATTAAAAACGTGATGGGACTTAATATCCTGCCTTTTGTTGAATATGACGATCCTTTTGATATCATTGCTCACTTACTAGTTGGCTCTGAAGGTACATTGGCATTCTTGTCGGAAATCACCGTGAATACCGAGCACGACTATCGCTTCAAAGCAAGCGCAATGCTTTATTTCAAAAACATTCAGGATGCCACACGCGCTGTTGTAATGTTTGATTCGCTCAATAAAATACATGGATTCAGGATGGTGAAGGGGGCGGAATTGCTTGATTCGAAATCACTTAAATCTGTCGGTTATACAACCGATGATAATTTAACAGCGCTTCTTACTGAGGTGAAAGGGGATTCGTCCGAAGAGATTTCAGAACATATCAATGTTATTGAAAGTGCATTGATGGACTTTGATCTTGCAACTCCGGTCTATTTTACCGATAAAGTAGAAGAGTACTCCAAGTATTGGGAGATTCGCTCTGGGATTTTTCCTTCGGTTGGTGGTACACGTCCGCTCGGCTCCTCCTGCTTGATAGAAGATGTGGCATTTCATATCCATGACTTGCCCAGCGCGGTAGCCGATTTGCAAAATCTGCTTGTTTCGCACGGATATCACGACGCCTGTATCTATGGACACTCATTGCAAGGTAATTTTCATTTTATTCTGAATCAGTCGTTTGAAAAGTCAAGTGAGGCGGAAAGATATGAAAATATGATGAATGATGTGGTGCGTCTGGTTGTCGATAAATACAATGGCTCTTTGAAAGCAGAACACGGCACAGGGCGCAACATGGCCCCTTTTGTTGAATACGAATGGGGAAGTGATGTTTTTTCGTTGATGAAACGTATTAAACGCCTTTTTGATCCAAAAAATCTGCTTAATCCGGGTGTTATCTTCAACGATGACCCCAAGTGCCACATTAAGAATTTGAAACCATTATCGCTCATAATTCTTAAAAACGGGAAAAAAGGACACTCGGCTGATAAATGTATTGAATGCGGATTTTGTGAAATAAATTGCCTTTCTGCAGGTCTCACCCTTTCATCCCGACAAAGGATTGTGGTGCAACGTGAAATATCACGATTACGACAATGTGGCGCTGAACCGAAACGACTTAGTGAACTGGAAAAAGCATATATTTATCACGGAGAGCAAACTTGTGCTGTGGATGGATTATGCGCAATATCGTGTCCGATGGGGATTAACACGGGCGATTTGACACATGATATTCGAAATGCCAATGTAGAAACTTCAAAACGAACGCTGCAGATTGGAGGCTTTGCCGCAAAGCATTTCAGTGGAGTGAAAACCTCGTTGCGAGCAGTTCTGTCTATTGCCAATGTGGCTCATACTACATTAGGGTCCGGATTAACAAATAAAGTTGGCCAGAGCCTCGTTAAGATAGGAATGCCACTTTGGTCATCGTCGCTCCCCAAAGCTTACAAACTGAAGGATAGAAATATTAGCTATTTCAAAGCAGACAAAAAAGTGGTCTATTTCCCAAGTTGTATCAATCAAACTATGGGCGTTGCCAGAAATGCTCCGGATAAACAGCCTTTAATTCACACATTGCAAAAACTTCTGAACAAAGCCGGCTATGAAGTTATTTTTCCTAAAGAAATGGATCGACTTTGTTGTGGCACTATCTGGGAAAGCAAAGGGATGTATGACATAGCCGAAATGAAAACCCATGAATTGGAACTCGCTCTTTGGGAAGTCAGTCAGCAAGGTAAGTATCCGGTTATATGTGACCAAAGTCCATGTCTGAAGCGAATGCGCGAAACGATCAAAGGAATAGAACTCTTTGAACCGGCTGAATTTATTCATGATTTCTTACTCGAACGCTTGAGTTTTGAACAAACAAATGAAGCCATCACCGTGCATGTTACCTGCTCAATGACCAAAATGGGTTTGGGCGAAAAGATAATCCGTTTGGCAAATCTCTGCTCTTCCAACGTGTTGATTCCTGAAGAGGTAGGTTGTTGCGGATTTGCCGGCGACCGTGGTTTCACATATCCCGAACTAAATGAATATGCTTTGAGAAAATTAAAACCACAAATTCAACAAAAAGACATACGAGTGGGATATTCCAATAGTCGCACTTGTGAAATTGGTTTGGAAACAAACTGCGGAATACCTTATGAATCTATCGTGTATCTAATTGACAAATGCACTTCGCCTGTCAACATAAAAAGATAGTAAAAACAACCGAATATATGAGTAAAACAACATCCCAACGAATCTTATCGCTCGATATCCTACGTGGAATTACCATAGCAGGCATGATTTTGGTCAATAATCCCGGCTCATGGGGAAAGGTATATGCTCCGCTTGGTCATGCCGCGTGGAATGGTCTCACTCCTACCGATTTGGTGTTTCCATTCTTTATGTTCATCATGGGTATTTCCACATACATCGCGTTGCGAAAATTTAATTTCGAACCCGGCAAAGATGTGATACTTAAAATCGTAAAACGCACCCTTCTCCTTTATGTCGTTGGACTGGGGATAGCATGGTTCGCACTTACATTGCGCACTTTCAATTCGATTGCCGACGAAAATTTAGCTTTCTTTCCTCGATTGAGGCAGGCAATGTGGAATTTTGACGAAATACGAATCCTGGGTGTAATACCCCGTTTGGCTATCTGCTACGGTGTGGTTTCCATCATTGCGTTGACAGTAAGGCATAAATATTTTCCACACATCATAGCCACATTGCTTTTGGGCTATTTCATTTTACTCAGTCTTGGCAATGGATTCTCTTATGATACTAGTAACATTCTATCCATTGTCGATATGAAAATACTGGGAGCCAATCATATTTACAACGACAATGGCATCGATCCGGAAGGAATTTTGAGCACAATACCAGCCATCGCGCATGTGATGCTCGGTTTCTATATCGGAAAACGGATGATGGAAACATCAGACATTCACAAAAAAATCGAAATGCTATTTATTTTTGGTGCTATTCTAAGTTTTGCAGGATTTTTGCTGAGTTACGGTTGTCCGATAAATAAAAAAATATGGTCACCAAGTTTTGTACTCGTTACTGTGGGGCTTGGCGCTACATTACTCGCATTGCTCACATGGATTATTGATGTGAAAGGGCAAAACAAATGGTGTCGATTCTTCGAAGCCTTTGGTGTTAATCCATTGTTTATGTACGTTCTCGGAGCTGTGTTAAGTGTTATTCTTGGCAATATTATTCTGTATCCCGGAGGTGCGAAAACGAGCCTGAAAGGATTGATTTACAACGATTGGCTGCAACCTGTTTTTGGCGATTACCCCGGCTCGCTTCTTTTCGCGCTCTTATTTGTTGCATTCAACTGGATATTTGGTTATTATTTATACAAAAAGAAAATTTATATAAAACTCTAATAAAAAGAAAAGAATATGATTTTAATAGCAGACAGTGGTTCTACCAAAGTTGACTGGAAAGTAGTAGATAATGGGAAAGTGGTGAAACGCGCCACAACGAAAGGAATCAACCCATTTTTCCAGACTGAAGAAGAAATAAGCAACGAAATCGAAACAACGCTTATTCTTCAGCTCGATAATCAGGAGTTTAGCAACGTGTATTTTTATGGTGCCGGTTGCACCTTTGATAAAGTAGATGTTGTGAAACGTGCCATACGGAAAAATATCAGCGTAAGAAACGATATCGAAGTGAATACCGATATGCTTGCAGCCGCACGAGGGCTTTGCGGTTATACATCCGGCATTGCTTGCATCCTTGGCACAGGCTCCAACTCTTGTTACTACAATGGACGCATGATTGAGGATAATATATCGCCCTTGGGCTTCATCCTCGGCGATGAGGGTAGTGGTGCTTCGCTTGGTAAGCTTTTCTTAGGCGATTTGCTGAAAAACCAAATGACATTAGGTTTGAAAGAAAAGTTTTTGACCAGATACAACCTCACTACAAGTGAAATTGTCGATAGGGTGTATCGCAAGCCTTTCCCAAATCGTTTTTTGGCACAATTCACTCCTTTTCTGCTCGAAAATCTTGGCGACCCCTATATCCACAGCATGGTGATGAGTAGCTTCATCTCCTTCCTTCGGAAAAACGTGATGCAATATTATAATTATGATAAGCTTCCCATTCATTTCGTTGGTTCGGTAGCATATCATTTTCAGAATCCGCTTCGCGACGCTTTGATGATTATGGATATGAAACCAGGCAAGATAATTCAAAGCCCCATGGAAGGATTGATTAAATTTCATAGTGTGGCGGGCATTATTCTTTAGATAATTCTTTCCTTAAAATTAGACTTCACGCTTCTGATAATCAGCCGCGTGCTTACTTGTTATTTTAAAAATTATTCTTTAATTCACTTGTTATAGAAATGACGTCATTTGTAAAAATTACGGAGCAAGCTTCGCTCTACAATAATTTAGAAAAAAAATCGGTTCAGGAAATTCTCGAAGATATCAATACGGAGGACCAGAAAGTGGCGCTTGCGGTGCAACGCAACATATTTAAAATTGAGAGTTTAGTTTCACAAATTGTTGACCGGATGAAGCTTGGAGGGAGAATCTTTTATCTGGGTGCTGGCACCAGCGGACGATTGGGCGTGCTCGACGCGTCGGAAATTCCTCCTACTTTCGGTATGCCTCCCACACTCATAATTGGACTAATTGCAGGAGGCGACACCGCGTTGCGCAATCCGGTGGAAAATGCCGAAGACAGCAACGACAACGGATGGCATGAGCTGGTGGAGCATCAGATCTGCGTCAACGACACGGTAATTGGTATCGCCGCTTCAGGAACAACACCTTATGTGATTGGGGCACTTCACGAAGCCCGTAAAAATGGAATACTCACCGCTTGCATTACCAGCAACCCCAATTCACCTATGGCTGCAGAGGCTGATATTGCCATTGAAACGATTGTTGGGCCGGAATACGTAACGGGAAGTTCACGAATGAAATCGGGGACAGCGCAGAAAATGGTGCTCAACATGATTTCGACAACGGTGATGATTAAACTCGGAAGGGTGAAAGGCAACAAGATGGTGAACATGCAACTGACCAATAAAAAATTAGTTGATCGCGGTACACGCATGATTATGGAGGAACTGGACTTGGATTACAAACTGGCAAAGTCGCTTCTTCTTCAATACGGTTCGGTGAAAAAAGCAACTGACGCCTTTCGGGAAAAGAGTTCGGAATAACAATGTTTTGAAAACTTAATGACATACTTTTCTGTTATTCGTAGTGTTGGATTCATGCTTTTAGCATAAGTTTTGTAAAATCAGAATATCCGTTACGAAGTCATTTTTTCTGAAAAATTTACTATAAATGAAAATTATCAAATCAGTTTTTATTCTTGTACTCCTTTCATGTACTACAATATCGGCTCAGCTTTCTGTTGTTAGTCCCGAGGATGTGGGACTTAGTTCTGTTCGTTTGCGCAATGCGGATGAGGTAATTGAAACAGCCATCGCTGCTAAAGAAATGCCCGGAGCGGTGTTGGCGGTAGTGAAAGATGGCAAAATGGCCTACCTCAAAGCGTACGGAAATAAAGAAGTGTATCCAAATAGTGTGAAAATGGAAACAAATACAGTTTTCGATCTCGCATCTGTTACCAAACCTATTGCCACTGCCACATCGGTCATGATTCTGGTGGAGCAGGGGAAATTACGTTTCTTGGACAAAGTCAATTATTTTATCCCGGATTTTCTCGGATGGAAGAAGGCTGACGGAAAAACAATTGATATTCGGATAATTGACCTACTGACTCACACTTCCGGATTACCATCGTATGTGGAACCTGAAACCTTGCGCAAACAAGTGGGCGCGCCAAACCCTGACGCCTTAATCAAACACATTGCTGCTTGCAAACGCGATTTTGAGCCTCAAACCAACATGCAGTATAGTTGCTTGAATTATATCACATTGCAACGAGTGGTTGAAATCATCAGCAAGAAATCTTTGCAAGTGTTTGCAAAAGAGAATATCTTCAATGTGCTGGGGATGAAGCATACCGATTTTAATCCGAAGGGTGAAACGATGCTACTAACTGCTCCTACACAAAAGCAAGCTGACAATTCGGTGTTGCGAGGTGTGGTGCACGACCCCCTGGCGCGCATCATGAACGGTGGTGTATCGGGAAATGCCGGACTATTTTCTGACGCTAGCGATTTAGCAGTTTATGTAGCCGCACTGCAAAATGGTGGCGAATGGAATGGCAAACGCATTTTAAGCCCTTTGAGTGTGAAAACGATGCGCACAGTCCCTCGTCATGTTTCGCAGTTTGGACGCACACCCGGCTGGGACAACTATTCTACTTATTCGTCTAATATAGGCGATTTGCTTGGTACTAACACCTATGGACACACCGGATACACCGGAACTTCCATTGTCATTGATCCAGACAACAACTTAGCTGTCATTCTGTTAACAAACAAAGTGCATCCTTATGACACCGGCGATGTAGTACGCCTACGTTCGCTTGTGGCTAATGCTGTAGCAGGATCGTTGTTAAAACTCCCCAACTCCAGTTTTATTGTTACTTTGCCACAGCCTTGGACTTACGATATGCACTTCGCAAAGCGTATGAAGCAATTTGCTGAAGAGGATCCGATCGGTTCAAGCGATATTGTTATGCTCGGCAACAGTATCACTGAAGGTGGAAATTGGAACAAATTACTTGGTATAGAAAATGTGTGTAACAGAGGGATTAGTGGCGATATCACAAGTGGAATTTTAAAAAGATTGGAAATAACGGTAAAAGGAAATCCCAAAAAACTATTTCTCCTTATCGGCATTAATGATTTGGCAAATAATGTTTCAAGCGATAGCATCATGAAAAACTTAACCAAAATAACCGATGAAATCAAACGAATTTCGCCGAAAACGGAAATCTATCTTCAAAGCATTCTTCCCGTCAACGAAAGCTTTGGCAGATTTACGCGAGTTAATGGTAAAACCACAGAGATTATTCGTGTGAACAAGGCAATAAGTGAGTTAGCTAAAAGTAAAAAATTACATTTTATCAATCTTTACCCACTTTTCACACAACCGGGAACCAATATCCTGCGAGTAGATCTCACATACGACGGACTCCATTTGAGTGAGGCCGGATACCGTGTGTGGGCCGAAGAATTAAAAAAATGGCTATAGTGATGTGATTAGCTTATTTTTAAATCAGTAAGATTTTCCTTCAGTTAACCGGGTATAATTGCCTTTGCATGTTTTTTAAGTCAAATATCTCATTCTTTTTATTGTCCGATAAAACTCAATAAATAGAATTAATATTTAGTTGGCTACTGTATTTCAGCGTTCGAGTATCATTTTTAATTTCTAAGCCCCCCTAATCGAAAACTGTTGGATTTGGAGATTCCTGTGCAACTGATTTCCATACCATCTCCCAATCTTTTTCAGTGCTATTGAATAGTCTGTAGAAGTTGACGTAGGTACATCAAACATATTCTTACCAATGTAGCTAGTCCAGAGAAACTCCATGATCTTTTTAAACTCTGTTTCATTACCATCAGCAGTAGATTGGCTATTAATGTAACCCATATCTGTATCTTAATTGCATTTGCACTTTCTCCATAGAGATATTTGAGTGGGAAGTTCTGCTTCATCTGCTTGAATAACATTTATATTTCCCATCGTTGACGATAAATGGCTATAATTTCGTAAGGATAAAGTTGCATAAAACTAATGTCGCTTGGATGCTTTGATTAATGCAGCGGGAGGAAATATGCCCGGAGCAACGATTGCGCCATCCGATACATTTTTTGACCTTAGCATTGAGGATTTTGATAAGGTGCTTCAGTTAAATTTAACGGGTACGGTTCTTCCTACTGAGATTTTTCTTGAACCCATGGTTAAACAAGGTAAAGGAAGTATCATCAACATCTCCTCCATGGCAGCTTTTCGTCCAATGACGCGTGTGGCTGGATATGCTGCCGCTAAAGCCGGCATATCTAATTTTACACAGTATCTGGCGCACGAAACAGCTCTCAAATTCGGCGAAGGAATACGTGTAAACGCCATTGCTCCCGGTTTTTTCATAACCGAACAAAATCGAAGTCTTCTCACCAATCCTGATGCAAGCTTTACCGAACGAGGTAACGATGTTATTCGTCAAACTCCATTCAGACGATTTGGGAAGCCTGAAGAACTTTGTGGTACCGTTCAATACCTTATTAGCGATGCTTCGTCATTTGTTACTGGCACTGTTGCTGTCGTAGATGGTGGCTTTAATACTTTTGCCATGTAGGTTCTCTTTTCAATTTCTTTCCCAGGTGGAGTAGAGCGCATCAGTCATCTTATTAAATAATTGCCATTAATATCTTTGACGCTTATTTCAAATTTTGAATCTTAACTGTATGGAATCTGCTTGTGGATTTATATAAGAATGAATTCAATAGCATGTTTTGGAAACACCATTCTTGTATTTAATGCGAATTGAAATTTAGAATTGAATAAGTCTTAGATATTTATAGTTTCATCTCCAATTATCATATTAGTGTTTTCAATGAAGAACGAGCTGTAGAATTGATTTTCTATTGTTCGTTTTTTTGACTATCATAAATATTGTCGATCAACCATTCTTCTTTTTGGTTTTGTATTTAACCGTAATCGGATAGAATTAACATGACATATTTAAAAAAATCACAGCGACCCGAATGAGTCGCTGTGAAATTTTTATAACTCTATAAGTCTAACTTATCTCTTATTTTCTTTTTACGCCTGAAGGACCTACTGTTTTAGAAACAGGAATCTCAACTGCAGGATATGTAATTACACCCCAAGTATAGGTAATTGTAACGTCAGCAAACAGTTTGAAGTCAACTCCAAGTGTGTTACCATTGTTTCTGTAAGTCAAGTAACCTGTTGGTGATACTGGTGTAACTCCAGCAATGCTTGCTGCAAATGCTACTTCAAGGTCAGGGAAGTCAGTCAATGGACGGTTTGCACCACCACCTAAGTTCGTTTTGATAGTAGCGGTATTTACTGTAATTGCAGTTACACCGTAGTATTGGTAGAACCAAGGATAAGCGGCAAAAGTAGAAACGTTTGAAGCGTTGTTTCTCCAGTCGGCTAAGTTAACCAATTTTTGAATGTCAACATAAGTACCTGCTTCACCGAAGTTTTTACCGTCAACGAATTTCTCAGAAGAACCTTGAAGCGCGTTGATAGGACGGATAAATACTACATCGAAGAATGATTTGCCATCAATAGTAATTGCTTGAGTGTATTGTGGTAGATTTGCACAATAAACTGTACGCAATGCAATGCGGGCAATCAAATGTTCTGGGCTTACGTTCAACAATTCTTTTGCTTTGTTCGAAGTTTTGTTCAATACCAATACATCACCTACATTTGCAGCATAAGGATTGATAGTAGCAATTACTTCGTTAGTAGCTTGGTGAATCAATTGTTTTCCATTAGCGCTTACGATAAGTTGTGTACCATTGCCCAATACTGGTTGAGTTGGTAAGAAGTAGTATTCGTAAGGATTTGGAAGAGTAATGTTCAAAGCTTTAGCAGCAGTTTGTTCAAATGCTTGGTTGATGTTGTTCGAGAAAATTGCTAATGCTGAGTTAGTTTCACCTACATTAGGAACAAATACGTTATGTTTTACATAAGGATTTGGACTAACTGCAGTGTTGGTGTACCAGTAGTTAGAAATTTTCTTGCTTGCTGGGATGTTCAAATCAGCAGGTTTGCTGAATGACATCGTAAATTTCACTCTTACTTCAGGATATTCCAAAGGAAGAATTGATTTGTAAACAGCAGTTGCAGCAAAGTTTGCAGGGTTGCTTGTTGCAAGTTTTGTCCAGATTTGAGCTGCAGTTAATGTCCAGTTCAACAAATAAGTATCTGTTTGTTGGTTGTCCGGAGTGTATTTTTCTGCAACTACACCATCACCAGTATAAGAGAACAATGAGCTTGGATATAGAGCAACTACAGGAGGAGTTGTGCTTCCGTGGAATTGTTCTTTGCTTAATCCAACAGCATTGTAAATCAATGTGTTTACTTGTTCTACAGTCATAAGACCTGTCCAGTTGTTACAATCTGCTGTTTTAGCAGTAAATGGAATTGTAATTTCAATTGGAGCTGGAGCTGGTTTGTCTGCGATAAGAACTTTCACATAACCTACCAATACTTTACAGTTAGGATCTTGGTCGTTGTACATCCATACGCGAACGATAGGAGTGCGACCTTGAGCTGCTGCAATCTCTTGTGCAGAGAATACTTTTGCTTTGATTGTTCCTTTAGCTGCATCAGTAATTTCGATGAATTTTTGTTGATCTGTGTTGTTAGAACCTCTGTTATAAACAATTGCTTGATTGATTGAAGGATAGTTTTCGTCATGAAGCAAGTCAAATTTGAATTTCAATCCGTAGTTGCCATTTTCATCGAATGGCATGCCACCCATGATAGCCAATACTTCTTTGTTCAAGTCAAGAGTTTGTCCATAAGGCAAGGTAACAACTTGTGGGTCGTTAGAACCAGTGAAACCATCAACACCATTAACATTAAGCGCTTTAGCTCCGGCTACAGTAGTAGGAAGCAAAGAGTATGTAGGTTTGTTGTTGCGTGCAAGTTTCACATCTTGTCCAGCTACGATTTCTTCGCTGTACAGACGAACATATTCAGAAGTTACAACGCTTTGCTCCAATTGACCAGCTTCGTTTTTAGCCAAAACTTTATCAGCAAGTGGAACTTCAAGTGCTACTTGGTTGAAAATTTCGGTTAATGTAGAACCTGAAATGTTAGATCCTGTTCCACTTGTAGCGCCAAGAAGAGCTGGATAGTCAATTACAGATACACTTACGTAAATTTTACCATTTTCAATTTTAACGAAACCAGCTTTGATGCGGCTGTCAGCTTCAGGAGCAGGTCCATAACCATTGTAAGAAACAACGTTTTTACCTTTTAATACTGCGAAGCTTAATTCATTGAATTTGATGTCGTCTTTAGTAATTGTAGAAGGATTCAAGTGGTAAGCTACTGTTACAGCAGGAGTAATTGCTTTACATGATGACATAAGTGGCGAGAAATTCATCGCTTCAATGCCGTTTACATAAAAGTCAGATACATATTCCAAGCTGGTCAAACGGTGGCTCAACAACAAGAATTTAATACCAAGTTCTTTTTGAAGATCTTCCAAATCTTTGTTGATTTCTACTAATGCGGCATTAATAGTAGTAATTGCAGTTTCAGTTCCGGTTACACGGTTAGCTAAAGCTTGCAATTCTGCTTTTGTGGCAAGTGTAGAAATTGTAGTAAGGATGTTAGCGATTTTAGTTTCGTTAGCAGCTACACGTGTAGTCAAAGCGGCAAGGTCAGCTTTAACAGCGTCAACGGCTGTTTTGTCAGCTTTCAATGCAACAAGACCTTCCAAAGTAGCGGTACGAGCTTGTAACTGACCAATCAAAGTAGCCAATTCAGCATCTTTTTGTGTCAAAGTAGTTTCAAGGCTAGTTACTTTTGCGCTAAGTGCAGCCAAAGCAGTGTTAGTTGCTTGAATTTTACCATCCAACTCGGCTTTTGCAGCAGCAAGTTCTTCTGGAGTTACTGTTTTTTTAGCTTCTAAAGCAGCGATTTTAGCATCGATACCTGCTAAGCGTGTGTCAGTTGAAGCTTTGTAAGCGTCAAGAGATGCTTTTGTAGCCAAAGTGTTGAGAAGTTCAGCTTTCAGAGCATCTACTTCAGCTTTAGTTGCGCTTTTTGCAGTCAAATCAGCGATTTTTGTGTTTAAACCGTCAATTTTTGTGTTTAATTCTGCAACTTTAGCAGCTAAATTTGCTTCAGTTTGAGTTTTTAAGGTCTGAAGATCTGTTTTTAAGGTAGAGATGTCCGCATTCAGGCCATCTACTTCCTTGTCGTAGGATTTACATCCAGACAAAACCGACAAACCAATGACAGCCACGAGTAAAAATCGGGCCACCAATTTTGTTTTTGATTTTAGTTGTTTCATACTTTTTTTGATTAAAATAATAATTTAAGATAAGTTATTTATTGAGTTTATAATTTTTTCGTGTTGTTATACAACTATATTAGTGCGTAATCTCTTTTGTTATTTCATAAGCCATGCGGTTTATTGGTTATTTTCTTTTATTCTTATTAGTCGTGTTAATGTCTATTAATTTAGTGTTTTGTTTTTTGTCTCAATTTGCTTGTTTATCCGCTGATGTACAGTCGGTTATGTTCGTTCGCAGTCTTGTGTTTATTCGTCCAACAAATTACTTTACACTTTGAACGTGCAAATATAGACATTTAAATACAAATGTACAATATATTTTTACAAAAATCAAGAAAAACAGCGGTTTTTTCTCTAATTAATTTGGCGTTTATATCTTTATTTGTTCTTTTTCGTGATGTTTGTTTTCGTGTTTTTGATTTATTATTTTTGTTTTAATACAAGAAACAATATCTTCCTGCTAAATGTTTTTTAACGTGATAAATTTTTTACAATCAATTTATTTAAAAATACATTTTATTCCTCTGCAAAAATTAAGCCATAATCTATTTCGGACTGCAAAATAATTTAAAAAATATACTTATCCGGTTTATTACTATGTTTTTTGTAGCGTTCACAAATTTTATTTATCAAATCTTATTCAGCCAAAAGCTCTTTGTTTGCCACTCGCATTGAAAACGAATGATATAAATCAATAAAGTATCGCATTTTAGCCCATTTACAAATAATTGCCAAAGATAAGACAAATAAATAATAATTTGTATCTTTTCATTGAAAATATTGCATTTTACATCGAATTATTTCGATTCAAGTTCGTATTGGACATGCGAAAACGGTTGATCTACTTTACTTCGACCCAAATACCTGATGTAGTGGCATTCTCGGTTGGCGCATACAGCGCCTGGCATGATATTGGTGGCGCATAATACCTGCCTCGATAGGCTGCTCTCAGTTTTACGGTGAATTTTGCTTCGTTCCCGGAGTTCAGATTGAAGTAATTAAGCACCCGGTCGTCGCGAATATCTTTCCTATTATATAATATTGTATTCGCGTCGTCGTTTGTTTCCATCAGTCGTTCGTTTATTATTTCCCACCCGGATGGTACGATAAATAGCAACGCGATATTGCTGAACGATTGTTCTTCGCTGTTTTTTACTATGATTTTTGCTTCAAATTCTTCTCCCTGCTTCATCGAACGAATATCCACCGGTTTTCCGTTTTTATCCTGATATTTTACTCGTACAATGAATGACGCGTCGTTAGGTTTTGATATTGGATTTATCGCTTGCGTTCGAGCGGTTAGTCTGGCGTAAATCTTTGCAGTACCTCTGTTTTGAATATCAACCGTGATGTTGTTTGTCGGCACGATGGAAGTTTGAACCATTGGTTGTGGGGTGTCAATGCTTTTTGATGCCTGATTATTAACTCGATAATTGACATTGATATTGCCTTTCCCCATTTTCAATGCCAGTTTTTCCATGGCAATCAGCGCGAAAGCAGTAGTTTGTGTAGAGAGCTGATGGTTTGAGAGTGCGCTTGCTACGGATGCTGACAGATTCATCGCTTTTTCTGTCATGCCTAAAAGCATGTAGGTATCCATTATCAAAGCTTGGTCGCGTAAGGGTGAACCGTAGGTGTCGTTATTGAAGTTGTAAGCTTCGATATTTGGGTTGATATTGAAAATCAAGGCTTTCGCTTCCGATTTTCTCCCTGCAAGCGCGTAGGCCGAGGCAAGTTGGAATTTGGCTTGCTTGCTTGGGCTTTTTATTTCGCGCAGTCTGTTCATGGCGCCCAATTCGGGTTTTTCGGCCAATGCGAGGGTGTAGAGCCTATAGCCTTGTTGTAAATCGGTCATTTGATGTTCAAAGAACTGATTTTGCGATAAACTTACAGTGGGTGTCCAGTTTCGGGCTAATTTCTGTTGAAATCTCGTCCAGTTTTTAATCGCGTTGTCCGGAACCGCATAACCTTTCTTGATCGCTTCCAGCAGAAAATGTCCGCTGTAACTGCTTGCCCATTCCGAAGCATAG
Source organism: uncultured Paludibacter sp. (assembly GCA_964568675.1). Classification (GTDB taxonomy): domain Bacteria; phylum Bacteroidota; class Bacteroidia; order Bacteroidales; family Paludibacteraceae; genus UPXZ01. The sequence goes on from CAZMQV010000006.1 coordinate 33,897, forward strand.
TTTTCGCCATCCCAATACGCAAAACCGCCATCGGGTAGCTGCCGGGATAGCACGCGGCGTATCAGTTGGTCAACTCTTTTGTTGTTCTGTGCTTTTTCTTCATCGTTCATTTTAATCAGTTGGTCAACATAAAGTAGTGGAAATGCCATCGATGTCAGTTGTTCGGTGCAGGCATGTTGGTAATCGGATAGGAAACTCAGGTTTTTGTTCAGATTGATGCTCGGCAGGCGTGAAATTTCCATTTTAACCCAATCGTTTGGGCTGATGTTTTCCAATTTCATGTTTAGCGAACTGTGTTTGCCCGGCTCCACAAGCGTAGTTTGCGACAGAATAACCGGTGGATTGGGATTTCTGATACCAATACTGATTGTTTCGACAAAGCGTTCGTTGTTTGCTGTTGAGCTGACAATCAGTTTTTCTTCGCCAATTTTCATGCCGGATTTCAGCTTGAAATATACGATTTTATCTCCGGGTTTGTCGAAATACACTGTTTGTGAGCTGCCATCGACAGGGATTAGCAAAGCTTTGGTCTGGATGTTTACCCGTACCGATTTGATTTTCTTATCGGATGAGAACACATTCACCGGTAAAAATAGCTCTTCGTTCGGTCCCATTACTCGCGGTAGGGTTGTGAGTGTCATTATCGGATTGTGTACAGTTACCGTTTTTTCGGTGCTTCCGTAAGCACCTCCACCTCCGGCAACAACCATCACACGAACCGATCCAATGTAGGCTGGAAGTTTTAGTTTGTGCGATTTCATTTCACCGGCATTGATGGAGTAGGGACCGAGAAATTTCACTACCGGCTTGAAGCGGTTCACCTTGTCGCTGGTGGCTTTGAGCGCCTCATCACCTCCAATGCTTAATAATGGACCAAAAATGCCGCTATTAGTTCCCAATACGCGGTCGAACAAATCCCATGTGCGAACGCCCAATGCTTCGCGCGCGTAAAATTCGTTCCAAGCATTCGGTGTTTTGAATGAGGTGATGTCGAGCAAGCCTTCGTCCACGATTGCCAGCGTATAAGTCATTGGTTTCTTCGTTTTTTCAGAAACAGAAATCGTAAACTCTTTTTCGGGACGTAGCTCGGTAGGCATTTGTATTGTGGGTTCAAGTTTGCTCGCCTTGTTTTCGATATTTACATTGACTACGCCATACATGCGGATAGGCAGATCATTTTCTTGCTGTGAATGGGGCTGGAGTAGGCTTGCAAATACGTAGCAGTTTGGGCTCATTTCGTCCGTTATCTTAAAGCTATATTTCGTGTCGGAAGTGGCTGATGTTGCTACCCATTCGCGCTTGATGATGCCAGTTCCATTTTCAATGGAGATTAAAACCCGTCCTTTCGAACTTTTGGGAATGATGACCGTAGCGCTTTCGCCTAAGAGATAGCTTGGCTTGTCGGTGGCAAATGAGAGCATTGTAAGCCCGCTTGGGTCGGTCTTATTGGAGCGTCCGCGCCACGATGGCCAGTCAACGTAGAAAATCAATCCGGTGGTGTGCCCGCTTTCGGGGTCTTTTGCCAGCACGAGGTATCGCCCCCAATCGGGATAATTGACCTTGAAATGAATTTTAGCGCTGCCTGCCGCCGATGCCACAATGCCACTTGCCAAAGGCTGCGCCGACGTGTTGTTGATGTATGAAGCCGCGTTATTTCCCTGGTTGTTCCACCACCAGCTCCAGTCCATTTTATAAATTTTATATTCTAAACTCCGATTGACTTTTTTGCCATAAGGGTTGAGCGTTACGATATCAAAAGTGATATTCTTATCCGTTTCGAGGAAAGTGTGAGGATTATCGGCAGGAGATTTGATGCCTACGTATGAGCTGAATGGTGAAAAGACAACAGTTTGATTGTAGAAGCTCATATCGCCGCCCGACTCAAAAACACGCGAAAGAATGGTGCCGCGCAACATTCCCGGCGCAAGATTGGCAAGAGGAATTTTTGCCTGAATGGAGGCATTGCCCGCATTGTCGAGTGTGCCGTCGAAGATATTGAAGGTTGTGGTTTCGAAATCTGAAAGCGGATTGTTGAACGTGTAGTTGGTGTATGATTGAAAGGGTTTCTCCGATTTTGAAAGACGTAGTTCGGCATCGGCTTTCAGGTTCGACGCGAGTGCTCCGTGCAGCCATTGCGCAGTGATTGTCCCGGAGATAACTGCTTTGGAAGCGTCGATCATCGTGTCGCAATCCAAGCGTATTTTGAGTCGGTTGGGCTTGATGGTTTCGACCCGGAGCGATTTGAAGAATTGTGTGCCACCTACTTTTATAGATGCTTGCCAAACTCCGGTGGGCGCGCTCGTGCTTATCGGGATGGCAAAAGTGTAGAAGCCATTTTGTCCATCTACATTTATTATGCGGTTGTAAAATTGACGTGTTGGTGTGAACACTTCCAACACTATGGGATGTCCTTTTGGTAATTTCTTATTTTTATCCTCAAGAATAAAGCCGAGGTGAATGGTGTCGCCCGGTCGCCATACGCCTCGTTCGGTGTAGAGATACCCTTTCAGTCCTTTCTGAATCTCTTTGCCGCTAACGTCGAAATTGCTGAGTGAGAGCGACGATTCGTCTTTTACCTCCAGGTAGCCTATCTCCTTGTCTTTTGCTACGGTAACTACAAAGGGTTTGGATTTCGAAAATTGAATTTCGGCAAATCCATCGTTGTCGGTTTTTGCTTTGCCTATTTCCTGCATCTGATAGTTGTAGGCTTTCACCGTAGCACCGGCGATTGGGTTGGTAGAGAGAATGTCGGTAGCCGCGATAGCGAGAACGCCGTTCGTACTGCTTTTGGCTATTATTCCTACATTTGACGCCATCACTATTGCTTTTGCTGTTCGGTCGTCGCCGATAAAGTATGATGGCTTGCAGGGGTCGTCATGTTCGCTCCAGTTGTAGTCTGTCCAGTCGTAAGCTTCGTAATAGTCCGAGTAGGGATTGTCCCATTCGTTTTCATCCTCTTCGGAGATTAGCGCGTCGCTCATTTTTTTCGATTGTAGCGTCTGAGGAGTTACGGGTGCCAAACCACCACAGCGATAGAGCGAATAGTCTTGCTTCATGGATAGCTGTACCACATACCACGCGCCCGGGTCTTTTTTTATAATTGGTGCCAAATCAAGAGAAAAATTATTCCATTTGCCCAAGTCGAGCGATTTGTCTTCGTCCAAGCGGATTTGAACTTTCTTAATCAAGCGTCCGAATCGGCGCAACTCATTCTGGGAGTTATCATTGAGCGAGTTTGATTGCAAAAAATAGAGAACGTTGTTTTGATAAACCTTTATCACTTTCACATCTACCGCCCAAAGATTAACCGCTTTGAAGGGTAAAATTAGTTTGTCGGAATTGGGCAGAATGTTTCCGCTTTTTTCGAAAGCGATTTCGGGTTTGGTGCTTTCTACATTGAGGCTAAAGGAGTAGTTCTTGTCTAAAGCCAATTGCGCGAGACTTTTAATCCCGCCATTGATGTTGAGATTAATAGTTTTTTCGGGAAGTGTTTCCGGGTAAATTTTTACTACATTCCTGTCTATCTGATAGGTGTAGTTGGATATGTCCGGCGACGAAATTAAGCCGGTAAGGTCTTGAGTGAGAGAAACCGGGTCGGTGAACGTAACGCGAATGAAAGGGTCGTTCTCCTGTTGAAGCCGCACATCGAACACCCCAAAGTTATTTGTGGAAAGCGCCGGTATGGTGATGTCAAATTTCTCTTCTTTTTTTACGCCAAGTAGCGAAGCGTTGAACGAAACGGCATAAGTCTTTGCCTGTTTTTCGCGTTTCAGACTATCTATTCGGACACGGAAAAGAGTAGGATTGAGTTCCGCAACTTTAACGGAGCATTCTTTGTTGCTTTTCTGAATTTCAAGCGACTTTTTAATTTGTTCGGCTGATGTGGCATTTGCAAGCCGAATGTCTATCTCTACGGCATTCCACTCCAGATTTGTGGCGCTGACAGGTGAAAATGGAAGCGCGCTAAGCGTGAAACTCTGTTCGCTAACGTGAAAATCAAAATTGAATTTTCGGAATTTCTTTTCCACTTGCATTAATTTTCCCAAATTCAAACTTGCTTTGTAGGACTTCCCGGGCTTGAGAGCGCCGGAGTCGGGTACAAACCGAAGTGTGGTGGCATTTATCCAGCTTGTTTTTCCTTTCACACGCGGCGAAAATGCGAAGAGCTGCTCCTGAAGCTCCGTGTTAAGTTCTACTGCCGGCATTTCCTGCGCCAATTCCACTTGAATGAAGCCATCGGGCGCTAACTTTCCATAGGTGAACGCGTTGATATAACGTGCAAATTCGGGGTCGATCTCGGTAGCACGTGATTTGCACGATTGCATAAGCGATGTCAGGAAAAAACCTGAAACAAGGAGTAGAAGAAACGATATATACCTGTTTTTCATATTAGTATTCTTTTTTAGTTCAATATTGGTTGAAAATCAACTTCCTTGCCGGTTGCCATCGATAGCGCTACGGTAGCTTGCCTAAAAGATATGGCAACTCACGAATGTAAAGGTATCTAATTTTCACGAAATTAAAATATGAAGAGGCGAATATTTATGTGTAATTTTTCGAAAGATGTTTTCGATTACCCTTTTATACTTTTCCGGCTTGCATTCTCCTTCCATAATCCTCTGTTTTTCACTCAAAACTTATGCCACTCACTAATCAGGAGCTGCGCGACATCCTACTCCGGACGAATTTCTGCTCAGAAACAGCTATAGAATACAATGAAAGCCAATATGACGCAAATGGGAATGCGTAAAATCACCTTGTGGTAAATGTCGTTTTTAAAATAAAAAACGGTTTTTACCATCGTGGTAATTGCCATTCTTAAAATAAAAAACAGCTTTTACCATCGTGGTAATTGCCATTCTTAAAACAAAAAACGGTTTTTACCATCGTGGTAAATGCCATTCATAAAATAAAAAACGGCTTTTACCATTGTGGTAATTGCCATTCTTAAAACAAAAAACAGCTTTTACCATTGTGGTAATTGCCATTCTTAAAATAAAAAACGGCTTTTACCATTGTGGTAATTGTCATTCTTAAAATAAACAACGGCTTTTACCATAAAATGGCTTTTCATCATGCGTAGTGTCCTCAAGAATAGCGGAATGAAAGGATGGCGAGAACATCGCTTTATCAAATTCAACATCAACACGATGCTGGCATTCCAACTTTCGCTTGTTTTTTTAAGTCTTGATTTGAAACGATTCAAACTGTATCCGGTTTTATCGACGCGTTGAAAAGCCCATTGTAGTTTTTACAATGGCAAAAATCAACGTGTTGAAATTTTAAAAGTTGGAAATTTGCATAATACTTAATTGTTATTTATCTCCGATAATTCATTCACTATCTGATTCCTGAATTGTGCCGGAGTAAATCCGGTCTGTTTTCTGAACGTATCAAAAAAAACAGATTGTGAATTGAAACCCATTTCAGATGCGAGCATCGCGAAGTGATATTTGTTGCGCAAATCTTCCTGATTGCTCATAATGCGAATGGTTTCATCAATCCGAAACTTATTGACAACGTCAATGTAACGTTCATTTTTGAGACTAATAGCTTTTGATAAGTAGTATCGATTCGTATTCAGTTCTTTAGCTGCTATTTCGAGATTGATGTCTTTGCGTGTGAAGTTGTCATCGTCGCCCAGCCAATTGATGAAGCTTTCGTATAGCAGATCGAATTTGTTCGTTTCTTTTTTCGTTCGTTTATCACTTTCGCTTTTAATTGAATAGGTGTTATCCTCATTTTTACCCTGCATATATTGCGTATTATTTTGCATTGCCATAATTTTCTGAACCATTTTATGCTTCTCTTTTCGTGTCTTGGCTACTTTAATCAGAATGACTAAAGCAATAATGAGTATTGAAAAAACGGTAATGTGAATCACCTTGAAGGTATCTGCTTTTTCCTGCTTGTGAATAATTTGGTTGTAAGCGTTTTGGTTTGCCTGACTAATCTTGTTTAGTTTTAGCAGATTTGCCGCTTGCATATTGTTTTGTTTGTTTAAGAAATATGTGGCAGAGTCCATCATACTAACTGATTTTGCCGGATTGCTATCGAGGTATGATTTCGATATTTCTTGATAAATTTTCGCCCTTAAATTATAGTTGCGTTTGGACTCTATTATCGCCAAACAGTGGTAGGCGTTTTCGCGTGCTTTTGCCCAATTCCCAATTGCATTGTAGTTCTTTGCTAGAAATAAATAGCTGTTTTTCAGAATATACGTCGATTGATAATAGTCGTTTCCCAAGGCAATAACCGAATCTATTTTACCAATGGATGCGATGTGTTTTTTTTGCAAGAGATCCACCTCGGCACGATTCAGCATGATTAACGCTTCGGAGAGCGCGTCGTGTGAGAGATTTGCTTTTTCAGCTTTTTGAATGTAATACAAAGCTTCTGAAGGTAAATCTTTTTGAATATACATATCCGCATTGATGATGCTGGAATAGAATTGCTGCTTGTAGTCTTTGTTCGCTATAAAAGTTTGTTCAGCTTCGTTGAGGTGAGTTTGCGCGTCGTTAAAGCGCGACAATGAGAAAAGTTGTATGCCGATATGCCTATTGTTTATCGCGATGCTGTAGGTAAGCCCGGTTTTTTCAAAAGTTTCCTGTGATTTCAAAAACCAGAAATGTGCATTGCTATAGTCGCCATAACTTTGGAATATTTGTCCTAATAATCGCTGATTGTTCGCCAAAGTGCGTATGTCCGAAGGCGACTCGTTGAGAGTGGCATTTAGTAGCGTGAATGCTTCGTTCTGACGACTGGAGTTAAAAAGGATTAGACTTTTGATGCTTTTAAAGTAGTACCTGTTGGAAGTATGTAAGTTTGCTACATCATATCTGCTAATGATATTCCAAGCTTGTGTTGTTTCGCCTTTTTTCGACAAGGCAGCAGCTTTGAAAATCGTTTTTTGCTCTTCGTAAAACGATTTTTTAGAAGAGTTTTCGGGGATTTCAATTTCTGAAAGTAGGGCTAATGCTCTGTCATTTGCAGATTCGAGATAGTAAATATCCAGAATGTGACTCAGCGCGGTTTCCGTTTTATTGTTGTTGTAGCTGCATCCGCCAAGTGTCAATAGCAAAATGCCACAAATAAAATAAATTGTTTGTAGCCGGATGCAAGTAACCCTATGATTTTGGCTGTCTAAGGATTGGGTTTTCATGGCTTTTGGTTAATAAAAATAAGAAATCATCTTTTCGTTTTTGATGTTTCTGTGAAACGATTCAGTTTTTTGCCAAATTTACTTCTATGCGCTTGTTTTTAAGCTTAATATGGTTCGGAATTTACAAATGTATGAATAAATTCTTGATATTAATGCGGTTTGAATGAAATTTTCTGTAAAATACTATAAAAATTTGGAGACTTCATCATGTCTGAATTGTATCCACATTGTTTTCCTTAAAAAATGGAGTTTCATTGTGTATGTGATTGTTGGTCAAAGATATGTGTAACTTCTCATTGAAATCGCATCCCAATGCAATTCAGGTGCTGTTTTTGAGTTGTTTGAATAGGTAACGACGTCTTAAAATAAAAATCTCAATTATCCAAGTCTGAAAAATCGATACATCCCAATTCGACTCAAGCTATATTTTGCGAAGGATTGGAATGAATTAGTAGGATGTCAACTGCTTTTTTTAAGCAATTTATCAATTAATTGAGAAACTAAGTGCAAATAAAATTGTAATTTTGTGGGTTAAAGTGAGTGTAATTTTGCGAGCGCAAATCAAGTTGAAATACATACTTATGCTTACGATTCCAATCACGAACTCCTTTTTTCTGAAATATAAATGAAATATGAGAATAAAAATTGTAAATACTTCCAAACATCCGCTTCCTGAATATGCAACGGTTAGCTCTGCCGGAGTTGATTTGCGCGCCAATATAGATGAAGCTATCGCGCTTAAACCCTTGGAAAGGAAATTGATACCTACCGGATTGTACATTGAATTACCTCATGGATTCGAAGCGCAGATTCGCCCCCGAAGTGGCTTGGCGCTCAAAAAGGGCATTACGGTGCTCAACTCGCCCGGTACGATTGACGCCGATTATCGTGGTGAAATTTGTATCATCTTAATCAATCTCTCGTCAGAAACATTTGTGATAAATGATGGTGAGCGAATTTGCCAAATGGTAATTGCCAGTCATGAGCAGGCGGAGTGGGAGCTTGTAGCAAATCTCACCGAAACTGAACGTGGCGAGGGAGGGTTCGGGCATACCGGAAAGAAATAAACTATTTGCTTAAAAAACAACAGGAATTTTGAATAAAATAATTGTAATTATATCCTTTCTTTTGACTGCCGTTGGCTTCGCTTCGGCTAATGTGGAGAAGAAATCGAAAATTGCCGTACCTGCAAGCGCTGAAAGAAAGTTGACTGAAGATGAACGCGCGCGCTTTGACTACTATTTTTTCGAAGCACAACGACTCAAAGACATTCAGCAACTCGACGCGCAGCTTGACGCCTTGCGAATTTGCCTTTCCATTGACTCTGCAAACACGGCGTTGCAAAGTGAATTGGGTACAGTATATATGCGCTTGAGACGCTATTCGGAAGCAGCAGAATCGTTTAAGAAAGCAGCAAGCACAACGCCTGATAATTGGTGGTATCAGGTGGAGTATATTCGCACGCTTGCCGGGCGCGAGCAATACGAGAGCGCGATCAGGCAGATTGAACAGTTGCAAAAATATTTTCCACAACGCGAAGAGGTTTACACCATGCTCGCGTCGCTTTGCAAACAAACCGGTGAATTGGATAAAGCCATCGCGGCGTTGAATCAACTGGAAGTGTATGCGGGTAAAAATGAGGCAATTTCGCTCGAAAAATTTCAGATCTATCTGATGCTGAACAAAGAGAAAAAAGCGATAGAAGAGATCGAAAGCTTAATGCTGAAATATCCGCAGGAAAGTAGATATAAAGTGATGCTTGGGGATATTTATCTCGAACTAAAACAAGCCGGAAAAGCGTTTGAAATCTATCAGCAAGTTCTTCGCTCCGACCCCAATAATCCTTATGTCTATGTGTCGCTATCCAATTATTACAAAGACAAAGGCGATGAAGATAAAGCGATGGATGCCATTATGTCGGCATTGAGGAAGAATGAATTGCCGGTAGAAACTAAAATGGAAATTTTAGATCAATATGTTGACCAATTGCTTACAAATTCAAGAAAGGCAGATGAAACGGAGGCGCTTTTCAAACTGCTTATTGAAGAATATCCGTTTGATGAACAGCCCCACGCCTATTATGCACAATTCTTGCAAACGCAAAAGCGACAAAAAGAAGCCCTGGAAGAGCTGGAAAGTGTGGTCAGTATCAATCCAAGAAATGAAATTGCATGGAAATCTGCTTTGCAAATACTGATGGCGGAAGAAGATACTACCGGGATATTGGGTCTAACCGAGCGTGCGCTCAAAGTAGTGCCACATGTTCCGGAGATGTATTATTATCGTTCGATGGCTTTCTATCAACAAAATAAGATAGATGATGCAATAGCGATAACAAAGAGTGCTATCGAAAATCTAACTTCGGTGGTGTCCGGGGTGATGTTGAGCACATTTTACGGGCAATTGGGCGATATTTATCATCAGCGGAATGAAAAGGAGTTGTCGTATGCAAATTACGAAAAGTCGTTGGAACTTAATCCTGCCAATGTGTATGTGCTGAACAATTATGCTTATTACCTTTCGGTGGAGAATGTAGATTTGCGAAAAGCCGAACGCATGAGCGCGAAAGCTGTAGAAGTGGAGCCCAACAACAGCACCTACCTGGATACCTATGCTTGGATATTTTACATGCAAGGCGATTTTTCTCTAGCAAAGATTTATATAGAAAAAGCGGTTGAAAACATGAAAGCCGATGAGGTGTCGGAGGTGATTTACGAACATTGTGGCGATATTTATTCGGCATTGGGCGATAAGGAAAAGGCACTCTCGATGTGGCAAAAAGCATTGGAATTGAATACGGATAACAGCGTGCTCAAAGCAAAGATGGACAACCAAAACGGTGTGAACTTAATTAAATAAGGTATTTTGAAAACTCAGGACGAATAACTCCTATTTCTTAACTCAGATAAATTACAGAAAATGAAGATAAATAATGCGAAACTAATGCTTCTGATGGCAATAGTAATTGTTTTTACCGCATGTAATACGGCAAAGCGAAGCGGAAAAACAAAAGTTGACAAAGACGTGGAAACGGTATCGAAAAGTCATGATGAAACCCCAATTCAGGCTGTGTATAAAATGCAAAAAGCGCAACCTGCGTTTAGTAGAGCCTTTGTGAAGCGCATGTCTGTAAATATCGACTTCAAAGGACGACAACTTGACGTGAAGGCTACCTGCAAAATTGTGAGCGACTCGGCAATACACATCTCCATTCAACCTTTTATGGGCATCGAACTATTTAAGCTTGAAGCTACGCCCACATCCATCATTGTCATCGATAAAACGAACAAAACCTACTACGAAAGTAATTATGGGCTTTTCAACTACAATATCGGCATGGTTGTTGATTTTGAAGGCATTCAATCCGTGTTGAGCAACCGAATATTTATTCCCGGTAAAAAAGTGATTCTTGAAGATGACTTCAAGTGGCAAAATGAAGAGAAGAAAGAGGTGTTGGAGCTTAATAATTATTCGATTCGCGAAGAAATAACTTTGGAACGCATTTTGGAGCGTGTAGCAGCCTTGCTGCTCGTTACGCCCGACGGATTGAGCGAAATGCGTACAAATTATGCCGATTTCAAACTTTTTGATGGGGTGATGTTTCCCGGAAATATCAACATCTCCATCGAAAGCAAAAAATCGAGAGGCGCTTTTAATTTCAAAATCGAAGATGTGCAGTTTGATAAAAACTTCACAATGGAACCAACCAACCTGAACAGATATATTCGTGGCGACATACGCGCATTCTTTAATAAATAGCTAAGAGAATTAAATGATAGGGAAATTTAAATATTGGTTTGTGTTGCTGTTGTTTGCCGGTTCGTTGATGCAGGGTGGCGCGCAAACGGTGGAGTCGCTTAAAAAACAACGCAAAGAAATAGAAGAACGTCTGAAAGAGACCGACAAACTCTTGAAACAAAAGAAAAAAGATGAAAAATCGTCATTGAATCGGATCAATGTCTTGAGAAAAAATTTGAATGAAAGAAAGAATTTGATAAAGAACTTTAGTTCGGAGATAAATTATCTTGATAATAACATCGGCAAACTGACGGATGAAAAAGCTGAGCTTGAGAGAAAACTCGTCAATCACAAATCAGACTATGCAAAATTGATCCGAAAGACGCAATCAAACCATCATTCTTACTCCAAACTCATGTTTCTTCTCTCGGCAGAAAACTTCAATCAGTCGCTGAGGCGTGCAAGATACTTGGGTGAGTTCTCGGATTACAAAAAAGTGCAGGTAAAGCAAATTGAACGACTTAAAACTGAAATAATTCAGAAAACGGATAGCCTCAATAGAAATAAACTAACTAAGAATGAATTGTTGAAGTCGAAAGAAGCTGAAGCCGCTAAAATTCAGAACGATGAAAAGGCGGAACGTTTGCTGCTGGTAGGGTTAAAAAATGAGGAAAGGAAGTTGCTTGCCGAATATAAAAGTCATCAATTAAAGCGCGAACAGATAGACCGGAAAATCCAACAGGTGATTGAAGATGAAATTCGCAAAGCGGAAGCAAGGCGAAAATTGGAGGAACAGAGACAAAAGGCGGCAGAAGAAGCAAGAAGAAAGGCAGAGACTGAAGCCCGCCGAAAATTAGAAGAGAAAAGATTGGCTGACGCGAGAATTGCTGAACAAAAGGCGGCGGATAAGCGTGCCGCCGAACAACGTGCCGCCGAACAACGCGCCAAAACCACTGCGCAAAGTAACAAAAAGACGGATACGGAAAAGCAAACTGAGGTAGCAAAACCTGCTGAATCGACAGTAGCCGTAGTTACACCTTCGAAAACTGTGGAAACACCAAAAGAACTTGCTACTGCAACACCTAAGGCGAGTCAGGAATATGCTTATATATCGCGCGAAGCGCAATTGCTTGGCGGTAGTTTTGCCGCGAACAAGGGGCGGTTGCCTTGGCCGGTGGAACGTGGCGCCATAAGCGGACATTTCGGGCGTCAGCCACACCCCGATTTGAAGTACGTAGAAATAAATAACAAAGGCACCTATTTTCGCGCTCCTGCCGGCACCAACGCGCGTGCGGTCTTTGCCGGAGAAGTGGCAAAAATTTTCAGCCTACCCGGAAGCGGCAACGCGGTAATCATTCAACATGGAAATTATCGTACGGTTTACGCCAATCTTTCGTCGATTTATGTGCGTGAAGGTGATCGGGTTACTGCAAAGCAATCGATTGGAAAGATTTTTACGGACGACCAGAGCGGACAGGCTGAACTTCAGTTTCAGATTTACAATGACAGAAACCTGACAAATCCCGAATCGTGGATTGCGCACTAACAACGGATTTTGCGATAAGACGGATGAGAAACAAATTGAATATAAGATTTTTTTAAAGACAAGATATTGAATAATGGAAGAGTTAAAGGAATTGGAAGTGCCAAAAGTAAGTTATGGCGACGATAATATAATTACCCTCGAGGGCTTGGAACACGTGCGACGCCGCCCCGGGATGTATATTGGTAAGTTAGGCGATGGCTCGCATAGCGACGATGGCATCTATGTGCTTCTAAAAGAGGTTATTGACAACTCGATAGATGAATATCGAATGGGAAATGGGAAAGCGATTGATATAAAAATAGAGAATGGGGTAGTGTCGATTCGCGATTATGGCCGCGGCATCCCGTTGGATAGTATGGTGAGGGCGGTGTCCATTATGAATACCGGTGGTAAATTTGACTCGCAGGCTTTTAAGAAATCGGTGGGTTTGAATGGGGTCGGTACTAAAGCGGTAAACGCCCTTTCTGTCAATTTTGTTGTGGAAAGTTACCGCGAGGGAAAAGGACGACGTGCAAAATTTCAGAAAGGCTTGCTGATTCACGAAGAGGAAATTGAAAATACCAAAAAGGAAACCGGCACTTCTACCTGTTTTGAGCCGGATACCGAAATGTTTCCGAATTACACCTACAATCTGGAGTTTGTGGAGACAATGCTTCGCAATTTCTCGTATCTGAATACCGGATTGACAATCAATTTCAACGGCACTAAAATCCTTTCGAAGAATGGTTTGACCGATTTGCTCAACGAAGACTTAACTTCGGACGCGCTTTATCCCATCATTCACCTCAAGGGAGAAGACATCGAAATAGCTATCACCCATATCGACCAATATGGCGAAGAGTATTATTCGTTTGTAAATGGGCAACATACCACGCAAGGTGGTACGCACCAAAGTGCTTTCCGAGAGTCGCTTGGGCGTACACTGAAAGAATTTTATAACAAAAACATGGATTTGGCAGATATTCGAAACGGTATTGTCGCAGCCATTGCCGTGGGTGTGGAAGAACCTGTGTTCGAAAGCCAGACAAAAACCAAATTGGGCTCGAGTCATATTGCGAAAGATGGCGTTACAGTGAATAAATTCGTAAACGATTTTGTGAAAAAGGAGCTTGATAATTACTTGCATAAAAATTCGGAAACAGCCGATGTATTGTTGAAAAAAATTCAGGAATCGGAGAAAGAACGAAAAGCGATAGCCGGTGTAACCAAGATAGCTCGCGAACGTGCTAAAAAAGTGAGTTTGCACAATAAAAAACTTCGTGATTGCCGATATCACTACAACGACACGCAAGTGAAAGACGATACGAAAAACAAACTAATGCACGACGCGTCTATTTTTATTACCGAGGGCGATTCGGCAAGTGGGAGCATCACCAAAAGCAGGGATGTAAACACACAGGCTGTGTTTAGTTTGCGAGGGAAGCCTTTCAATAGCTACGGCTCTACCAAAAAGGTGGTGTATGAAAACGAAGAGTTTAACCTGCTTCAGGCTGCACTAAACATTGAAGAAGGATTGGATGGCTTAAGATACAATAAGGTGATTGTGGCTACCGATGCCGATGTCGATGGCATGCACATCCGTTTACTCTTGCTCACGTTCTTCCTTCAGTTTTTTCCCGATTTGGTGAAGAAAGGACATGTGTATATCCTTCAAACTCCGCTTTTCAGGGTAAGAAATAAGAAAGAAACACGTTATTGCTACTCCGAAGAAGAACGCTTAAACGCAATCCAACAGCTTGGTCCAAATCCCGAAATCACTCGATTCAAAGGATTAGGCGAAATATCGCCCGATGAGTTCAAATACTTTATCGGTGAAGACATTCGGTTGGAGCAGGTGAAACTTCGCAAAGAAGATGCCGTGTCGGATCTTTTATCGTTCTACATGGGTAAAAATACCAGTGAACGTCAGAATTTTATTATTGACAATCTGGTGGTGGAAGAGGAAATCTGACCAATCATTCTTACGTTCGAAGCAGTCGAATCGAATAATACATGCTGATAGTTACTTCAAATTCCGTGGTTGATTTGTATGAAAGAACTATCAACGCGGAATTTTGTTCTATTGCCAGATTCGCACTTCCAAGTGAAATGAAATAACATATAAACTCCGAATAACAATCTGTCCATCTAATTCATGTCATCCATTCAGTACGAGAAATATACGGTTGCCAAAATGATTCAGCTCTACTGCCGGAAGCGGCACAACTCTCTATCAGGTGAATTGTGTGAATCGTGCACTTCAATACATGACTATGCGATGCGCAAACTCGAATACTGCCCATTTGGCGATGATAAGGGTGCTTGTAAAGATTGTGCCATTCATTGTTATCATAAAGAGCAACGCGAGCTGATGCGTCGGATAATGCGTTATTCCGGCCCAAGAATGTTGCTATATCATCCTGTCGATTTTATCATCCACTATATACAGGACAAAGGTAGGGTCGGAATAAAAAAAAGAAGAAACGCTGAGCCTTAATTGGTCAGCGTTTCTTCTTTTTGTATTTCAATGATTGTCTTTTTACAAATTACTTTTTGGCAGGTGTAGCAGCCGGAGTAGCTACGGGTGTAGCAGCCGCAGGTTTTACATCTTTCAAATTAAGTTTCTTTTTTACCAGCGGAGTGATGTCTTGAGCTGAAGGACTTGTGTAAACGATGGTTTGAGAAGCCATATCAATAATATAGGTGAAGTTTGCTTCAGAAGCCACATCGCTGATTGCTTTTTTTACTTTTTCGAGAATAGGAGCTGCCAATTCCTGATTTTTCTTTCCAAGGTCACTTTGAGCTTGTTGTCTCAATACATTGATACGGTTTTCAAGCGCGGCAAGTTCTGATTGGCGAGCTTCTTTGATGCTTTCGGAAAGTGTAGCTTGCGCATCCTGAAATTCTTTGATTTTCGCATAGTATTCTTCTTGCATTTTGAGCAGTTCTTTTTCCCACTGGTCGCTCGCTTCTTTGATTTTTTTGTCCATTACCTCCACATCAGGCATAAGCGAAATTATCTCCTGTGAGTTAACGTGTCCAATTTTTAGTGATTGTGCCATTACTCCCAAAGGAAGAATAGCCAGCATAAATAAGGCAATTTTTTTAATCATTTTTTTCGATATTTAATTGTTTGTTCTTTAGTGATTTGTGTTTGAGAAATCGAAGCTACAAAAGTAATCAATTATTTGGAATAGCCCAATTTTTTGAGTATTTCATCGCTGATGTCAATTTTTGAGGATACAAATATCGCGCTCATTGCCGATGATTTGTCAAAGACTAAATCGTAACCTTTCGTGTTGCTTATTTCCTGTATGGCGTTATAAACTTCGTCCTGGATGGGTTTCATTAAGCTTTCGCGTTTCTTAAACAATTCGCCTTCCGGTCCGAAGTATTTGCGTTTCAATTCTTGCGATGCTTTTTCTTTGGCAACTATTTCATCTTCGCGTTTCACTTTCATTTCGTCCGATAAGAAAACCAGCTCTGTCTGATAATTTTTATACATTTGCTGCACCTCTTTCACCTTTTCATCCACCTCGGCTTGCCATTTTTTCGAAACCTGTGTCAGCTGTTCGTTTGAGCTTTCGAAAGCGGGGATATTCTTCATGATGTAACTCATATCTACTGAGGCGAATTTTTGAGCCTGTGTCATCAGCCCCATGCCAAAGATTAAGCAGAAAGTCAGAATTAATTTTTTCATTTTCGTGTCAAATTAAGTATTTCATTAGTTTTATTTGTCGCTATTATTAAAACTTAGCTTTAACTAATCCGTTAAAGTTGAATGACGTGTGTCCTATCGTTTCAATATGCAACTATTTTATCCTTTGCAAAAACTTTGCCAAAGTTATATTGCTCTGATTGGCAGTGATATAGCCTGTTTACAAATCTTTCCCGATAACGAAGTGGAATTGGCTTCCGTGTGCTTTGCTTTCTCCGATTTGTGCGTCGAAACCATATCCCCAGTCAATTCCCATGATACCAAACATTGGTAAGTAAATTCGCACCCCAACACCGGCAGAACGTTTCAACCTGAATGGATTATAGTCCGATAGTTTGTTGAAACTATTACCTGCTTCGAGAAATCCGAGTGCCCAGATGGTTGCCGACTGTTCCAAGGAAATTGGATAACGTAGCTCCATGGTAAATTTGTTGTAGAGGTAAGCTCCACGATGTCCGTATTCGTCGTAGGGAGTAAGCGCGCCTGTTTCGTATCCGCGCATGGAGATGTATTCGCTACCATAACCACCATATCCGGTCATACCATCTCCACCAAACATATAGGTTCCGAGGGGCGTACGTGCGTTTTTATTGTAGTGCCCTACGTAGGCAAATTCGGCGCGGGTCATCAATACGGGCGTTTTGTCAATGGGCAAAAGTGGCGTAAATGTTTTGGCGCTGAAATCCCATTTGTGATATTCGAGCCAGTTGTAGCGCTCTTTGTCGGTCAACTCTGCGTATGATTTGCCATTTATTTTACCACCATTCATCAGCGAGTAAGGCGGTGTTGCTTTAAGACCGAATGAGAATGTGGAACCGCGACGCGTAAAGAGTGGGTTATCCACGGAGTTTCTGCCTAAATTCAGCATCACGCTAAAGTCGTTGTAGTTGCCATTGGTCAAGCGTGTATCGTAGGAGTACCAATCGTTGATCATGTAGCGTTGATAAGCCAGCTGTCCGAAAAGAGTGAAGTAGTTGTCGGGCCATTTCAAACGCATACCATGCCCTACAGATGCGCCCAGAATGCGGAAGAACCGATTTTTATCTACTTCGTTTTCGTAACTATTGTAGCCATAGTTGCTTCCGTATCCACCGTAACCACCGTATCCACCATAACTATTGTATAAACTTTGGTATGAGTTCAAGTAGCGGTCGCTCATGCCGGATGTTGCTGAATAATAGAGCGAAACAGAGAGTGAGTTGGGGCGCTTGCCTCCCAGCCATGGTTCAAGAAATGAGAGGCTGAATGAGGAATAATAGTTCCCATTGGTGCGAGCGTCGATGGTGAATGTTTGACCTTCACCTTGTGGTACGATTCGGTAAGTCTCGGGTCTGAATATATTCTGAATAGCGAAATTGGTAAATTTTAGCCCTACACTACCCACTAATCCTGCAGCTCCCCAACCTGCCGAAAATTCTATCTGGTCGCTCGATTTTGTTTCTAAATTGTATTTAATATCTACAGTGCCGTTTTCTTGGTCTGGTTCAATCCCTACGTTTTTATATAGCTTCTCGTTGTCGAAGTGCGACATTTGTGCAAGGTATTGGAGCGAACGCATGATGTCGGTCTGGCTATAAAGCGCACCCGGTTTGGTGAAAAGCTCGCGACGAACTACGTTTTCATAAACACGGGTATTGCCATTAATTTTTATTTCGTTGATGGTTGCCGGTTTGCCTTCGTGAATTCTTATCTCAAAGTTGATTGTGTCGTTGACAATGGAGGTTTCAACGGGTATAATCTGAGAAAATAAGTAACCATTATCCTGATAATATTTGCTGATAGCTTCTTGCTGATCGTTTTGCAAGCGATCTGTCATCAGTTTGTAGTTGTAGATATCTCCTTTTTTTATTCCTAATTTATCATTCAGAAATTCATAAGGATAGATGGTATTGCCCATCCAATTGAAATCACCAAAGTAATACTTGTCTCCTTCATTCACTTTCAGGTAGATATCCACCGACTTCGCATCAAAAGGCGCCACGCTGTCCGACACTACATACGCGTCGCGATAACCATGTTCGTTGTATGCTTCGACTACTTTAAGCAGGTCTTCTTCGTATTTCTCGCGGATGAATTTTTTCGACCGGAGTATGTTCTGAATTTTATTGTCGTTTGTTTTTTTCATTGCCTTGTCTATTTGCGCGGCAGTGAGGGCAGTATTACCTTCTACGTAGATTTTGTGAACTTTGGTTTTTTCTTTCTTTTCAACGTCAATTTCCACTTTTACATAGTTCGGTTTCTCGGGGTCGTCTATTTGGTTGATGTGTATATCAGCTTTGGCAAATCCCTTATCGTCGAGGTAGCGCTTTACTTCTATTTTAGCCCTATCGGACATGTTTGGGCTGATTTGCTTATCCTTGAGGATGCCTATTTTAGGGGTGAGATCATCGATTTCATTTTTTTTCAGACCTTTGAACGTTACGTCGGAAACGCGTGGACGCATTGCCAGTTTTATAGTAAGCCAAACTTTATCACCTTCAATTTTTGTGTAGAAGATATCCACTGCCGAGAACATCGAGAGTTCCCAGAATTTTTTTATAGCTTGTGTTATTTCTACTCCCGGAGGTGCCGGTAACATGATTTGCTGCCCTACGGAGAGTCCGGAGAAATTAATCAACGTGAAGTCTTCATACGAATCCGCGCCTTCTACTTTAATCTCAGCGATGGTGTAGATTTTTGGATTCATGTAATATAGCCTCGTCGTGTCTTGTAAAGCGGTGTTTGTCGAGTCGTTTGAGGCGATGTTAGATGCTGAAAGCGAAAAGCCTGAAACAAAAAGCAAGCAGGAGAGAATTAAATATTTGTATCGCATTTTATAATTATGATAGTCTTCGTTTGGATGAATAATTATTTTCCGTATCTTCTTTCTCTTTTTTGATAATCTACGATTGCCTCATGCAGGCTTTCTTGGCGAAAATCAGGCCAATGTATCTCTGTGAAGTAAAATTCCGAGTAAGCCAATTGCCAGAGTAGGAAGTTGCTGATGCGTTTTTCGCCACTTGTGCGAATCATCAGGTCGGGATCGGGTATGTTTTTGGTTGTCAGATGTTCTGATATGGTCGATTCTTCGATGTCGTCAATGTTGAGCTTACCTTCAGCTACTTCGCGTGCTATTTGCTTCACTGCATCAGTGATTTCCCATTTTGCCGAATAGCTCAAAGCGAGTACCAGCGTCAAACGATTATTGTCCGCTGTTTGCTCGATACAAGAATTCAGTTTTTCTTTGGCGCCGGCAGGCAATCTGTTTAAGTCGCCAATGGCAAGCAATCGGATTTTATTTTTATTGAGATCCGGAGTTTCTTTTTCGATGGTGTCGATGAGCAATTCCATGAGCGCGTCAACTTCTTCTTTGGAGCGTGCCCAGTTTTCGGTGGAGAAAGCATAGAGCGTAAGGTATTTAATACCGATTTCAGCAGCTGCCTCAGTGCATACGCGCACCGAATCAACACCGGTTTGATGACCGAAAATCCGGTTTAATCCACGTTCTTTTGCCCAGCGCCCGTTGCCATCCATGATGATTGCAATGTGCTTAGGTAAACGCTCTCTATCAATTTGTTCTTTGAACGACATATATTGAATCTGTCAGTAATCTGACTTTAAGTAATCCTAAAATTAATTTTTATCCATTCTGAAAAAACAAGTTTATCTTTGTTTTTTCGCCCCACTACTTTGTTGCTTCACGGCTTTCTGCGCTTTGGGCTTCTTGCCGGCAGAAAACGTGTTTTCGTTGCAATTACAGTTTCTTCTCCAAAAATCGTACGAAAGGCTGACTGATATGCCGGTAAGCTTGTCATTATTCATCAGATTGGAAATTGTGGTCGGCGCCGGGTTGTCCCAGCGGCTTACTCCTTCCAGCCCATCGCTAAGCGAAATGCGATGAGTAAGTAACACGTTGAAATTCAATCTTTCAGCCATTTTCATCTTAAAGCCAAATCCAATTGGCAATGTAAGGCCGATATTGTTGTTGCCCGATTTGTATTGAGGCATCTGGATAGCGCCAATTCCCATGAAAATGAAAGGCGAATGCCTTTTGCTAAATCTTTTGTAAGGATTGTTTTCCAAATCAAAAAAATTGAATTCTCCCCAAATATCTACCGCGTGCAATGGATTGTTTAGCATCGCGTGATATTGTTCTTTGCCATCGCGATACCTATAGTTGCCTTTCACACTGCTAAATTCATAACCTGCTCGAAGTGCCAACCGCTTGCTGAACCGATATCGAAACAAGAGCCCGACCTCCGTCGAAAGCTTATCCAGGTTTTTGGTATAGTTGTTCAGATCGGCTATTGTATTTACATCGCCCGAATAGCTATTTGCACCAACTTGTAAACCAATTTCTGCTCTGAAAGGGTCGTCCTGTCCAAGAGCGGAATTGGAAAAAAGCATTAAAATAACGCTCAACAATACGGTGAGTCGAATCGGTACAATCATAGCTGCTAAATACTTTCGTTAAATTGCTACATTGTAAACGTATTATTGAGCAATAAATTTTGTTCAAGGAACCTAAATTGGCAACAAAAGTAATGATAATCTTTGTAATTGAATGTACATTGACGTAAAACCGAAGTGTGATTTAACAATTTATTGCAAAAACTTATGTCCCTTTTATTTTGATTGATACATTCAGAGAATAGTAGTCAGATTTTCAAGCGCTTCATTCTCTTTCTGTGTCATTTCGTCTTGTTCTTCGTTTGTCTTGTCGTTTTGACCACACAGATGCAATACGCCATGAATCAGAACACGATAAAATTCGATATTAAAATTAGTATTTAGCTCGTCGGAGTTGGATTTCACCGTGTCGATACTGATAAAAATATCACCTGAAACTTGCTTCCCTCTACTGTAATCGAACGTGATGATGTCGGTGTAGTAATCGTGTTGAAGATATTGTTTGTTTACTTCCAAAATGCGCTCATCGTTACAAAAAATAAAATTAATCCGACCAACTTTCCTACCGTGTAGGATTGCTGTCGATTGTATCCAAATTTTTACTTTCTGCTCATCAAAATGTGGTATTTCAATATTCTCAACAATAAATTGAATCATAATCTATTTTGGTTTCTTTTTTTTGAAAAAATAAAAATAAAAATCAATGGAAGAAAAGGTATCCAAGCAGAATAGCCGCCAATATCCCCACCACGTCGGCAGCCAGACCAGCTACTACGGCGTAGCGGGTATTGGATATTTTTACCGAGCCAAAATAGACTGCAAGTATATAGAATGTGGTGTCAGTGGAGCCTTGAATGATGCTTGAGAGCCTCCCCACGAATGAGTCAGCGCCGAATTGCTTCATTGTTTCCACCATCATGCCGCGTGCGCCACTACCACTCAGTGGTTTCATAAATGCTGTTGGCAGTGCTTCTACAAAATCAGTATTGGCGCCGGTAGCTGCTACCAGGTAGCGTATGCCATCGACCAGCAAGCCCATCGCTCCGGAAGCGCGAAACATCCCGATTGCCACAAGCACCGAAACTAAATAGGGAATAATACCCACAGCTACCTGAAAACCTTCTTTGCCGCCTTCAATGAAACTATTGTAAACATTCACTTTTTTGCGTGCAGCCATTACTACAAAAGCTACGATAATGGATAATATGATGAGCGCTGCTACAAAACTGGAGTATTGGCTTATTTGTTCTTGCGATAATTTGCTGAAAAAATAGATTAAACCTATTATCAAAGAGACCAACGACAATAATACACCCATCACCACGCGGTTGAAAAGATTGATTTTCTGGATGATGGATACTAAAATCAAGCCTGTGAGCCAGGCGCATAATGTGGCAACAACGATGGGCAGGAATACATCAGCCGGATTAACTGCGCCAAATTGTGCCCGATACATCAAAACGGTCATGGGTACAAGTACTAACCCGGCAGTGTTGAGCACTAAAAACATTATCATGGGGTTGGAGGCTGTGTCTTTTTTAGGGTTCAACTCCTGCATCTGTTTCATCGCCTGCAGCCCCATGGGTGTGGCGGCGTTGTCAAGCCCCAGCATATTTGCCGACATGTTGAGAAAAATACTACTCAATGCCGGATGATTTTTGGGTATTTCGGGATAAATACGGGTGAAAAATGGAGCGACAATGCGCGAGAGAACGGTCAACGCGCCGCCGTGTTCGGCTACTTTCAGAATACCCATCCAGAATGTAAGAATCCCGGTAAGCCCGAGCGAAATCTCGAAACCCGATTTGGCAGAGTCAAAAATTGATTGCAGTATATCATTGAATACAGTAGTGTTGCCAAAGAAAATCATCTGCGCGAGCGCGACAACGAATGCGATAAGTACAAATCCAATCCAGATATAATTAAGTGCCATACGATTCTGTTTGTTTTCAAATTGATTTTATTTGCTTGCAAAATTACATTTTTTTATTTTAACTGCCTATTTTTTAGTGAGCTTGATTTTCGAAATCAGGTAGAATGAGTTGCAAAGTGCGAAGAAAAACTTGAGAAATGTCGAATGTCGAAATTGTTTTTCGTTGTTGCGTCATGTGAATTTTGTTTCCCGCTGTCTTTGTTGGTGAAAGCGTTGGAGCGAGTAATTGCATTGAAAACTTGCGGTTTTTGGGGGTGAGTGGTGAAATAAAAAGAAAGCCGGACTTGAACTTTCGGGTTCCATCCGGCATCTTTTTTCTTATAATCTTCTTTCGCGTGTTTGCAACTCAAGGCTTTGCGAATTACAAGCGGAGCGACGAAGAAGAAATTGCACGTTTTATCAGAACAGCGATATCTTCCGGCTTTCGCGCTACCGGTACGCCGGCTGCTTCGAAAGCTTTAATTTTTTCGGCAGCGGAGCCGCTTCCACTCGATATGATAGCTCCGGCGTGTCCCATGCGTTTCCCGGGAGGCGCGCTTTGTCCCGCAATAAAAGCTACTACCGGTTTTGTCATTTTTGTTTTGATGAAGTTCGCGGCTTGTTCCTCGGCATCGCCACCAATTTCACCAATCAACACCACCGCGTCCGTTTCAGGGTCGTCCTGATACATTTGAAGTAATTCTTGATAATACAGACCGGCAACCGGGTCACCACCGATACCAACACAAGTGCTTTGACCGATACCATTTGTGGTAAGTTGATTCACCATTTCGTAGGTGAGTGTGCCACTTCGGCTTATAAGTCCAACATTCCCTTTTTTGAAAATCATTCCGGGTAGAATTCCCACGAGTGCTTCGTCGGGGGTGATGAGTCCCGGACAATTGGGCCCGATAAGCATTACGCCTTTTGATTTGAGGTAGGGCATTACACGCACCATATCCAAAGTAGGGATGCCTTCGGTGATGGCTATCACCAATTTTATGCCACCTTCTGCCGCTTCGAGGATGCTGTCGGCTGCAAAAGCTGCCGGTACGAATATGATTGAAGTGTTTGCTTGTGTGGCGTTTACGGCGTCTTCAACCGTATTGAATACCGGAATGCCTTCCACGTCTTGACCTCCCTTGCCGGGCGATACTCCACCTACTATGTTTGTGCCATAAGCTTTCATTTTTGAAGTGTGAAAGCCACCATCTCTGCCTGTAATTCCCTGAACTATCAGGCGTGTGTTTTTATTTACAAGAATACTCATTATTATTAAGGTTGTGAATTAATCGCCTTTCAGTCCGATGATTTCAAAAAAAAATGAAATCTTGGATTTTAATTTGAATAATTGCCGGAGTGATAGTTGATTATTTTGTTATGCTAATTTTTATATTTCGGCCAATGCAATTGCAGTATTAGCTGCTTTGGTCATGCTCTCTACAACGGTGAGGTTGGAGTGGCGCAGTATTTCGAGTCCTTCTTTCGCGTTGGTACCTGAGAGTCGCACCACGATAGGGACTGTAACTTGCATCTGCTCGAGAGCGGCGATAAGTCCGCGTGCCACATCGTCGCAACGTGTGATTCCTCCAAAGATGTTTATCATCACCACTCGTACATTCTCATCGGATAGAATCAGATTCATCGCGTCAATCACCTTTTGAGGGCTTGAGCTACCGCCAATATCCAAGAAGTTTGCCGGTTCGCCGCCATACATTTTTATCATATCCATGGTGGCCATTGCCAATCCGGCTCCATTCACCATGTAACCAATTTTACCGTTCAGTCGGATGTAGCTCAGTCCTTTTTCTTTTGCTTCCAGCTCCTTCAGTTCATTTTCATCTGGCTCGAACAGTTCTTCAATTTTTGGTTGGCGGAAAAGCGCGTTTTCGTCAAAGCTCATTTTCCCGTCTAACGCAAGCAGCTTATTTTTGTCGGTAATCACCAAAGGGTTGATTTCTACAAGTGTGGCATCTTTTTCAACGAATATCTTGTACATCTTTTGAAATAATTCAGCCGCCTGCTTCACCAAATTGAAATCATCGAAAAGACGAAAAGCTATTTTGCGAGCAAGAAACGGTGTCATTCCCAGTCGCGCGTCGATGGGATATTTGAGAATGGCGTCCGGGTTAGTTTTTGCAACTTCTTCGATGTCAACTCCGCCTTCTTTGCTTGCCATCAGGATAATGGATTTCGAATTGCGGTCGATAGTCATGCCGACGTAAATTTCAGAATGAAATTTCACTCCTTCGGCTACAAGCACTTTTTCCACCATGTAGCCTTTGATGTCCATCCCTAAGATTCGGGATGCGGCATCGAGAGCTTCGTCGTTGTTTTTTACTAATTTCACTCCACCGGCTTTGCCTCTTCCTCCGGTTAGCACTTGTGCTTTGACTACGGAGGGATATCCCAGTTTGTTGGTGGCAGCTACTACTTCGTCGGGAGTGAAACAAAGTATTTCACGAGTAACCGGGATGTGGTAGTGTGCAAAAATCTCTTTTGCTTGGTATTCGTGTATTTTCATGTGTTTAGTTAAAAAAATATATATTGCTCAAACGTTTAAGTCCCTGTTTTGTTCACTCCGAGGTGCCTTATTATTTCTTAACGCAGGATAAGTTTTTTGCTTCCAGCGATGCGGTTTCCATTTTTTACAAGCAGAATAAATACGCCTTTGTGCTCGAAAGGTATTCTCACTTGATCGGAATTTGCCTGAATCCTCACCATTTGGTTGCCCACAATGTCATACATTTCTATTAGATTTCCTTTCGCCATGTTGCTAATGCAGAGCGATTTGTCGGCATAGTAAACCACCAGGTTTTCCGAAATGCCGAGCTTGTCGTTGTCTGTAGATGTAGCTGTGGTTTGTAGCTGTATTTCATTGGAGATGCCTGTGGAGTTGCCTTGTGGAGTTACCGTGTAGTAATAATTTTGCTCCTGCGATAGACCTGTTATCGAATAGTTGAGCACATTGCCTACCAATTTCGGATATCCATCCATTGGGACTTTGACAGCCACTTCGCCTTCATTGGCCACTTTTACATAGTCAACAAATACACGTCTGTTTTTATTGGCTTTTAGTGTGATTTTGGTTGTGGTTTCCGATGGAGGAAGTTCTACCTGAAAATCTTCGTTTTGCGAGCCGGTAATAAATGTAGTAAGCGGATTGTCATTGAGAAGTACGTAAAGTTCCGATCCGTTGTCGTTGTTGTAACTTCTGGCGCGCACGGTCAACGTAGTGGTTGTTTTAAGTTTCATTGCCGGCGTGGTAATCGAACCATTTTTTGAACCTGACGCAAGACGCATTTCTGTACCATTTTCGAATACCTGATAGCCGTTGGTATCTGATGTCCAGTTGCTCGGCAATCCGCTTGCGAAGTCTTCTTCCAGATAGGTGAGTGATAGCTGTGTGCCTTCGGAGTATGAATAAACATCGAGCAAATAGTCGTTTGCTCCCACCGAGTTTGTCCAGTTTGCCGTGAATCCGGAGTTTGTAATGGCTGTTGCCGGCAATGCGAGGAATGAATCGGTGGCGTTCGCGGTGATTTGAACCGATTGGGCTGTAATGCCACCGCCGGATATATTAAGTGAGGATTGTAAAGTTCCTAACGCGTTTGTGTTGCAAGTGATAATGAGTTTGTATCCGTTTTCGGCTTGCTCTTTGGTGATGGCGCTTGCTGATAGTGCAAAAGTAGTAGTGCTCCCGGACAATGACAGGTTGATATCGCCCTCCAGATTGATAGCTCTGATGTCTATTTCTTTGCTCACCGATTGCCCCACCGGCACATTTCCAAAGTCAATTGTGGCGTTTTTTGCCGGAGTTATTATCTGCGGATCGGTTGTAAGTGTGGGCGACCATGCTATACCTTTCATGTTTCCCCAAACGTATTCGGCCAGTTCGGGGTAGTCAATGTAGGGATTTCGGTTTTTCTGATAACTGTAAATGGCGTTGTTGCGGTCAATTTCTTTCTGACTTACGGGATCTTGCCGGCTCCACTTCAAGAATAGGTTGATAGTCCAATCGGAGAATGAAGGATATGTCGAGTTGTTGAACGACGCGCCCCCGATGGTTTTCATGATATTCTCGTAGCGAGTGGCAAAGTAAAAATAGGTGCGGGCGAAGTCGCCTTTGTATTCGTCCACAGGCTCGAACACGGAGCCGGAGAAGCCGGGGAAGGTGCTGCCACCCAATTTGCCCAAGGCTTTTGATGAAAGTGTGGAGCCGTTGCTACATTCGCCAAAGGGATTGTTGCTTCGCTGTCCGTTCACTTTGCCATCGGTGGGGTAGATGTGGAAAGCGTCGCTCACCATCGGTTTTGAAGAGCCAAACCAGCTTTGAGGTATGGAGTGTTCGCGATTGTAGCAGTCGCATACGTTTTTATAACTTCCGCAAGTACCCGCGCCAAAGCTCCAGTCGCAGGTGGAATACATGTCCCATACCTTACCCGATGGGAGGCGGTCGCTCGATTCGTATATGGTGTAAAGAAAATCATAGCCTTTGTCTTTCGCACCACTCGAAATGATGCTGTAAAGCGCAGTTTTGAGGTCAGCATTGGTTTTTCCGGTTGCCGATGTGTAGTAATCTTGAGGCGCTTGCGCAAAACCTAAAGTAGAAATTAATGTAAGCAGCAGAGTAAATTTTATTTTCATCTTTTTTGTTTATTAATATTGCGTAGCAAAGGAACAAAATAAATTTGAATTTTTATTCCGTTTTTACGACTATTTAAGTTGGCGATGAAATAATATTGTGTTTTTAAATGAACCTCATAGCGCTTGGAGTGAAAATTTGAATCTTTTTGATTTTTAAAATTTTAAAAATAAGCGATAAGTGCATGCGCGCAATCAGTGATGTTTGGACTTTTAAAACTCACATAAGGCTTTTCAATACGATGATTTGACGTATGTACAGCAACATAAGGATTTTACCCTTATGAGATTTCCTCAAGAGAATCGAATCATGACATAATTAAGTTGGCTATATCGAATAGTTTCGATGAAAATATTTTGAGAAAAAACAGATACATGATTGAATTGCAGTGTGGAAGGTGTTGAGTTACTTGTGTATTTCAGAAAAAAAACGTAACTTTGCGCCCTAATTATCAGTATTATAATAAAAAAAGAAAAAACAAAATGGCATCTACAGCAGATATTAAAAACGGAATGTGTCTTGATATTGACGGTCAATTCTTCAATATTATCGAATTTCTACACGTAAAACCAGGGAAAGGACCGGCTTTTGTTCGCACAAAAATGAGAAATGTGGTAACTGGTCGCGTATTGGAACGGACATTCCCTTCGGGAGCAAAAATAGAAGAAGTGCGTATCGAGCGTCGTCCTTATCAGTATCTTTATCAGGATGACATGGGTTACAACTTTATGAATAACGAAACATTCGAGCAGGCGCCTATCGCCAAAGAGCTGATTAATGGTGTTGATTTTCTGAAAGAAGGCATGGAAGTGGAAGTGGTTTTACATTCGGCAACTGAAACTGTGCTTTTTGCCGAATTGCCTACTCATGTCAATCTGCTTATTACTTACACCGAACCGGGTCTGAAAGGCGATACCGCTACCAATGCAACCAAACCTGCAACCGTAGAAACGGGCGCTACTGTGCGCGTGCCTCTTTTTATCAACGAAGGCGAAATGATTCGTGTTGATACGCGCGATGGCTCCTATGTGGAACGTGTGAAACAATAAAAATCCGTTGCCGAATCGGAAACGAAAAATATTAATTCAATTAAAAAAATCCGCATACCATTAATTTGGAATGCGGATTTTTTAATTTTTGCTGTAAGCTTAACGACTATAATTTCTTCAGACCTTTCAACGCGGCTTTATCGGCCTCTACGATGCTTATTGCCATTCCGCCTCCGGGAGCGCAATACTGCGTAAGTTCCGACTTGCTGGTTACTGATACTTTTCGGATGTTGTAGGCTTGCGGATTGTGTTTGAAATGCGCGTCCTTGTTGTCGGCGTAGATAGTGGCGATGTAGGTTTTGTTGTTTTCAAGGAAATTAAAACTCACTTTAGCCATTCGACCTATGTCGCCATTGGTGCTTCCCACAAACCATCGTTTGCCACCTTTTTCTTTACGGGCAACAGTGAGAAACTCACCCGGTTCTGCCTCTACATATATTGATTTGTCCCAGTCTATCGCTACATCTTTTATGAATTGAAACGCGTCCATAAAGCGTTCGTAGTTTTCGGGCAAATCGGCTGCCATTTGCAGCGGACTCGACATGGTAACGTAGAGTGAAAGCTGGTTGACAAGGGTGCTGTTTAACCATGATTTTCTTTCGGGATTCATTTTGCTGATGTCGTTTTCAAAAATCCCGGGAGTGTAGTCCATTGGGCCGCCGATTAAGCGTGTGAAAGGCAAAATAGTAGTATGGTTGGGCTTGCTTCCTCCGAATGATTGGTATTCGGTGCCACGAGCTGATTCGTTGCCAATCAGATTGGGCCAAGTGCGACAAACCCCGGTAGGTCGCACAGCTTCGTGCGCATTGACCATGATTTTATAATCTGCCGCTTTTTCCAATGCGTATTGATAGTGGTTGTTGCTCCATTGACTGTAGTGATTCTCGCCCGTTGGGATGAAATTTCCGACATACCCGCTTTTTACTGCCGGATAGTTGTTGTCAACCATAAATTGATATGCTTTGTCCATTAATCTTTCGTAGTTTCTTATTGAACCGGATGTTTCGTGATGCATTATCATTTTTACACCTTTCGATTTTGCATAGTCTCGTATTTCTCCTACATTAAAATCGGGATAAGGCGTAACGAAGTCAAATACTAATTCTTTGGAATGGCCAAACCAATCCTCCCAGCCAATATTCCATCCTTCGACCAGCACACCATCAAATCCATGTTTTGCCGCAAAATCAATGTATCGCTTTACATTTTCGGTTGTGGCGCCATGTTTTCCATGTGGTTTTGCTTTGCTGTAGTCCGATTTGCCCAATTGAACACTTGGAAAATCCCAGGTATAAGACCATTCGCTTTTCCCTGTAATCATTTCCCACCATACTCCGATGTATTTTGTAGGTTTAATCCACGATGTGTCGTCGATTTTGCAGGGTTCGTTCAGGTTGAGTGTGATGCGTGATGCGAGTATTTCGCGCGCGTCGTCGCTCACAATGATGGTGCGCCATGGCGTGGAGCATGGAGTTTGAAGATGCCCTTTTGTGCCGTTAGCGTCGGGTGTAATCCACGAATGGAATATCATGTTTTTATCGTCCAAATCGAGGTGCATCGCTCCGAAATTAATCAAAGCTGCTTCGTGCAGATTGATGTAAATCCCTTCCGCGGTTTTCATTTGCAACGATGTTTGAACTCCAGTGTCCGAAAAACCTGTTTGAGAGATGTTGCCGGGTCTCCCTTTTTGGTTAATTTCCCGAATTTCCGATAGTTTCGACTTGTGGTAGTCATATTCCTGTGTGTCATAATCGCCCGGAATCCACCACGCAGTGTGGTCGCCTGTCATAGCAAATTGTGTGCGTTCTTCTTTTACTACAAAATAGGTCAAATCTTGTCCTTGTTCAGGAAATTCATATCGAAAACCCAATCCATCGTCAAACAAACGAAATCGAATCACCATTTTTCGTTTTGATTTGTTTTGTATCATCCCGATTTTAAGCTCATTATAATTATTGCGTATGGAGCTTTCTTCGCCCCAAACGGGTTGCCATGTTTCGTCAAACGATGATTCGCTTACATGCTCAATCCGAAAGTCATCGTATAGTGAGCTTCTTGGATCATTTGATTTCTTCACCTCTGCGCCATATTCCACTTGGGTTGTTACGGCAAGTTCAAATCCTAATTTACTTGTTTTAATTACTTCCTTGTCTTTGTATAGAAGTTTGTAGGTGGGAGTTCCGTCTTCCGTTATCGCAAAATTCATTTTCAGATTTCCATTTGGCGACACCAGATTTTGAGCATTGATTGTGCTGCTTAGCAATACGAATAATACGAGAAATTGTTTTGTTTTCATATCTAATTTATTTGTTAATTGTCGATTCCATTGTCTGTTTTCGCTCCTCCATTTATGCTTTAGGCTGTCAGGTGTTTGGGTTTGCTCGTCATACAAATCAGAATGCAAATATATCGAAGAAAAAAGCTATGAAATGTGTTGTATAGTAATAATGTAGATAGCGCTTAATGCTAATGTGTTGGTAACGTGTGCGATATCTTGTAGGTTTGACCCGTAAAAAGTAGTGGGGATATATCGGAATTATTTCGATATTTTACCGATTTTCATCACATGGCTTTCAAATTCGTCGCGTGGCACGGCAGATTTATTGCGAACACGTGTGCGGTAATTGTAAATAGTAGTGGCAGAATAGCGAAGAAAAGCCGCGACTTTGTTGCTATCGGTGATTCCTAATCGAATCAGCGCGAAGATTCGAAGTTCAGGATTGAGAAGCTCGTTTGATTTGAGATTGAATTGTTCTTCGGGTATAAGCAAGGCGTTAAATTCTTCGACATAATGCGGGTAAAGCGCCAGGAAAACTTTATCAAAATTATTAAAAAGTTCTTTTAATTCATTCTCCACCATGTCGCGCGATTTCAACTTTCGTGCCAGTTCATCAAGTTTCTTTTCCATCAATAGTCGGTTCAGACCGCTCCGGTAATTTTCAAGTTTATCGACATACATGGAACACATGCTGAGAAACTGACTGATGTATGTCTCTTTAAGTTGGTTTGATTCGGCAAGCTGGCTGTTTGCTTCGTTCAAATTGTTGTTTAATTGCTGAAGCCGTTCATTCGTTTCTGATAGCGATTTCTTCATCGAAGCCAAACGGCGCAGTTGAATGTAAACATAAATAATAGCAAGAAGCAGAAAGACTGATAGTAGCGCGATGCAGATTAACATGAAAATGAGCCGCTTATTTTGATTCTGCAATTTATCTTGATACGCCTGCTCTATGATCGGGAAAATTTGCGATACTTCCATTGTACGCAAGCGGGCGTTTGAATAGATGGCGTCGTCCAGCGACTGTTTTACGCAGGTGTAAGCACGTTCTATATCCTTCGTTTCATAAAAAACAGTTGCAAGCGCGCGAAGCGATGCGTTTTCTTTAATGGCGTTGCTGATGTCGGCAATAGCGGATATGGCATAAAATTTTTTAGCGTTTTCGAAGTCGCGCTCTTTGAGATATGTTTCACCAATGCTGTATGCCAACACTGCCCGCCAATGAGTTTCACCTTTTTGACATATAAAAATAGGTAATAAGATTTCGCGCGCATTGCTTGGTTTGCCATCTTCCATTTGTTTTTCGGCAATCAATAATTTATAGTTGTCGCTCTGCGGATTGAGCAAATTCAATAACGAATCGCGATAAGGTCGGTATTGAGCCGAAAAGTCAGTCTTCGGATAATAATAAAAAAGTTGTTTGTAGGTGTCGTAATAGTGAATTAAGGTTTTCGCCTCATTGGGTTTCGTTGCCGATACAAGCATCAATTGTTCTTTCGCCTCGATGTATCTGCCCCCGATAGCGTAAAGCCATGAGAGATGAAGTCTGCTCTCGTTTAACCAATAAGCGTTGTTTGATGTTTGGGCGATACCGATATTTTTTAATAGATACACTATCGCCGAATCGGATTTGAAGGATTTGTATTCGTCGTGTAGTTTGTTGTTCAATTCATAACTTTGCGCGTCCGAAATATTGCTAATCCTGAGTTGTTGCTTCAGTTCCGCGATGCGTAGTTTTTTCGCTTCTACAGGTTGCTCTTTCTGCTTCATCACTTTATCTAAGCGCGTGAGAATCGAATCAAGTTCGCGATTCTTGGCGTTGATGCTCTGAATAGATGCTGAAATGCAGATGAGCAAGAAGATAAACTTGACGATGGTTTTTTCCATGCGGCGGTAACAGTGAATTGTTTTTTACAAAGATAAAAATAAAAAAACAGAACAGAACAAAGTCATTGTTGCTTTACTCTTTCCATAATCCTAACTTGTGTTGGCGGGCATACCGTTCGCTTCTAAGAAACTGTTCCTGATATTTCACGTTTGGCGGGAATGTGGCGCTCCAGGCATAACCATTTTTCACCAGATAATCGTTTAGGAATATGCCGTTGTCGAGATACACATAAGCCAAAGTGCGCCCAAATCTATCTTTCTTTTGCACATCGTAGGATAGTGTTACTTTCCGCCCTTTTGTCGTTTTGGACAGAAACTGAGTGGATGCGTTTCCAAATTCGTGTTTCTTCTTTTTGCCCACATTCTTTGTTTCGGGAGCGTCGATTCCGATAAATCGAATTTTTTCGTGGCTGCCGTCATTGTGTTTAATCCAGAATGTGTCGCCGTCAACTATTTTCTCAATTTCATAATAGATGATTTTGTTTTTCGAAGTGTTCGATGTGTTTTGTGCGTTAAGACAACCCGAATAAACAATGAAAATGAATGTGATAATTGTGAGTTTTTTGACTGACATATATTTGTGATGTTGTGTGTGTGGCTGAATGTGATGCAAATTTAAGAAATTATTTCAAAAAATCAGGGAAGAGTTGTTTCGGTTTTATTCTTAAATGAAAAACGCCGGAAGCAAAACTGTATATTTGCAAGTTTTTGGTTACATTTGCATTCTCGAAGTTAAGCGCCAAATGGAATGGAAAGATTATTCAAGAGTTTCGGATTTGCATGGAAGGGCATTGTAGCCGTATTTTCCACAGAAGCCAACATGAAAATTCATGGTGTGGTTTCAATTTTTGTGTTGATATTGGGCTTTTTGCTTCATATCACATCAGTCGAATGGATTGCGGTGTTGATGTGTATCGCGCTGGTCTTTAGTGCCGAAATGTTCAATACCGCCTTCGAAACCTTAGTTGACAAGGTGTCGCCCGAGCATCATCCCTTAGCCGGAAAAACCAAAGACTTGGCTGCGGGCGCGGTACTTATTTCGGCTATTATTTCTGTGGTGATAGGTATCATTATTTTTTTACCAAAGATTATTCGGATTTTTTTTAGCTGAATATTATGAAAAGCTGGTTCTCGCATGTTGTTGATCTTTTTTATCCAAATCTTTGTCTGATTTGCGGCGAAAGTTTGCGTGAGGGCGAAGAGCAACTCTGCCTGCATTGCTTTAATAACATGCCGCGCACCAATTATCATTTGCTATGCGACAATCCGGTGGAAAAACGTTTTTGGGGTAAAGTGCCTGTTGAGCGCGCAAGTTCGTATTTCTTTTTCCAGAAAGGAAGTGGATTTCAAAAACTGATACATGAGCTTAAATACAAAGGCAATAAGGAGTTAGGAGTTATTATTGGCAGATATGCGGCAGCCGATCTACTCCAATCCGATGCTTTTTCTTCGATTGATATCTTAGTGCCGGTGCCGCTTCATCCCAAAAAAGAGGCAAAACGCGGTTATAATCAGAGTAACCTCATTTGTAAGGGGCTTTCTGCTATTCTGGTTAAGCCGGTTGTAGCTGACAATCTGCTCCGAAAACTTGATAGCGCTACTCAGACCCGAAAAGGTGTGTATGAGCGCTATGAGAACACCTCCGGGATTTTTGCTGTGAAGCGTGTGGAGGAATTTGCCGGGAAGCATTTGCTTCTTGTTGATGATGTGCTCACCACCGGCTCAACACTCGAAGCGTGTATTCAAGCTTTGCAAACGGTGGAAAATGTAAAGGTGAGTGTGTTTACTTTGGCTGTTGCAAATTGAATATATGAAAAAATGAGCATCCGCCCCTTTTTTTACTTCTTGTTTTGTTTATCTTATTATCCTACCAGGTTTTTTACGCATTCATGCACCTGTTCAAAGTTGAATTGCTTGATTATCTGCTCTTTGTAAGCTTGAATTTCTTTGTTCATCAACCGTCCAATGCTCCCTTCGTGGGTGTGATTCACTGTTTTATCAGGAGTGAAGTCGCCCTTTTCGATGCGTAGTCCCACTTCTTTGTACGCGTCGCGAAAGGGAGTGCCATTAAGCACAAGCCGGTTCACTTCTTCCACGCTGAAAATCAAATCGTATTTGGAGTCGTTGAGTATTTCATTGTTTACTTCAATGCTATCCATCATCCTATTGGTCATTTGGATGCAGTCGCGAAGTTCGTCAAATGCCGGAACGAAAATTTCTTTGATAATTTGCAAGTCGCGGAAATAACCCGACGGTAAGTTGTTTGTTATCATGCTGATTTGCTGCGGTATCGTCTGAATTTTGTTGCATTTTGCACGTGTCAGTTCAAATACGTCCGGGTTTTTTTTGTGTGGCATGATGCTGGAGCCGGTAGTAAACTCGTCGGGTAGTTTCACAAATCCAAAATTTTGCGAAGAGAACATGCACGCGTCAAAAGCAAGTTTCGAAATGGTGGCTGCCACGCCGGCAAGTGCGGAAGCAACTACCCGTTCCATTTTGCCGCGTCCCATCTGAGCGTACACCACATTGTAATTCATGGTGTCAAACCCGAGAAGCTCGGTAGTCATTTGTCGGTTGAGCGGGAAAGAAGAGCCATATCCGGCTGCGGATCCCAGGGGATTGCGGTTGGTAATTCTCCATGCGGCTTGCAATAGCTGCAAGTCGTCGGCAAGGCTTTCGGCATAAGCGCCAAACCAAAGGCCGAACGATGAAGGCATGGCAATTTGCAAATGTGTATATCCCGGCATCAGCGTCTCTTTGTAACGGTTGCTTTGTGCAATCAATGTTTCAAAAAGAGTGGAAACCGCATTCACTGTTTTCTCAATTTCATCGCGTGCAAAGAGTTTTAAGTCCACCAGCACCTGGTCGTTGCGCGAACGCCCGCTATGGATTTTTTTTCCCACATCGCCCAGTTTTCGGGTGAGCATCAGTTCCACTTGAGAATGCACATCTTCCACACCGGCTTCAATCTCGAAATTTCCTGCTTCGGCAATTCGGTAAATATTCCGAAGTTCGTCAAGTAAAACTTTAAGTTCGTTTTTTGAGAGCAACCCGATGGATTCGAGCATGGTGATGTGTGCCATGGACCCTATGGCGTCAAACTTAGCTAAGTAAACGTCCATTTCACGGTCGTGTCCGATTGTGAATTTCTCAATTTGCTCGTTGACTTGTATGTTTTTTTCCCAAAGCTTCATATTTGTTGATTTGTGAGGATAAAGAATTGTACGAATTGAAAAACTATTTAAAAAAGAATCAGTTTTTTATTTAGGGATTTTCAGCCGCTGTCCTGCTTTGATTTTTGTTGAACGCATACCATTAGCCGATTTTATTTTATTGACTGTAGTACCATATTTGTCGGCTATTTCACCCAGGTTCTGACCCTTTTTCACGGTATGGTAGTTGGTCTTTGTTCGGCTGCTTTTCTGTTCGTGATTTGATGTCGGTTGAGTTTTTTCTGCTATTTTTGCCGGTTCCACTTCGTCGCGACGAATATCTTTGCTGTTGTCTGCCATAAACGCATGAAGTTCATCCTGCTTTTTGATGTAAAGGTTGGTGTAGCGTTGTGGTAAACAGAGCGGATAGGGCTTGATGTCGCCCGGTATTATGTCGCGTCTGTATTGTGGATTAAGAAGCCTTAGCTCTTCGATGGGCAGGTTGAGTACATGCGAAACGTGTTCCAAATGAATGCGTTCGTTAATCGAAATGGTGTCGGTAAGTACCGGTAAACGTACTTTGGTAGGGCATAGGTAATGCTCTTTGTGATAATTCATCACGTAGTTTGCCGCAATAAAAATTGGTACATAAGCACGTGTTTCGGCTGGCAGATAGGGATAGATTACCCAAAAATCTTGTTTCCCGCCTGCGCGGCTTATTGCCTTGTTTACATTGCCCGGCCCGCAATTGTAAGCGGCGATAGCAAGGTGCCAATCGGAATAAATGGAATAAAGCTCTTTTAGAAATTGAGCGGCAACTTTCGAAGCCTTGACCGGATCCATGCGCTCATCAACCATCGAGTTTACTTCCAGTCCATACATTTTTCCGGTGTTAATCATAAACTGCCAAATTCCGGTAGCGCCGGCTCTCGAAACAGCTTTTGGATTCAATGACGACTCGATAATGGGTAGGTATTTAAGTTCGAGCGGTAGATTTTCCTTTTCCAATTCTTCTTCGAAGATTGGGAAATAATAGCTACTCAACCCCAATAGATACTCCACTTGCTTGCGGCGTTGTTGGGTGTAAATTTCAATAAATGATTTAACAGAAGAGTTAAAAGGCATTTCTACTACATGGGGTAGCTTTTTTAATCTCGTTCGATAATCATCATCCGATGTGGGTGGGTTTGGGCGTGGCGTACAGTTGCTTGAGGCTGCTTTGTCAATTGCCCAGTTTTGAAGCAGGTAGTCGAGAGAGTTTACAAAATCATCGGGTAAGTCTATGTCTTTTTGAGCAGTAGCAATTGATGTGGAGTTTGGCAAAGGGTTGTTTGCTCTGGGGGGAGTAACTCTTTGCGGCACTTCTTGGGCAACGGTATTATCAGCCTGAGACAACACCCGAACTTTTTGTGCTCCGGCGCTCAAACATGCTGCGAAAATTACCAGCGTGATTATGTGTCTGAGGTTCTTCATTCTTATAATACTCTCATGAGTTAGTTGTCAGAATCGGATACTACATTGCAGCCCGTAACCCGGGCGGATGTTTTCATTGAGTTTGATTTGAGCCGGGGCTACATTCAGTACCAAATCCGGTTTAATATCAAAATCATAGAGCTGAGCATCTACGTAGGCGTCGAGCAAAACTAACGCGTAATACCCCGCAGTGAGGATAATGCTCAAGTCGCGGTATTGTCGAAACCGATCCAAGCCTGTTTTAAGTCGGTTCTTGAAAGTAGCTTCACCGCCCGGAAATTGATCAATAGTATAACCGCGCGGAAGTAATTTCAGGTGATAATTGGTGTTCGGGTCGCCATCCGAAATGTCGATATATCCGTTCTTGTATGCTGTATAACGGCTATTGTTCCAGCTTATTGCGTAGGCAAATCCCATAAAACCACCGTAAACAATTGGCAATTTCCAATACTTGTGGTTTGCTATTTGTCCGAAACCGGGTATGAGCGCTCCCATCCAGAGGGTGCGTGTGGGGTTGGGTTTGAACTCGGCGCTCCCTTTTACTTCTATTGAGAGCGTGTCCACGGCAGTCGTAAGGGGCGATACGTGTGTCGGAGCTATGATTGTGCTGTCAATTAATTGCGCGTCGAGTGGCGGATAAGCTTGCAGTGTGTCAGCTACTATCCTTACGGAGTCTTCTATTATTTGCGCTTTAGAGTTTCCGCATAGCACGAATAAGCATATTAATATTGGCAGTATTTTTCTCAAAATGGTTTGCTTTTTGTTTTGGATCAGTGAATCTGCAATTTTCAAATTTTATCCATCAATTGCATGATTTTCATCAGCTCATCGTCGTTGGAGAATGGTATGGTGATTTTGCCTTTTCCTTTCTCGTTGCAGGTCATTTGTACTTTGGAATTAAATATTTTACTCAATTGAGTGGTCAGCTCACCAAATTCTTTCAGCTCTTTCAGGTTGTTGCTTTTCGCGGTTTTGGGTTTGCTGCCAGAGAATGAACCATTAATCGCGTATTGACGTACAATTTCTTCGACTACCCGCACCGGATAGGCGTTTTTTAGTGTTAAATTGTATAGTTTAAGCTGGTCGGCCGGTTCGCTTATGCCGAGTATCGCGCGCGCGTGTCCCATGTCAATCTTTCTGTCTTTCAGCCCCATTTGCACCTCGGCGGGGAGTTGTAGCAGACGGAGGTAATTGGCAATTGTCGCGCGTTTTTTTCCAACCCGTTCGCTTAGTCGCTCCTGTGTGAGATTATATTCTTTAATGAGACGGAAGAATGTGAGCGCTATTTCGATTGCGTTCAGGTCTTCGCGTTGGATATTCTCAATCAGAGCCATTTCCATCACCTGATCGTCTGCGGCAGTTTTGATATAAGCCGGTATGCTTCGAAGCCCAATCGATTTGGCAGCGCGATAGCGTCGTTCGCCTGCGATAATCAGGTAAGTGCCATCTTCGTTTTTGCGCAAGGTGATGGGCGCGATTACTCCAAGTTCTTTGATGGAGCTTGCAAGTTCGTTTAGTGCTTCTTCGTCAAAAAATGTTCGGGGTTGGTTGGGATTGGGAGCAATCAACTCCAATTCTACTTCGTTAATCGAAGAGGTGCCGCTCATTCCCGATGGGTCAATATCCATTAGTGCGCCCAAACCGCGTCCTAATCCTGTTGGTTTTGCCATTGTATCTGTGTGTTATTGTCGTTCGAGTAATTCTTTTGCTAAATCAAAATAATTTGTTGCACCGCGCGATTCGGGGTCGAATAGCAGTATTGGCTTGCCATGACTTGGCGCTTCACTCAGGCGCACATTGCGGTAGATGGCAGTGTCGAATACCAAATCGCCAAAATGCTTTTTCACTTCGGCGAATACCTGATTGGCTGAGCGCAATCGGTTGTCGTACATGGTGATGAGGAAACCTTCAATCTCCAAACGCGAATTGAGCCTTCCTTTGATTATTTTTATCGTGTTGAGTAGTTTGCTGATACCTTCGAGCGCGAAATATTCACTTTGCACGGGTATAATAACGGAGTCGGAGGCTGTGAGCGCATTTACTGTGATTAATCCCAGTGAGGGCGAGCAGTCTATCAGTATAAAGTCATACGTGTCGGCTATCGGTTTGAGCATGTCTTTTATCGCATGTTCGCGATCGTTGACATTAAGTAGCTCTATTTCGGCGCCCACAAGATCGATGTGAGAAGGTAGTACGAAAAGATTCTCAATCTCTGTTTTCTGAATTGCCTGCACTACGGGCACCTTGTCAATCAGGCATTCATATACGGTAAATTCAAGTTTTCGGATGTCAATGCCAAGTCCTGAAGACGCATTGGCTTGCGGGTCGGCATCAACTAAAAGAATTTTTTTCCCTAAATTAGCTATTGAAGCCGCAAGGTTGATGGCGGTGGTAGTTTTGCCTACTCCTCCTTTTTGATTGGCAATAGAAATTATTTTTCCCATTTATTTCTCAATTTGTACATTAAGTTCTATCACGTTACACAACAGCAATTTAACGCGTCAATGTGTATCATTTTAAAGTGCAAAGTTACTAAAAAAACGGGAAGTAGCTCGATGCTCCGGATTTTCACCATTGGCTTATAAGTTTTTTTAATCGTTGCGGTATTTGCTAAAAATCACGTTTATAGATAATTACGTGTTAATAACTTGTGGATAACTCAACAAATTTGCGTGTTAATAAACAATAATTAAGTTGATATTCGCTTTTATAAATACGCTGATTTTCTGTGTTATAACAAGTGAGTGTTGTTGCATTGGATGTTTACAACGCAATTCCGGCATTTTTCACATCGCAAATTTATTGAAAATAGATGAATACCGGGATAATGACTATATTTGCATTTTATTCCCATTGATTAATAGAATGAATTATTTTAAGAAAAATAATATAATAATCGTTGTGGTGTCTCTTTTGCTCGTCATGCTGGCTTGTATTAGCTTGTTTCGAGTCGATCTTACATCCGATAAAAGGTTTACCCTCGGCAAACCGACGCGAGAAATGATGCGCCGGATACAGGAGCCGATTCGGGTAGATGTGTACCTGAATGGGGCGTTGAATCCTGGCTTTTTAAGATTACGTACAAGCGTTGTAGCGCTGATTGAAGAAATGAACGCGCTCAGTGGCGGAAAGATTATTGTTAACTTTGTGGCATCCGATGATTTTAGCTCCAATGAAGCACGTGAACGATTTTTCGAATCGATGGAGCAGCGTGGACTAAGTCCGGTGGCAGTATATGAAAAAGATAAATCGGGTAAAATGTCGCAAAAGATGCTTTTCCCCTGGCTGGAATTGAGCCGAAACGAACGTAAAGTAGCTATTAATCTGCTTAAAAACAATCCTTCCATGTCGGGCGAAGAGAATCTTAATATCTCTATTGAAAATCTTGAATTTGAACTGACCGATGCCATCCGGCGATTGACCATTGATAAGATTGAGAAAATCGCTTTCCTCGAAGGGCAAGGTGAGTTGAGCGAAGCTGAAACTCAAGATATTAGTAAAAGCCTGAGCCGATATTTTCAGATAGACAGGGGTGAAATCGGAACACAGACGGGAGTTTTGGATGAATATAAAGCAATTATTATTGCTAAACCTACAAAGCAGTTTTCCGAAGAAGTAAAATATGTGCTTGACCAATATCTGATGCAGGGTGGCGCGGTGTTGTGGCTGATTGATGCGGTGCAAATTTCGGAAAACCAGTTGAGCGAAACCGGAGTGTCGCCCGCGATGCCGCTCGATGTCAATCTGGATGATATGTTTTTTCGTTATGGCGTGCGCGTCAATCCAAGCTTGTTGCAGGATTTGCAATGTGTGGCGACACCGCTCAATGTGTCACCACCCGGCGAAAAAGCTAAGTTCGAACCATTTCCACTTGTTTTTTCTCCTTTGCTGCTCACTTCGATGCGTCATCCGGTTACGCGAAACATTCCTCCGGTTATGGCTAAGTTTGCTTCCACCATTGAGGCTGTTGGCGATAATAGGGAGTTAAAGACCTCGGTGCTGCTTGCCGGGTCTGCGAATGGTAACGTGCTGAAAACACCTGCTACTATATCTCTTGCCGAAATGCCCGACCAAAACGATAAAACTTACTTCAATCAGGCGCACGTGCCGGTAGCGCTCGCTATAGAAGGTAGTTTTCAATCGATATTCGCCAATCGGATGATCCCAAAGGGCATTCAGCCCACTGCTTCATTGCAAAGTAAAAGCAAACCGACGCGGCAGATTTTTATTTCCGATGGCGATGTCATTCGCAACGAAGTGCAAAGCGCAGGTGATACCATCGAATTTTTGCCACTCGGTTTTGATAGATATAGCAAGCAAGTTTACGGAAATACTGAGTTGATAGTCAACTCGGTGCTTTATCTTACCGACAAAGACGGATGGATGAATTTGCGCGCCCGAGAAGTGCCACTACGCCTTCTGAATAAGGAAATAGCCGTTTCGAAGCGAACCTCATTGCAGCTAATTAATATTATCATGCCTTTGGTATTTTTGCTGATTGGGGTAGTTTTGTTTCGCTGGATGCGAAAGCGGCGTTATGGGCGTTGATGTTACGACTTTGCTTCTGAAACATACGCGTCAATTCGTTGACGTGTAAAAAAATGTTTATAGTTCGAAAAGAATTGATAAACAAAAAAAGAATGCAAATTAATCTCAAATATATGTCGTATTTTTGCGGTACTTTACAAAATTAAACGATATAATCTTTTAGTATGAAACAAATTATTGAACAATTCCAACTTAAATCCGTACCCGGCGAAATCAAACCATTAAAAATCGGGTTTATAAACGATTCATTTATTGTAGAAAGCGCTGAACCGGATGGCGAATGGTATTTTTTGCAACGCATTAACCACAATATCTTCAAAGATGTTGCCGGTTTGCAAAAAAATATCAGTATTGTTACCGACCATCTACGCAAAAAATTGAGTGAAAGAGGTGTTACTAATCTCGAACGTCGTGTATTGCAATTAGTCCCAGCCAATGACGGGTTGTTGTATCATAAAGATGAAGAGGGAAATTATTGGAGGGTGTATGTGCATATTCGTGATACGAAAAGCTACGACGCAATCACACCAGAGCTTGCCTACAAAGCCGGTGAAGCATTTGGCGATTTCCAATGCATGTTGTCCGACCTTCCACTCGATGAAATGATAGAAACGATACCGGATTTTCACAACATCGAATTTCGTTTGAAACAATTCAGAGATGCTGTAGCCGAAAATGCTGCCGGAAGATTGGAAAAAACACAGTGGATGGTGGAAGAAATTGAGAAACGAGCCAATGAAATGTGTCTGCCCGAACAACTTCACCGCGATGGAAAACTACCCAAACGCATCAATCACTGCGACACAAAAGTAAACAACATGCTCTTTGATAATAACGATGAGCCTATCTGCATTGTTGACTTGGATACGGTGATGCCGGGTTATGTGCTTTCCGATTTTGGTGATTTTATGCGTACTGCTGCCAATACCGGAGCCGAAGATGATGAAAATCTGGACAACATCGGCGTTAATTTCGATATTTACGAAGCTTATACTAAAGGCTATCTGAAAGAGGCTAAATCATTCCTTAAGCCGGTAGAAATGGGTAATCTTGCCTTTGGCGCACGCTTGTTGAGCTATATGCAGACTGTGCGTTTCTTTACCGACTACCTCAACGGTGATACGTATTACAAAATCAAATCGCCTGAGCATAACTGGCAGCGAACGTTGGCGCAATTCCAATTGTTGAAAAGCCAAGAAGTGAATTACGAAAGAATGCAACAAATCGTTTTTAATAACGCGAATTAAAATTAAGCAGACTTCTTTCAAGTATATAAAAGTAAAAACGGGGCAATTCACATTGTCCCGTTTTCCATTCATTCACACACACTTAAAATTTACTTGTTGGTGGAACAACTATCGCACCCGTTGCAATGATGGTCATTAGACGACTTTTTTGAGAGAGACTTAAATACACGGTAACCCGCATAGCCAAAGACCAAAATTCCAATCAGTATGACAATAAGTTGTTGCATCATTCATCAATATAACATCACTATTAATAAAAAGTTTAGAACGGCTTATGTTTTTTTTTAGATAAAACTATCTTTTATTCGATAAATCTTGTTTTATGTCGGAGTTAAGGCTCAATCCTATTCTCAGTTTGACCCTATAGTTATCTTTTATTATTTTCTTTTCTAAAAAATAAGTAGCTGCATACCAGGTAAATCGGTTTCATGAAAAAGAGAAAATACAGTTTACCCCCAGATTAATTTTACAGCGAATGCTAAAAGCCAGGCAAGGACAAGCGAATAGCCAATGGTGAAAAATGTCCATTTCCAAGAACCTGTTTCATTCTTTATCGCTACCGCGGTTGCTAAACACGGGAAATAGATCAACACGAAAAGCATCAATCCAATGGCGATTGCAGGAGTGAATATCGGAGAGCCATCGGGCCAGCTTGCAAGCTCCATTTTCTGTGATAAGCTTGCCGATTCTTCCTCTGCATTGCCGGTGTAAATTACACCCATCGAACTCACTACTATTTCTTTGGCTGCAATTCCGGTGAGTAGCGAAATACCAATCCGCCAGTCGAAACCAAGCGGTTTGATTGCCGGCTCGATTACTTTTCCTATCTGACCAATATACGAGTTCTCTATCTGGCTTTTGCTCTGTTCGGCTGTAAGCTCTTCTGCCCCAGACGGACGGGGGTAATAGCCAAGAAACCAGATGATGATAGAACCAAGTAGGATGATTGTTCCCATCTTTTTTAGATATTGAGCGCCTTTGCTCCAGGTGTGATGCCAAATTGCTTTTCCTGTGGGGAAGCGATAGGGAGGTAGTTCCATCACAAATGGTACTTCGTTTTGTTTGAAAAGCGTCTTCTTAAACAATAATGCAATCAGCACAGCCAACAAGATGCCACCGGCATACACTCCGAAAAGCGCCAGCCCGGCATATCCCGGCAGAAATGTGCCGGCAAGAAGTAGATAAACCGGCAATCGGGCGCTACACGACATGAGCGGATTGACCAATATCGTTATCAGGCGACTATTGCGGTCTTCGATGGTGCGTGTTCCCATTATCGCCGGTACATTGCAGCCAAAGCCCATAATCATGGGTATGAAGGATTTGCCGTGCAAGCCCATTTTGTGCATCAGCTTGTCCATGATGAAAGCCGCGCGCGCCATATAGCCGGTGTCTTCCATCAAC
This sequence comes from uncultured Paludibacter sp., assembly GCA_964568675.1. Classification (GTDB taxonomy): domain Bacteria; phylum Bacteroidota; class Bacteroidia; order Bacteroidales; family Paludibacteraceae; genus UPXZ01. The sequence continues at coordinate 78,024 of CAZMQV010000006.1, forward strand.
GAAATGAAAAAATAGAGAATAAGAATATTGGGTAGAAAGACGATAACACCGCCAACGCCCCCCAACACTCCATCGATCAACATTGCTTTTAATGGTCCCGGATCCATGTTTTTGCCCAATAATTCGCTTAGCCAAGCTATCAGACTTTCTATCCACCCCATCGGATATTCGCCGAGAGAGAATGTGGCTTGAAACATCAGGTACATGAATAGCAAGAATATCGGGAACCCCAAATGCTTGCTTATTAGTATCTTGTCGAGTTTCGAAGTCAGCGTATTCCTGTTCTTTAACGCGTCGGCTTTGAATGTTTCTCGCAATGCGCCCGCTATAAACCCATATTTCGCGTCGCTTACCGCAGTTTCAATGTCTGTTTTCAATAATTTCTCAACACGCTGTGTCTCCTGGTCGCGTAGTTTTAGCAGTGCTTCCGAATTTGGCTCTTTCCCGATAATCTGCATTATTTCCGTGTCGCCTTCCAATAGTTTGATAGCCAGATAACGAAATGAAAAACGGGACTGTAGGTGGTGGTTTTCTGTAACAAGTTTATCCCTTAGAGGTTTTATCGCGGGTTCGAGCACATTGCCGTAATTGATATGAATGTGGCGCGATACCGTTTTGCCAAGTTCCGACTTCTCTTCGATATAATCCCGCACACTGCTTGTTTTTTTATCGTGAATATGCTCAATTTTTGCATCGTGCAGGTATTCATCGAGGAGTGCGTCTTCTTTCACGGAGTGATGCAACACACCACTCTCGTTTACAAGATAAGCGCTTTCATAAAGTTTTATCACATTGCGGAAAAGTTGAATCACCCCAAAGCCTGTTTTGGCGATAATGGGAACGAAAGGCATACCAAGTAGGCTGCCAAGTTTTTTATAGTCGAGGCTGTCGCCGCTTTTCTGAAACTCGTCATACATGTTGAGCGCCACGATGGTGTGCTGGTGCATGTCAATGAGTTGGGTGGTGAGATAGAGGTTTCGCTCCAGGTTGGTGGCGTCCACTACGTTGATAATTATATCCGGAGTGTCTTCCGACAAGTATTGCCTAACATATTTTTCTTCGGGTGAATATGCCGAAATGGAGTAGGTGCCGGGTAGGTCAACAATGCGGAATGTGTATCCATCCTGAACAAAGATTCCTTCTTTTGATTCTACCGTAACGCCGCTGTAATTGCCTACATGCTCTTTGCCACCCGAAGCAATATTGAAAAGAGTAGTTTTTCCGCAATTGGGATTGCCAACAAGGGCTACAACTATTTCTTTGCGCTTCTTCAACGCTACCCTTCGGTAGTCTTCTTCCACGATGGTTTCGGCAGTAGCATGTGAGTTGAGCATTTCGCGTGCTTGTGCTTCACTTACTACTTCAATCATCGAAGCCTCACTTTTACGTAAGGAAACTTCGTAGCCCATCACGCTGTATTTTACCGGATCGCTCATTGGCGCGGTTTGCAATGCGCTCACTACTTGTCCTTTTACAAAGCCCATTTCAAGTATTCGCTTGCGGAATCCTCCGTGTCCGGTTACTTTGACGATGTAGGCTGATTCACCATTGTTTAGCTCGGATAGTTTCATGTTGTTGCTCTCATTTATTTCAGGCTGCAAAGTTAGTTATTTAGATTGATTCTAAACATATATAAGCCGAAATTAATAAGAAAAACATTTATTCATTTTAATAAGCTAATAAGGATTTTTGTATTCGGTTTCTGCATTTCTCTACTAAGCTTGAATACAAATCCGCGCTTGTGGGCTTCTACGGGAACGCGAAGCCAATTTGAAGATTACGGTTTATCGGAAGACTAACTGTTACATAGCATAAGTTCGTTTACATCCTATTGCAATAGGGAAAATGTGGTGTGTCATTTTGTCATGTAACAATTAAGGTGGCAACTCATTTACCTCTCATTTTGTCGATTGACAATTT